>CBFHTU010000001.1:0-177406 GCA_965658825.1 Yoonia sp.
ACCGCTGTATTGCAGCTCTGACGGCGTGCGTGGTCGTGGCGCTCCCGTGACAGGTCCATAATGCGTCCTTCCATTCCGGAGAAAGGATCGCACCATCAAGCCATGCGATCAAACACCTGGGCCCTGCGGACGCCATCCAATTTTCGTCGAAAATTGGTTACCCGCCGGCGGCCTTTCGCACTGCCGATAATGTCGCCCCGGTTGAAAGCGCCTCTTCGTCGATCTTGCATGCAATAATCGCCACAGTCCCGCTGGCCTTTGCCCGTGCAAAAGCTGCCGCGAACTGCGTCCCTTCCGTCACTAGTTCTCCATGGCCCCCGTAGGCCTTGGCCAAAGTCACAAAGTCAGGGTTCGCCAACATTGTCCCAGATACCCGTCCGGGATAATGTTTCTCCTGATGCATCCGGATCGTCCCATAGCGACCATTGTCCATCACGATAACAATCGGCTTTGCCCCATGCTGGACGGCCGTTGACAACTCATTACAGGTCATCTGGAAACAGCCATCGCCCGCGAGGCAAACCACATCCCGATCAGGGTACTCCAATGACGCGGAAATCGCCGCAGGAAATCCATAGCCCATAGAACCAGAGGTCGGTGCCAACTGCGTGCCGTGCTGCTTGTAGACAAAATAGCGATGCAACCAAGCCGCATAATTCCCCGCGCCATTGGTCAGGATCGCATCGTCGCCCAAGTTATCCGACAACCACTTGATGACCCGCTCTTGCTTGACGGCACCGGGGCTTTCAAACGGCGTGATCCAGCCCTCGTAATCGGCACGCGCAGCCTTGCGCCACGCTTCCCATTTCGGCGAGAAATCCATCGTCGCAGCCATAATCGCAAGCTGTTCTACCGCCAGATCGCCGCGACAAACATAGCCGATATCGGCCCCGTAAACGCGGCCAATCTCATCGGCGTCGCTATGAATATGCAAGATCACCTTTTGCGGATCGGCAGGATCGACAAGCGTATAGCCCTGAGTCTCGATATCCCCAAACCGCGTGCCAATCAGCAGCAGACAATCGGCGTCGCGCATCCGTGCGGCAAGGCTCGGGTTCACCCCGACATTCAAATCCCCCGCAAAATGCGAATGCCGGTTTTTCATGTAATCTTGTCTGCGGAAACTGGTCACCACTGGTGCACCGGTGACCTCCGCCAACTTCGCTACCGCCTTGCTCGCGGTCCCGCTCCACTGTGACCCGCCGATCACAATCATCGGGCGCTCGGCCTCCATCAGTTTCGACAGAATATCAGGCCCGACGCGCCCTGCGTGGTGCAATATCTGACCGCTAAAATCAGGCACATCCGCCCTCGCACTCAGCATATTCTCGGGCAGCGCCAGAACCACTGGACCAGGCCTGCCGCTTTTGGCCACCCGAAACGCACGCGCAATATATTCGGGCAAACGCTCGGTGTGATCGACCTGCGCCACCCATTTTGCCAGCCCGCCAAACATCGCGCGATAATCGACCTCCTGAAAGGTCTCGCGATCGGTCTGGCGGTTATCAATCTGGCCGACAAACAGGACCATCGGCGTGCTGTCCTGCATCGCCACATGGATACCTGCGCTGGCGTTACAAGCCCCCGGTCCGCGGGTCACAAAGCAGACGCCCACATCGCCGGTCATCTTGCCGTAGGCTTCGGCCATCATCGCAGCGCCGCCTTCCTGGCGACAGACGACGTTTTGAATACCGCACTCGTAAAGCCCGTCAAGTGCTGCGAGAAAGCTTTCGCCCGGTACAGAAAAAACGCGCCTTACGCCCAGCTTTTGCAACTGATCGCTCAAGATTTTTCCGCCGTGTCGTTCCATGCCGTGTCACTCCAATACGCATTTGCGCACAGCATGTGTCAGACGGTGCGCAGTGGCAACAGGCGAGTTTTGCGTTAAGTGGTGACGATAAAGAAAAGGACAATACAATGACCAAATTGCTCGGCATGTCAGGCGCACTGCGCAAGGCCTCTACAAACACCGCCCTTATGCGCCAAGCCGCCGATATCTTCGCGCCTTCCGCATTCGTCGAGGCTGATCTTAACCTGCCGCTGTACAATGGCGACGTGGAAGACGAGAGCGGCATCCCTGCTGTCGTGCAAACTCTCGCCGACCAGATCGCGGCGGCAGATGCGGTGATTGTCGCCAGCCCCGAATATAACAAGGGCATCACAGGTGTCTTGAAGAATGCACTCGATTGGGTGAGCCGCACCGAGGGCAACCCATGGGCGGGCAAACCTGTCGCGATCATGTCGGCCGCGGCGGGGCGCGCAGGTGGCGAGCGGTCGCAATACGCCTTGCGCTTGGCACTGGCGCCCTTCGATATGGATCTGATCCAGACACCGGAGGTCTTGATCGGTTCAAACTTCCAAGAATTCGACGCGACCGGAAAACTCACCAACGAGCGCTATCTTGCGACCCTCTCGACGCTGATGGAAAAGCTGCGCGCAAAGCTCTAGGCCCGCTCCGCGACCTCGATCAAATTGCCATCGGGGTCGCGCAGGTAAATCGACATGATCGGCCCTGTCGCGCCCGTGCGCCTGACGGGGCCTTCAATGACCTCAACGGCGATGCTTTCCAAATGCGCGGTCCAGTCGGCCAGCGGCGAATCCGTCAGAAAACATAAATCCGCCGCGCCCGCCAAAGGGCGCTGCGCATGGGGTGCGAATGGGCCTGCTTGCGCATGCAGATTGATCTTCTGCGCACCGAATTTGAGCGCCGTGCGCTGGCTCCCGTCGGCCCCGCCAAAAACCTCTGCAACCATGCCCAATGCTTTTTCGTAGAATTGCACTGCACGAGGGATATCCGCGACTGTCAAAACCAGATGATCCAATGCTTTCACGCGTGGCATTTGCGAACTCCTCAAAACCTGCCTAATGAGGGCATATGACAGAGCAACACGGCCACATGCAAACGACAACAGACCCGATGGATATCGGCCGCGCGCAGGCTTTGGCCGCGAGCCTTGGCGATATGACCCAGATTGCGGTGGGCGATCCGCTACCGCCGTTCGCGCATCACATCTACTTTTGGGACGCGCAACCACCCAGCGCATTGGGCCGCGACGGGCACCCTGCCAAGGGTGGCTTCATCCCTGATCTAGGACTGCCGCGCCGCATGTGGGCGGCTGGCAAGCTCACCTTCCACCGCCCGCTTCTGGCAGGTATCCGTGCCGAGAAGACCTCCTTTATCGAGGGGATCACGCGCAAGACGGGCCGGACTGGCCCGCTCGCCTTTGTGCGGGTCCGTCAAGATATCAAGCAACGCCAAACCCTTATGCTGACCGAATACCAAGACCTCGTTTACCGCGAGGATCAACCGCAAGCACAGCCTGCGCCGCCGATGGCCGCCACCGACGAGGCCCACGCAGAGACCGTGCATTTCGACAGCACGCTTTTGTTCCGCTACTCGGCGCTGACCTTCAACGGGCACCGCATTCATTACGATGAGACCTACGCACGCGAGGTCGAAGGCTACGACGGATTGGTTGTGCACGGTCCGCTTCTGGCGCATCTGCTGATGGGATTGGCACAGCGGCAACTGGGCGAGCTGACCACGTTTTCCTACCGCGCCACAGCCCCCCTGATGCATCACGAAACAGCCACACTCTGCTGGAAAGACGGGCGCGCATGGGTGCGCGGCGAGGGTGGGCGGCAATGCATGATCGCGGAAGCCTCCTAAAGGTTCCGCTCGGGTCTAAAGTCCTCGGGCACCGTATCACGCGCCTCCAGTACCAAATCGGCCATGACCTCGCCCACCTTGGGCGCCATGCCAAAACCGATCTTAAAGCCGCCATTGGCCACAAACTCACCCGTCCGAAACGGATGCGCCCCCAGCATCGGCGCGCGGCTGCGGCTGCGCGGGCGCACGCCTGCCCAGCGCTCGATCACGGGGGCATCGGCCAGCACGGGAAACACCGCGCGGGCGTGGGCAATCTTTGCCTCTAGCAGGTCATCCGTCTTGAATGGATCATCGAACGCCCGCTCCGAGGTAGACCCGATCGCAACCGTGCCATCAAAATGCGGCACGATATGCAGCGTCTCGGCAAAGAGCTGCGGCAAGCCCACGGCGTCGAATTGTAACAACGCGCCCTGCCCTTTTACGCCGTTGCCAACAAGGCGTGTATGCAGCGCAGTCATGTCCTCAAGCCCGCGCCAGCCTGTCGCCCAAACGACCTTGCCCGACGGCGCGCCTGCACTCGCGATCTCGACACCCAAGGCACCCAGCGCAGCCGCCAAAGCTTTCGTTGCCTGACGCGGATGCACCAGCGCCGTGAGCGTATCGCGCACCACAAATCCAGCCGGACTTGGCGGCATCCAAGGGGCGTCATCCCTCGGCACGACCTCCCAAACCGCTGCATCACCCCAATGTTCCACCGCCGTCAGCGCCCGCGCGCACGCCAGTGCAACCGCCGCATCATCCGCCAAGGGTTGCAGCCGCCCATTGCGGGCATATCCAGTGGGCAGGCCAGACAATTCCGTCACCCCCGCCCAGAAATCCGCCTGCATCAAAAGGCTCTCGAACTGAAACGCCTTCTTTGCGTTCCACTGCTCGGGCACATGGGGGGCAAGCGCGCCGACCACGCCGCCACTGGCACCAGAGGCCACGCCGTTCGGATCAATCACCCGCACTTTCGCGCCGCGCCGCGCACAGGCATAGGCCACCGACAGGCCAAACACGCCCGCCCCCATCACCGTCACATCCACAGTTGCCATTTTCCGCCCCACCGCTCAAAGATAGCCCATCCATAAGGCAAGACAGCATGACCGACCAGACAGCACCTTTGATGTGGCGAGAGACCGAGGCAGGGCGCGTGCCCGTTTCGACGCAATTCGACGACCCCTATTATTCGCTGGGCGGCGGTTTGGATGAGACGCGCCACGTCTTTCTGGGTGGCAATGATCTGCACGCACGATTTGCGGGCGACCTGCATATCGGTGAGTTGGGGTTCGGGACGGGGCTGAACCTGCTGGTGACTTGGGCCGACTGGGCAAAGGCGCCCCATGGCAAGCTGCACTTCACGTCCTTCGAGGCCTATCCCATGGCCAAATCCGACATGGCCGCAGCCCTCACCGCCTTTCCCGAAGCAGCCCCCCTCGGGGCGATATTATTGGACAAATGGTCAGCGGGAGGTGGCCCTGTGGAGCTTGCCAAAAACCTTACCTTGGAGGTGATCATCGGGGACGCACGCGCAACCCTCCCCGCTTGGCAAGGTGCGGCTGACGCATGGTTCCTCGACGGGTTCTCGCCCGCGAAAAACCCCGCCCTCTGGGAGCCGTCCCTGCTTCAAGCGGTGGCCGATCACACAACGCCCCATGGCACCGCTGCCACCTATTCCGCCGCCGGCCACGTTCGCCAATCGCTGACAAACGCCGGCTTTGAGGTGAGCCGCGTGCAAGGCTTCGGGCGCAAACGTCATATGACAATCGCAAGGATGCCCGATGCAAAATAACCCCCGCTTGGGCATGTGGCTTATGTGCGCCACCGCCTTTATCTTTGCCGTGCAAGATGGCATCTCGCGACACCTTGCGGGCGAATATAATGTGCTGATGATCGTGATGATACGCTACTGGTTTTTCGCAGCCTTCGTGATCACAGTGGCCTCCCGCAAGGAAGGGTCGATCCGCGCTGCCGCCGCGACCGCTCAACCGCTGTTGCAGATGTTCCGAGGCCTTTTGCTGGCGGGGGAAATCTGCGTCATGGTCGCGGCATTTGTCCTTCTTGGCCTTGTCGAAAGCCACGCGATCTTTGCCAGCTATCCGCTGCTTGTCGCGGCGTTCTCGGGGCCGATTCTGGGCGAAAAGGTCGGATGGCGGCGCTGGGTCGCGATCGGTGTCGGCTTTATCGGTGTGCTGGTCATTCTTGAGCCGGGGATCACCGTCTTCTCGCCCTATGCCATCGTGCCATTGGCCTCTGCCATCATGTTCGCGGTGTATAGCCTGCTGACGCGCTACGCCGCGCGCCGCGATAGTGCCGCCACCTCGTTCTTCTGGACGGGCGTGATGGGCGCGATCTTTATGACCATCATCGGCGTGTGGTATTGGGAGCCGATGACCAATAGCGACTGGATCTGGATGGCCACGCTCTGTGTCACAGGGGCGACTGGGCACTTCCTGCTGATCAAGACCTATGAGGTTGCCGAGGCGTCATCCGTGCAACCCTTCGCTTACCTGCAACTGGTCTTTGCGACCCTCATCGGGATCACGGTCTTTGGCGAAACCCTCGCGACCAACGTCGCCATTGGCGCGGTGATTGTCGTCGGCGCGGGCATCTTTACGCTGCTGCGGACGCGCAAGGTTAGCCTTCAGGCCGACCAATCGGGCGCGGACTAGATGCGGGTGACGGGCCGCTTGGCGTTGGGGTTGTCTGTTGTGCCTCTTGCGCGACTTCAGGCGCGAGAACCACGATCTCGGGGCGCAGCCTTGGGCGAACCAAGGGCTTCACACCTGTGAGCAGTTCCGTGAAACGGATCGGTCCGGTCTCGCCCGTCAAGCGGGCCTCATAGACGGGAATGGATTCGGTCACGCGCATCACATAGTTGCGGGTTTCGCGAAACGGGATGTGTTCGATCCAATCGACGACATCCGCCTCGCCGATACGCGGGTCTCCGCGCTCGTCCATCCAACCCTTCGGCCGGCTCGGACCCGCGTTATAGGCTGCGGCCATCATCACAGGCGAATAGCCGAATTCATCCGCCAGATTTCGCAAATATGTTGCGCCAAGCCGCGCGTTATACGACGGATCTGCGGTTAACCGATTGCGGCTGTAAGGCTCGCCAATCTGGCGCGATACCTCCTCAGCGGTGGCGGGCATCAACTGCATCAAGCCCAGCGCCCCGACAGGGCTGCCGACGCCTGCGTTAAACTCGCTCTCGCGGCGGGCAATGGACAAGGCGAGTGCAGCAGGCACCGGCAAATCAGCATCCTTCAATGCGTGTAACGGAAAGTAGCTTGACGGGACCAAAATCCCCCGCGTGATTGCCGTTTTCCCCAGCAAAACCTCGTAATAGGGCTCGCCCATTTCGCTGAGAAGCGCGCCCAGTTGGGACAATTCGGTTGCATCCAAGGTCTTGCCTAGCTCTGCAAAGAACGGCACTGCGCGCGCCCTTTCGCCGCCCTGCAATAGCAAGAGCGCCGCGCGCGTGAGATCGGCTTGCATGAAAGGAGCCTCGACCCAATCCGTCGGATCGTTTGCGCCCGTCAAGGCAGGATCAAGCGACATGCCCAAATGCTCTGCGGCGAGCAAGCCATAGAACCCTGTCTGATGCTGGGCAGCAATCGCGTAGGCCGCATTTGCAGCGGCAGGATCGCCCAAAACATCAAGGGTGCGCCCGATCCAATATTGCATCCGGCCTTCGGAAATCGGGCTGTCAACAGTCGCATCGGCTGTCTGAAAATGTGACAGCGCAAGCTGCGGTTTATCAAGATAGGTCAAGGCCACATAGCCCGCGATCCACTCCAGATCCGCAAAGGCACTGCCTTCGGTCAAAAAGTGATTTGCCGCCAGTTCATAGGCACTTTGCGCGCGGCCCTCGCGCATTTCCCAGCGTGCCAAAGAGCGGCGCCAGCCAGACCAGCGGAACGGGTCGCCCAAAGCCGCAGCGGAGGTCGAGCGCGCCTTGAGGATCGTGATAGCATCGGTACGGTCCCCGCGATCTGACAGCCAGCTGAAGCGGTCATAGTCCAACCCCGCATCATCCCTGAGCGCCTCGGGCACCGCCGCGACAAGCCCTGCGATATCGCTCTGTTTGCGAATATAGGCGATGCGCGCGCGGGCCAGCGCGGCGTGATCTGGGTCGAGCAAATCCAACATGCGCTCCGCCTCGGTCGCGCGCCAAGCCCACAAAAGCTGATCGGTGCGGGCCAGATGATACCGCGCCAGAAACTTCGGGAATGCCGCGACCATTGCGGCGTGCCCCGAATCCGACAAGCGATAGGTTGTCCAGATATCGACGATCATCGCTTGGGCCTTCTCGATCTGACCCAGGGCGATCAAAGCCTCGACCAAGCGAACTGCCCCTTCGCCCGTGTCAGGCGCGAAGGCTCCAAACCAGTCAACGACCTCTTGCGGTGGCAGGCCTGCGGGCATTTTCTCTTCGCCTGCCGCGCGCACGCGGTCCATGCCCGGCCAATCGGCCCGCCGCTTGATGAACGCGGCGTAATCTTCGAAAGGGGCTTCTTTAGTGCGCAGCCACAGGTAGGTCACCACATCTTTGGTCAAAACATCCGCAGGATCGACCAACGACGAGGCCAGCGCCCAATCTTCCGCATTCGCGGCTGCCACTGCCTCGACCGCAACCGGGTCTGTGTCTTGGGCCGCGCTCACAGTCGGGGCGAGCAAAACGGCAGCGAGAAAGGCAAGGAAGCGCATTTTTTTGACCTGTTTTTGACCTGCTTGCCACAGCCTAGCCCGCCCGACGGCGGGGGCAATGTGAAAACTTGTTCATCGGCGGAAAGGCGTCTAATGTCCGCGCGAAATCAATGGCCCGATTCAAGGGCCTTCTATAAGGATACGCGTCATGTTCAAAGGGTCTATGCCTGCACTTGTCACGCCGTTTACAAACGGCAAAGTGGACATTGATGCGCTCAAAAAACTTGTGGAATGGCATATTGCGCAAGGTAGCCACGGCCTGGTTCCCGTCGGCACAACAGGCGAAAGCCCGACGCTGTCTCACGAAGAACACGATATGGTTGTGCAAGAGGTGGTCAAGGCTGCCGCTGGCCGTATCCCTGTGATCGCGGGTGCCGGCTCTAACAACACCCTCGAGACCGTGCGCCTTGTGCAGGCCGCGAAAGAAGCGGGCGCGGATGCGGCCCTTGTCGTCACACCCTATTACAACAAGCCAACACAGCGCGGCCTGATTGCCCATTTCGAGGCCGCCGCCGCCGTTGGTCTGCCGATCATTATCTACAACATTCCTGGCCGCTCGGTCGTGGACATGACGCCCGACACCATGGGCGCATTGGCCAAACTGCCGATGATTGTGGGCGTTAAGGATGCAACGGGCGACCTGTCGCGCGTGCCCAAGCAAAGGATGCGCTGCGGGGCGGACTTCTGCCAACTCTCTGGTGAAGACGCGACCGCCCTTGGCTTTAACGCCCATGGTGGTGTCGGCTGCATCTCGGTCACCGCCAACATTGCGGCCAAGCTCTGCGCCGAATTCCAAGAGACGACCCTTGCGGGCGACTACGCCAAGGCGCTCACACAGCTTGACCTCCTCATGCCCTTGCACGAAGCGGTCTTTATGGAGCCAGGCGTTGCAGGCGCGAAATACGGCATGTCGCTTTTGGGGCTTTGCTCTGACGAGGTGCGCTCACCTCTCACCACACTCACCGACGAGACAAAAGCCGCGATCAAATCCGCGATGCAGTTCGCAGGCCTGATCAACTAAACCTGAGGGGCGGGTTCACGCTCGCCCCATAGCTTACCGTCCAAGCGCCACAGCCCCCACGCGAGCGGCACGGCGGCCAACCCACCCACAACATAGGCCAGCGGCTCGTCGCCGAAGTTCTCGAAGAGCTGCGTATAGGCGTGGATGCCCGCAAAGGTCATGCCCGCATTAAACAGGCCGCGACGGTTGCGCAACGCGGCCCAAACCGTCGTGATGGCGAGGAAAACGGCCCAAACAACCGCATAGACCTCTTCGCTGATGACAAAGGCTTGGGCCTCGTAAGCAGCGCGTGCTGCATAATATGCGTCATATGCGGCCTCGCTATAGACCTCATACATAGCAGGGCCAAAGATCGTCTGACCAACCACATCTCCCCAAAGGCTGCCCACCAGAAAACACAGGTTCAGCACGACAAACGCCATGATCGCGAGAACAGCTGCCTGCCGCTGTCCTTGCGGCCCAACGCGCTTGGCTACCCACAGACAGCCGCCAATAATCAGCGCCATTTGCACAATACTCAGCGTCGTCTCGGGCGAGTAAAACGCATACATTGCGTGACCGTAAAATGTGCCCGTGTCCAACATTTGCGCCAACGGAATAATCGCCAGAGCCGTGACAAACCGCACATCCAAGAGCCAGCCCGCCGCAATCAAAAGCGCAGCACAGTAAGCGTGCAACATCGGTGTGGGCAGCGCGCTCAAATCGCCAACATCCACGCCAAAGGCCAGCCCAGCCCCATGTAACCCCAGCCCCATCAAGAGGATCGCGCCGCTTGCAAACCGGAGCTTCGCACCACCTTTGAGCACGCCAAACAAGGCCATTCCTGCCAAGCCAGCGCCAATCGCCAACATCGCCGCTGTGGCAATCTGCGGATATCTATCCGCAAGCTCCAGCCCCGCCCCCGAGGTCAGCATTCCCGCACCGATCAAGGCGGCCGCATTGCCGAACATGCGGAAAAGGTCGGACCCTTTGTGCAAAATCGCAACGCCGAGGATCGCGGAAAGTCCGCCGACCACGGCCACGCTCATCGGATCAGCCAGCCAGAACACCAGCCCCAAGGCCGCTGCAATAATCCCGCCAATCAGCAAGCTGTTAATAACAAGCGCCACCATCGCCGCCCGCGCGCGACGTTCAATCTCTTGTGCTTGATCAGAGTGGATAACCCCATCCGCCACCAGCGCCCGCGTCTCGGCCACATAATACATTGCCAACTCCTTCACAGTGTCAGGTAAGGTATAGCGCAACCTGAACAGCGTTCAATATTAATTTCAAGCGGAATTTCGCAGCCAGCCATCGGCAAACCGGATCGTCTCACACCCCCCGAATCTTGCCGCGCGCCTAAGTTCCGCATCAATCCGCGCCAGCCGTGCGGCACCCATTTGCACGCCCGCTTCGGGCCAAAATGCGGTCACGTCCAACACATCGCCGTTTCGTTTCATATCAATACGCCCGATCATCTGGTCGCCGTCCATGACCGGAAAGACGTAATAGCCGTATTGCCGCTTCGGGGCGGGCACGAAAATTTCGATTCGGTAATGATAGCCCAAGAGCCACTCGGCCCGCTTGCGATCCCGCAATGCCGGATCGAAAGGCGACAAAATCCGCACGCGGCTTTGCGGCACAGGCGGCACGTCATCCAGCAGATCAGGCCGCGCCAGCACCCGCTTGATGCGACCGTCAGCGCCCGCCACATCCACTTCAATCGCACGACCGTCGGCCAAGGCCGACAACGCCCAAGCCTTTGCCTCGGCCTTTGTTGCCAAATCCCAAAACGCCGAAATCTCGGTGCTGGTCGCAAACCCCAGCTTGTCGAGTGCGGCGCCGCAGGCCCAGTCCAGCGTTTCCGGCTCCTCCACGCGCGCATTCAGGCGCTCGGCAGGGATCACCCGCTCGGTCAGGTCGTAAATCTTCTTGAACCCGTCACGGCGCACGACCGATAACTGCCCAGAGCGCCACAAATATTCCAGCGCGGTCTTGGACGGGTGCCAATCCCACCAGCCACCCGATCCGCGGCTTTCATCGGTGCCGACATCGCCCGAACCGCAAGGCCCATTGTCGGTCACATGCCGCAGGACATCATCAATCTTTCGCGTGAAATCATCGCGCCGCATTTCTTTCCAACGGCTTTCCAACCGTGCGCCGTCGCGGGCGAATTTGTGCCGCCAATGCGGGAAAAGGGCCATATCAATCGCCGCCGCGTCATGCGTCCAATGCTCGAACACATGGCGGTCGCGGGCTAGCGCATGGCCAAGTGCCGCAGGCCGATATTGCTGGCGGCGCGACCATAAGATCAAGTCGTGCGCGCGGGCGAACGTATTCACACTATCCAATTGCACAAAGCCCAAATCACCGATCACGGCCGCAAGATCGGGACCCTTACCCGCGCCGCGCGGGGCTTTTAACAACCCGTGACGGCGCAGGAAAATGCGCCTTGCGCGCCCATTATCAAGCACAGGTAGGGTCAAGACGAACCCGCTTCCAGACTACTGAGTTGATGATTGCGCACCTGGCGCAGGACCTCGACCAGAATTGCAGTCACAAGGCCAAAGTTCAGCAAACCGTTTGCCGCAGCCATACCTGCCAGCAGGCGCCATTCGACAGGCAGCAGCACATCGCCAAACCCAAGAGTCGTGAATGACACAAGCGAGAAATAGACCGCCAGTTCCAAAGTATCGAAAACACCCAGCCCGACAAAGGCAAAGGCCCACATCCAGACCCCCGCGGTGACCTGTGCGAGGATCCAGATAGCGGCGATACAGAGCACCAGAATCAATTTCGGGCGATGCGGCGTGCGAGCCAGCCAGACACGCTTGCGGACGAAGGCCCATTCCATGGCCCAAAAGCTGACCCCTGCAATCAGGATCGACACCAACAACAGGCAACTGCCGATTGCGATTTGAATAAACATTTTATGCCCCGCGCAGTGACTTTCACACACCATAGCAATCCGCGCAGGTGATACCAGTGCGCCCGCTCTCTTGTGCAAGCCAGTCCCTTGGCCTATCTGATAAGGATCATGGCTAAGACACCGCAAAACAAGAACTATAAGGTCCTCTCGGAAAATCGGCGCGCGCGCTACGATTATGCGATCGAGGAAGATATGGAAGTTGGCATCATCCTGCATGGCTCTGAGGTCAAATCCTTGCGCAACGGTCAATCGAACATCGCAGAGAGCTATGCCTCGGTGGATGACGGGGAGCTGTGGCTGACCAACGCCTATATCGCCCCCTATGATCGGGCGATGTTCGGACATGAAGAGCGCCGCAAAAGGAAGCTGCTGTGCAAGCGCAAAGAGCTGGCCCGCCTGTGGAATGCGACGAAACGCGAGGGCATGACCATCGTCCCTTTGGTCATGTATTTCAACGACAAGGGCCTTGTGAAGCTCAAGATCGCCATCGCTAAAGGCAAGAAAAATCACGACAAACGGGCAACTGAGGCCGAGCGCGACTGGGGTCGCCAAAAGCAGCGTCTCCTGCGCCACGGCGATTGATTTTACGGGGAAAACCCCCGGTAAAAGCCCCTTATTGCGACATATTGCCCCCTGCTAGGCTGCCCTTAACCATAAGCGAGGGCCGCGTTGATGGCGCGCAAATCACGGCCCGTCACAACACAAAGGGATTTGGGGACAATGGAAGCAATGATCGCACAACTCGTCGCAGGCGCCGTCGGCGGCAATGCCATCGGCAAGGCAAAAGAAGGCATGTCGCTTGGCACAGTCGGCAACACAATCGTGGGCCTCTTGGGCGGTCTGGGTGGCGGGCAGATTTTGGGCATGATCTCGGGTGGCGATGCAGCCAGCCTCGTGATGTCGCTCATCGGTGGTGGCGGTGGTGGTGCAATCCTGACAGCGGTTGCGGCCCTTGTGAAAAGCAAAATGGCCTAATCGGCTTCCATCGCATTTACGTCAGGCGGGCGTCCCTTGCCGGGCGCCCGTTTTACGTTCTGCGCCTTGTCAGACAAGGCCGCACGGGATAGTCAAAGCCTAACTTTTGCGAAGACTGGAGGCCGCTATGCCAAATGCCACCCCCGATGACCCCAAAACACTGGTCAGCACCGATTGGCTGGCTGCCCATATCAAAGACCCCGATCTGCGGATCATCGATGCCTCTTGGTATATGCCTGCCGAAAACAGGAACCCTGCTGCCGAATATTTAGCCGAACATATCCCTGGTGCGCGGTTCTTTGATATCGACGATATCTCGGATCACCGCTCCGAGCTGCCGCATATGGCCCCCCCTGTCGAGAAATTCATGTCACGGATGCGGGCCATGGGTATTGGTGACGGGCATCAAGTGGTTGTCTATGACGGTGCGGGGCTGTTTTCGGCCGCGCGCGTCTGGTGGCTGTTTCGGCTGATGGGCAAGATGGATATCGCCGTGCTCGACGGTGGCCTGCCCAAGTGGAAGGCCGAGGGCCGCCCGCTGTCGGACATGCCCCCTGTCGTGCGCGACCGTCACATGACTGTCAGCCGTCAAAACCAGATGGTGCGCGACGTGACACAAGTCGCCCGCGCCGCCAAGCTTGGCGATCACACGATCCTCGACGCCCGCGGCGCTGCGCGCTTTAAGGGCGAATCGCCAGAGCCGCGCGAAGGCCTGCGCTCGGGACACATCCCCTCTTCACGCAACGTGTTCTTCGGTGACCTGATCAACGCAGATGGCACAATGAAAACCAAAGCCGAAATCCACGCCGTGATGGAGGCTGCAGGTGCGGACCTTTCCAAGCCTGTGATCACCTCCTGCGGGTCTGGCGTGACCGCCGCAATCCTTTGCCTCGCACTCGAGCGGATCGGCAAAACCGACCACGCACTTTACGACGGCTCATGGTCCGAATGGGGCATGTACGCCGACCTTCCAATCGCAACCGGAGCCGCATAATGCTGCAAAACCTAAAAGCCCAACCCGCCGATAAAATTCTGGCCCTTATGGCCGCTTACCGCGAAGATCCGCGCGACACGAAGGTCGATCTTGGCGTCGGCGTCTATAAGGATGCAACCGGCAACACGCCTGTCATGCGCGCCGTAAAAGCTGCTGAAAAGATCCTGCAAGCCGAGCAGACGACCAAAGCCTACGTCGGTCTTGCTGGCGATCCTGCATTTTCAGACGCCATGATCGGTCTGGTTTTGGGCGACACGATCCCGCGCGACCGCATTGCCGCCGTCGCCACTCCGGGTGGCACAGGTGCAATCCGCCAAGCCCTCGAACTGATCAAAATGGCCGCTCCGGAGGCCACCATCTGGCTGTCCGATCCAACATGGCCAAACCACCCGTCGATCATTAAATATCTCGGGTTAAAGTCAAAAACCTACCGCTACTTCGACAAGGAAACACGCGGCGTTGATTATGTCGGCATGCTGACCGACCTCGGCGCGATGCTGCCCGGTGACATCGTTCTGCTGCACGGCTGCTGCCACAACCCGACGGGCGCGAACCTGACGCTGCCTCAGTGGGATGGCGTGATCAAACTCATGCAAGAAAAGTCCGCCATGCCCTTTATCGACATCGCCTATCAAGGCTTTGGCGACGGGCTTGAAGCGGACGCAGCTGCGACCCGCAAGATCACTGCCGCATTCGATACAGTCCTGATCGCGGGCTCTTGCTCGAAAAATTTCGGCATCTACCGCGAGCGCACAGGCATCTTCATGGCCATCGGCAAAAACGCAGCCGACACGCCGCTCGTGCAGCAAAATCTCAACTTCCTGAACCGTCAGAACTACTCCTTCCCGCCAGACCACGGCGCACGGGTTGTGACCACAATCCTGAACGATCCAGAACTGCGCGCCGATTGGGAGGCCGAGCTTGAAGAAACCCGCAACACCATGCTGGGCCTGCGCAAGCAACTCGCCGACGAGCTGCGCCGTCTGACAAACTCTGACCGTTTTGATTTCCTCGCCGATCACCGCGGCATGTTTAGCCAGCTTGGGACAACGCCCGAGATGGTCGAAAAACTCCGCGCCGACCACGGCATCTATATGGTCAGCGACAGCCGCATGAACATCGCGGGCCTGAATGAGAAAACCGTGCCGATCCTCGCCAAGGCGATTGTCGCCGCTGGGATCTAAGATTTTCGGCGTCGCGGCAATGGTCGCGACGCCGAAATGCTGCACCTGCAAAATGATCCTTGCGATCCAACGCGCAACAATCTAACTCTTGCTGCGATAAAATCGAAATAAAGGTGCGCCACAATGTCATTCCGTCTGCAACCCACGCCCCCCGCCCGTCCGAACCGCTGCCAACTCTTTGGCCCTGGCTCGAACGTAAAGCTCTTCGCGAAAATGGCGGCAAGCGACGCAGATGTGATCAACCTCGACCTCGAAGACAGCGTGTCGCCCTCCGACAAGGATATCGCGCGCGCCAACGTCGTCGAGGCAATCAACACGATCGACTGGAACACCAAAACCCTCTCCGTGCGGATCAACTCTCTCGACACCCCTTACTGGTATCGCGACGTCGTGGACCTTCTGGAGCAAGCAGGCGACCGCCTCGACCAGATTATGATCCCCAAGGTTGGCTGCGCCGCCGACATCTACGCCGTTGACGCCCTCGTCACCGCGATCGAGCGCGCCAAGAACCGCAGCAAGCGTATCAACTTCGAGGTCATCATCGAATCTGCCGCAGGCCTCGTGAACGTCAATGAAATCGCCGCCTCCAGCCCCCGCATGGTCGCGATGTCGCTGGGTGCCGCGGATTTTGCCGCCTCCATGGGCATGCAAACAACGGGCATCGGTGGCACCCAAGACAACTACTACATGTTGCACGGCGACACGCGGCATTATTCCGACCCGTGGCATTGGGCGCAAACCGCCATTGTCGCGGCCTGCCGCACCCACGGCATCCTGCCCGTTGACGGCCCCTTCGGCGACTTCTCTGACGACGAAGGCTACCGCGCGCAGGCGCGCCGCTCCGCCACCCTCGGCATGGTCGGCAAATGGGCCATCCACCCCAAGCAAATCGCACTCGCCAACGAGGTGTTTACCCCGTCAGCCGAGGCCGTCGCAGAGGCGCGCGAAATCCTCGCCGCCATGGCAGAAGCCACCGCAAAAGGCGAAGGGGCCACCGTCTATAAGGGTCGCCTTGTCGACATCGCGTCGATCAAACAGGCCGAAGTCATCGTCAAACAGTCGGAGCTGATCGCGGGCTAACCGCCTCGCTTTTGCTGAAAAACTCAAAAATACCGCCGCGCCGCACACCCCTTATAACGTTGCGTCGCGGCGGTGCGCCCATTATATCTGTGTGAACACACAAGAGGGCGTCCCATGATCCAATATCTCGAGTTCGAAAAACCATTGGCCGAAATCGAAGGCAAAGCCGAAGAGCTGCGCGCAATGGCCCGCGATAACGAAGATATGGATATCGAGAAAGAAGCCGCCGCGCTTGACAAAAAGGCGCATGACTTACTCGACAAGCTTTACAAAGATCTGACGCCATGGCGCAAATGTCAGGTGGCACGCCACCCCGACCGGCCCCATTGCATCGACTATATCGAGGCGCTTTTCACCGAATATACGCCGCTGGCAGGCGACCGGAACTTTGCCGACGATCACGCGGTCATGGGTGGCATCGCACGGCTCGACGGACGCGCTGTCATGGTGATCGGCCATGAAAAGGGCAACGACACCAAATCGCGCATCGAGCGTAACTTTGGCATGGCCCGCCCCGAGGGATATCGCAAGGCGATCCGCCTGATGGATCTGGCCAACCGCTTTGGCCTGCCTGTGATTACCCTCGTTGACACCCCCGGTGCCTATCCTGGCAAGGGGGCAGAAGAGCGCGGCCAATCAGAGGCCATCGCCCGTTCGACTGAAAAGTGCCTCGACCTGAGCGTGCCGCTGATTTCGGTGGTGATTGGCGAAGGCGGCTCTGGCGGGGCGGTGGCTTTTGCGACCGCGAACCGCGTTGTGATGCTCGAACACTCGATCTATTCGGTGATCAGCCCCGAAGGCTGCGCGTCGATCCTGTGGAAAGACGGCGGTAAAATGCGCGAGGCGGCCGAAGCCCTGCGTCTGACAGCGCAAAATCTGCATGAACTCGGCGTTTGTGACGTTGTCATCCCTGAACCCCGCGGCGGCGCACACCGCGACAAGGCCGCCGCCATCAAATCCGTCGGCGATGCTGTTTCCAAACTGCTCGCCGAGATGGACAGCAAAAAGCCTGACGCGATCCGCAAGGCACGGCGCACAAAATATCTGGCTTTGGGATCAAAGGGGCTGGCCGCTTAAGGCTGGCGACCACATCGTCTTTTCGGCCCGCCCTGCCCATGCGGCATCATAGGCTTTGCCGTCAAATGTTGCCTCAGCGGCCGTCAGAATCGCGCCCAAGGTCGGCAAACCCGCGGAGTCATCAACGCCTTTCCACGTCGCCGCCCGCATCAACGCGCGGGCGCACTGGATGTAAACCTCGCCCACATTGATACGGATTACCGCACGCGGCGCGCGCCCTTTGTCCGCAAAGCGACCGATCAGACCCGCATCCAAACGGACCTCTGCAGTCCCGTTCACGCGCACCACATTGTTGGAGCCGCGCACGATAAACATCAGGCTCACACGGCCATCAAGGACGATATTGCGGAGGCAATCAATCCGGTTATTGCCACGCCAGTCGGGCATGAGCAGGGTATTCTCGTCGGCAATCTGAACAACACAGCCGTCATCGCCACGCGGACTGGCATCCGTTCCGTCAGGGCCAACCGTGCTCAGAATGCACAGACGTGACGCCTCAAGCCATTTGGCATAAAGCGGGGTGACATGATCGGCGACCTTTGTGAGCGACGCCTTTGCAGGTGCGCCATACAGCGCTTCTAGCTCCGCGACATCCGTGACCTTAGCCACGGAAGCCCGCCTCGGCCATAAGCGCATCAGAGCGGGCCTCGACGTCGGCCTCAAGCTTTGCCATGAAATCAACCAACTTCATTCCCGGCGCGATGGGCGGGAGAAACTCGACGATCGCGACACCAGGTTTGCGGTAAAACCCGCGCTTTGGCCAGAAAACACCCGCATTGGTGGCGACTGGCACACAAGGCTGGCCCGTTTCCTTATACAGCGCCCCGACCCCGATCTTGTAGGGGGCCTTCACACCGGGCGCAATTCGGGTCCCTTGCGCGTAAATGATCAACTGGCCTGCAAGCGCCTTGCCCGATTTCACATCCGCGAGCATCTTTTTGATCGCCGCGCCGCGTTTGCCGCGTTTGACAGGTATACAGCCAATCCGCAGGCCAAACTGCCCCAAGACCGGCGCGTATTTCAGGATATCCTTCATAATGAATTTCCCGCGCGGCATGGCGCCATAGATCATCAAAACGTCCAGGAAAGACTGGTGTTTGGCCGCGACCATGACCTCGCCTGTCGGAGGCGTGCCGCGGACCTCAAAGCGCAGACCGATCATCCATTTGGCCGACCACTCAACCCAACGGCAATAGGCGTGACAGCCAGCAATTGCGCCCTGCTGCGAGGCAATCGCCCAAGGCCCCCAGAGAATGCCCACGACAAACATGGCCACATACATTTGAATATTGAACAGGATCGACCGGATCAGTTGCAGTGTATAGCTCATGATTGCTCTCTCAAGGTGCGCAATGCGGCGGCGCGGGTTGCGAAAAAGGCGACGGCGGCGGCCAGCGGCGGAATAAACAGCGGCAAGAACCAATGCGGGCCTTGATACCCAAGTCCCGTCAGAAAGCCACCCGCAACATCCGCCGAGGGCAAAAGCCAAACGGCAAACATCCCCGCCCCGGTGCCAATGGCAGCGCCAGTCAGCGCGCGCAGGGTAAAGCGACGCACGAAGGCACGGGCGATATAAATATCGCGGGCCCCCACGAGGCGCATGACACGAATGACTTGCGCATTGGCCGCAAGGGCGGCCTGTGCGGCCAGAGTAATCATCGCAGCCGTCGACGCCGCGATCAGGATCAGCGCGATCCAGCCCAGCGAGCGCAACCGGCCTGCAGCGTCAATCATCGGCTCCCGCCAACGCGTGTGATCATCAAGGACCGCGCCGGGCGCCTCTGCTTGCAGGCGCGCACGCAGGCCTGTCGGATCATAGCCGTCGGCATCTTCGATGATTTCGACCAGTTGCGGGATCGGCAAGTCTTCGACCGGCAAATCAGGGCCGAACCATGGCGCGAGCAAGGCGCGTTGCTCGTCAGGGGTCAGTGCCCGCGCCGCAGCAACGCCGGGGGTGGTTTCAAGCACCTGCAAGGCCGCGCGAACCTGTGCGTCGACCTGATCGACGGGCGCAGAAATGCGCAGCGTCGACGTCCGCGCCAGCTCGGACGCCCAGCGATCAGCGAGCCTGCCTGTGGCCAAGGAAAGCGCCAGCGCAAAGACCGCCAGAAATGCCATCGCCCCAGCGGTAAAAAGGGTCAGACGCGCCGTGAACCCCGTGGGCGGCACGGCCCGATCCGCTTGCGGATCACCGCCGACCAATTCGATAAATCGGGTGAAATAGATCATCATAGCTCGACCCCTGCCTGCATAAGCCTGCGATCTTTGAGACGTAAAACACGGGTCGTGACTTGCGATTTGGCCGCACGGATCAGGTTCATGTCGTGGGTCGCAATCAGAACAGTCTTGCCCATTTTATTTAGCTCGATCAGCAGCGTGAGGAGCCGCTGCGACATCTCCCAATCGACGTTGCCCGTGGGTTCGTCGGCGATAATCACATCAGGCGACATGATGACCGCGCGGGCCAATGCGGCCCGCTGACGCTCACCACCAGAAAGCTGCGGCGGATACTGCTTGGCCTGCGCGCGCAAGCCGACCCACCCCATCAGATCGTTGAGGTTTTCCTCGGCCTCGGCCTCACGCCCCGACACTGTCAAGGGCAGCGCGATGTTTTCGGTCAGCGGCAGATGGTCGAGAAACTGGCAGTCCTGGTGCACAACGCCGATCCGACGGCGTGCAATGGCCACCGCATCGCGATCCATCGTCGCTGCATCCTCGCCAAACAGGCGGACCTGACCGCCCGTCGCCTGCAACTCGCCATAGCAGAGTTTAAGGAGCGTTGTTTTGCCCGCGCCCGACGGTCCGGTCAGGAAATGGAACGACCCCGCCGCGAGACTGAGCTTCACTTGGCTGAAAAGTTCGGCACCGCCATAACTATAGGCCACATTGTCGAGATCAATCACGATGTTTATCCTTTGGGCTATTGGGCCTGTTCTGCCCAAATCTGCAACAGGTTTCAATGTTTCGACAAAGTAAACAATCGCATTTCCTTGGCCTTTCCCCTACCGTTTGGTAAATAATGGTTAATGATCCAAGGTTTAGATGCGTTTCGACGGACTAGAGGTAATGAGAATGCGGCTTATTTGTCCAAATTGCGGGGCACAATACGAGGTGGCGGATGACGTCATCCCCGAAGACGGTCGCGATGTGCAGTGCTCGAACTGCGCCCATACATGGTTTGAAGAGCGTGGTGCGTCCGGCCACGAAGACGAAGGTGCCGATATTCCTCAGGCCCCCGAGCCGTCACACGACGAGAGCGAAGAAGAGTGGGGCGCTGCGGACTATGCCACAAAGCCGGAAACCGCACCAAAAGCCGCACCAAAACGCCAAGAACTGGATCCGGCGATCGCCGACATCCTGCGCGAAGAGGCCGCCCGCGAGGCCGCAGTCCGGCGCGCGGAAGCCGAGGCGGAAATGCAAAGCCAGCCTGATCTCGGGCTCGACAGCGCAAACGCCGCGCCTGACCAGCGATCCGCCGAAGCCCAAAAGCGTATGGCCCTTTTGAAAGGCGAGCCAAGCCCGCAAGCGCCGTCGGCATCGCCAAGCGCCGCCTCTCGCAGCGGGTTGTTGCCTGACATCGAGGAAATCAATTCGACCCTGCGTGCCGAATCAGAGCGCAACACCTATCGCCAAGACCTGCCCGAGGCGGCTGCCGCGCAAAAGCTCGGGTTCCATGCCGGCTTTTTCGGGGCGCTCTTTTTGCTCGGGCTCTTTGCCGCGGCCTATATCTTTGCACCGCAAATTCGCGCGAGCGTACCGGCGTTAGAGGGGCCGCTCACCACCTATACAGAGACGGTCGATAGCGGGCGGCTTTGGTTAGACGCAAAAATGCGCGATATGCTTGAGGCAATGAACAAGTCCGGGACACCAGCGCCGGATGCGCCTGCTCCCTCTGTCGAGACCGATGTGCCAGAACTGGCACCCCTGACCGAATAAGCGGCGCGCTTAGAACTGATCGAGCAGGCGGCGCAAATAGTTGCGCTCGACCTCTGGACGGGTCTGTTCGGCCGATCTGCGGCGAATTTCACCCAAAAGCTCTTCGGCACGGCGATAGACATCCTGCCCCTGCAAGAGACTGTCATCCGTGCCAAATTGGCCCGTATTACCCAATTCGCGCCCCAAAGGATCACGGCGGGTTGGCTCGGCGCGCCCGATAGCGTCGCCCGCCTCCGCACCTTGGCCAGGCTCCCGGGACTGGTTCTGCGCCAAGGCCTCGTTGAGCGCGCGCATCCCGCCGCGCAAGGCGTCCATTGCTTCGGCCTGACGATCGATGGCTTCGGCCAAATCGCCCTCACGCAGGGCCTGCTCGGCGCCGTCCATGGCCCCTTCGGCCCGCTCAAGCGCCTGACCCGCAGCCTCGCCCGCTTCACCATCCAAGGCGGGCAAACCGTCGCGCTGGCGTTGTAGCTCGTCGCGCAGGGCTTGCTGGCGCTCGGCCAGTGTCCCCTCGCCGCCAGCACCGCCATCGCCTTGCTGGCCCGATGTGCTGTCATCGCCAACGCCTTGGCCTTGGCCTTGGCCTTGCTGGCCGTCTTGACCCTGCTGGGCTTGCTGATCGCCGTCCTCTTGGTTGCCAGAGGGGTCACCACCTTGATCTTGGCCCGACTGGCCATTGGCGCGATCCTGCAGTTCGCGGAAGGCATCATCAGACAGCGCCTCTTGGTCCTGCAAAGTGTCGGCCAAATCCTGCATCGACTGCTGACCTGGCGTGCGCGGGCCACCTTCGCCGCCTTCACCTTGCGTGATCCGCAAGTTCTCCATCAGCGCATTCAACTGATCCATCAGTTCGGCGGCCTCGGCCATACGGCCCTCTTCCATCAATTCCTGGATACGGTCCATCAAGGCCTGAATTTCGTCTTGGCCGATCTGTTGGGTGTTTTCCGAGTTATCCGCCTGATCGGTGCCGTCCGAGGGCTCCATCTGATCGGCGAGCATCTGCATGTAATCATTGGTCGCTTCGCGGAGATCCTGCATCAACTCGGCGATTTCGGCCTCTGTTGCACCATCGCGCATCGCCTCGGCCAGACGCTCTTGCGCGCGGCGCAGACGCTCGCGGGCATCCGCCAGTGTGCCGTCTTCCAACTGAATCGCCAAGTCCCAGAGTGCCTGCACAATCTCGGCCTGACCGTCCTGCGACAAGCGATCAGCACCCGCCTCAAAGCTCTCAAGCCTGCGAATAATCGCGCGCATCCGCAGGTAAGTGACCTCATTGGAGAAAAGCCCCTCAGGGCGGTGCGAAATCGCCCGCATAATCTGGGCCGTACGCGTGGCATTGGCGCGCGACCACATGATGTCGCGGCGCTGCTCGATGATCGCCTTGGCGAAAGGTTGAAAAAACCGACGACCAGGCAAGACGAGCGGCTCGGGCGTGTTCTCTGCCGTTTGCCCTGCGGCGTCCACGACTTGCAAACTCAAGGTGACAGGCAGATTCGCCAGCGGATGCTGCGACAGGTTCTCGACCAAGAACGCCTCGAAATCCGCGCGGTCCCCGTTGAACGGCATCGGCAAATCCAGAACCAGCGGTTCGATCGGATCAGGATCAACCGCAAGGCCATGCCTGCGATCTACCGCCACGAGATCAAGCGCAATCGTGGCGGTGCCACTTTCGACGCCGTAGTCGTCTTGCGCCATAAACGGCTGTGACAGCTCGCCCTCTGCATCCGCCTCAATCGGGCCCGTCAGGTCGACATAGGGGGGCATGTCCTCGATCACGATCAGATCCCAAGCGGCCCCGTTCTGACCGTCAATCGCCAGCCGCCCCGAGGAGGCCGCGATAAAGCTTTGCTGGGCCGCGGATGCCGTACCCAAATCCTCCGTGCGCCCAGACACAGTTTCGGCGACGGTCAAGGCACCGACCTCGCCATAAAGGCGCAGCGTCACCTTGGAGCCAGCAGGGACAGACAGCTTTCCAGCCGGAATGTCGTTGAGATAAAGTGCGGGTTTGCCGGTATAGGCAGGCGGTTCGATCCAGCCCTCCCACATAGGGCCCGTCGCCAGGGTCTGTGTGCCGGACACGGCATCGCCCACGGTGCCCACGCGCCAGATCGACCCGAACAGCAGCGCCGTCACAAAGAACAACAGCGCCATAAACCGCAAACCGTAGGGGTCGCGATCCGCAATCCGCAGGTCCGGTTCAACCGGTTTTGCATCACGGCTGCGGGCCTCCATACGGGCGATATGGGCCTGCCAGACCGCCTCTGAGGCGGGATCACCACGGCCAATCGCTTGCGCATCGGCCATCGCGGCAATCGGACGGCCCGCCATCGCCGCATCAACGCGGGCCAATGCCTGCGCGTGGGTCGGCAGTCGAAACCGCCGCACCCCCCAAAGCAGGGTCGTGAAGAGCGCGAGGCAGGAGACAACCACATAGGTCCAGAACGCCTCAAGCGGCAGCCAGTCCTGCCAGCCGAACATCAAGGGGGCGATGACAGCAAGAATAACCGTCCCAAGCGGCCATAAGGCACGCAAAACAGCTTCCGCCAACATCCCCATACGAGTGGCGCGCACAGGCCATTGCAAATGGCGGAGCTGGTCGGTCGGGGTCGTCAGAAGGCCTCTCCCTATGCTATGGCGTTACAGCCACTCAGGTATCGTATCGCGTGCGATCATCTCTTCATAGGTAGGGCGCGCGCGGATAACTGCAAATTGATCACCGTGCACCAGTACCTCCGGGATCAACGGGCGCGAGTTATATTCCGAACTCATCACCGCGCCATATGCCCCCGCTGAGCGGAACGCGACCAGATCACCCGCCGCCAATCGGGGCAATTCGCGCGCCTTGGCAAAGGTATCGCCGCTTTCGCACACAGGGCCAACAATATCATATTTCGCGGGCTCATGACCGATGGCCGGCTCGACCACAGACACAATATCATGGTGTGCATCATACATCGCAGGGCGGATCAAATCGTTCATTGCCCCGTCAATGATGAGGAATTCACGGTCTTCGCCTTCTTTGACATAAATCACCTTGGACACCATCAGACCCGCATTGCCCGAAATCAGCCGCCCCGGCTCGATCTCGATCTCGCAGCCCAGATGACCCAGCGTGCGCTTGATCATCTTGCCGTAATCCAACGGCAACGGCGGTGCCGCATTCGAGCGCGTATAAGGAATCCCCAGACCACCGCCCAAATCGAGCCGTATAATCTCATGGCCGTCCGCGCGCAGCGTTTCCACCAGATCGGCCACCTTCAGATAGGCCGCCTCGAAGGGGGCCAAATCCGTCAATTGGCTGCCGATATGCACGTCAATGCCGACAATTTTGAGGTTCGGCAAAGCGGCGGCCATTTTATAAACCGCCCGCGCCCGACTAATCGGAATCCCGAACTTGTTTTCGGATTTGCCCGTTGCGATTTTGGCGTGGGTCTTGGCATCGACGTCAGGGTTCACGCGGATCGTGATCGGCGCCTCGACGCCCAACGCGACCGCGACCGCCGAGAGCACTTCCATCTCGGGTTCGCTTTCGACGTTGAACTGCCGGATGCCGCCAGTCAGCGCCATGCGCATCTCCTCAGCCGTTTTGCCAACGCCCGAGAACACGATCTTGTCGCCTGCAACACCCGCCGCTTTCGCGCGGAAATACTCGCCACCCGAGACAACATCCATGCCCGCACCAGCCGCAGCAAGCGTCTTGAGCACCGCCTGATTGGAGAGCGATTTCATCGCAAAACACACCAGATGCGGCAAGCCCTCCAACGCATCGTCAAACAGTGTGAAATGCCGTGTCAGGGTCGCCGTGGAATAAACATAAAACGGGGTGCCAACAGCGGCGGCAATCTCGGCTACAGGCACGTCCTCGGCAAACAGGTGACCGTCGCGATACAGAAAATGATCCAAGGCGTTGCCCTCATAAACAATGTCTCAAGCGGACATATCAGATTGGGCAAAAAGCCCAACCCTGATTGCACGCAAATCGGCCTATTGTGCGGGCTTGGCGCGTAAATAGAGATAAAGCGGCAAACCGCAGCTGACCCCGATCCCAAACGTCGCAGGAATAGCAATCAACCCGATCCAGTTTTTGCGTGCGACTGTCTCGGACACGATGAACACCGTCAGCGCAATCGCCGCAATCGTCAGATCCCAAACAAGCCCTGACGAGGCCGCATTAGCGTGCCATGCATCCACCATGCGGCCCAGATCAAAGCCTGCCGCCCCGAACCATTGCAAAAAGTAATACATCGGGTGGACCGCACCCCAAATCGCGAGCAGCAGATAGACCGTGCGGATCATCCGCCAAGCCCCAGTGAAACGTTCACGTTGGAATTGCTCGCGCCGATGGCGACCGATTGCGACATGCCATTGGAGCCGATATTGACGCCCAGATTTGCCGTGGGGCGCAGCGGGTCACCTTCTGCGCCACAAGCGGCCAGAAACCCGATCAGCCCGATCATAAGAAGCGTTTTCATCCCAAAATCTCTTTCCAGTCCGCGATCCGCAACCGCACTTGAGCCGGTGCCGTTCCGCCAAAGCTGACGCGGGACGCCACCGAATTTTGCACGCCAAGTACGCCAAACACACCTTCGGTGATCCCGGCATGAACTGATGTCATCTCGGCTAAAGTCAAGTCTGGCAAGTCCGCCCCCTTCGCCTCCGCCAACGCGACGAGCGTCCCCGTCACGTGGTGCGCATCGCGGAACGGCAGACCCAATTCCCGCACCAGCCAATCGGCCAAATCCGTCGCGGTCGAAAATCCAGTCGCAGCCGCCGCCTCAAGCGAGGGCACATTCGCGGCCATATCCGACACCATCCCAGACATCGCAGCCAGCGCCAGCATCAGGCTATCGGCAGCATCAAAGGTCTGTTCCTTGTCTTCCTGCATATCCTTGGAATAGGTGAGCGGCAGCCCCTTCATCACAGTCATCAAGGCCACATTCGCCCCGAAAATCCGCCCGATTTTGGCGCGAATCAACTCAGCCGCGTCAGGGTTGCGTTTTTGCGGCATGATGGAGGAACCAGTCGACCACTTGTCCGACATCTTCACAAAGCGGAACTGTGCGGACGACCAGATCACCAGCTCTTCGGCCAAACGGGACAGGTGCATGGCGCAAATGCTGGCACTGGCCAGAAACTCCAGCGCAAAATCGCGGTCCGCCACAGCATCCAAGGAATTTGCCATCGGACGGTCAAAGCCCAGCGCCTTGGCCGTCATATGCCGGTCAATCGGGAAGGACGTGCCAGCCAGCGCCGCAGCGCCCAAAGGCGAGGTATTCATACGGCTGCGCGCATCTGCAAACCGCGAGCGGTCACGGGCAAACATCTCGACATAGGCCATCATATGATGACCCCAGGTGACGGGCTGTGCGACCTGCAAATGCGTAAAGCCGGGCATCACCCAATCGGCACCCGCCTCGGCCTGACCGATCAGCGCCTTCATCAAGGCAACCAGCGCCTGATCGACCGCATCACATTGATCACGCACCCAAAGGCGGAAATCGACGGCCACCTGATCGTTGCGCGACCGCGCCGTATGCAAACGACCCGCAGGTTCCCCGATCAGATCCTTCAGGCGGGCCTCCACATTCATGTGAATATCTTCCAGCGCCGTCGAGAACGGGAAATCCCCTGCTTCAATCTCTGACAATACCGTGAGCAGGCCTTCCCCAATCGCCTCGGCATCTTTATCAGTGATGATACCACAGGCGGCCAACATGGCGGCATGTGCGCGAGACCCTGCAATGTCTTGGGCAGCCATACGACGGTCAAAGCCGATAGAGGCGTTAATCGCTTCCATGATGGCGTCAGGTCCGGCGGCAAAACGGCCACCCCACATTGTGTTCGCGGTCTTGGTCATGGTCAAAGGGTGCTTTCATGCGCAAGTTAAAATCAGTTCTGCTTTATACGGCCCTTGGGCTGCTTGCAAACATCGGACAGGCTGAAACAGCGGATCTTGGGTCGCTTCTGGAAGGCGACATGCGCAAATTGACGCTGCACAGCGAGCCAAAGGCGACCAGCAACGTGGCCTTCACCTCCACAGACGGCGCGGAACTGACCCTCGCCGATTACGCGGGCAAAACGATTCTCGTGAATTTCTGGGCCACTTGGTGCGCCCCCTGCCGCAAGGAAATGCCGCAACTGGCGGCCCTGCAAACGCAACTGGGCGGCGACAACTTCGAGGTTGTCACCATTGCCACAGGCCGCAACCCCCGCCCAGCAATGGAAGCCTTCTTTAAGGAAATCGGCGTCGATAACTTGCCACTGCACACCGACGCCCGCCAATCGCTCGCACGCAGCATGGGCGTCTTGGGCCTCCCAGTCACCGTCATCATCGGTGCCGACGGGTTAGAGATCGGACGCTTGCTAGGCGACGCAGACTGGGCCTCGGAAAGTGCTGTTGCGCTGCTGACGGCGATTGCGGATACCGAATGACTGGTCCCCGCAGACTGCCTCCCTCAGGCATGCCCTGCAGTTGACGACAACAGCAATGGATCAATGCCCAAAATCTTCAACGCCGCCGTCCATTTATGCTCGTTGGCGCGGCCAAAGACAATGGCATCGGTCGGGTCGCAGGTCAGCCAGCCGTTGCGCATGATCTCGCTTTCCAACTGCCCCGCGCCCCATCCGGCATAGCCAAGCGCAAGCATAGAGGTCTTTGGCCCCTCACCCCGTGCAATCTGTTCAAGCACATCCAATGTCGCCGTCATACAGATATGCCCATCCACATCCTGCGTGCCCATTTCAGAGCGGTAGTCGCTGGTGTGCAACACAAAACCGCGGACGCTTTCGACGGGGCCTCCGTAATGCACGCGGACATCGGCAATATCGCCTGTTGGAGAGATGTCGAGCTGCTCCAGCAGCTTGGCGAACCGCAATTTCGGCTGCGGCTTGTTGACGATCAAGCCCATTGCGCCCTCGCGTGAATGCGCACAGATATAGATCACGCTTTTGTCAAAGCGCGGATCGCCCATATCGGGCACGGCAATAAGCAGCTTGCCTAAGAGGTTCGAGTCTGTGGGTTCCATGGTTCGATGATGTGCGCAGTGGCCCCGTTTCGCAAGGCCGGATATGTCAAGCGTATCGCGACCATGTGATTTCCATTCCGTGCCAATCCGCTTATGAATGACCGCATGAAACAGTTTTGCCTTGCCACCATTTTGATCGGTCTCTGGAGCGCGGCCAGCGCGAGCCCAACCGATCACAACACCACACTCACCGTTTTGACAGGTCATCAGACCAAGTCGGGCAGCATCATGGCAGGGCTGCGGATCGACATGGCGACGGGTTGGAAAACATATTGGCGCGCACCGGGTGACGCAGGGATTCCGCCGCAGATCACTTGGGGCGGGTCTGAAAATATCGCCTCCATCGCCTTTCATTGGCCCGTCCCGGAGGTGTTTGACCAAAGCGGGATGCGCTCGATCGGCTACCACGACAGCGTGACCGTGCCGTTGGAGATTTCCCCCAGTGGCGCGGGTGAAATCAGGCTGAAAGGCGAGCTTGATATTGGCATCTGTGAAGAGATCTGCATTCCCGCAACTTTCCATTTCGACACTGTCATTCCGAAAGACGGCAAGCGCGATGCGGCGATCACTGCCGCCCTGCTGAATCAGCCATTGACGGCAGCGGAGGCAGGGGTCGGCGCCGTCACCTGCACGCTCGAACCCATCAGTGATGGTATGCAAATGACCGTGGTGTCCGAACTCACTGCAACGCCGGACCCCGAAGCGATCGTCATCGAGACCGCCGATCCCTATGTGTGGGTTTCAGAGCCGGTCGTCAGCCGCACCCACTCGCAGATCACAGCCACCTCCGATCTGATCCATGCCAACGGCAATGCTTTCGCGGTTGATCGCTCGGGGATACGGATGACTGTGCTCAGCCAAGGTCGCGCTGTCGATATTCAAGGCTGTTCAGCGCCTTAAGCGCTATTTACGGCGCAAATGCTCGTCGAGGCGCGGCATGATTTCCACGAAATTGCAGGGCTTGTGGCGGTAGTCGAGTTGCTTGACCAAAATCTCGTCCCACGCATCCTTGCACGCCCCAGGACTTCCGGGAAGCGCGAACAGATACGTGCCATTCGCCACGCCCCCCGTCGCGCGGCTTTGCACGGCTGAGGTGCCGATTTTCTGCATGCTCACGATTGTGAAGACTGTGCCAAAGGCATCAATTTCTTTCTCATAAACGTCGCGGTGCGCCTCGACGGTCACGTCACGCCCTGTCAGGCCTGTGCCCCCCGTCGAGATCACCACATCAATCGCATCATCCGCACACCAGCGGCGCAACTGATCCGCAATCTCGGCGCGCTCGTCGCGGATAATCTTGCGATCCGCAAGCACATGTCCGGCGGCGGCAATCCGGTCCACCAGCACTTGACCAGAGCGGTCATCTGCCAGTTCGCGCGTATCGCTCACGGTCAAAACCGCGATGCGGACAGGAATAAATTCTTTGCTCATTTCAGCCCTCTAACTTTGCCTTCAGCGCCAACAAATCTGCCCAAGCGTCCCGTTTCAAGCTTGGGTTGCGAAGCAATTGCATCGGATGGTTCACCACAATCGCAGGCCGCCCCATAACCTCGGCCCATGTGCCGCGCAGCCGCGTGAGGCCACCTTGCCCCAACAGCATCTGACAGGCGGTATTTCCCATCAAAACAACTACATCGGGGTTAGCCAGCGCAATGTGGCGCTCAAGAAACGGTTTGATCATCGCGATGTCTTTGGCTGTTGGCGGCTCTAGTCCGGCGGGCCACGGAAAAGCCGACGTCATATACACCTTGCTGGCCGTTTCCAGATCAATCGCGGCAAACATCTTGTCGAGCAATATGCGCACATCGCCGACAAAAGGTTTGCCCGCACGGTCCTCGTCACGCTCGGGCACATCGCCGATGATCATCACGCGCGCGGCGGGATCGCCCTCGGCAAAGACCAGGTTCCGCGCACCGCGCTTCAAGTCGCAATGCTCAAACGCCATCAGCGCAGCGCGCAGGCCGTCAAGATCGACCGCACCTGCCGCAGCAATCTTGGCCTCGACGGCGCCATCCACCTCGACCTGAACAGGCACGGGCCGCGGGCCGCTCTTTTGCGCGGCAGCCTCGGGTTTTGCAATTTTTTCAGGAACCTCATAGCGGTTCAGCGGCGCATCCAGCATCGCCTCTGTCGCGCCAAGCTCGACCAGCCACTCAAGTGCCGCCCGATCTGCCCAATATGTGTCCATAGAATCCATGCCCATACCTTAGCGCCGTTTTGCCCCACGTGTAAGGTGGCGCTTGCCCCACTGCCGCGCAGTTTCTATAACCGCCCAAACAACAGCAGGAGAAGCGATGACCTTTCGCGCGCAACACCTTTTAGGGATAGAGCATCTACACCCTGTTGAGATCACGACAGTGCTGGATTTGGCCGACAAATATGCCGAGGAAAACAAGCGCGGGATTCGTCATAAAGACGTGCTCGCGGGGCTGACGCAGATCAACATGTTCTTTGAAAACTCGACCCGCACGCAGGCCAGTTTTGAATTGGCAGGCATGCGGCTTGGCGCGGACGTGATGAATATGTCCATGCAGGCCAGTTCGATCAAAAAGGGTGAGACGCTGATTGATACGGCGCTGACGCTCAACGCGATGCACCCCGATTTGCTGGTGGTGCGTCACCCGCATTCTGGCGCGGTGGATTTGCTGGCGCAAAAGGTCAACGGCGCGGTCTTGAACGCAGGTGACGGGCGGCACGAACATCCGACGCAAGCCTTGCTCGACGCTTTGACGATCCGCCGCGCCAAGGGTCGTTTGCATCGCCTTTCCATCGCGATTTGCGGGGATATCGCGCACTCCCGCGTCGCCCGCTCCAACATCATGCTCTTGGGCAAGATGGAGAACCGCATCCGCCTGATCGCCCCGCCGACGTTAATGCCGACGGGTATGAATGAATTTGGCTGTGAGGTGTTCGACAACATGGAAGAGGGCCTCAAGGACGTCGACGTCGTCATGATGCTTCGCCTGCAAAAGGAACGGATGGACGGCGGGTTTATCCCCTCCGAGCGCGAGTACTTTCACCGTTACGGGCTGGATGCCACGAAGCTGGCCTTTGCCAAGCCTGACGCAATTGTCATGCACCCTGGCCCGATGAACCGTGGCGTTGAAATCGACGGGAACATCGCTGACGACATCAACCGCTCGGTTATTCAGACCCAAGTTGAGATGGGTGTCGCCGTGCGTATGGCCGCGATGGACCTGCTTGCGCAAAACCTGCGGGCGCGGCGGGCCGAGCGGGAGATCACCGTATGATCAAGGTCCCCGCAAATGCCCACGGCGCGATTTATGTGCTCGAACTGGTGCGCCCCGCGCCCGAGGGCCTGGAAGAGAAAACCGACGCGGCGATGATGGCCGTTTTGGGCAAGGTTGTGGTCAATACCGACTACGTCGACGCGATCACGCCGGGCATGTTGACCGATATGACCCTGCCCGATCTGATCCGTAACGGCTATGATATGCCTGTCTCGGAGATTGACGCTGAAAAGATGCGCGGGTTGCTGGGGTCTGTTGTTCTGGTGATGTCTGCGGCTTTTGGCGGCAACGCGATGACGATTGATCTGCCCGCCGATGTGCGCCTCGTGACCACGCTGCGCGACACGCCCCATATGCACGCGCCGCAACCGATTGCGTCTGAGAGCGCCAAGGGCATTGTCGGCCAGACAGGCAAAAAGCCTGTCTCTGACGCGGCCATGTCGGGGCGGATTGCCGCGATTGTTTTGCTCGGCCTGTTTTTGTTGGTCGCGATTATGATCTGGATCGCAGGATGACCGCCCAAGCCCCCTCTTTGAACCCACAAGGTGACGCATGACACAGACCCTCTTTATCAACGCCCGTCTGATTGATCCTGCGGCGCAGACCGATAGCCTCGGCGCGCTTTTGGTCAAGGACGGGTTGATCGCAGAGGTCTATGAGGAGGCCGAACCCAAGGTCGCGGGTGCGGTCATCGTGAATTGCGCGGGTAACTGCCTCGCACCCGGAATTGTCGACATCGGGGTCAAAGTCTCGGAGCCGGGTGAACGCCACAAGGAAAGCTTCCGCTCAGCCGGGCGCGCGGCGGCCGCAGGCGGTGTGACCACAATCGTGACACGCCCCGACACGCTCCCCGCGATTGATACGCCTGAAATTCTGGAGTTTGTCGCCCGCCGCGCGACGCTTGATGCTCCTGTTCGCGTCTTGCCGATTGCCGCGTTGACCAAAGGGCGTGAAGGCCGTGAAATGACCGAGATCGGATTTCTCAAGGACGCGGGCGCCGTTGCCTTTTCCGATTGCGACCGTGTTGTCACCAACACAAAGGTGTTCAGCCGCGCGCTCACTTATGCCAAATCGCTTGACGCTTTGGTGATTGCCCATGTGCAAGATCCCGGCCTGTCGGACGGGGCCGCTGTGACGTCGGGCAAATTCGCATCCCTGCGCGGACTTGCGGGTGTGTCACCCATGGCCGAGCGCATGGCACTGGATCGTGACATTGCCCTGCTGGAAATGACAGGCGCGCGCTATCACGCCGATCAGATCACCACTGCCCGTGCGCTGCCTGCGTTGGAACGGGCCAAGCGGAACGGGCTCAAGATCACCGCAGGTGTGGGCGTGCATCATCTGACGCTAAACGAGCTGGACGTCGCCGATTACCGCACCTTTTACAAACTCAAGCCACCATTGCGTTCGGAGGACGACCGCATCGCTGTTGTGCGCGCCGTGGCAGAGGGGTTGATTGACATCGTCTGTTCCATGCACACCCCGCAAGACGAGGAAAGCAAGCGGTTGCCATTTGAGGAAGCCGCATCAGGGGCGGTCGGGCTTGAGACCCTCTTGCCCGCGGCCCTGCGCCTCTACCATGCAGAGATGATCAGCCTACCGCGTCTCTTCGCGGCACTGTCGCTGAACCCTTCACGGCTGCTTGGATTACCGACGGGGCGTCTTCGCGCTGGCGCGCCCGCCGATCTGGTTTGGTTTGACCCCGACGCGCCGTTCGTGTTGGATCGTACCAACCTGCTGTCGAAATCAAAGAACACGCCGTTTGACGGCGCGCGCCTCGAAGGTGTCGTGCTGGGGACCTGGGTCGGCGGCAACCTTGTAAGTGGAGCCAACTGATGCCCTTGATCGAAACCTCTGCGGGCCTGCTCGCGGTTTGGGCCTTGGCCGGATATCTGCTCGGCTCAATCCCGTTTGGCATGATCGTCGCCCGCCTCATGGGCTTGGGCAATCTGCGCGAAATCGGGTCGGGCAATATCGGCGCGACGAATGTCTTGCGCACAGGCAACAAGAAAGCCGCAGCGCTCACCCTTTTGTTTGACGCAGGCAAAGGGGCGGTGATCGTTCTGCTGGCCCGCACCTTGGCTGCAGAGGATGCCGCACAGCTCGCCGGACTTGCCGCCTTCTTGGGGCATTGCTTTCCGGTCTGGCTCAAATTCAAAGGTGGCAAAGGCGTCGCAACTTATTTCGGCCTGTTGATCGCGCTTTCACCACTGGTAGGCCTGATCGCGGGTGCCATGTGGTTGATAACCGCCGCTGTCAGCCGCTATTCCTCGCTTGCCGCATTGGTCGCAGCGGGCTGGGCTCCGATTGTTGTGATTGGCTTCACGGACGGGCAGCTGTTTTTGCTGACAATCCTCTTGGCCATCGTCATTTACATACGACATGCCGCCAATATCGGCCGCTTGCGCCGTGGTGTCGAAACCAAAATCGGTCAGAAATAGGCGTCAGAGAATGGTGTTGCCGCGCCCCTGCCGCAACCACAACAGCAATGCGCCGCCGCCAAGCAAATGCCCGCCAAGCCCGACATCTGTGTCGGTCAGATAGAGCAGCAGCATCGTCATTCCGATCATGATCGGCAGCTTTGCAAGCGGACGCAAAAGCTCGCCAATCGTGCGCAAACCCAGCACCCACATCAATATCATCAGAGGCGGAGCAGCCAAAAGTGTGCCTGCCCAAGCGCCCAAGACAAAGGCGCCCGCCCCATGCGGATGCACCACTGCGCCGCCCGCCAGCGGCATCAGCACCAGCAAAAGCATCGCGAAACGCGGGTTCAAGAAAAACGGCATGAAGGCCCCTCCATTGTTTCTAAATAAAAAACAATGGAGGCGGAATTATGGCAAAGATTTAGTAACTATATTCGTCGTAAATCCGGCTGATATCACCGTTCCAATCGCCATAATAATGGTCGAGCAGCTCATCTGCCGGAGTTTTACCCGTCTCAATGGTTTCTTTGACAGCATTGAGGAAATGTGTCTCGTCCGGCACCAACCCACCTGCTCCGGCGCGCGCGCGCGCCTTCAGGCCGGCCTCGGAAATGGCCACAACTTCGCGGGCGAGTTCGTGCATGTTGATCCCGTCAACTTTCGCCTGAAGCCCGTCTATCGAGGCCGCTTCGCGCAGTGCGTCCCGCTGCTCGGCTGTCCAGTTCTTGCAAAGATCCCATGCCGCATCGAGCGCGTTCTGGTCGTACATGAGGCCCACCCAGAAGGCAGGCAATGCACACAGACGCCGCCAAGGGCCGCCATCCGCGCCGCGCATCTCGATAAATTGCTTGATACGTGCCTCTGGGAAAACGGTCGTCAGGTGATCGGCCCAATCGGAAAGCGTCGGCTTTTCACCGGGCAATGCGGGCAGTTCGCCCTTCAGGAAGTCGCGGAACGACATGCCCAGCGCGTTGATATATTTACCGTCGCGGTAGACGAAATACATCGGCACATCGAGCACCCACTGCACCCAACGCTCAAAACCCATGCCGTCCTCAAACACCCAAGGCAGCATACCGGTGCGGTCGGCGTCGAGGTGACGCCAGATCACGGCGCGCCATGATTTGTGGTTATTGACCTTGCCTTCAAAGAACGGCGAGTTCGCGAAAAGAGCGGTCGCAACGGGCTGCAATGCCAAGGACACGCGCAGCTTTTGCACCATATCGGCCTCTGACCCGAAATCGAGGTTGACCTGTACGGTACAGGTCCGGCGCATCATCGCCGTACCCATCGTGCCGACCTTTTCCATATAGCTGTTCATCAGCTTATAGCGCCCTTTGGGCATCAGCGGCATGTCTTCGTGTTTCCACTCGGGGGCTGCACCAAGGCCGATGAACTTCACACCGATCTCGTCGGAGACCGCCTTGACCTCACGCAAATGGTCGTTCACCTCGTCGCAGGTCTGGTGGATTGTCTCGACGGGGGCGCCCGATAGCTCCAGCGCGCCACCGGGCTCAAGGCTCACATTTGCCATCCCTTTGTTGAGACCGATCAACATGCCGCCCTCTTCCACGGGGGTCCAGCCGAAGCGGTCGCGCAGACCCGACAGCACCGCATGAATCGACCGCTCGCCCTCATATGGCAGCGGCTTATGGGTATCGACGCAATAGCCGAATTTCTCGTGCTCGGTGCCGATGCGCCAATCTTCCTTAGGCTTGCACCCTTTGGCGAGCAGTTCTGCTAGTTGTTCGTGCCGTTCGATCGGGCCACCGCCGGACTGTGGAATGGACATTTAAGAGGCTCCGTCTTTGATAGGGTTCGATTTTATCGGTGCAGCCAAAGGCCGCGCATGTCAATGCAAGAGAGGTGTTGTTTTCGCCCAAACCTCGACACGCACAGCCGGTGTGCGAGAAAGCACATCGAGCATGGCCTCGGTTCGAATGTTATCAAGGCTGCCAAACAGATCGAACAGCGCATCGGCACCTGCCGCATTGACAGGAATGGAAAGGTATTGCCCGCCGACCCCAGACAAAATCCAGCTCGGCGCGGGGTGACTTGTCGGGTCAAGCTCCAGCTTGATCAGGTCAGCGATATCCATCGCTCCGCCATCAAGCGGACCAAAATAGGCCAAGCGCCGCTCGGCCACCTGCACGATGCCCGGCCCCTTGCCAGCTTGGCGAAACCGCCCGCGCTGGATGCCTGCAATGGCGAGAATGACGGCGAGTGCGATGAGTATCCCGCCGATCCATTTGACCAGCCCCAAGCCGCCCCAAGCCCACCAAAGGCCCAAGAGACCAACAAGCCCCGCATAGAGCACCTCACGCCACCGCCACAGCGCGGCTCGGGCTTCTGGACGCATAAAGCTAGACATCGGGGGTCTGCGGCGTGTCGTAAAGGACGATCATGAAGTCTCCGATTTGCTGAAACCCGATGGCGACATAGGCCTTGGCGGCACGCGCATTAGCCGCCGAGAGCACGGCACGTTTGACGCCTTTGTTGCGGGCCTCTGCCAGATGTAGGGCGAGAGCCGCCCGCGCAAAACCCCGCCCGCGCAAATGTTTGGGAGTGTAGACACCGCCGATCATAACAGCCTCTGGCAGAATAGCGTTGAAGCCTGTCATCGCGACTGGTGCGCCATTGGCGATTAAGACACGGTGCGTATCGAGTGCGATCATGCGACCTACCGCGTCGATGGCTTGAATCCCCGCTTCGTCTGGCGCCAGATCAAGGGCGTCGATGCCATATTGCCTGCGCCAGACGATCATCTCTGCGCGCGGCACAGTTGCGACGGGAACCAGCACAAGCCCTGTGACATCGGGCATTTTTATCTGGTCCAAGACCAGTTCAAGGTGCGGCTCGATCCGATTCAATGCGCCGTCGGGCAGCCCCAGTGCGCCTTTAACTTCGGCCACCGGGGCCGCTTGGCCAATGATGCCTGTGATGTGGCAGTCATGAAGCGCCCTGCCAATTTCGCGGGGCTGGTTTGTGCTGAACACAGGCAAGACAACGCCCGCATCACTCATCCCCAAAACATCTGTGATTTGCCCGTCTGTTTCGGACAGCCAAAAGTGCATCGCTTTGGGATTGCCCCCCGCCATGCCAAAATCGCGCAAGTTGATAATCGGAAACATCGCCACCGTTGGCCGTGCCATGGGAAACGCCATGATCGCGTCGCGGTCGCGCGGCTGCGCCTTGATCATGCCCAGTCGCCCAAGGCGCTTTGCCACAGGGTCAGAGCCGCCACCGCAGCGGTATCGGCGCGCAGGATTCTCGGGCCGAGGCTGACGGGGTGGGCAAAAGGGAGGTTGCGCAGTTGTTCACGCTCTTTGTCGGAAAACCCGCCTTCGGGGCCAATGAGGATCGCCCAAGGGCCTTCGTCGGTTTGCGTAAGTGCGGAAGGCTCACCCAGCAAAGTTTCGTCGCAGAACATGATTTTGCGGGTCGGGTCCCACGACGCCAAAACCTTCGAGAGTTTTTCGAGGTCGGTCACTTCAGGCACATAAGTGCCACCGCATTGCTCTGTCGCCTCAAGCGCATGTGCGCGAAGCTTATCAACACGGATGCGGTCAGCGTTATTGGTATAGGCGGTTTGCACTGGCATAATTTTCGCAGCACCAAGTTCGGTCGCCTTCTCGACGATAAACGCCGTGCGCTCCTTGCGGATCGGGGCGAACATCAGCCAGACATCGGGCGGCATTTGCAAGGGTTTGGTTTGGGCGTCGCACAACAACAGACCGCCCTTCTTGCCAGCGTCCACCACGGTCGCATCCCATTCCCCATCCGCACCATTGATGAGCGACAAAACCGTGCCCTCAGCCATGCGCATGACGCCAAAGAGGTAATGGGCCTGCTCACGCGTGAGCGGAACCGATTGCCCTCCCCCCAATGGGTGCTCTACAAAAAGTCTAACTTTAGATGCCATGGAAGCGAACATATGACCGCCAATCACCAGATGCCAGAGGGTGTTGTCGCCGATAGCGCAGGAAATTGGGTCGATACGCTCGCTCCCGCCGCCACGCGCCCCTATTTGCGGCTGTCGCGCGCAGACCGCCCGATCGGAACATGGCTTTTGTTCTTACCGTGTTTGTGGGGGCTGGCGCTCGCAATTTTGGCTGATAGTAATATCAGTAATTTTGATATTTGGCTAATAGCAGGAGCAGGAATAGGTGCATTTTTGATGCGCGGTGCCGGTTGCACATGGAATGATATTACCGACCGCGAGATAGACGCCCAGGTCGCACGCACAAGGTCGCGGCCAATACCGTCGGGACAAGTGACGGTACGCGGGGCGCTGGCGTGGATGGGCGTTCAGGCTGGCATCTCATTGTTGATCCTGCTCACCTTCCCCGCGCTTGCCATCGCCTTGGGTTTTGTCGCGATTGTGCCTGTGCTGATCTACCCTTTCGCCAAACGGTTTACGTGGTGGCCGCAAGTTTTTCTGGGAATCGCCTTTAACTGGGGCGCGCTTCTGCTTTGGGCCGCGCATAGCGGGACGATGAGCTGGACGCCCTTTGTGATCTATGCGGCGGGTATCAGTTGGACCTTGTTCTACGACACTATCTACGCCCACCAAGACACAGAGGACGATGCGCTGATTGGCGTGAAGTCCACCGCGCGCCTGTTCGGGGATAAATCCGCCGATTGGCTGCGCTGGTTTCTGGCAGGCACCGTCTTGCTGCTTGGGTTCGCGGTTGTGCTCGCCTGTCGGGACCGGTCGATCCTGTCACTTGTCGTCGCGCTGATCGGGCCTTGGGCCTTGGGCTGGCATTTGTCGTGGCAGCTTATGCGGTTTGACCCTAAAAACGGGGCAGGACTTCTCCGACTTTTCCGCTCGAACCGCGACGCGGGCCTGTTGCCTTTGCCATTTTTCGCCGTCGCAATGTTCCTGTGATTGAACCTTTCGGCTTCACGGCCTATTCACTAGCTTAAATTGTTATTGTTGATCGGATGCACATGCGTCTTTCCGCCATTTTCCTACGTATCGGCGTTTTCGTCTTTGCAGCCTTTATCTCGGCCTTGGCTGCGCGAGCCACGGTGAGCGTCGTCGAAGATCGTTCCACCGTCTCGGTCCGCGAAACCCTCTTAGATCGGGGATATGACTGGGCGTCCGTGCTTGCAGACGGGCTTCAGGTTATCCTCGAAGGACAAGCCCCGACAGAGGCCGCGCGCTTTCGCGCGATCTCCTCAGCGGGCAGCATTGTCGACGCCAGCCGCGTCATCGACAATATGAGCGTACTCGAATCGGGCAATATCACTGCACCCAATTTTGTCATCGAAATTTTGCGCAATGACAGTGGTGTATCGCTGATCGGGCTTATCCCGACCGCTACGGATCGCGACAATCTGGCAACGCGCATCACGGCGCTTGCCGAGGGGCAGCCTGTCACGGACCTGCTCGAATCTGCCGACTATCCTGTGCCAGATACATGGCGCCCCGCTCTCAACTATGCATTGCGCGCACTGGAAATGTTGCCGCGCTCCAAGATTTCAGTCAGCGCAGATCGCGTCGCCGTTCAGGCCATTTCGGATAGTGCGGCGGAAAAGTCGCGACTTGAGACCGCGCTTGCGCGTAATGCGCCGGACGGCGTGCGTTTGGCCATCACGATCACGGCCCCGCGCCCCGTCATATCTCCATTTACGATTCGGTTCTCAAAAGACGAAGACGGTGCGCGTTTTGACGCCTGCGCCGTGGATAGCCCCGAGGCGGAGCGCGAAATTTTGGCCGCCGCCATCAATGCCGGCTTTGCTGACAAGAGCAATTGCGTGCAGGCGCTTGGCGTCCCGTCGCGGACGTGGTCGACGGCTGTTGTCAAGTCCATCGATGCGATTAACGCGTTGGGGGGGGGCACATTCACGATTTCGGACACGGACATCAACCTTTCTGCGCTGGAAGGCACCGATCAGGCAACCTTCGACCGTATTGTGGGCGAGCTTGAGAATGCGCTTCCAGATGTGTTTGCGCTTGCCGCCGAACTCCCTGCACCCCCGACACCGGGGGCTGTTGGGCCGCCGCAATTCTCTGCCACCCTCAGCCCGGAAGGCGCCGTTCAATTGCGTGGTCGCGTGCCCGACGATCTGGTGAATATGACCGCCGAGAACTTTGCCATGGCAAAATTCGGACGTGCCAATGTGACGATGGGGACCCGCGTCGTTGATGGATTGCCAACGGGTTGGTCAATGCGCCTGCTGGCCGGCATTGAAGCGCTGTCAGAGTTGTCCAACGGATCGGTTGTCGTCGAGCCGGCGCTTGTCACGATCAAAGGCAACACAGGGAACCCCTCGGCGCAGGCCGATATCACCCGTATGCTGATCGACAAACTCGGCCCAAGTGAAAACATCGAAATCGACGTGACCTATGTCAAGCAACTCGACCCGATTGCAGGGCTGCCCTCCCCCGAGGAATGTGTTGCCCAAATTGACGCCGTCACCGAAGCGCGCAAGATCCTGTTTGATCCAGGCTCTGCGTCGATCACGGTTGATACACAGCCCGTTGTCGATGACATCGCAGAAATCCTAAAGAAATGTCCAAACCTGCGGATTCAGATTGCCGGTTATACCGATAGCCAAGGCGGCGAAGACATGAACCAGCAGCTCAGCCAAAAGCGGGCCGAAGCGGTTCTTGATGCCCTGCGCGTGCGCCGTGTCCCCGTCAGCTCGTTTGAGGCCATTGGCTTTGGCGAGGCAGACCCGATTGCGAAAAACGATACCGAAGAAGGGCGCGAAGCCAATCGCCGCATTGAGTTTTCGCTCATTGTGCCAGAGGCTGTCCCTGAGGAGCCAACCACCTTGGAGGCCGTTGAAGCGGCTCCAAGCGAATAAGAACAGGACCACATCGTGAACAGAACCGAATTCATCATCGCCACCGCGATTATCCTGTTTGTCGCTTTTGCGTTAGGCTGGTTTGCCAGCTGGCTGGTCAACCGGTTTACCCGCGTGACAAAGGCCGAAATCGGCGAACTGGATAAGATGGCGCAGGCCTTGCACGAGGCCGAAGAAACCCGCGATCAGGCGATCACCTATTTGCAGCAACGTGAGGCCGAGATTACCAACCAACTGTCGCAAACCGAGGCAGAGTTGCGGGCTGCGATGGACGGTTTGCGCGAGGCGCGCCAAGAGACGGAAGAGTTGCGCAACTACATCGAGCGGCAACATCAGGGCTAGTCGCGCGGCGCAGCTGCCCGCTTGAGCCGGTCATTGATCGCCCGCCCCAGCCCGTGATCGGGGATCGGGGAGACCGCGATATGGGTGGCGCCCATGGCATCCAACTGATGCAACATTTCAAACAAATTGGCCGCCGCCTGCTGCAAGTCTCCTGCGGGCGACAGGTTAAGTGCGGCATCAACCGCGCCAAATCCAAGCCATGTTTCATGCGGTTCTGCGTAGCGTGCGTTTAAACGCACGGCCCCCTTCGGGGCATAATGCGACGCCAATTGTCCGGGTGACATCGGCACCAAAGGGTCGGAATGCGTGGCCAACGGATACCCAAGACAGCCCTCCAAAGCCTCTGCCGGAATGCCACCCGCCCGCAACAACACAGGTCTGTCGCCGCTACAATCGACGATGGTGGATTCAACCCCGACCGTACAAGGCCCGCCATCAATGACAGCATCAATCTTGCCCGACAGCCCCGCCAGAACATGCGCCGCAGTCGTCGGGCTGACCCGCCCTGAGGGGTTCGCCGAAGGGGCCGCCACCGGTCCGTCAAAGGCCTGCAGTAAGCCCTGCCCGACGGGGTGATCAGGCACGCGCACCGCAAGCGTAGCAAGCCCCGCAGTCACCAGCTTTGACATACCTGCATCTGCGCGCAGCGGCAATACCAGCGTCAGCGCGCCGGGCCAGAAGGCGGTGGCAAGTTGGCGCCCGGCATCATTGATCTCGCAATAGCGCCCGATCGCGGCCGAATCTGCCAGATGCACGATCAACGGATTAAAGCTCGGCCGGCCCTTGGCTGCATAAATCGCAGCGACAGCGGCGTCATTGCGCGCGTCCGCGCCCAGCCCGTAGACGGTCTCTGTCGGGAAGGCGACAAGCTTGCCCGCCCGCAAAACTGCTGCCGCGCGGCTTAGTCCGTCTGGATCAGGCGAAAGGATGGCTGTATCAATTGCGGTCATTACGCTGCGTTTCAGTTGAAGGGAGCTGCGGGTAAGTTACCCTAAGCCTAGATTTATACTGCATACTTGCGGTATCAGCCTTTGCCAAGACACAGCTATTTTCCGGAGTTCCCAAATGCCATATCGCGCCCCTCTCCACGACTATCGCTTTTTGATGGAAAACGTCGTCGGCTTTGTACAGGTCGCTGCGACCGAAAAATTTGCCGAAGCAACCCCTGATCTGATCGAGGCGATCCTGACCGAGGCCGCCAAGATGTGCGAAGGGGTGCTGGCACCGCTCAACCGCAGCGGCGATTTGCATCCGGCACATCTGGAGAACGGCACCGTGCGCACGTCGCCCGGTTTTGCCGACGGCTATAAAGCCATCGCCGAAGGGGGCTGGATTGGCATGTCTGCGAGCCCCGAGGTCGGTGGCATGGGGTTACCGATGACCCTGACCACAACCGTGAACGAAATGATGTCCTCTGCCTGCCTGTCGCTGCAGTTGAACCCGCTCATGTCCCAAGGGCAGATTGAGGCCCTTGAGCATCACGCCTCCGACGAGATCAAGGCGCTCTATCTGCCCAAACTGATTTCGGGCGAATGGTGCGGTACGATGAACCTGACAGAGCCGCAAGCAGGCTCTGACGTGGGCGCACTGCGCGCCAAGGCCGAACCGAATGGCGACGGGTCCTATGCCATCACGGGGCAGAAAATCTACATCAGCTGGGCGGACAACGACTTTACCGAAAACGTCTGCCACCTCGTGCTGGCACGCTTGCCCGACGGTGTTGCAGGCACCAAAGGGATTAGCCTCTTTATGGTTCCCAAGCGCCTGCCCAATGCGGATGGCACGCTTGGCGCGGCCAATGATCTGCGTGTTGTCAGTCTTGAACATAAGATGGGTCTGCACGGGTCGCCAACCGCAGTGATGGAATATTCAGGTGCCACGGGCTGGCTTGTTGGCCCTGCACATGGCGGGATGGCAGCGATGTTCACGATGATGAACAACGCGCGTTTGGGCGTCGGCGTGCAAGGGCTTGGCGCCGCAGAGGGCGCATATCAACACGCGCTGGCCTATGCGATGGACCGCAAGCAGGGCAAAGCGGGGGGAAGCGGCGCGATCATCGAACACGCTGATGTCCGCCGCATGCTGGCCGCCATGAAAGCCGATGTTTTTGCCGCCCGCGCCATTGCCCTGATGAACGCCGTCGCGATTGATATGGCGACCGCAACGGGCGACGCGTCGTGGAAAGCCCGCGCCGCATTTCTGACCCCCATCGGCAAGGCCTTTGGCACGGACGTGGGCATTGATGTCGCCAATACGGGCGTTCAGGTTCACGGCGGCATGGGCTTTATCGAGGAAACAGGTGCCGCCCAATTCAGCCGCGATGTGCGCGTCACCGCCATTTACGAAGGCACAAACGGCATTCAGGCGATGGACCTTGTCGCACGCAAATTGATGGACGGGGGCGAGGCCGCCTTTGCGATCCTCGACGAGATCGAAGCGACCGCAGAGGCCGCAAAAGGCACATTGCCAGAGCTTGCCAAGGCCGTTTGGAACGCCGCAGAAACATTGCGCGAGACAACGGAGTGGCTTGTCGAACAAGACTTGACCGATCGGTTTGCGGGCGCGGTCCCCTACCTGAGGGCCTTTGCGCGGGTGCTGGGCGGCCATGCGCATCTGTCCGCCGCCCTTGCTGGCGATGCAGGACGCAAACGGCTTGCGACATTCTATATCAAGCGCTTGTTGCCAGAGCATGTGGGCTTGCTGACCCATGTCCGCGAAGGCGCCGCCGACCTGATGGCGATCTCTGTTGACGATCTTTGCGCATGATGGACGGCGCAAGTGCTGGCATCCGCTATCCTTTTGCAACACCACCCGCAGCGGGCGAAGCGATTGAGGTTGCTGCAGGCGTGCTCTGGATGCGCCTGCCGCTGCCGATGGCGCTTGATCATGTGAACGTCTATGCGCTTGACGACGGCGAGAGCTGGACCTTGATTGACACGGGCTTTCATTCTGGAAAGTCGCGCAAGATCTGGACCGATCTTTTGGCAGGGCCTTTGGGCGGTAAACCGGTCGGGCGGGTGATCGTGACCCACCACCACCCCGATCATGTGGGCATGGCGGGCTGGTTTGTGGCGCAGGGTGCAAGCCTGCACATGCCGCGCACCGCTTGGCTCCTGACGCGGATGCTCACGCTTGACCCGCATGACGTGCCGACCCCCGAAACGCTTGCGTTTTATCGTCTGTCCGGCATGGATCCGGCGGTTTATGCCAAGCGGACGGTCGAGCGCCCGTTTAACTTCGCCGATTGCGTCGCCCCTTTGCCTGTCGGGTTCAACCGTTTGCATGACAGCGAGCAGATCGCCTTTGGCGGGCGTGTTTGGGATGTGCGTATGGGCAACGGACACGCCCCCGAACATGCAACATTCTGGAGCCGTGACGACAATTTGGTGATTGGCGGAGACCAGCTTTTGCCCTCCATCAGCGCCAATATAGGGGTCTACGCAACCGAGCCCGAGGCCGATCCTGTCTCCGAATGGATTGCGGCCTGTGAGCGGCTCAGACCATTTGCCCACGATGATCAGCTGGTTTTGGGTGGACATAAACTGCCCTTCACGGGGCTACCGCTCCGTATGGAACAGATGATCGAGAATCATCACGGCGCCTTGCGCCGCCTTGAGGCTTTCCTCGACACGCCGCGCAAGGGGGGCGAGTGTTTTATGCCGCTTTTCAAGCGTGAAATCACCGGCGACGCCTATGGCTTGGCCTTGGTCGAGGCGATTGCGCACCTCAATCATTTGCACCAGTCTGGTCGCGCAACACGGTGGCTGCATGATGACGGTGCCTATCGTTGGCAACGGGTTTAAGCGACCAATTCAAGGCAGGCTGTGCCCTCGCCGCAAGACGAAATCTCGAACACATGATTGGTCGGCACGGCGGTCCAGCGGCTTGGATCACCGCAAAGCGGCTCAGAGGCGACCGACCGCCCGCCATTATCCAGAACGCCCGAAAAATAGAGCGTCGGGCATTTGCTGTCAGAGGCATAACGGAAGGAAAACAGCGACTTGCCGTCAGAAAAGACGCAGGTCAGACGGATCGGCCCCAATTCGGTCGCTGGCCCGACGATTTCAAGCATTTTGCGCATCGCCGCAGACGGGTTGTCGTTTAACCCATTGGCCAGCAATGTCAGGAAGATCATCTCGCTATCGGTCGTGCCGCGCCGCGCCGCGAAAAGCTCGTCGGGCAAGGCTGCCTCCATCCGCCGCCGGATCAACCCGAAATGCGGGATTTGGCCGTTGTGGCAAAACGACCAGTTCTCATAGGTAAAGGGGTGGCAATTCGCGCGGCTGGTTTCACCCACTGTGCTGGCGCGCACATGGGCAATAAATAGCGAGGACCGCACCATGCGGCACAGGCTGAGCAGGTTGCCATCGGCCCAAGCAGGCAAGACATCGCGGTACAAACCGGGCTGTTTGTCGTCGCCATACCACGCAAGGCCGAACCCGTCGCCATTGACGGCGAGCTTGGCCTCTGTGGCGTGCTGGCTTTGCGTCAAAAGCGAGTGCGCGGGGCGCACAACGATATTTTCAAGCGGGATGGCAGGCCCGGTATACGCAGCGATCCGGCACATGCTTAATGGCGGGCCATAATGCGTACGTGCAGACGTTTGAGAATACGGCTTGCGGTCGTTTCGCAAAGCGCTGGAATAATCGCGTGCACCAATGCGGCCATGGACGCGACGCCAAGCCAGAAAGAAAACCCCAGCGCGAATTTCATGTGCTGCAGGAACGTCTCGTTCACGGTCGCGGGGTGGTTGGTGAAGATCACCGCAATCGGGTTGCGACGGGCTGGCGATTGGCTGGTATCCGACATTATAACATTCCTTCAGAGATGTGATGCGGCACTGTCTACCCCAAAGCTGCGCGGCTACCGTCCCAAATACCCCTATCAAATCGCGGTATATTGGGATACTATCCCAATATGAAGCACTCTATTGATACCATAGACCGAAAAATCCTAAACATTCTTCAACGCGATGCAAATACATCCGTCGACGACATAAGCGAGGCTGTCGCACTTTCGCGCAATGCCTGCTGGCGGCGCATCAAACAGATGGAGGAAGCGGACGTCATCAAAGGGCGCGTGGCCCTTGTTGATCCTGTGCTGGTCGGCTGCCCGCTCACGGTCATGGTCCTGATCCGCACAAACGCCCATGATGCCGCTTGGATGGCCAAGTTTCAGGCCGCCTTGGCCGCTATGCCAGAGGTCGTCGGTGCCTACCGCATGACGGGCGAGCTGGATTATGTTCTCAAAGTGCGCGTCGCGGACGTGCCCGCCTATGATACGTTCTACAAACGGCTGACATCACGGATTTCTGTTTCGGATATTTCCGCCAGTTTTGTTATGGAAGAGATCAAAGACACAACGGCGGTGCCCTTATAAAAATAGACCGTGCGCGGAGACATCATTGATCCAACACGTCAGCCAACTTAACGTAATGTTAGTCCCGAACGCCAAACATATCGATCAGGCCAAACCGAACCGGATCGGGTTTCTACGGGCCCAAGACCGCGACCGCGCAGATGCGACCACATAACACCACCAAGGAGGCGTGACACGGCCGCGTGAATCGTCTATTTGACCTCCAACGCAAGCTTTTACCAAAGGACCACCGATATGGCCGAGCACAAACATGGCGAAATGGACATCTCTGTTCAGGAAAAAACATTCGACGGCTTCATGAAAATGGTCACGCGCGGCGCGATCCTTTGCATCGCCCTGTTGGTCTTTATTGCGCTGGTAAACGGCTAAATCCATTGCGCCGCCGCACGTTCATTTTCGGCGCCCCCATGGCGCTAGCTGCTTGCGGCGGCGGCGATCCCGTTTGGGCGCCTGACGACGTCGTCAATGCTGCCGTTTACCGGAGCACTGGCGAACGGTCGCTGACACTTTATACGATGCGCAATGTCGGATCGGGCAACGGTGCGCATAGCTCTCTTTTGGTGGATGCAAGCCAGCGGGTCATGTTTGATCCGGCGGGTTCGTTCGGACATGCGACAATCCCCGAACGCAACGACGTCCTATTTGGCATGAACCCGCGGGTCGAAGACTACTATGTCAGCTATCATGCCAGATCTTCGTTCTTTGTTGAGGGGCAACGCATTGTCATCTCGCCCGCTGTGGCCGAACAGGCGCTCCGCCTCGTGATGTCAAATGGCGCTGTCCCACAGGCGGCCTGCACAAGGGTGACTTCGGCGATTTTAAAGCAACTGTCCGGTTTTGAAGCGATCAATAGAACCTATTTTCCCAATAGGCTGCGGGATGATTTTGCCAAAATTCCCGGCGTGGTATTGACCGAATACCGCGAAAACGATGCCGACGATAAGTCAATCGCCGCCGCCGAAATCGACGCGGCCATCAGAGCAGGCCGGTAATCCAAAGCCCTGCGTAAAACGTCACGACCCCGGCGCCCATGCCCCAGAGCACCTTTTTGGTGCGATAAGCGAACGCGACGGCTGCAATCGCCGCGACAATCCGCACCAGATCAGGCTGCCCCCCCGTCGCGGCAGGCCAGAAAACCAATGGCGCGACCATCCCCGGAAGAACCGCAACAGGTGTATAACGTAGCATCCGCAGTACAATCGGCGGCATCTCGCGATCTCCGATCAGACCGAGAAACGAAAAGCGGATGGCGAATGTGCCCGCCGCCAAGAGACCAATGATCAGCCAGATTTCTGCAGTGGTGTAAGTCATGCTCTTGCCCTTGCCATCCAGCTTTCGACCGTCACGCCTGCGATCATCGCGCAAAGTGCCGCAATCAAGAGCCCGCTGCCTGACGGCAATCCGATCAAAAGCATACTCACCACGATGGAAACGAAGGCTGCGGCGACATGCGCCAAAGTGCGCAACATCGGGGCGACCATCGACAAGAATGCAATGGGCAACACAAAATCAATCGCAAAAGCCTCTGGAATGGCCTTCCCAACAACCGCACCAACCAAGGTCGCCACACACCACAGTGGCGCGATGGCCGTTGCAACGCCCAGAAAATAGGCGGTCCGGTCAGGCACTGACATCTCTGGCGTTTCTTCGAATTTCGCAATCGACATCATATAGCTTTGATCGAAATTCAGATAACTGACGAGCGCGCGCTGCCACAGCGGCGCCGCCCCGAGGTAGGGGACAAGTGCCGCAGAATACATCGCCATCCGCATGTTCACCGCCAGCGCCGCAAGCAGCACAAACCCCATCGCCGCGTTATCAAGCATAAGTTGCACTGCCGCGAATTGTGCCGCCCCCGCGATGACCAATATGGTAAAGCCAAGGGTCTGCGCTAAACTCAACCCTGCATCAATCGCCACAACACCGAACAAGACGGCAAAGGGCACGACCATAAAGACGAACGGAAGACCGTCGCGCAAGCCCGTCCAAAAGACTGATTTGTCGGTGGCAGCGGTCATGACTTTGGCCTAGCTTGGGGAACAGTTACCTTAATTTAAGCGGGCCGTACGGGAAAGACAAATGACAGTTTCTGATGATACCCCTTCCTATCTGATCGCCCCCAATCCAACGGGTGGCAGATTGACACGCGCTGTAACTGGCACGGACCAGACCGGCGCGCCCATCGACCTGCACGTCGTCGAAGAAAGACCCCTGACGATCTATCTCAATTCCCAAGAAATCGTGACCGCCATGACGATTGGCGACTATCCCGAATATCTGGCGCTTGGGTTTCTGCGCAATCAGGGAATGCTCCGCGACGGCGATGAAATCTTACGTGTCGATTACGACGAAGAGGTCGAGACCGTCGTTGTGCGCACCAATGCGACCACGACGTTCGAAGAGAAACTGCGCAAGAAGACCCGCACCAGCGGCTGCGCGGTTGGCACGGTTTTCGGTGATATGATGGAAGGTTTGGAAAATGTCACGCTGCCCCAAACCCCGCTGCGCACCTCCGATCTTTATGCGCTTGCCGCCAAGATCAACACAACGCCGTCGCTCTATTTGAATGCGGGCGCGATCCACGGGACCGTGCTGTGCCAAGGCAACAGGCCGCTTGTCTATATGGAGGACGTGGGCCGCCACAATGCGGTCGATAAAATCGCGGGCTGGATGCTCTCTGAAGGTGTCAGCGCCGCCGACAAGACCCTCTATACCACGGGTCGCCTTACCTCTGAAATGGTTATCAAATGCGCGCTGATGGGCATTCCGGCCCTTGCCTCCCGATCCGGGTTTACGGCTTGGGGTGTTGAGATTGCCCGACAGGTCGGGCTGACCCTCATCGGGCGCATGCGCGGGCAGCGGTTTGTCTGCCTTGCTGGCGAAGACCGCCTGATCCGCGACGCCGACCCAAGCACAATTGCAGACGAGCCGCGCAAATCCGGACGCAAGGGGCGCACCTCATGAGTGCACCGCTAGGCGTCATTCTGGCAGGCGGACTTGCCACGCGGATGGGCGGTGGCGACAAGGGGCTCTTGCAGTTGGGCGATCAGTCGATCCTTGACCACGTCATTGCGCGGCTTGCGCCGCAAGTCGGTGATCTGGCCTTGAATGCCAATGGCGATCCTGCGCGCTTTGCCACGCTCGGGATGCCCGTCATCGCCGACAGCATCGCAGGTTACGCAGGCCCGCTGTCGGGCGTTCTGGCGGGGCTGGACTGGGCGGCGACGCAAGGGGTCGATCACATCGTTACGGCGGCGGCCGATACGCCGTTCCTGCCTTGCGATCTTGTTCCTCAGCTACAACTCGCAGCCGAACGCGCGGGCGTCGACATCGCCCTCGCCGCGACCCCTGACGGGCGGCAACCCACCTTTGGCCTCTGGCCCGTGCGCCTGCGCACCGATCTGCGCGAGGCCCTTGAAGGTGGATTGCGCAAGGTCGTCCTATGGACATCCAAACACGGCGCCGCGACGGCAGAGTTCCCCGATAGCGCCGCCTTTTTCAACGTAAACACACCCACTGACCTTGAAACAGCGCGAGATATGTTATGAAAATATTTGGTGTCGTCGGATATAAGAACACTGGCAAAACAGGCCTCATGGAGCGGCTTGTCACGGAAATCACAGGCCGCGGATTTTCGGTGTCGACGATCAAGCACGCGCATCACACCTTTGACGTCGACCACACGGGCAAAGACAGCTATCGGCACCGCCAAGCGGGGGCCTCGCAGGTATTGTTGTCGTCCGGCAATCGCTGGGCGTTGATGTCGGAACTTCGCGGCGCACCAGAGCCCGAGCTTGAGACATTGATCGCCAAATTGGACCCCGTCGATCTGGTTTTGATTGAAGGGTACAAGCGCGATAGCCACCCCAAAATCGAAACCTATCGCGCCGAAACCAAGGGCACGTTACTGGCTCCGACCGATCCGACAATTCTAGCCGTTGCCGCCGACTGTCCGGTGACTGTTGACGTGCATGCATTCGACCTCGATGACACCGTCAAAATCGCCGACTTCATTCTTGCGAGCGCGGGGCTATGACTTTCGACACGTTTGTCATTGTCGATTGGGCGGGTGGAAATGATCGCGGTGCTGCGCCCAAGGCGGACGCCATTTGGGCCTGCGTCGCGGGCCAAGAGCCGGTCTATCTGCGCAACAGGCAGGTGGCAGAGGCATGGCTTTTGGCGCTCTTTGATACCGAGCTGAAGGCTGGCAGACGGGTGCTGGCTGGGTTCGATTTCCCCTTTGGCTACCCCGACGGATTTGCGGAAAAACTCACCGGACGCGCTGATCCGTTCGCCGTTTGGGCGTGGTTCAATCAGCACATTACCGATAATCCCAAGGCGAACAACCGGTTCGACATTGCAGGGCAAATCAACGCCGGCTTCCAAGGTGTCGGGCCATTTTGGGGCAACGGGCTTTCGCGCGAAATCACGCATTTGCCCAAGAAGGGAACCCAGCGCACAGGCACCGGATTTGCCGAAAAGCGGCGCGTTGAAGATCTGGCAAAGGGCAGCTTTAGCTGTTGGCAAATGTCAGGTGCGGGCGCGGTCGGGTCGCAAGTGATGATGGGCCTGCCTGTCCTGCACAGGCTGCGCGAGGCCTTCGCGACTCAGGTCTCGGTCTGGCCCTTTGAAGACCTCACCGCGCCGATCACCTTTGCGGAAGTCTGGCCAAGCCTGATCGTCGGTAAGGCGCCGGAAGGCACGATCAAGGATGCGCATCAGGTGCGCGCTTTGGCCGATCATTTTGCACTGATGCCTCCGCAAATTCTGGCGGACTTGCTGGCTGTCGATGCCCCCGAAGAAGGCTGGATTCTTGGTGTACCGTCCCGCGCCCGCAAAGCCCCCCCACCGCTGCGCAACGATTGTTTTGCGATGCCTCAAGGGGCCTATTGGACGCCAGTCGATGAGGCACTCGCGCATCTGAAAACCTCTCTGACGCCTGTGGCGCCGATCAAAACGATCAAAGTCCGCAAAGCGGCGAAACGGATCTTGGCCGCCGACATCCACGCCCCGCGTGCGCACCCGCCGACGCCCAATTCTGCCGTCGACGGCTATGGCTTTGCCGGGGCCAGGAATGCGGCGGAACAGGCGCTTTTGCTCATGGAGGGGCGGGCGGCGGCGGGCCAACCTTTTGACGGCACGGTCCCTGTGGGCCATGCTCTGCGCGTGCTGACGGGGGCCGCCTTGCCTGCAGGTGTTGATACGGTTGTGTTACAAGAAGATGTCGTCGTTGATGGCACTATCTTGCGGTTTCATGGCCCACTCAAGCAAGGTGCAAATGCGCGGCGGGCGGGCGAGGACATGAAAGCGGGGGATCACGTTTTTGCGGCAGGTCGCAAGCTGTCTGCGGCGGACCTTGCCACGCTTGTGGCTTGCGGCGTAGGCACCGTCGAAGTGCGGCGAAAGCTGCGGGTTGGCGTGCTGTCCACGGGCGATGAACTGGCCCAGGCCGGACAAGCCGCGCGACCTGATCAAATCTACGATGCGAACCGTCCGATGCTTTGCGCGGCTGTCCGTGCGTGGGGGCATAAGGTTGTGGACTTGGGCTGTGCCGCAGATGACCCCGTCGCCCTGCACCGCTTGATGGACAAGGCCGCAAAGCGGTGTGATGTGATCCTGACCTCGGGCGGGGCCTCCGCAGGTGACGAAGACCATATGTCGGCTTTGCTCGCTGGGACAGGATCGTTTGCGCTTTGGCGGATTGCCATGAAGCCGGGCCGGCCATTGGCGCTTGGGCTGTGGCAGGGGAAACCCGTTTTCGGCCTGCCGGGAAATCCGGTCGCGGCCTTTGTTTGCGCCTTGGTGTTTGCCCGTCCGGCGCTTTCGGTGCTTGCGGGAGGCGGATGGCCGGAGCCACAAGGCTTTGCGCTTCCTGCGGCATTTACCAAGTCCAAAAAGGCAGGCCGCCGCGAGTATATCCGCGCAAGGTATGAGGACGGCAAAGTCATGGCCTTTTCATCGGAAGGATCAGGGCGGGTGTCGGGGCTGTCATGGGCGAACGGCTTGGTTGCGTTTGGAGATGACGCCGAAGCCATCGCGCAAGGCGACCCCGTCAATTTCATCCCCTATGAAAGCTTCGGCTTATGATCACGAGCAGGGGGATTCTCCCCCATGACCGCAAACGCGCCGCTGAACTCTATTGGGAGGCTTTCGGCGCAAAGCTTGGTAAGGTGATGCAACCAGAGGCGCGGGCACTCGCGTTCATCGAAGAGGTCATGGACGGGGATCACGCGATTTGCGCCCATGATCCTGCGGGTAATTTGCTTGGTGTGGCAGGCTTCAAAACCTATGAGGGCGCGCTTGTGCATGGTGCGTTCGGCGATCTTGTCAGGGCCTATGGCGTCTTCGGAGCAAGCTGGCGGACACTGCTGTTGGCCTTACTGGTGCGGGATACCGAGAACCACCGGTTTCTCATGGACGGCATTTTCGTGGCCCCCGAAGTACGCGGCAAAGGGGTCGGCAGCACACTTTTGCAGGCCATTAAGACAGAGGCCCAAAGGCGCGGATATCAGGAAGTCAGGCTAGATGTGATCGACACCAATGCGCGCGCACGCGCGCTTTACGAGCGGCATGGGTTTGTTCTGACAGATACCCAAAACATGGGCCTTTTAAGACATATCTTCGGATTTCGGGCCGCATCTACGATGGTTTCTGCCGTCTAGGCGGCGCTGATCAAACGCCCGGGCACTTACCTGCCGCCTGCGGCGAAGATGGGTCAAGACCCATCCTACGCTGTGCCGCCCAAACAACAGCCGCTGTTACAAAACGCAAAAGGCCCAGTCGTATGACGCGACTGGGCAATTTCTGTGATCGGTTTGAAATCAGTATTCGACCACAGCCCGAATTGATTTGCCTTCATGCATCAGGTCAAAGCCGTGGTTGATGTCTTCAAGCTTCAGCTTATGGGTAATCATCGGGTCGATCTCGATCTTGCCGTTCATATACCAATCGACAATCTTCGGAACATCCGTCCGGCCCGACGCCCCGCCGAAGGCTGTGCCGCGCCAGCTGCGTCCCGTGACAAGCTGGAAAGGACGGGTCGAAATCTCGGCCCCCGCAGGTGCGACCCCGATGATGATGCTCTCGCCCCAGCCCTTATGTGCGGCCTCAAGGGCGGTCCGCATGACATTGACGTTGCCTGTCGCGTCAAAGGTATAATCTGCACCGCCCTTGGAGAGCGCGACCAAATGCGCGACCAGATCCCCCTCGACCTTTGACGGGTTCACGAAATCGGTCATGCCAAAGCGCGTGCCCATTTCGACTTTGCTCTCGTTGAGATCGACGCCCACAATCTGATCAGCGCCCGCAAGCCGCAGACCTTGGATCACGTTGAGCCCGATCCCCCCCAAACCAAAGACAATCGCCCGGCTGCCAATTTCGACCTTGGCCGTGTTGATCACCGCCCCGATGCCTGTCGTCACGCCACAGCCGATATAGCAAATCTTGTCAAACGGCGCGTCCTTGCGGACCTTGGCAAGCGCAATTTCAGGGACAACCGTATGGTTCGCAAAGGTCGAGCAACCCATGTAGTGATGAATAGGCGTGCCATCGAGCATCGAGAACCGCGTCGATCCGTCTGGCAAGAGCCCCGCACCTTGGGTGCTGCGGATTTTCTGGCAGAGGTTCGTCTTTGGATTAAGGCAATATTCGCACTCGCGACATTCTGGCGTGTAAAGCGGAATCACGTGATCACCGACTTCAAGACTTGTCACGCCTTCGCCGACCTCGATCACGACGCCCGCCCCTTCATGGCCAAGGATAGCGGGAAAGATACCTTCCGGATCATCGCCAGAACGGGTGAATTCGTCCGTATGGCAGAGCCCCGTTGCCTTGATCTCCACCAAGACCTCGCCCTTGCGTGGCCTTTCCAAGTTCACTTCCATGATCTCAAGTGGTTTGCCGGCGGCAACGGCGACTGCAGCACGCGTTCTCATCATTTGTTCTATCCTTTTGAATTTGCCTTAGGGTGAGACATCTTGCACCGATTTTCAACCAAAGGTTTGTGTAAAACGGCGCGAAAATACGCTTTTGCAACCTTGCAAAGGCACCGCGAGATCGCGCAATCTGGGGCTATGAAAAAACTGATGATCCTGATGGTCCTTGCGGCCTGCGCCCAGTCGCCAACCCACACCAACGGAACACCGATCAAGATCGAAGACCGGCTTCCTATCGGGATAGATGATAGTTGCGGCGCAAAACGGTATCACACACTGCTTGGTCAAGATGCGACGGCATTGGAGCGGATCCTCATACTGGGGCAAGTCCGTGTGGTCCGCCCCGGCACGATCTCGACGCAGGATTACCGCCCGGAACGCATGAATTTTCACGTCGGCGACAACGGGAAAATCGCGCGGATCAGTTGCGGATAATTTTGGAATAACAAGTGGAGGTCCTGAAAAGATACACTGGGTGGGGGCTATAAAGGCACCTTCTCAGAACGCTCTCACTATGATCTCTTTTTGCGCCGAGATCGTGTCTGCATGATGAAGGCGCGGCGGCGGTGCAGCGGTCCTTTTGTGTCAATTTCGCGACTGTTCGCTTGATTTTGACGCGAAAGAGCGCAAGTGTTTTATATGACCGCATCGCCACCCATTCCGCTCCACCCCAACGCGCCAGAACAGGTTGCCTTTCACCGCACGGAACTCAGCCTGATGCTCGGGCTTTACGGGCGGATGGTCAGTGCGGGGGAATGGCGCGATTACGGGATGTCGTTTCTGCGCGAGGTCGCGATCTTTTCTGTGTTTCGGCGCACTGCGGAAAATCCGATGTACCGGATCGAAAAACGGCCCAAGCTACGCCTGAAACAAGGGCAATATGCTGTGATTGGTATGGACGGTCAGGTGCTCAAACGCGGGAACGATTTGGCGCAGGTCTTGCGTGTGCTTGAACGCAAACTGATCCGGAGCATTGACTAGCGCCGCCGCTCTTTTCCCTATTTCAGAAAAAGCAAAGGCAAAGGCTCAGGTTGCCAGCCGCTTACGGATTAAAACCTCGCCGTCGCCTTGGGTCGCGATGCGCAAGATTGCGCGGTCAATCGGTTCGTAGACGGTGCTCATGTGATGCGCGTTGGCGTGAATAAGTGTGTGCTCATCGACCATCAGGCCTACGTGCCCCTTCCAGAAAACCAGATCGCCCCGCTGGTGCCCCGCATCTTGATTAAGCGGCGCGCCCAACTGCGCCTGCTGCATGTCACTATCCGCAGGGCAAGGGGTGCCGCACGCCAAAAGGGAAGCCGCGACAAGGCCAGAACAATCAATGCCATCAATCGCATTTCCGCCCCAAAGATAGGGTACGCCAAAATGTAGCTGTGCGACGGTCACGGGATCGGAGAAAGGCTGTGCAATCGGCCGCAGGTGCTTTTTCGGAATGAACCCTTGTGGCGTCTCGAAATACTTTTGCCGCTCATCGAGCACCGCGACCCTTGCGCCAAACGACAGGCGCATCAGATCGGGTGATTTAAAATCTTCCGCGAGATAAGCATGTGTGGCGGGTGTTGCGACAAAATAGGTCACGGCCACGCAAGGACCAAGGGCCGCAGCCTGAACATAGCCGACATAGCCGTCCGCGGCCTGTACGAAAGCCCAGCCTTCATGCTCTTCGAAAACCGTCACTTGCGCCCCTAAAAGGAGCTGTCGGGTGCGACTGCCGTTTGGTGCGGTGCAGAGATTGACCAGCGGCTGGGCAACAGATTTGAGCACACCGTCCACATAGGCAGGTGCCGCGACAAGCCCCTTCAACGCAGAGGCCGCGACCCGCGCATTCGCAGGGGTAAGCCGCAGATCCATCATAGCTTCAGCAAGCCCGGCAGCGCATCGAGCAACGCGCGCGCACCCATGCCGACTCCGCCTTTCGGGCGGGCTGGCGCGGCGGTGGGCGCCCATCCGTAAATGTCGAAATGCACATAGGGTACCGCAACAAAGCGCCGCAAAAACAGCGCGGCGGTAATGGCCCCGGCAAAGCCACCACTCGGCGCGTTATCAAGATCGGCAATGCCGGGCTCGATCAGTTTCTCGTAGGGCTCATGGAAGGGAAGCCGCCAGACGGGGTCCGCGACGCGCGCCGCTGCTTGTGCAATCCGGGCCGCGTCGCTGTCGCTATCTGTGAAGAACGGCGACAGGTCCGGCCCAACCGCAGCCCGCGCAGCCCCGGTCAATGTCGCCATGGAGATCACCAGCGCGGGGTTGTCTTCATTGGCGAGCGCAAGCGCATCGGCCAAAACCAATCGGCCCTCTGCATCAGTATTGTTAATCTCGACAGTGAGCCCCTTGCGGCTGATCAAGATGTCTTGCGGACGGAACGCGTTGCCATCAATGCCATTCTCGACCGCAGGAACAAGCACGCGCAGTTGTAGCGGCAGATTTAACGCCATGATCATATGCGCAAGCCCTAAAACGGTGGCCGCTCCGCCCATATCCTTTTTCATCAAGCCCATGCTTGACCCCGGTTTGATGTTCAAACCACCTGTGTCAAAGCAAACGCCCTTCCCGACCAGCGTCAGTAACGGGCCGCTCTCGCCCCAATGCATATCCAGAAGCCGCGGCGCGCGCGTCGAGGCGCGCCCCACCGCGTGAATGAGTGGGAAATTCGACGAGATCAGATCGTCGCCGACAATCGACGTCACCGTCGCCCCATGCTGGTGACCAAGTGCGCGAAACGCCTCTTCAAGCTCGACCGGCCCCATATCGGACGCAGGCGTATTGATCAGGTCACGGGTCAGTGCCTCGCCCGCTGCGATAATCTCGATCCGTGCCGCGTCAACGCCTTCGGGTGCGATGAGTAATGCAGGCGCCGCAGATGGCTTCACATAGCGATCAAATCGGTAACTTTCCAAAAGCCAGCCCAAAGCGGCCTCTTCGCGCTCTGCGACAGGAAGGTCCGTAACCAGACGATAGGTTTTTGCAGGCAGCTTGCGCGCGGCGGCACCAACAAAAAACCGCCCCCGCGCGCGGGTGGCTTTGGTGCCATAGCCAACGAGAGCGCAACCAATGGCACCGCCTGTGTCGGGGACCGTGATGGACTCACCCAAGGCCCCCGAGAAACCCTGCAAATCCGCCCAAGCCCGAGCATGTTTCGGAATTTGGTCGAGATCGTCTGAAGCAACAACATAGAGATCAATTGCATCAGAAGTGGCAGGTGCAAACAGAAGCGGCATGGGGCATCCTCAAATTGGTTCGCCCAGAACACTACTCTTCGGCTGGCAAAGTGCAATGCACGACCTTAGCCCTCGTCCTTGTACCGCCAGACCTCCGAGATCGCGATGTCAAAGGCGCGTTCCATGCGGGCCATAGTCGCGCTTAAAGCAACGCCGTCGTGTTGCTGGGCCGCCGTGGCCACATGGCGTGCGGATGTCACGACATCAATCAAACCCAGTTGCGCACCCACATGCCCGATCCGCTTGGCGGGCTTTGCCACATTGTCGAAGATATGTGTGCGCACCGCGTCCTGCAGGGCGTCCAATCGGTACGCGATATCTTCAAGGGCGCGACAGATAATTGCCTCCCCCATCACTTCGCCTTTCGCGAGCAAGATTTTGTGAATTGGATCACGGTCCAAAACGACGAGGTCTTTGCATCGCAAATACGTCACCGAATTTGGGGCGCGCAGGGGGGCAGACAGGGCTGCAAATTGGGTATGATTATGTTCCATTTAGCCTGTTTAGACAGGGAAGGTTTTCAGAAGATGAAACGCACAATTGAAATTACTCCAAATTCATGAAAATGCGTGCTAAAGTTTGGATGAACCGCTTGGAGTAACGGAATGAAATCGGCACGCCCCCTTCCGACATATTTGGTCAATCGGTATCATGGCTGGAAAGCAACCACGTTTGACGAAAACAAAGGTTGGTACAAGCGCCTCGCCGAAGAAGGGCAGCGCCCGCGTGCTATGGTCATTTCCTGCTGCGACAGCCGCGTTCATGTCACCGCAATTTTTGGCGCGGATCAGGGTGAGTTCTTTATTCACCGTAATATCGCCAACCTCGTGCCCGCCTACCATCCGGACGGCGCCCAACACGGCACCTCGGCGGCGATCGAATATGCCGTGACTGCACTGAAGGTTAGCCATCTGATTGTGCTGGGCCATTCGGGCTGCGGCGGCGTTGAGGGCTGTTATAATATGTGTTCGGGGCATGCGCCCGAGCTTGAAGAAAAATCAAGCTTTGTTGGCAGGTGGATGGATATCCTGCGCCCCGGTTTTGAGCGCTTGGGTGAAGGTGACGACGTCACACGTATCAATGCGCTTGAAAAAGAGGCGATTATTGTCTCGCTTGAAAACCTGCTCACATTTCCGTTTGTAAAAGAGGCCGTCGAGAGCGAGGCGCTCACGTTGCACGGTGTCTGGAACAATATCGGCGACGGCAGCCTAGAAGGTTATGACGCAGCAACAGAGAAATTCCTCCCGATATAAAGGCGTCCAGAAGTGTCCTCAATTTTAGACCTCGCGGCATCAAACCTGATTTCGCCGATTATCTTGAGCTTTGCACTTGGTCTTATGGCCGCTTGGGCGCGCTCTGATCTGACAATCCCTGAAGCCGTCGCAAAGGGCATGTCGATCTATCTGCTTTTCGCGATTGGCTTTAAGGGCGGCGCCAGCGTGGCCGCCCATGGGGTCGATGCAAAGTTGCTTGCGGCTGTTGGCGCAGGTGCGGTCTTGTCGTTCGGACTGCCGCTTATCGCGTTTGCGCTGCTCAAGGTCATGACAAAGCTTTCCAAGATCGACGCGGCAGCCATTGCGGCACATTACGGGTCGATTTCGATCGTGACCTTTGTGGCCGCGACATCTGTGCTTGAAGGTCGCGCCATTTCTTCCGAAGGCTATCTGGTGGCCGTTGCCGCCGCGATGGAGGCGCCCGCCATCCTTTCCGCGCTCTGGCTCGTGGCGCGCAGTGGGACCAATGCCAAGATGGATGACGGGCTGATCCGTGAAATCATGCTCAACGGGTCTATCGTGTTGCTGGTCGGTGCCTTTGCGATCGGGGTGATCACCGGAGAGAAGGGGCTCGCCGAGATCGCGCCCTTCATCGTGAGCCCGTTCAAAGGCGTGCTCTGCTTGTTCCTGCTCGATATGGGGCTGATTGCGGGACGCGGATTGCGCGCGGCCAGGGGGATCGTGACCTTACCCATCGTGGCATTTGGCGTTCTGATGCCGCTGATCGGCGCGACTTTTGGCCTTGCTGCAGCACTGCTCGTGGGGCTTTCGACGGGTGGCGTGGTTTTGCTGATGGTTCTATCTGCCTCGGCCAGCTACATTGCTGTGCCCGCGGCAATGCGCGTCGCCCTGCCCCAAGCCAACCCCGCGATTTATCTGACGCTCTCACTCGGAATCACGTTCCCCTTCAACTTGACGCTTGGAATACCGCTCTATCTGACAGTCGCGCAGATGGTCACAGGAGGCTAAAATGGACATGCACCCCGCAAAACGCGTTTCAATCGTGATTGAAGCCCCGCTCGAAAGCCGATTGACCGATGCACTGACCAAGGCTGGCGTGACGGGCTACACGATCATGCCAGTGATCGGAGGATCTGGCCGCTCGGGCCAATGGACCCGCGACGGGCAAGTCGGACGCTCGGGGATGGTGAATGTGGTCTGCCTGATCAAGCCCGAGCGGCTTGATGCACTGCTGACAGCCGCCTTCGCGGTGGTCGAGCCGCACATCGGGGTCGTCAGCGTGACGGATGCACAGGTCTTGCGCGCAGAGCGGTTCTAGCTTTCGGCGTCGGCGGCAGGTTTTAACGGCATTTTTACCAATCTACGGCTTCTTTTCGTCATGACAAAAGAAACCTGTGAAATTCATCTTGGGAAATCATTGCGAGAGGCGGCCATCGATTTGGCCGCGCAGCAGGATATTTCCCTCGGACAACTCGTGCGGATGGCACTCACGAAAGAAATTGCGCGCGCCAACAACGCGAAACCGCCCGTCAGGGCGGATGAGCGGCTCCTCGCGCCCTTACGTGCGCGCCTCGCACATGATCTCGCACATGCAACAAATTGGGCTGATCTGGAGAACCGACTGAAAAACAAAAGCTATATTTTGCGCGTCGCAGGTGGCGGTCTCGCGCTTCACGATTGGCCAAGTGATCGGCGTATCTGCAAAGCCTCAGAGCTGGGGTTCAGTTATAGCAAACTGATGCGCCGCTTTCGCACGCCCTTCCCCAGTCACCCACATCGCTGGCTCGAACACCGGATGTTGGAACTGCCCGAAGACGCTGGTGATGACGTCTTCGAGCCTTTTGAGTAGTTAACCCTTTTTAAGGCATTCGCGGCCCAAAAGCTCTGCGATCTGCACCGCATTCAGCGCCGCACCTTTGCGCAGGTTATCGGAGACACACCACAGGTTCAGACCGTTTTCAACGGTTACGTCCTGACGGATGCGGCTAATGAATGTCGCAAAGTCGCCGACGCATTCGATTGGCGTGACATAGCCGCCCGGTTCGCGCTTATCGATCACCATGATGCCGGGAGCCTCGCGCAGGATGTCGCGCGCTTCATCCTCATCAAGGAACTCTTCGAACTCGATATTAATCGATTCCGAGTGGCCCACAAATACAGGCACGCGCACACAAGTGGCCGTCACTTTGATCTTGGGATCGACGATCTTCTTGGTTTCGGCGACCATTTTCCACTCTTCTTTCGTGTCGCCGCTATCCATGAAAACATCGATGTGCGGGATCACGTTGAAAGCGATCTGCTTGGAAAACGTGCCGTATTGCTTGTTGTCGGTCGGGTTGTAAATTGCCTTGGTCTGATCCCAAAGCTCGTCCATGCCAGCCTTGCCCGCACCGGACACCGACTGATAGGTCGATACAACAACGCGCTTGATCGTCGCGCGGTCGTGCAATGGCTTCAACGCCACAACCATCTGCGCAGTCGAACAGTTCGGGTTCGCGATGATGTTCTTGTTCTTATACATGTGAATCGCCTGAGGGTTTACCTCTGGGACGATCAACGGAATGTCCGCATCATAGCGATACAGCGACGAGTTATCGATTACGACGCAACCAGCCTTGGCCGCAATCGGCGCATATTTCTTGGTCGCGTCAGAGCCAACGGCGAACAACGCCATATCCCAACCCGTGAAGTCAAAGGTATCAAGGTCTTGGGTTTTCAGGGTTTTATCACCAAAGCTGACTTCCGTACCCAGCGAGCTTCGGCTGGCGAGAGCCGCGATTTTATCGACCGGAAAGGTGCGCTCGGCGAGGATATTTAGCATTTCGTGGCCCACGTTACCGGTGGCACCAACAACGACAATATTATAACCCATGAGTTGTTCCCTTGATTAGAGTGCCGCCTCTTACCGCGCTTGCGCCCTAAGGGAAAGGGGTTTAGTCGAGGCTGTCCTGGGCAAACAAGTAGACGATAAGCCCCACGGCCGTCATGACGGTAAAGACCGCGAATATGGCCACATAGGCATCGCTTGGCACATCGGTCAGCGCACCACGATAAATCGGTGCTGTGGCGAACTGCATAATGCCGGCCCCGCCGATCCCGAAAAGGTTCAATAAGGTGACACCGCGCCCCGTCAAATGGGCGGGAAAAAACGATTTACCGTGCCCGATGATCACTGCAAACGTCGAGCCAGAAATCCCGACCAAGGCCAGCAGCACCGTCGAAAGCCAAAGGCTGTGCGCCGGATACAGCCAGAGCGCGGCGAGTGCAGCCGCCCCCATGCTGATCCCGCCAAAGATCACCCATTTACGGGTACCAAACAGCCGCTCCAGCGGACCAAAGGCAAAGTTGCCAATAATCATCGCAATCGCCATGATAAAGGTCGCCCGTCCGATCGCGCCGACATCTGCGCCAAATACATCGCCCAGATAGGGGCCTGCCCATAGGCCGCGCAAGCTTGCTGCTGGCGCGTAATTTACCAGCATCAGCAAGTATATTGGCCAAAGGATCGGCATTTTTAACAAGGTCAGGACAGAGCCCTTTTCCTCGGTTTTGACCCGCTCTGGGTCGCGGATCATGGCCATCAGCGCGAAACCAACTGCCAGCGAAGCAACCGCCAAACCAAGCATCGTAGGCCGCCAGCCAAGGGCCTCGATCGACCACGCCATCGGTGCCGATCCGGCGAGGTTCCCGATGGATCCGAACCCGATCATGCCCCCCGCCAAAGTGCCAAAAGCCGCCGCAGAATAGGTGCGTGCGATGATGTAATATGCGGCCATCAGCACCGGCGAGCAACCGATCCCGATCAATGCCATCGCGATTGTCACATGCAGCGGCGATTGCGCGAGACCGAAAACCAGCGCGCCCCCTGCGCCGCCAAGAATGAACAGTGCCGATGCAGTTCTGCGAGGCCCGATACTGTCGAGGCTCATGCCCACAGGAATCTGCATCACCGCAAAAATCAGAAACCAAATGCCAGAGGCCCGCGCCAGATCGTCGGGCGACGCCCCGATTTCAGTAGCCAAAACAGGGGCCAGAACGGGCAGGAATGCACGATAGAACTGGGAGAGAATATAGGCCAAGCTCAGGGCCAAAAGTCCGCGCTTCATAGCATCACCTTCGCAATTTGTTAACGCGTGGTTACACGATCTTTCGTCACCTGCAAGCCGCCTTAGTCCCTGACAGGAAGTGCTGTTGTTTGGCGTACCGTGCGCAGGGCGAATGACGATTGCATTTGCGCGACCCCAGGCAAGGTTGCCAAATGGCGGCGATGGATGCGAGCGAAATCTTCCGTATCACCTGCCACGACCTTCAGCAGGTAATCTGCGGACCCCGCCATGAGGTGACACTCCAGCACATCAGGGACGCGCGCCACAGCCTTCTCGAAGGCATCCAGTACCTCATCCGCCTGCCCTGATAAGGTAATTTCAACAAAAACCGTTGTCGGGCGGCCCACCTTGCGCGGGTCCAACAAGGCCACATAGCCACGAATAAACCCGTCTTTTTCCAACCGCTGCACCCGTCTATGGCAGGCGGATGGTGACAGATTTACCGTCTCTGACAGCTCCGCATTCGACATGCGCCCCGTCTTTTGCAGCACCTCCAAGATTCGGCAGTCTATGCTATCAATTTCCATTTCGTGCAGCTTCCTTCGAACAAATCCCGTAGTCACGCAGATTTCTTGCACATTTTCCACCAATCCCCAAGAGGTTCGATCAAGTAATTGCGCAAGACCCATCAGATAGTGCGCACAGAACGTTTCAGGGAGGAAATACGGCATGCACATCGGTTGCCCCAAAGAGATCAAACCACAAGAATTCCGCGTCGGCCTGACGCCCAACGCCGCACGCGAGGCGGTGACTGCGGGCCACACCGTCACGGTCGAGACGCAGTGCGGTATCGGCGCCGGCTTTACGGATGAAGATTACATTGCTGCAGGTGCGAAAATCGCAGGCACCGCCGCGGAAACCTTTGCAGCTGCCGATATGATTGTGAAGGTCAAAGAACCCCAGCCCGTCGAACGCAAGATGTTGCGCGAGGGGCAGATCCTCTTTACATATCTGCACCTTGCGCCCGACCCCGAGCAAACGCGCGATCTGATGGCCTCGGGTGCGACTTGCATCGCCTATGAGACCGTCACCGACCGCAACGGTGGCTTGCCGCTGCTTGCGCCGATGTCCGAAGTGGCGGGCCGTTTGGCCCCGCAGGTCGGCGCGTGGACCCTGCAAAAGGCCAATGGCGGCCGTGGTGTGCTCTTGGGTGGCGTTCCCGGTGTTGGCCCTGCAAAGGTGCTGGTCATTGGCGGCGGTGTCGTTGGCACCCATGCGGCGAAAATCGCCGCCGGCATGGGCGCGGATGTGACCGTATTGGACCGCTCACTGCCACGCTTGCGCTATCTCGACGATGTTTTCGGCGGCACCTTCAAGACCTCCTACGCCTCTGAAGGGAATACCATCGAACTCGCGCAGCAGGCCGATATGATCATTGGTGCGGTCTTGATCCCCGGTGCAGCCGCGCCAAAGCTGATCAGCCGCGCGCAACTCTCCGAGCTGAAGCCGGGTGCCGCGCTTGTTGACGTGGCCATCGACCAAGGCGGCTGTTTCGAGACATCGCGGGCCACCACCCACCAAGACCCGATCTACAAGGTCGACGGGATCATGCACTACTGCGTGGCCAATATGCCCGGAGCCGTTGCCCGCACCTCCACCATCGCCCTCGGCAACGCGACCATGCCGTTCATGCTGGCACTCGCCAACAAGGGCTGGCGGCAGGCTTGCGAAGACGATCCGCACTTGCTTGCGGGTTTGAACGTGCATGCAGGTGAGTTGACCTACCACGCTGTGGGCAAGGCGCTTGGGATCGACGTGATCGCACCTGCTCTTGCCCTGAAGAAGTAAGGCAACAGGACATTTAACGCAAAAAGGCCCGCCGTTCTGGCGGGCCTTTTCCATTTCACAGCACCGAAAATTACTTCTTCAGTGCGGCCAAGATGTCTGCAAGCAGCTCTTCTTGTGTGGGGCCTTTTGGCGCCTCTGGTGCGGCGACCGGCGCGGGGCCTTTCGCCTTGTTCACAGCTTTTACCAGCATGAACACAACAAATGCGATGATTAGAAAGTTGATGATCGCCATGATAAAACGGCCATATGCGAAGACGGCGGCGCCTGCCTCGTCTGCCGCTGCGATTGTGGCATAGTTTTCGCCGCTCAAGTTCACGAACAGGTTCGAGAAATCAACGCCGCCTGTGAACAGGCTGATGATTGGGTTGATCAGGTCGCCAACAAGCGATGTGACGATTGCAGTAAATGCAGCGCCGATGATGATACCAACTGCCATGTCCATGACATTGCCCTTGGCGATAAAATCTTTGAATTCGTTAATCATGCGTAGTCCCCTAAGTCTGAAAGCACATTTTCGATCTGTCGCCGATTGTGCGTGTAAAGGACTTATAGCAAGGCGAATAAGATAATGAACGGGGTTTTTTCGGTATTTATTCCCCTCAGACACGGGCTATCTTGGTAGCTGTCCGTTAAGGATATAAGCGAGAATTTCGACGACCTGCTTTGTTTCTTGAACGACGGCAAGGGCTGCCGCATCAACCTCTTTGAGCGCATGTTGGTGATCAGCCCCATGCATCACAATCAAGGACTTCCCCAAGGCCGCCGCATAACCCGCATCAAACGCAGCGTTCCATTGTTTGTACTTCTCGCCGAAACGGACTACGACGATATCTGCCGCCGCGATACCGTGACGGGTGCGGATTGCATTGAGCTTTGCACCCTTATTGTCGTGCCAGAACTTATCAGGCTCTGCGCCCATGATCGCGACGCCGCAATCATCAGACGCCGCGTGATCCGTGACAGGGCCCGCAAGGACCACATCAAGCCCCTCGACCCCTGCAATAATCTCGTCACGCCAGTCGGTGTGGATTTCGCCCGAAAGATAGATGTGCAGCGTCATTGTTTCGCCCCTTCGCTATATTGGATCATGTATAGGCAATCATTCATGGTCAGGTGAACAATTGCGTCGTCATAAACACCTTGTCGCGCTCTCGCCCTGTCACTACCCAACCCAGCTTTTCGTAAAACCCGATGGTCGCAGTCATTTCGGGGTGGGTTGTGAGCGACATCTCGGTGCAGCCGCGCGCCATCGCTTCGGATTGCGCCGTGTCGATCAATTCGCGCCCAAGCCCCTTGCCTGCGAAATCTGGATGCACAGCGACATTGGCCAGATGGGCATGCCCATCCGAGATCACCAGAACGATCCCGCCAAGGATAATGCCCCGATCATCGGCGACCCAGACGAGGTGGTCACGGATATCCGCATCCAGCCCTTCGGCCACAGGCGGCAGGCCGATCCCTTGGTCGGCAAAGGGCGCATAGGCCGCAATTACAGCGGCCCTGAGCCCCTTTACATCGTCAAGGGTGGCGCGACGGATCATCCGCGCAGCACGCCGCCCGTGGCTTTGGTGACTTTAGCCACGATATTGGCCGCAACGGCCTCAATGTCCTTGTCTTTCAACGTGGCATCAGTGGGCTGCAAACGCACCGTAATTGCGAGCGATTTCTTACCTTCACCAAGGCTACCGCCGATGAACTCGTCAAAGACGCGCACGTCGGCAATCAACGCCTTGTCAGCCCCCGCTGCGGCATTGACCAAGGTCAGTGCCTCAACATCGGCATCGACCACAAAGGCAAAGTCGCGCTCAACGGCTTGCAAGTCGGTCGCAACCAGCGCGGGGCGTGCGGTGACCTTGTTCTTAGGCTCAGGGATTTCCTGCGGATAGAGAACAAAGGCGACCGCTGGTCCCTTGATATCCATGTCGCGCAAAATCTTCGGGTGCAATTCTCCAAAAACACCCATGACCTTTTTCGGGCCAAGGCAAATCTTGCCATGACGGCCCGGATGCCACCAACCCTCTGCACCACGTAAAATCTGCACTTTTGCAGGCGCGCCAATGGCGGCAAGAACAGCCTCGGCGTCGGCCTTGGCGTCAAAGACATCCACAGCGCGAGACGTGCCATGCACATCTTTTGGCCCTGTCCGTCCGATGAGGATACCTGCGATCTGGACATGCTGTTCACCCGGCTCGCCGCCTTGGAACGCATGACCAACCTCAAAGAGCGCCATATCGGCGAAACCGCGCGCCTGATTGCGGGCGGCGGCGCGCAGCAGACCGGGCAAAAGGCCGGGGCGCATGTGGGACAGATCGGCCGAAATCGGGTTCTGCAACATCGTGGCGTCATCGCCGCCGCCAAACATCGCTGCCGCGTCGCGGTCGATAAAGCTATAGGTCACACATTCGTTATAGCCCAAAGCTGCTGCCGTGCGCTTTGCCATTTGCTGGCGCGATTGCAGGGTCGTCAGGATCGGCTTTGGCACGCCAGCCACGCGAGGCAAAGGCTTGCCCACCAGCTTGGTCAGGGACGCAATACGCGCCACTTCTTCGACCAGATCAGCTTCGCCCAGCACATCAGGGCGCCAGCTTGGCACGTGGGCCATGTCGCCCTCCAGACGGAAGCCAAGAGCGGTCAGGGTCTGGCGCTGGGTACTCTCGGGAATATCCATCCCCACAAGAGAAATCACGCGTTTTGCGTCCAGTTTGTAGGCGCGCGACACATCAGGCACCTTGCCCGCGACCACAACGCTTGAGGCCTCGCCCCCTGCGTCATCGACGATCATGCGCACGGCATGTTCAAGACCCTCAGGCGTGAACGCTGGATCAATACCGCGCTCGAAACGGTAACGGGCGTCAGAGTTGATCTTGAGCGCGCGGCCCGTGTAAGCGATCTGGACCGGATCCCAATAGGCGCTTTCGACAAACACATTCACAGTGTCCTCGGTGCAGCCAGTGTCCGCACCGCCCATGATCCCTGCAATGCTTTGCACGCCATTGTCGTCGGAAATCACCATCTGACCGGGCAGCAGCGTGTAGGTCTTATCGTCCAAGGCCACGATCTGTTCGCCACCCTTGGCACGATGAACGCGCAGATTGCCCGCAACCTTATCGGCGTCAAAAACGTGCAGCGGGCGGTTCCGGTCGTAGGTGAAAAAGTTGGTCACATCCACAAGGAACGAAATCGGGCGCAAGCCAATCGCGTGCAGCAGGTCTTGCAACCACTCAGGGGACGGCCCGTTTTTGACGCCTTTGATCAGGCGAGCCATGAAAACAGGGGCACCGTCCAGCGTATCATCATCAATGCTGACCGTCAGGTCGGATTGAAACGAGGCCTCGACGGGGGTCACTTCACGCGGCTTGAGCTTGCCCAACCCGCGGGCGGCCAAATCACGCGCAATGCCGCGCACGCCCAGAGCATCGGGGCGGTTTGGCGTAATCGCAATCTCGATTGTGGTGTCAACTTTGGACGGGTCATTCTTGGCGAGCCAGTCGATAAAGCGCTCACCCACTTCGCCGCTTGGCAGCTCGATAATACCGTCATGCTCCTCAGAGAGTTCCAGCTCGCGCTCGGAGGCCATCATGCCGTAACTGTCGATGCCACGGATTTTGCCAACGCCAATCGTCGTATCAATACCCGGCACGTAAACACCCGGCTTGGCGACAACGACGGTGATCCCCTCGCGGGCATTCGGCGCGCCGCAAATGATCTGCAACTCGCCCTCGTCAGTATCAACCTTACACACCCGCAGCTTATCCGCATCGGGGTGCTTTTCGGCGTGTTTGACATAGCCCAGCGTGAACGCCTTAAGCTTCTCTGAGGGGTTTTCAACGCCTTCGACCTCAAGACCCAGATCAGTCAAGGCCTCGCAGATTTCGTCAACAGTCGCCGTGGTATCAAGATGGGCTTTCAGCCAAGAGAGTGTGAATTTCATTTGGAGAGCCCCCCGTGCAGCGTTGGCACATCGAGTGATCGGAAACCGTAGTGGCGCAGCCAGCGCAGGTCACTGTCGAAGAATGCGCGCAGGTCTGGGATGCCGTATTTCAGCATGGCGATGCGGTCGATGCCCACGCCAAACGCGAAGCCTTGGTAGACGGATGGATCAACGCCTGCGGCATGCAACACTTTGGGGTGGACCATGCCGCTGCCCAAGATTTCGAGCCAATCGTCGCCCTCGCCCACCTTGAGCGTGCCGCCTTCCCAAGAGCAGCGGATATCGACCTCTGCGGAAGGTTCGGTAAACGGGAAATGGGAGGCGCGGAAGCGCAGGTCGACGGCATCCACTTCGAAGAAGGCTTTGACGAATTCCTCCAAGCACCATTTCAGGTTGGCCATGGAGATGTCTGAGTCAATCGCAAGACCTTCGACTTGGTGGAACATCGGGGTGTGTGTCTGGTCGTAATCGGCACGATACACCCGCCCCGGACAGATGATGCGGATCGGTGCGCCATTGGCCTCAAGGCTGCGGATTTGAACAGGCGATGTATGCGTGCGCAACACATGCGGCGGGCGGTCGTCACCCTCCGCGCGGTGCGTGTAGAATGTGTCCATCTCGGCGCGGGCGGGGTGGTGGCCAGGAATGTTGAGCGCGTCGAAGTTATACCAATCAGATTCGATCTGCGGGCCTTCGGCCACCGAAAAACCCATATCGGCGAAAATGGCAGTGACCTCTTCGGAAACTTGGGAAATCGGGTGGATGGACCCGACCGGACGATCGCGCGACGGCAGCGTCACATCGAGCCATTCGCCACGCAGACGCTCGTCTAATGCGGCATCACCAAGGGCGGCTTTCTTGGCCACGAGCGCGGAGTTAATCTCGTCTTTCAGCGCATTGAGTGCTGGGCCAGCGGTCTGGCGCTCCTCAGGGCTCATCTTGCCCAACTCGCGCATTTGCAGGCTGATCTCGCCCTTTTTCCCAAGGGCCGCGACGCGCAAATCCTCCAGGCCGGATTCACTGTCGGCCTTGCCGATCAAATCGAGATATTTTGCTTTCAGATCGTCCATGTCGCGCCTCACACTTGGGTTAGTGCGGAGTTAGCGAAATGGCGGCTTGGTTGCAAGGTTTGCGTGATTTGCGGGCGCAATGCGTGCATCACGGCGTTCCCGATTGCGCTGGGCCGTCAAACTCGGCGGACCAGCGCGCTTTATGCCCCCGTTTAGTTCAGGAGCCGCGAAATATTGCGCACAACGGCGCGCCGATTGGCCCGCTCGTTGGTCAAGACAGGCACCTTCAGATCGGCCTCGCCATAACCTTGCGTAATCAGGTTTTGCGGCGGCACAGCAAAGTATTCGGTCAGTGCCAAGGCCACTGTTTCCGCGCGCCTGTCGGACAGCGCCAAGTTATAGCTGGCAGCGCCGACCGCATCCGTGTGTCCTTCGATCAGGAATACCGCTGAGGGATCGGCCTCAATGATATCGCGCATTATAAGACCAAGATCCGCAAGCGCTTCCGCTTGGTCCGGATCGATGGCGGCAGAGCCGGATGCGAAGGTCACTGCCTCAATCTCGACCTGTGGGGCCAGTGCGCGCACCCGCTTGTAGTCGCGGATTTGCTGGAGCGAGAAGGTGCGCCCGACATCGACCAGAAGCGCCTGTTCAAGCGCCGCGACAAGAGACGCGTTATCGCCGTCTTGCTGCGCTTCAAGGCTTTCCAAAGTGGGCAGGGACGCAAAATCAACCGCGTCGCTCTTGCCCGTATCATCAAACAAGACGACCTCGGCCCCGTCACTCGCGCGGATTAGGGTACGGCGTAGAACACTCCCATCGGTGGCGCGAATTGTAATGACTTGGCTGCCATCTTCGTAGGAGACAACGCTGCGGGTTGAGCCGTCGTTGAAGGTCTGGGTCGCAACCTGCGCACCCGGGCGTCCGAGCAATTGGTCGTCGTTTTTCAGCACGCGCAATTCACCGTCGCGCTCCACGACCACGCGGTCGCCGGTGTTCTCGACGACTTGGTCGCCGTTATTGAGCACCGAGCCGACAACGACAGCGCCGAGGCCCAAGAGAAGCGCCTTTTCAAAGTTGGAAAGTCCTCCCTCGCCCGTTTTTACGGCGGCTGGCGCGACGTCACCGATAGCGGTTGCGAAATCCTGATCGCTGGTGCGCACATCATCTTCCGTGATGGTTTCGGTCAAGATCTCAGCGGCAGGTGCATCCGCCTCAGCCGTGGCCGCAGCGGATGGCGCGGCCTGCGCTGCCGCATTGGCCTCTGCAATCGCTTGGCGTGCTTCGTCAGTGACGACGTCGCCACCTGCCTCTCCGGCTTCGGGGACAAGGATTTCCGCGACCTCCGGGGCAGTGTCGGCAACGGGATCGGTGACTGGCGCTTCGGCTGCGACTTCAGGTGCGGGTTCGGCGCTCACTTCGGGCTCAGCTTCTGGCGCGACTTCTTCTACAGGCGCGACTTCTTCTACAGGCGCGACTTCCTCAACAGGCGCGGCTTCCTCAACAGGGGCGGCTTCCTCAACAGGGGCGACCTCCTCAACAGGGGCGACCTCCTCAACAGGGGCGACCTCCTCAACAGGGGCGGCTTCCTCAACAGGGGCGGCTTCCTCAACAGGGGCGGCTTCCTCAACAGGGGCGGCTTCCTCAACAGGGGCGACTTCTTCTACAGGCGCGACCTCCTCAACAGGGGCGACGGCGAGTGCGAGGGCTTGGTCGAGGGCATCTTGGGTGCAGGTGCCTGCGGCCAAATCGGTGTTGCCCGACGTAACAATGTTTTGCGCAAATGCTGCGGCATCAGCAACCTCTTCACCGCTGGGGGCTATGCAGGGAAATGCGGTTTGCGCAAAGACCGGCATAGGGGCGCTGAGCGCGAGCGAGACCAGCAATGCGGTGCCGGATTTCAGATTGGATTTTGACATTTTGACCTCTGGGATTCTACGCGCAAAACTGCGCTTCGCACAAGTTGAACCACATGCGAGGGGTAAGGTTGCGTGGGAAAATGCAGGCTTGGCGGAGATGCGCCGAGTGGGTGGTTTTTGCAGGCACCACGCGGATGCCGGTTGGCACAACGAAAAAGGGGTCACCCGAAGGCGACCCCTAAATTCAGACGTTTGCTTTGGCTTACGCCATTGCTGCCTTTGCTTTGCCGACGATTGTCGCAAATGCTTCTGGCTCGTTCACGGCCAGATCGGCAAGAACCTTACGGTCAACTTCGATACCAGCCAACATCAGGCCGTTGATGAACTTGGAATAGTTCAGTGTCTCGTCAACAGAGCGCACACCGGCGTTGATACGCTGGATCCACAACGCGCGGAAGTTCCGCTTGCGGTTGTGACGGTCGCGTGTTGCGTATTGGTTTGCCTTTTCGACGGCCTGCTTGGCGACCTTGAAGGTCTTGGAGCGGCGATCGTAATAACCTTTTGCAGCGTCGAGAACTTTCTTGTGACGACGGTGCGTGACTGTTCCACCTTTAACTCGCATATCAAATTCTCCTTAGCGCGCGTATGGCATCATGCCCTTGATGATTTTCGCATCAGGAGCTGAAAGGGTTGTCGTGCCGCGTGCGTCACGAATGAATTTGGTGGTCCGCTTGATCATGCCGTGGCGCTTGCCCGCTTGACCTGCTTTTACCTTGCCAGTGGCAGTCATTTTGAACCGCTTTTTGCAGCTCGACTTTGTCTTCATCTTAGGCATTTCCGTCTCCTCTATTGAGTTCGGTAGAACGCACGACTCGGCATGCCACTTTGGCCGGTCGCGCGGGTTGAAGTTGCCGTATAGGGGGCAACAGTTTTTGGCGCAAGCGGATTTAGCCCAAATAGCGCCCAATAACTTTGCCAAAGACATCGGGAAGCGTCTCGAAGGTAAACGCGCCGGGTCTTTCGTTGATCGCATAACCGATCATCAACACACCGATAAGAATGATGAGGGCGGGATAGCGCGGGGTACGGCTGTCTGAGAACGCACTCACAATTGCGGGAATCGAGAATGCTGTCACGACACAGCCGATCACAAATATGAGGTCTAAATCCATAAGTCTGGTCCTGAAGTTACTGCTCTGTTGCAGAGACTACTCTGGATCGGCCGCGTAAATCAAATTTTCTGCACATGGGGCAACGCGCAGGATATTTGTCGACCCTGGTGTGTTGAAAGGCACACCCGCTGTCACGACGATCATATCCTTCTCGGTGGCCAACCCTTGCTTGAGCGTGGCGCGCACTGCGGCGATCACGGCGGTTTTAAACCGGTCAACAGGGCCGGTCACGACGCAGTTGGTGCCCCATGTCAGGCACAGACGCCGCGCGGTTCTGCGAAAGCTGGTGAGCGCGATGATGGGCACACGCGGACGCTCGCGGGCAACCAAAAGAGCGGTTGTGCCGGATTGAGAGAAGCAGCAAATCGCTTTGACATCAGCGGTTTCCGCGATTTCACGAGCGGCTGCGACGATACCGTCAGCCACGGTTTTCCGGTCCGCTTTGCGGGAGGCCTCGATGATTTCGGTGTAAGTCGGGTCGGCTTCGACCTCCATTGCCACGTTGTTCATCGTGGTCACGGCCTCGATCGGGAAGGATCCTGCAGCCGATTCGGCGGACAACATGATCGCGTCTGCACCTTCATAGATCGCGGTCGCAACGTCGGACACTTCAGCACGGGTTGGCATCGGACTTTCAATCATCGATTCGAGCATTTGCGTCGCCACGATCACGGGCTTGGCCGCAGCCCGGCATTTACGTACGAGCTGTTTTTGGATCGGTGGTACGTTTTGCACAGGCAATTCAACGCCCAGATCACCGCGCGCCACCATGATTCCATCGGAGACGGCCAGAATTTCGTCAAAGACTTTCACGGCGTTCGGCTTTTCGATCTTGGACAGGATCGCGGCGCGACCTTTGGCCAATGTGCGGGCCTCTTCGACGTCCGCGGCACGTTGCACGAAGGACAACGCCAGCCAATCCACCCCCAGATCGCAAACGAAATCGAGATCCTTGCGGTCCTTCTCGGACAAAGCGGCCAGTGGCAAAACCACGTCAGGGACGTTCACGCCTTTGCGGTTGGAAATCACGCCTCCCACGAGCACTTCGCAATTGGCGAAATCAGAACCGCAGTCTTTGACCCGCAATTTGATCTTGCCGTCGTTCACCAATAGGTGCGCACCAGGCTCAAGCGCGTCGAAAATCTCTTTGTGCGGAAGCTGCACGCGGTTCACGTCGCCCGGTGCCTTATCAAGGTCGAGACGGAAATCGGCACCCACGATCAGCTCTTCGCCGTCATCGTTCGCAAAAACACCAACGCGCAGTTTCGGACCCTGAAGGTCGGCCAGAATACCAATCGGGCTGTCGAGGTCTTCTTCGACCTGACGGATAATGGCGTGGCGGGCGCGGATCTCTTCATGATCTCCGTGGCTCATGTTCAGACGGAACACATCGGCGCCCGCCTCGTGCAACGCACGGATCATGGCGTAATCGTTGGACGCAGGCCCAAGTGTTGCTACAATCTTTACATTCCGGTGGCGTCTCATGTCATATCCCTTCAAGCGTCAAACTGCGCAACTGTTAGCGGTAACACCGCGTGTTGCGCTCTTATTGCGCAATTCCATTTGCCATACAACTATCCTATTCAGGTAAAAAAACGAATGGCACGGACCTATGACACATCCATCTTTTGAAATTCGCGGCGCAGATAGCGACGGGCGTTGGCTGATTACCTGTGATCATGCCACAAACCGCGTCCCCGACTGGGTGAACGGCGGTGATCTGGGTCTCGCGCCTGAGGATATGCAGCGCCACATTGCCTATGATGTGGGGGCTGCCGGTGTGACGCGGCATTTGGCGCAACTACTTGATAGCCCAGCGATTTTATCGGATTTTTCGCGCTTGGTGATTGATCCGAACCGCGGCGAAGACGACCCGACCCTTTTGATGAAGCTTTACGACGGTACGATCATCCCCGCCAATCGTTACGCCGATGAGGCGGAGCGCGAGCGTCGGCTGGATGCGCTCTATCGCCCGTTTCACGACGCCTACGCCGCATTGGTCCGCCGCCGTGACGATGTGGTCGTCTGCGCGATACACAGCTTTACCCCGCAACTCAAAGGCCGCCCGCCCCGCCCTTGGGAAGTTGGCGTGCTATACGCGGGCGACGACCGTTTGGCGCGCCCTTTTATTGCGGCTTGCCGTGCGCAGGGCTGGTGTGTGGGCGATAACGAACCCTATAGCGGCCATTTACCCGGTGACAGTGTCGAACGACATGCCTTGCGCGACGGACGGCCCAATGTCTTGATCGAAGTGCGCAACGATTTGATCGCTGACGAGGCAGGTCAGGCCTTGTGGGCCGCCAACCTCGCCCCCATTCTCAAAGAAGTCTTGGCCCAATCCGGTCTTTAAAGGAGAAACAATCATGGACGCCCAAACGCAACTTGAAATTGAGGCCGCTGCCTTTCGCCGCCTGCAAAAGCACCTGATGGAGGATCGTACCGATGTGCAAAACATCGACATGATGAACCTCACAGGGTTCTGCCGCAACTGTCTGGCCCGCTGGTATCAAGAGGCGGCAAATGCGCAGGGTATCGAGATGAGCAAGGACGAAGGGCGCGATGCCTATTACGGTATGCCGTTCGCGCAGTGGAAAGCCATCTATCAAAAGGAAGCCTCGCCAAGCGCGCAGGCCGCATTTGATGCCACTCACCCTCAGGGTTGAGTTTACCAAATATTAGCATCAATGTGCAGTCCCCATTGTTTCGCCGCTCGAAACAATGGGGGTGCTTCGGCGGCAATTCTACCTAAAAAATCGCCCAAATACTTCAATTCTTTGACAAATTTCCCCTGAAGGAACAAAATTGGCGCACTACTAATGTGCGAATCGCATCACAATCCTTTGAGGGGATGCTTAACGATGGAATTTTTTTTATTGCCCATTCTGGCGTTGATCGGCGTGGCCCTTTTACTCGACACTGGTGGCGATGACGATGATGAAGAAACGGTCGGGGAAACACCCGAAAACGATTTAAATTACTTGCAGTTTGGGCCTGAGGACGACCTCTCTGAAGGCACCAGCGATAACGACGCGATGTATCTCGGCGTCGGGGACGATTTTGCCACAGGCGGCCTTGGCAACGACAAGATCTTCATGGGCGAGGGTCAAGACGCAACGGTTGATCTGGGCAAAGATGGCAGCTTCGAGACCGAGGGCATGGAAGGCGACGATTTCATTCGTGGCGGCGAAGGCCGCGATATTCTGGTCGATGCGCTTGGGTCGAATACGATTTACGGCGATACGGGCTATGACCGAATCAATGCAATCGACGCCGAAGGCGACGAGGGCACGCCGGACACTCTCTATGGCGGTTTTGGACGGGATGTGCTGTTTGGGGATAACGGCGACGTTATGTCTGGTGGCGCACAGGAAGATCGCTTCACCGTCTTGGCCACCGACAACATGGACCCCGTCACGATCACCGATTTTGCCGAGGGCGACACGCTGCTTATCCGCGAAGACGCGGGTGGCTACCAAGTCATTGAACGTATCACGACGGTCGCGGCCGAAAATGGCGAAGACACGCAAGTCTTGCTTGATGGAGAGGTTATTCTGGTCCTGCAAGGTATCACAGAGCTTCCTCAGGGCGCAATTACCAATCCCAGTGCGCCTCCGATGTACGGCGGTGTTTTGCGCAATGCCGTGGGCGAAATCGTTGATGACGAATTCAATGATGATATTGTCATCAATGACTATACCAATGCGGTTTTCGCCCTTGGCGGAAACGATACTGTGGGCTTTGCCAGCGGTGCCGACACTGCGGATCGTGACATGCAGGTCAATGGCGGCGCTGGTGACGACGTTTTGACACTTGGCGAAGGTGATGACCTGATCCAAGGCGGCCTTGGCGCCGATACCATTTTCGGCGGTGGCGGATTTGACGAAATCTCTGCCGGTTTTGGTAACGACGACATCAATAGCCTTGATCAGGCTGACTTTGCAGGGGATGGCACTGCGTTGCCTAGCGATATTATTGATGCAGGCGACGGCGCTGATACGATCACCTTTGATACCGGTGATGCTGTGACCGGCGGCGCGGGCGTTGACAGCTTCATTCAAGTACATGCGGCGGGTGATCCTGCGGTCACTGCGATCAACGACTTTGATGCGGCGCGGGAACGCATTGTGATCCGAACAACAAGCGGCACAGCTGCACTAGGGTTTACCAACCTTAATGACGGCAGTGGATCCTACGTCACGATCGGCACAGAGCCGGTGATGTATTTGATCGGGGTGAATGCCACACAAGCGGCGGCGGCGGACATCACGCTTGTGCGCATCTGACACAGCGATTAGTCGAAAAATCGGGCCGCAGGTATTCCCTGCGGCCCTTTTTTGTTGTGATTAAACCGCTGCCTTGCGGCTCTCTTCGAGATAGATTTCGCGTAAGCGCGTGGCGATTGGCCCAACTGTTCCAGTGCCGATCGCGGCCCCGTCGATTTCCACGACTGGCATGACGAAAGTCGAGGCGGAGGTAATAAACGCCTCATCGGCCTCTTGCGCCTCGGCGATCGTAAACGGGTGTTCTTCCACGGTCATCTGCGCCTCGCGGGCAAAGCGCAACACAGCCGCCCGTGTGATCCCGTGCAGGATTTCATGACCCAAGTTGCGCGTGATAATCGTGTTGCCCTTGACGATATAGGCATTGTTCGAGGTGCCTTCGGTAACAACCCCATCCTCAACCATCCAGGCATCGTCGCACCCTGCAGCTTTAGCCATCATTTTGCCCAGTGACGGATAAAGAAGCTGCACGGTCTTGATGTCGCGGCGCGCCCAGCGCTGGTCTGCGATCGAGATCACTTTGATGCCCTGCTTGGCAGCAGGGCTTTCGGCCAAACCGGGCTTGTTTTGCGTAAACAGTACAATAGTTTGCGGCGTGTCCGCTGGCGGAAAGGCAAAATCGCGGTCGTTTGGCGCGCCGCGTGTGATTTGCAGATAAATCATGCCTTGGTCAATTTCATTGCGGCGAACCAACTCGCGGTGCACCTCCAGCAGGTCTTCTTTCGATATCGGGTTGCCCATATCAAGCTCGGAAAGCGAGCGCGCAAGGCGCACCGCGTGGCCGTCAAAATCGATCAGCTTGCCGTCCAAAACGGTCGTGACTTCATAAACGCCATCGGCCATCAGAAAGCCGCGATCAAAGATCGACACTTTGGCTTCGTTCTCAGGCAGATACTCGCCGTTCAAATAGACTGTGCGCATTGGTTTATCCCCATAAGGCTGAGGTCGGTGCATGGACGCCAGCTTCGTCAAAAATCAGTGGTGCAGCACGGTCTTCGGCCAGAAGAAGCGGGCCGTCAAGGTCTGTAAAGGCTACACCCTGCGCAAGAAGGGTCGCCGGGGCCATGGCAAGCGACGTGCCAACCATACAACCGACCATGACGGCATAGCCCTGCGCAATGGCGGCGTGCTTGAGAAGGAGCGCCTCCGTGAGGCCACCTGTCTTGTCGAGCTTGATATTGACCATATCGTATTTGCCCTTGAGCGCAGGCAGAGAAGCACGGTCATGGCAGGCCTCGTCGGCGCAGACAGGCAAGGGGCGCGCGATTTCGGCCAGCATGTCGTCGGCACCTGCGGGCAGCGGCTGTTCCACCATCTGCACCCCAAGTCGGATCAGATGTGGAGCGAGGTCGGCGTAAACCTCGGCGCTCCAGCCTTCGTTGGCATCAACGATAATGCGGCTTTGCGGTGCTCCACGACGCACCGCCTCAAGGCGGGCCATGTCGTCGGGGGTGCCGAGTTTGATTTTGAGCAGCGGACAGGCGGCGTTCTTGGCCGCCTGCATTTGCATCGCGTCGGGGGTATCGAGCGAGAGCGTAAACGCGGTGATTTCGGGACGCGGTGCGGGGAGGTCCAGCAGATCCCAAACGCGCTTACCCGCTTGCTTGGCCGCCAGATCCCACAGCGCACAATCAACGGCATTACGCGCAGCACCTGCGGGCAAAAGCTCCTGCAAGCACTCGCGCGATACATCATCAGGCAGCCCCTTGATCTGATCCGCGACACTTTCCAATGTCTCGCCATATCGAGCATATGGGACGCATTCGCCACGCCCCGCATGCGCGCCATCTGTCACATGGACTGTCAAAACATCGGCTTGCGTGCGCGATCCGCGACTGATGGTAAAGACCTGCGCAAGTTTGAAACTTTCCGCTGTGACTGTGATGCGCATGGGCCTGCCTTCTCTTGGTCAAAAAAACCTTCGCCGACGGCCGCGATTTTTCGTCGAAAAATCGGCATCCCGCCAGCATCAAACAGTCTGCTAGATTTCTGCGAGCGCGTCCACCAGACGACCCGCGCCCTGACGGAACGTATCAACCGTCGGCAAACCCATCTCGGCCTCGATTTCTGCCAAATATGTCTCGTATTTATCGGCCGCAATGTTCTGTGTGTTGACAGAAATTCCGATCACCTTGCAGTTCGGATTGGCAATCCTGGCCACCTGCAACGACAGATCACGCAATTCCGCAAGACTTGGCTGCTGATAGTCAGGCAAACCCCGCATATGGAGACGGGTCGGCTCATGGGCCAAAACCAGCGCATCGGGCTGGCCGCCGTGGATCAGGGCCATCGTGACGCCAGAATAAGAGACGTGAAACAGACTGCCCTGCCCTTCGATGTGATCCCAATGATCGGCATCATTATCAGGGGTCAGATATTCCACCGCACCCGCCATGAAATCAGCGATGACGGCGTCAAGCGGCACGCCGCCACCCGTGATAAGGATCCCCGTCTGACCCGTCGGGCGAAACGTCGATTTCATACCGCGCCTTTGCATCTCTGCATCCATCGCGAGGCCCGTATACATCTTGCCAACCGAACAATCTGTGCCCACGGCCAAGCACCGCTTGCCCGTCCGCTTTTTGCCATTGGCAATCGGATAGGCGACCGATGGAATGCGCACGTCGAACAAGCTACGCCCACTCACCCCTGCCGCCGCAACAAGATCGTTTTCGTCGCGCAGCAAGTTGTGCAAGCCAGACGCAATGTCGAACCCCATCCCAAGCGCATCGATCAGAACGTCTTTCCAGGCAGGAGAAATCACACCACCCCGATTGGCAACACCGATCACCAGCGTCTTTGCACCAGCCGCTTTGGCTTCGGCCAAGGTCAGATCCGCGAGACCAACGGTGGCCGCGCAGTTTTCCATACGCAACTGACCGACTGCGTTCTCGGGGCGCCAATCCTTGATCCCTTGCGCAACTTTCGCAGAAAGCTGGTCAGGGGCGTCGCCAAGGAACAAAAGGTAAGGGGTCTGTATCATAGGGGGCGCTCCGCAGGATTGAGTGAAATTCTTGATTGCCGCAACATCGCGCGATGAAAGCAGAATGTCGTCGTGAAGATTGCGGCCTATAGGCAGTTATGCGGGACTTTCCTGCGCAAATTCCAACATTCTCCGCATGTTCTTGCGCGAAACACCGTAGGATGGGTTTTAACCCATCACCCCCGCAACAAAAAACCCGGGCGCAAACGCCCAGGTCAGTCATATCATAACGAGACTTGGTTAGCCGCGTGAAAACTCAGGATATGCTTCCATCCCAAGCTCGGACAAGTCCAAGCCCTTGATCTCGTCTTCTTCAGAGACACGGATGCCAAAGAGGCTCTTGAGGACTACAAAGCCGATCAAACTAACGAAGAAGACAAACACGCCGATTGCCGCGAAACCGATGAACTGCGTCACAAAGCTGGTTCCGCTCGTGTAGAACGGCACGGCCATCGTGCCCCAGAAGCCCGCCAGCAGGTGCACAGGGATAGCACCGACAACGTCATCGATCTTCAGCTTGTCAAGGAACGGCACCGCAAAGACCACGATCACACCACCAATGGCACCAATCCAGACAGCCCCGAAGATAGTCGGGTCAAGTGGACCGGCTGTGATGGACACCAGACCAGCAAGTGCGCCGTTGAGGACCATCGTCAAATCGACCTTCTTGTAGAGAAGCTGCGTCAGGATCATCGCCACAACCGCACCCGCAGAAGCGGCCATGTTGGTGTTCACGAAAATCTGCGCAACGGCGTCTGCGTCTGCAATGGTGCCCATCGCAAGCTGGGAGGCGCCATTAAAGCCGAACCAACCGAGCCACAAGATGAATGTGCCCAATGTTGCAAGTGCAAGGTTCGAGCCTGGCATTGGCACAACGCGGCCGTCCTTGTACTTTCCGATACGTGGACCGAGGATCAGGACACCTGCAAGGGCTGCGAACCCACCTGCTGCGTGCACAAGTGTGGAGCCTGCGAAGTCGGAGAAGCCCATTGCGGACAACCAGCCACCACCCCACTGCCAGCTTGCTTCAACCGGATAGATCACGCCAGTCAGCAGCACGACAAATCCAAGGAAAGGCCACAGCTTGATGCGTTCGGCCAATGTGCCCGAAACGATGGAGGCCGTTGTCGCACAGAACATCAACTGAAAGAAGAAGTCGGACGCGTTGGAATAGCCCCCTGCATCAATGTCTGTCTTCACATCTTTTGGCGAGATCGCGCCAAAGACGCCATCAATGGTCCAGTTGCCTTCGCCCGGATACATGATGTTATAGCCCATGAGCCAAAACATCAGGGCAGCAATTGCAAAAAGCGCGATGTTTTTGGTGAGCTGTGTGGTCACGTTCTTGGAGCGCACAAGGCCCGCCTCCAGCATCGCAAAACCCGCCGCCATCCAGAACACCAAGAAGCCCCCGATGAGGAACAACAAGGTGGTAAAGATGAATTGTGTGTCAGCCAGCGGCGCATATTCGACGTCTTGCGCCAAGGCGAGTGTCGGCAAAAGTGCGAGACCCGTCCCGCCCGTGATTGATTTCAGTAGTGTCATAATGTTTTTCCCCTTTTGCACCCTTAAAGCGCTTCGTCGTTCATCTCGCCGGTGCGCACGCGCAGTGCGCTTTCCACGTCGAGGACAAAGATTTTGCCGTCACCGATCTTGTCGGTCTTTGCGGCAGCGGCGATGGTGCTGACGACCTGCTCGGCCATGTTGTCGGCAACAACGATTTCAAGCTTGATCTTGGGCACAAAGTTCACGGCATATTCAGCGCCACGGTAGATTTCAGTGTGGCCCGACTGCGTCCCGAACCCTTTGATTTCAGACACCATCATGCCGCGCACGCCCGCAGAAGTGAGCGCGACACGCACCTCCTCAAGCTTGAACGGTTTGATTGTTGCAATGATAAGTTTCACGGTCTTCCCCTTGTCGTTACACATCGCTGGATCGACCGCATGCCGATCCGCTTGGGAATGATCCAACCCTTATGCTGCACATGCAGCAATGATTCCGAGGGGGTGAAAAGCACCTAAAACTCACGCAATTGCACAATTTTTGCACAAATTACCTACATTGCCTCAATATTAGGCACCATCTAAAGCATCTGCGTCGGTTTCTTCTTCTAAACATTCCCGAACAATGTGGTTATGTTGGCGAAAAATGGACGCAAACGTCACTTAGGCAGAGCATGAGCAATAACGATAAGAACCGCCCTAAACTGGTCGCTGAAAAGCGCTACTCCGATGCGCCGCCGCCAAAGACGCCCGCATCCAAAAAGCATGCGTCACGCAAGGCGGCCAAGCCAAAGGTGCGCCGTGGCCCGATCGGCTGGCTGATTGCGATGATCGTAGGCCTGGTCCGGTTTGTTCTGATGTTCATCTGGCGGCTGATGTGGCGTGGCGCGGCGGTATTGACGGCCATTCTTGCGGTGGGCGTGTTTTATTTCGCCAGCCAAATGCCCCCGATCACCGAGGTGATTGACGCGCGCGCGCGCGGATCTGTCACGATGACAGACAACGACAACCAAGTGTTCGCATGGCGCGGCGACCAGTTTGGCGGCATGGTTACGACCGAAACCGTCTCCGTGCACCTCAAGAACGCGGTCGTCGCCTCCGAGGACAAGCGGTTTTACGGCCACTTTGGCCTCTCGCCGCGCGGTATCGCTTCTGCGATCCGGATCAACCTGCGCGAGGGGCGCGGCCCTTTGTCGGGCAACGGCGGCTCGACGATCACGCAGCAGGTCGGCAAATTGCTCTGCCTTGGCGTGCCTTTTGACCCCAATACTTGGGAAACCGAGCGCGCCTATGAAGACGACTGCCGTCGCACGACCCTTTGGCGCAAAATCAAAGAGGCGGTTTTCGCGATGGGCATGGAGGTCGCCTATACCAAGGACGAGATTCTCACGATCTATTTGAACCGCGCGTATCTCGGTGCCGGCTCGCGTGGGTTCGAGGCCGCATCGCAGCGCTACTTTGGCAAGACATCGGCCCAGTTGAATCCGGCGGAATCCGCGATGTTGTCCAGCCTGCTGCCCGCGCCAAGCAGCCGCGCGCCGACACGCGATCTGAAGCGTGCGCAGGACTATGCAAACATCGTGATCGGGTTGATGGAGGATCAAGGCTATCTATCTGAATCTGCCGCCGCCGAGGCACGCGCCAATCCCGCAACCCTCTCTGCCGCAGCCGAGCGGCGCGCAGGTGGATATTTTGCCGATTGGGTGATGGCCAGCGGCCCCGAATTTTTCACCCGTAACACCACCGAGGACGTGATCATTCACACCACTATCGACCAGCGCATTCAAAGCGCAGCCGAGGATGCGCTGACCTATATCTTCAGCGAGAAGGTCAGCGATGGCTCCAAGGCAGAAGCCGCGATTGTGGTGATGTCGGCGGATGGTGCGGTGCGCGCTATGGTCGGGGGGCGTGACAGCACGGTCGCGGGTGCCTTCAACCGCGCCACCCAAGCCCGCCGTCAGACGGGCTCTGCGTTCAAGCCGTTTGTTTACGCCACCGCACTTGAACTGGGCATGCAGCCCAATGACATGGTCAACGATGTGCCGACCTGCTGGTATGTGCGCGGATCGGGGGACTGGTGCCCTGCGAACTATGACAAAAAATTTAAGGGTCCTGTGACCCTGACTCAGGCCTTGAGCGAAAGCCGGAACATTCCTGCGGTTGTGCTGGCCGAGCAAATGGGCCGCGAGATCGTCCGCAATGTCGCCACCGCGTTCGGGATCGAGAGCGATCTGGCCGCCGGCCCTGCCCTCGCGCTTGGCGCGTCTGAAAGCACATTGATCGAAATGACCGGTGCCTATGCGGGCATCCTGAATGGCGGCTCTGCGGTGACACCATACGGTTTGATCGACCTGCGCTTTCAGGGTGACACCGAGCCTTTGATGGACAGCGCAGGCACAGGTATCGGCGAGCGCGTCATTCAAGAAAAAGCGGCGCGGGAACTGACTTGGATGATGAGCCGCGTGGTCGAAGAGGGCACAGGCGGCCGCGCCAAGATCGACGGCTGGGAAATAGCAGGCAAAACCGGCACCACTTCTGCCGCGCGCGACGCGTGGTTCATCGGCTTTACAGGGGAATATGTGACGGGCGTCTGGATGGGTTACGACGACAACAGCCCTCTGAAGGGCGTGACAGGTGGCGGGCTACCTGCGGATATCTGGCATGAAACCATGACCCGCGTCCTTGCGGGCCGCACACCCGTACCACTGCCGATGGATGCACCAACGGCCACAGTTACCTCTGCCCCTGTCATGACGGGCGGCACGACCAATGCACCACAAGATCAGACAATTCTGAATGTGCTGGATACCATTCTGGGGGGCGGTAATTAAGACGGATCGGCGCAGCGATCATAAACAAAGGCATAGCCGTTCCACACCATGATGATTCCATCAGCCTGCTTGTTAAGCATCAACATCGCCCGTTCGGTCCAGACCTGGTCTCCGCCCGAACATTGCATGGTATAAAGCGTTGCATCCATGTCGTTGACGCCAACCGGATTGGTCATGCGGCACTCAACCTCGACCCCGTAAAATATCCCGTCTTCGATTTTCAAGGAGCCACCGTCGACACCAACAAGTGAACATTCTGCATTGGCCGCCTGTTTATATACCCCGTCGTATGGGCCGGCATCCAAGGCCAACGGCAGGATCAACAGCGATATTGCAGCTGCGATAGCATGTGATGGGCGTGTGCATTTCATGCGCATTTTCAGCACTCCGTGTTTGAAAAAGCCGCTCGCGGGCCCTTCTTGTATAGTTTCAATGTGACTCAATTGCGATGAATTTGAGAACAAAGACGATAACCCGTTAACTTCAACATATTTCACTGTAGGCTAAAACACGATAGCGCTCCTGCATTCCAACTGAGGCAACCAAAAGCACATGACAGACGAACTTACGGCCCGCGGCAGGGCAGAACTCATCAAGGCCCGCAGCGAAAGCCGTGCGTTATACTGGATGGTCGGCCTGTTCAGCTTTTTCGTGAACATGCTGATGCTCACGGGTCCGCTCTATATGCTCAACGTCTATGACCGCGTGCTTGGGTCTCGGTCGGTCGAGACCTTGATCGCGCTATCCGTCTTGGTAGCCTTCCTTTATGGCTGCATGGGAATATTGGATTTTGTCCGTGGGCGTGTGATGGGCCGCGTCGGTGCCCGCTTTCAGGCGCAAATGGACCGCCGTGTTTTTGGCGCCGTCCTCAAGGCCACGACCCTGAACCGCGCGCCGCGCGAGGCCGCAACGGGTTTGCGCGATTTGGAAGCCGTGCAGCGCCTGATCACCTCGCCCGCCTTAATGGCCGTTTTCGATCTGCCTTGGACACCATTGTTTTTCTTGGGTATTTTCATGTTTCACCCGCTGATGGGCATCCTTGCCCTGGCGGGAGCACTTGTGCTGCTTTTGGTCGCGCTTTTGAACCAGGCCACGACGCGCGCGCCGCTTGAGCGCGCCAATGCCACCTCCTTTGCCTCCGAGACCCTCGGCGCGCAAATCAGGTCCGAGAGCGAAATGGTGCATTCGCTCGGGATGCGCGGTGCCGCCTTTGATCGCTGGCAGATCGCACGCGGCGCGTCACTTGACGCCACCATCGGTGCGACGGATGCGGCAGGCACCTTTACTGCGCTGACCAAAGCATTCCGTCTGTTTCTGCAATCCGCGATGCTTGGCCTTGGAGCCTATCTGGTGCTGCAAGGCGAATTGACGCCCGGCGCGATGATCGCTGGCTCGATCTTGCTTGGGCGTGGTCTTGCGCCGATTGAGATGATTGTCGGCCAATGGGCTGTGTTCCAGAAGGGGCGCGAAGGCTGGCGCAAACTCTCCGCCTTGCTCGGCAACGTGCCCGTCGACCAGCCACGCACAAACCTGCCAAAGCCTGCCGCCCGCCTGATCGCAGATCAGGTGACCATGCTTCCGCCTGGCGGGCAGCAAGCCACGCTACGCATGATCAGCTTCACCGTTGAACCGGGCCAAGCTGTGGGGATTATCGGCACCTCGGGCGCCGGCAAATCGACGCTGGCGCGCGCGCTGACAGGGGTTTGGAAACCAGCGGGCGGAAAAATCCGTCTGGATGGGGCGTCGTTGGATCAATATGATCCGGATGTTCTGGGTCAGCACATCGGCTATTTGCCGCAACGCGTGCAACTCTTCGACGGCACGATCAAAGAAAATATCGCGCGGATGTCGCTGACCCCTGACGACGCGCTTGTGGTGAAGGCCGCCCAAAAGGCGGACGCCCACAATATGATCCTCAAACTGCCCGATGGCTATGATACCCGCGTCACCGCAACGGGCGGCCAGCTGTCTGGCGGTCAAATCCAGCGCATCGGTCTGGCGCGTGCGATGTACGGCGACCCTGTCGTGCTCGTTCTGGACGAGCCGAACTCGAACCTCGATAACAGCGGATCGGCCGCGCTCAATCAGGCCGTCCAAATGCAAAAGGCTGCTGGCGGGATCGTCTTCGTGATGGCACACAGGCCTGATGCGATCTTTCATTGCGACACTTTGCTGGTGCTTGAGAACGGCACAAAGCGGGCTTACGGCCCCAAGGATGACGTGTTGCGCGACGTAACAAAGAACCGCGACGAGATTGTCCGCGCGGCCGGCAAAGGTGCGGGTGTATCGTGATGAACCAGACAGTTGATCTCAAAAAACGTTGGTCATCCCGCGGTCCGATGATCCTCGGTCTTCTAGCGCTTGTGCTGCTGGTCGGCGGCTTTGGCACTTGGGCGGTCATGGCCCAGATTACGGGGGCCGTCATCACCTCCGGCCAGATCGAAGTCGACCGCAACCGTCAGGTTATCCAGCACCCCGATGGTGGCGTTGTGGCCGAGATCATTGTCGATGAGGGGGACACGGTTGCCGAAGGCGATCTGTTGATCCGGCTCGATGCGACCGTTCTGCAATCGGAACTGGCCGTGGTTGAAGGCCAACTCTTTGAAATCATGGCGCGCCGTGGCCGCCTTGAGGCCGAACGTGACGGGACCGATGAAATCGTTTTCGATCCCGTGTTGATGGCCGCGCCGACTGGCCCCGGATTGATGGAAGGGCAAACCCGCCTGTTTGAGGCACGCTTGGAAAGCACCGAGCGCGCCACAGAGCAGCTTGATATCCAACGCGCCCAAATCGCAAGCCAGCTTGAAGGCATTGCGGCCCAACAATCGGCATTGTCGACCCAAAGCGCCTTGATTGGCAAAGAGCTTGGCGACCAGCAAAAGCTGCTGGATCAACAATTGGTGCAAGCCAGCCGCGTCCTTGCCTTGCAGCGCGACGAGGCGAGCTTGCTGGGGCGTATGGGCGAACTGACCGCCGCCACCGCCCAAGCCGCCGAGCGCATGACCGAGATCGAGATTCAGGTTTTGACCCTCGCGACGACCCGCCGCGAAGAGGCGATCACGCGGCTGCGCGACCTGCAATACAACGAGCTTGAGCTATCCGAGCGCCGCCGCACATTGACGCGCCAGCTTGACCGCTTGGACATTCGCGCGCCCGTGTCCGGCATTGTCTACGGCCTGCAGGTATTCGCGCCCCGCTCTGTTATTCGACCCGCTGATCCTGTGATGTTTTTGGTGCCCCAAGACCGCCCGCTAGTCATTGCGACACGGGTGCGCCCGACGGATATTGACCAAATCCACCTCGGTCAGGATGTGACCCTGCGCTTTTCCGCCTTTGACCAGCGCCGCACACCTGAATTGATGGGCACCGTCACGCTGGTATCCGCAGACATTTTTCAGGATGACGCAACGGGGATGTCCTATTATCAGGCCGAGGTGCAGCTCAACGAAGGCGAAATCGGACGGCTGCCTGAGGACATGATCCTGATTCCGGGGATGCCGGTTGAGGCCTTTGTGCGGACGGCGGATCGTAGCCCGATGGACTATCTCCTGAAACCACTGGCCGATTATTTCGCCAAAGCATTCCGCGAGTCCTGATTGCGCTTAGGCCACTGTCTGGATAGCCTGCACGAAACTGCAACCGAGAGGCTAGATCATGACCAGTGCTATTGAAACGAAACTCGCCGCTTTGGGGGTCACCCTCCCTGATGCGCCTGCACCTGCGGCCAATTACGTCCCTTATGTCGTGGACGGCAAAACTGTCTACGTCTCGGGGCAGATTTCGGCAGGTCCGGATGGGCTGATCCTTGGGAAGCTGGGCGCAGATATGAGCGTCGAGCAGGGCGCCGCTGCGGCCAAGGCCTGCGCGATCAGCTTGCTTGCGCAACTCAAAGCCGCCTGTGGCGGCGACATTGACCGGCTTGAGCGTGTGGTGAAATTGACCGGCTTCGTGAACTCGACACCGGATTTCATCGACCAGCCGAAGGTGATCAACGGCGCGTCCGACTTTATGGTTGAGGCCCTCGGCGATCAGGGGCGTCATGCGCGCTCTGCTGTCAGTGCGGCGAGCCTGCCGCTTGGCGTGGCTGTCGAAATCGAAGCGATCTTTACCATCAAATGAAGCTGCCTGACGCCTTTTTGAGCCGCCCCTTGGCGCACCGTGGCCTGCACGACAAAAAGGCAGGCCGCGCGGAAAACAGCCGCAAAGCGTTTCAATCAGCGATGGAGGCAGGTTACGGCATCGAGTTGGACCTGCAATTATCCAGCGATGGCGTGGCCATGGTGTTTCACGACTACGAACTCGGGCGGTTGACGGCAGCCAAAGGCGCGGTCGCGCAACAGACCGCCGCCGATTTGGGCACGATTCCGCTCTTGCATGATGGCGACGGGATTCCGACCTTGGCGGAGGTTCTGGCGCTGGTCGACGGGCGCGTGCCGCTGCTGATCGAGATCAAGGATCAAGACGGGCAAATGGGGCCGAACATCGGCCCTTTGGGTGAAGCGGCCGCGTATTGCTTACGCGGTTACGCAGGTCCGTTTGCCGTGATGTCATTTAATCCACATGCCACCGCGGAAATGGCGCAGCTGTTGCCAGAGGCGCCCCGCGGCATCGTCACCGATCCCTATACATCGGACGACTGGCCGCTATTGCCGCAAGCCACGCGGGAGACCCTGCGTACCATTCCCGATTATGCGCGGACGGGGTCATGTTTCGTCAGCCATAACGTTGCGGACCTTCGCGCGCCACGCATTGCCGCGCTCAAGGCCGAGGGAGCAGCGATCCTGTGCTGGACGGTGAAATCTGCGGAAATGGAAGCTGAAGCCCGTAAAGTGGCCGATAACATCACCTTTGAGGGCTACTTGGCTTGACGCGGACCCTTTGCCCCCCAAGTGACATGCCATGAGCAGCCCGATAGAAATTAGCACCCACACCAGCATTGCCGAGATCGGGCAAGCCGATTGGGATGTTTGCGCCTGCCCTGAGGATGCGCTGGGGCGGCCCGTTGATCCGTTCACGACCTACCGGTTTTTGCAGGCCTTGGAGGAAAGCGGATCAGTCGGGCGACGCTCTGGCTGGCAACCGCGTTATTTGCGGGCGGTGCAAGACGGACAAGTGATCGCCGTAGCTCCGCTTTACGCCAAGTCGCACAGCCAAGGCGAATATATGTTCGACCACAATTGGGCGCAGGCCTATGAAAACGCGGGCGGGAACTATTACCCGAAGCTTCAGATCGCCGTGCCGTTCACGCCTGCAACAGGCCGCCGCTTTTTGACCCGTGAAGGCTTTGACGTGGTGGGGATGTCGGCGCTCGTTCAAGGGGCCGTGCAGATCGCGGCGGACAATCAGGTCTCGTCGATCCACGCGACGTTCTGCACCGAGGCAGAGGCGCTGGCGGGGGCGGAACTGGGCCTGATGCCGCGGATCGGGCAGCAGTTTCACTGGGTCAACGAGGATTATAAAACCTTCGATGATTTCCTGAACAGCTTGTCGAGCCGCAAGCGCAAGAATATCCGCAAGGAACGGGCCGCGGCGCAAGCCTTTGGCGGTGAGATTGTTATGCTGACGGGCGACCAGATCCAGCCCGCACATTGGGATTATTTTTGGCAATTCTACCAAGATACGGGCGCGCGCAAGTGGGGCTCCCCTTACCTCAGCCGCGCGTTTTTCGACCTCGCACAAGCGCACCTGCGCGATGACATACTGCTGGCTCTTGCACTCCGCGACGGTGTGCCTGTCGCGGGAGCGCTCAACTTCATCGGGCGCGACACGCTCTTTGGGCGCTACTGGGGCTGCGTGGAACATCACGACTGCCTGCATTTCGAACTCTGCTATTACACGGCGATCGACTATGCGATTGCCCATGGCCTGACCCGCGTCGAGGCGGGCGCACAGGGCGAGCATAAGCTGGCGCGGGGGTATTTGCCGCATACGACCCATTCGCTGCATTGGTTTGGCGATGCGGGGTTTCGGGATGCGATTGCGCGCTATCTTAAGGCCGAGCGTAATGCGATTGATCACGAGATTGAGGTGCTGACCAGCTACGGCCCTTTCCGCAAAGCACACATAGAGGAACAGCCATGAGCGATATTTTGACAGACCGCGAAGCGGACCTTGCCCCACTGCTTGCCCAAGGATGGGCGCTGGTCGAGGGGCGCGATGCGATCCACAAAACCTATGTTTTCCGGAACTTTATCGAGGCTTTCGGCTTCATGACCAAAGCCGCCCTTTGGGCCGAGAAATGGGATCACCATCCCGAATGGTCGAACGTCTATAAGACCGTGGAGGTTACATTGACGAGCCATGATGTGAATGGCCTTTCCGCGCGCGACGTGAAACTGGCAGCCAAAATGGACAAACTCGCAGGAGAGTAACGTGACCGAACTACTGCAGAAAGAAATCTGGAACGGCAAATCGCTTGCCGATCTGATGACACTGGAATTCCTGGCGTCGATCATCGGCAATGTGCTGGCGGCGATTGCTATTCTGATCGTTGGAATGATGATCGGACGCTGGGCGCGGCAGCGGATTGTGCGACTGGGGCAGGCCAACAGGCACCTTGACGAGACGCTCTTCAACTTTCTGGGCAATATCACCAGCTATGTGATCACCGGCTTTGCCTTTTTGTTTGTGCTCAATACCTTCGGCATTCAAACGACATCCTTTGTGGCCGTGATCGGTGCGGCGGGCCTTGCTATTGGCTTGGCCTTGCAGGGCACGCTGTCCAACGTGGCCGCTGGCGTGATGATCATTTTCTTCCGGCCAATCAAGCTGGGCGATTTTGTTGTGGTCAACGGGATGCAAGGCACGGTCAAGGAGATCACGCTCAATTTCACCGAACTTGCCTCGCCTGATAACGTGCAGATCATCATCCCCAATTCCCAGGTTTGGGGCAATACGATCACCAATTATTCGATCTACAACACCCGCCGCGCCGAGTGGATTTTCGGTGTGGGATACGGGGCCAATCTGGCCAAGGCCGAAGGGATCATTCGCGATGTGATTGCCGCCGATCCGCGCAGCCACGCAGAGCCTGAGCCCTTTGTGCAGGTCAATGCCCTGAACGACAGTTCCGTCGATTTTCTGGTGCGGGTCTGGTGTGATCGCGCTGACTATTTCGCCTATCAGGCCGATATCAAGCGCAAGATCAAAGAGGCGTTCGACGCCGGCGGAATCGATATTCCATTCCCGACTCGGACATTTGTGCGCGCGCCCGAAGAGTAGACGTTTCCGACATTGCGAGCCGCCGCAGTGTCGCTTTCGACGTGGATTTTTTGTATAATGTTTGTATACAATGAAAGCCAGAAGAGGAGAAATCCATGTCTGGTTCGGCCAAAATCCAATGCCTTGATGATCTGCGCAATCGCATCCTGTCGCTTGAAATTGCGCCGGGGTCTGATCTTGATGAGCTGCGGCTTTGTGATCATTACGGTATCTCGCGGACGCCATTGCGCGAGGTTTTGCAGCGTCTCGCGGGTGAAGGTTTTCTGACAATTGCCGACAATCGCGGGGCGAAGGTCGCCTCGATGGATTTCGGCGTGATGCGCGTGTTTTTCCAGACTGCCCCTCTGGTCTATGCCAATATCGCGAGCCTTGCCGCCGAGAACCGCACATCCGCCCAACTCGGCACTTTGCGCGATATTCAGACCCGTTTTTCGCGCGCTGCGAAGTCTGGCCAAGCGAGTGAAGCGGCCCTGCACAATCACGCCTTTCACGCGCAAATCGGCACAATGGCCCATAACCCCTATCTGGTGGCAAGCCTGAACCGCATGCTCATCGATCACACCCGTTTGAGCCAGACGTTTTACCGCCCCGCCTCCCCCGCCGAGACCTTGTTAGTGTCGAAAGCGAGCGATCAGCACGACGCGATGATCTCTGCGTTTGAGGCGCAGGAACCTGCGCTGGCCATCGACCTGACGCTCCAGCACTGGGATCTGTCGCGCGACCGGATTGAACGGTTCGTACGCCCTGACCCGCTCCCCCTTGATGTGATTTCAATGAAAGACCGCCGCCATGCAGTTTGAAGGTATCTACACCCCCGTCGTGACCCCCTATCACGGCGATTTCAGCCTTAACGAAGGCGCTCTGAAACAGACGATTGATTTCCTGATCGAGAGCGGCGTGCATGGCCTCATCATCGCGGGCACAACGGGCGAATATTACGCGCAGTCGATGGAAGAGCGCCTTGAGATGATGGACCGTGCAGCGGCCCTGATCGCGGGTCGTGTGCCTATGATTATCGGCACGGGCGCCATTCGTACCGAGGACAGTATCATCTATGCGGAGGCTGCTAAAAAGGCGGGGGCCGATGCCCTGCTAATCGCCACCCCGCCCTATGCCTATCCGACCGCCCGCGAAATCGCGCTGCATGCGCTGGCGATTGACAAGGCCGCGAATATGCCTGCGATGCTCTACAACTATCCGGGTCGCATGTCGGTGAATATGGACGAGGAAACCCTTGACCGTCTGGGGCGCTCGCCAAACTTTTGTGCGATCAAGGAAAGTTCCGGTGATCCGAACCGCCTACACATGTTGGCCCGTGATTATCCGCAAATCCAGCTATCCTGCGGCATGGATGATCAGGCGCTAGAGTTCTTTGCTTGGGGTGCGCGGTCTTGGGTCTGCGCAGGGTCTAACTTTGCCCCAAAGGCGCATATAGCACTCTATCATGCCTGCGCCGTTGAGGGCGATTTCACCAAGGGCCGCGCGATTATGTCCGCGATGCTGCCGCTGATGCGCGTTCTCGAACAGGGCGGCAAATTTGTGCAATGCATCAAATACGGGCTGACCTTGCGCGGCATTGACGCGGGCATCGTGCGCCGCCCGCTGCAACCGCTCAACAAGGACGACAAGCGCGAGCTTGAACAGGTCATCCGCACCATGAACACCACCATCGCCGCCATCACAGGAGAGGCCCAATGACCGAGCTGCTTTCACACGCTGAATACAAAGCCATCGCCGCCGAGTTGGACCCACCCCGTGCGCCGTTTATCGACGGGAAGTTTCAGGCAGGCCACGGGCAGAAAATGCAGACGATCAACCCAGCGACGGGCGACGTCATCTGCGAAATTTCGACCTGTAGTGTCGAAGATGTGGACCTTGCTGTCGCCCGCGCCCGCGCCGCATTTGACGAGGGACACTGGGCGAAAATGCACCCTGCGGACCGCAAGGCCGTGCTCATCAAACTCGCGAAACTGATCCAGCGCAATGCCCGTGAACTGGCCGTGATGGAGAGCCTTGATAGCGGCAAACCGATACTTGATTGTGCGACGATTGACGTGCCCGAGACGATCAACACGATAAAATGGCACGCCGAGGCGATTGATAAGATTTATGACCAGACTGCCCCCGCAGGCGACGATGCGATTGCGATGATTTTGCGCGAACCAATTGGTGTGGTGGCCGCGATCCTGCCGTGGAACTTCCCGCTGATGATGCTTGCCTGGAAGATCGGGCCTGCGCTTGCTGCTGGCTGTTCGGTGATCGTAAAGCCAGCCGAGCAGACCACCCTTACCGCGCTGCGCGTGGCGGAGTTGGCGATGGAGGCAGGCCTGCCGCGCGGCGTGCTGCAAGTGCTGCCGGGGCATGGCCCAACCGTGGGCGAGCCGCTTGGTCTGCATATGGATGTGGATATGGTCAGCTTCACGGGCTCGACGGAAACAGGCAAACGGTTCTTGCGGTATTCTGCGGATAGCAACCTGAAAAAGGTCGTGTTGGAATGTGGCGGCAAGAACCCTGCTGTGGTCTTGGATGACGCGGAAAGTCTCGACTCTGTGGCAGGCCATATCGTGAATGCGGCGTTCTGGAATATGGGCGAGAATTGCTCGGCCACTTCGCGCCTGATCGTGCAATCTGGCGTGAAAGCGGCGCTGATGGAGCGGATCATTGCACGGACCCGCGAGATGCGGATCGGCGATCCTTTGGACCCGACAAACCACCTTGGCGCGCTCATTGACGCCGCGCATTGCGCGAAGGTTGCGGGGTATCTTAAAGGCACGGCTTTGGTCGGTGGCACCGCTGACGGCCCCTTTGTGCAGCCGTCGATTTACGAGGTCAAAGCGGGCGACGCAAAGGCCACCGATGAAATCTTCGGCCCGATCCTGAGCATGATCGAAGTGGCGAGTTATGACGAAGCGATTGCTGTGGCCAACGACACGCCCTACGGCCTTGCGGCTGCCGTGTTCACCGCCAACGGACGGCGCGGCATCCGTGCCGCGCGCGACATCAAGGCAGGCACCGTGACGATCAACTGCTACGGTGAGGGTGACATCACGACACCCTTTGGCGGCTACAAACAGTCCGGCTTTGGCGGCCGCGACAACGGCATCCACGCCCACGACCAATACACCGAACTCAAAACCATCTGGATCGACCTGACCGATCCCGCAGACGGAGATAACGTAGCATGAGCGTAGATGCAGTTGGCACTATCCGCCGTGGGCGTGGTGCGCGTCAAGCGCAGCGGGCTGTAAGAGATACAAACATGCTGCCTGCGCTCAAGCGCAAGTTGCCCGTCACCGAGATAATGAACGCCGATCAGGTGCTCAAGATCGACAATGCCTCGATGGATATCTTGGAAAACGTCGGCGTACAGTTCCGCGACGATATCGCGCTTGCTGATTGGAAACGCGCGGGGGCCAAGGTGGTGGGAGAGCGGGTTTATCTCGACCGTGCGCTCGTGCGCGAGTTGATCTCGTCGATCCCTGCGACCTTTACCTACCATGCGCGGAACCCCAAAAATAACCTGCCCTTTGGCAACGATCACTCGATTTTTGTGCCCATGACAGGGGCACCTTTCCTGCGTGATCTGGAAGATAAACGGCGCAACCCGACGCTGGATGATCTCGCGAATTTCCATAAGATGAGCCATATGCTCCCCGCGATCCATTCGTCCGCGCATCACATCGTGGAGCCCTACGATCACCCGATTTCGCAGCGCCATTTGCGGATCACCTATTCCTCGATGAAGCATTCCGACAAGACGTTTATGGGCATGACCACCAGCCCCAAAAACGCCGAAGACGTCATGGCAATGTGCGATATCCTGTTTGGCGAAGGCTATATCGACAGCCATCCTGTGGTGACGGGCAACTGCAACGGCAACTCACCGCTAGTCTGGGATGAGACGATGCTTGGCGCGATGCGGGCGTTTTGCAAGCGCAACCAGCCCGTGCTTTGCTCGCCATTCGTGCTGGGTGGCGCGAACACGCCCGCCTCTGTCGCGCCCACTGTGGCGCAGTTGAACGCCGAGGCTTTGTCGGCGCTGGCCTACACCCAAGTTGTGCGCAAGGGCTGCCCTGCGATCTACGGGCACTACCTTTCGACTGTCTCAATGAAGTCAGGTGCGCCGATGGCAGGCACGCCGGAAATCAGCCTGATGAACATGATGATCGGGCAAATGGCGCGGTTTTACGATGTGCCGTGGCGGACGTCGAACACACTTGGCGGAGCCAAAACGTTTGACGCGCAGGCGGGCTACGAGAGTGCGACAACGCTCATGGCCGTAATGATGTCGGGGGCTAACTACATCTGGCACTCGGCAGGCTGGAATGAGGCAGGAATGCACTGCTCCATGGCGAAATTCATCGTCGACGCCGAACAATGCGCGATGGCATATCGCATGGCCGAGGGCGTACGTTGGGACGATTTCGACGAGGCGCTGCAAGCAGTGCGGGACGTCGGTCCGGGCGGACACTATCTGGGGCACCCGCATACACTCGCAAACTTCCAGCGCGCATTTTTCATGCCCGAGATGTTCGACAATAACTCGATTGAACAGTGGCAAGCCGAAGGCTCGGTCGAAATCAACGAACGGGCAATCAAACAGGCGAAAGACCTGCTCGGAGACTATGAAGAGCCGAAATTAGATCCTGCTGTCAATGAGGCCCTGCTGGATTACATCGCACGGCGCGAGCGGGAAATTCCCGCTGCAGATGCGCTAAACCAAGACCTCTGATGCAGGTCCGTCGGCTTCCCGTTGATCCAGGCCCTGCGGCGTGGAACGCGATACTGCCTGTCAGGGCAGGAGAGCCGCCACTTGCGTCAAGAATCAACGCCGACTGGCTGATCATCGGCGCAGGCTTCGCGGGCCTGTCAGCCGCGCGGCGCTTACGTCAGCTGCACCCCAAGGACCGCATTGTGGTGCTGGAGGCAAGCGAAGTCGCCAAAGGGCCAGCGGGCCGCAATTCCGGTTTTATGATCGATCTGCCGCATGATCTGTCATCCTCCGACTACGGAGGCACACTAGACCGCGACGCAGCCCAAACCGCAGAGAACCGCTTTGCGATTGCTTTTGCGCAAGAGGCTGCCGACGACTACGTCATGGATCCGGAGGCGCTTGTCGCTTCGGGGAAAATCAACGCAGCGGCAACCGCAAAAGGCCACCAGCATAACGTCGACTACGCCGCCCATTTGACCGCAATGAACGAGCCGTTCGCAATATATGATGCCGTGCAAATGCGCGACATTACGGGAACCGATTACTACCAATCGGGGCTCTACACCCCTGGCACTGCGATGCTACAACCCGCGCAGTATATCCGAGGGCTGGCGGGCGGATTGGCCCGTGACAGGGTCGAAATATACGAAAACTCTCCGGTGATTTCCCTCGCGAAAGGGTGGATCGCCAAGACCCCTAAAGGACAGGTCACTGCTCCCAAGGTGATTTTGGCCGTCAATGGCCATGCCGAAAGTTTCGGGCAGTTTCAGGGCCGCTTGATGCATGTTTTTACCTACGCCAGCATGACGCGCGCCCTGAGCCCGGACGAGCAACGCAAGCTTGGCGGCGCGCCCGTCTGGGGGGCAACGCCGGCCGACCCGCTCGGCACCACGGTACGTAAAATCGACGGTGTGGGCGGCGCGCGGGTCATCATCCGCAATCGGTTCACTTTAGACCCTAACATGGAGGTTTCGACCCGTAGGATCGCCTCTGTCGGGCGGGACCATGATAAGGCCTTCCGCGCACGATTCCCTATGTTAGACACTGTTGGGATGGAATTTCGCTGGGGTGGCCGGCTCTGCCTGAGCCGCAATAACGTGCCAGCCTTCGGAGAACGGGAGAGCGGTCTCTATTCTGCCTGCTGTCAGAACGGATTAGGCACTGCGAAAGGGACTTTACACGGTATTCTCGCGGCGGAACAGGCGAGCGGACATCAGACAGACATGCTTGCCCAAGTCATGTCGCAGGCTCCGCCCGTCAAACTGCCGCCAAAGCCGCTGACGTGGCTGGGGGCGAACGCAATCATGCGTTGGAGCGAGTGGCGCGCCGGAGCGGAGATGTAACCGCACCGACGCCCGATTTTACATCGCGTCGAGGAGTGTCTCGCCTGCGGAAATCTCGCATTGTCCCCGTACTGACTCTTCATTAAGGATCGAAACCACGCCGTTCTCGACCAGCATGGAATAGCGCTTGGAGCGGCTCACAAAACCTGCGGCCGGCGCCGTGAATTCCATGCCAATAGCCGTCGTGAATTCAGACATCGCGTCGGCAAGCATCGTGATACCAGCGGCACCTGCGCCGGTATCTTTCGACCAGGCGTCCATCACAAACGGGTCGTTCACAGAGACACAAATCACCTCGTCCACGCCTTTGGCCTTAAACTGATCAATCGTGCGTATAAAGCTGGGCACATGGGCGGTCGAACAGGTGCTTGTAAACGCACCCGGCAGGCCAAAAATCACAACCTTGCGGCCCGTCAATTTCTCACTCAGCCTCACGGCCTCGGGGCCAGACGCCCCCATTTGCAGCAGTGTCGCATCAGGCAAAAGAGCCCCTGTCGTTATCGTCATATGAATTGTCCTCGTTTGGGAATTGCGTCGGTCACACCGTGCCATATAGGGTCACGTCAAGTATAGACCAGCGGTGGGGGAAATTCGCATGACACATATCGTCGTTATCGGGGCCGGACAGGCGGGATCGTCGCTCGTGGCCAAACTGCGGACCGAAGGGTTTGACGGCGAAATTACCCTTGTGGGTGCTGAACCTGTGCCGCCTTACCAACGCCCGCCGCTCTCGAAAGCCTATCTCTTGGGCGAGATGGCGGAAGAGCGGCTTTATCTGCGCCCTGCAGCCTATTACGACGAGCATAATATCACTTTGCGGCTTGATACACGGGCGGTTGATATCGATGCGCAAGCCAGAACAGTGACTCTATCGGACGGCGACATGCTCACCTACGATCACCTTGCGTTTACGACGGGCGCGCACCCGCGAACCCTGCCTGCCACGATCGGCGGCATGTTGGATGGCGTGTTTACCGTGCGCGACCTGAACGATGCCGATACCATGGCCCCGCAGTTTACGGCTGGCAAAAAGGTCTTGATTATCGGCGGCGGCTATATCGGGTTAGAGGCCGCTGCGGTGGCGTCCAAACTCGGGCTTCAGGTCACGCTCGTTGAAATGGCGGACCGCATTTTGCAGCGTGTCGCGGCCCCGCAAACCTCTGACTATTTCCGCGAACTGCACCGCGCACATGGCGTTGATATTCGCGAGGGAGTGGGACTGGACCGCCTTCTTGGCGATGACCGCGTGACGGGGGCCAAGCTGTCCGACGGCAGCGAACTCGAGATCGACTTTGCCGTTGTTGGCGTTGGCATTATGCCCGCGACAATTCTGGCCGAGGCGGCAGGGGTGGCCGTTGATACAGGGATCGTGACCAACGTATTCGGACAGACAACAGACCCGCATATCTGGGCCGCAGGCGATTGTGCAACGGCCCTATTTCACGGCAGGCAGATCAGGGTCGAAAGCGTCGGCAATGCCATTGATCAGGCAGAGATTGTTGCGCAAAACATGCTTGGCGCCAATATCCCCTACACGCCCGCGCCATGGTTCTGGTCGGATCAATACGACTGCAAATTGCAGATCGCAGGGCTGAACGTCGGCTACACGGACGTTTATGTGCGCAAGGGCGATGTGGCTGGCGTCCAGTCGCATTGGTATTACAAAGGCGACGAATTGCTTGCGGTCGACGCTATGAACGACCCGCGCAATTACATGATTGGCAAGCGCTTGATTGAAGCAGGCAAAAGCCCCGCACCTGCGGTCATCATGGACCCCGCAACCGACATGAAGGGCCTGTTGAAGGCGTGAGAATCATCGGCGGCACACATCGCGGAACGACTCTTGCGGATGTCGGCGCGGGCGATGACGCGGCGCATTTGCGCCCGACGTCCGACCGCGTCCGCGAGAGCCTGTTTAACGTGCTGCAAGGTGGACGATTTGGTGATCCGGTCCGTGGGGCCAAAGTGCTTGATCTGTTCGCAGGCACAGGTGCTTTAGGGCTGGAGGCGCTGTCGCGGGGGGCGGCACATGTCACGTTCATCGATAACGGCAAAACCGCCCAAGCGCTTATTCGCGAGAATATCAAGAAGCTCAAAAGGCAGGCCGACACGGTGCTGTTGACCACAGACGCCACACAAGCCCCCAAAACAGACAGCCCCGCTGGCCTCATCTTTCTTGATCCGCCCTATGGGTTGCGCCTTGGGGCAAAGGCGCTCGCCGCCGCAAAATCTGGCGGCTGGATCGGGCCAGAGACGCTTATCGTTTGGGAAGAAAACGCAGCCCAGATCGCGCTGCTCGGATTAAAAGTTCTGGACGCCCGCCGTTACGGTCAGACGTGGGTGACGCTCATGAAAGCAAGTGCCTAGTCGTAGGTCGGGTGAAATTTGCCCGACGGGGACAGCGTGAAAATCTCGCAACCGTCCGCAGTGATCCCGATCGAATGCTCAAACTGCGCCGAGAGCGATTTGTCTCGGGTCACAGCTGTCCAGTCATCGGCCAATACCTTGGTCTCGGGGCGACCAATATTGATCATCGGCTCGATCGTGAAAATCATACCCTCTTCCAGCATCGGCCCTGATCCCGCGCGCCCGTAGTGCAAAACATTTGGCGGCGCGTGGAACACACGACCCAAGCCGTGGCCGCAAAAATCGCGCACAACAGACATGCGGTGGCTCTCGGCATAAACTTGAATGGCGTTGCCAATATCACCAAAGGTATTGCCCGGTTTCGCGACCTCGATCCCCTTCATCAGGGCATCATGGGTGATCTGGATCAGACGCTCTGCCTTACGGTTCGGCTTACCTGCGACATACATGCGCGAGGTGTCCCCGAACCAGCCGTCGACAATGACAGTAACGTCGATATTCAAAATATCGCCATCTTTCAGGATCTTATCGCCAGGAATGCCGTGACACACCACGTGATTGACCGAAATACAGCTTGCGTGCTGATAGCCCTTGTAGCCAATCGTCGCAGAAATAGCCCCCGCGTCCTCGACCCAAGTTGTGATCAAGCGATCCAATTCAGCCGTTGTCTGGCCGGGGAAAACATGAACCGCGATATCGTCAAGAATTTGCGCTGCCAAACGGCCCGCCCCATGCATGCCCGCATATTCGGCAACATCATAAATACGAATTCCATCCTTGGTCAAACGGCCCTTTTGCGTGTTCACAATCAATTTCCTCTTATGTTTGCCCGCGACATAAGCCTAAACAGCCTCAAAAACCAGATGCAACCGCTTGGTTTTTTGCGCACCTAGATCGTCCCGGCTGAGGCCTCCAGAAACGGCAACCTCCGCCGGAGGGTCACACCGCTGGGATCAATCGCGCAATCCAACACCAGCACCTGCACGCCAGCCTTGCGGGCAGCGTCAAACGCACGGCTATAGGCGGCGTCGATGTCCGCGGCGAGCTTAAGTGCCGCGCAATCGGTCCTTTGCACCAAATACACCATCACAGCGCGGTGCCCTTCGCCCACCATCTGCGACAAGGCGGCAAGGTGTTTTGCTCCGCGCGCTGTTACACTATCGGGGAACTCCGCAAGGCCCGTCTTGCGCATCAAGGTCACGCTTTTGACCTCCAAATAAGTATCCGCCCCCTGCCCGCTCAGCAGAAAATCGATGCGACTGCTGTCTGCGTATTTCACCTCCGGGCGCACCAGATCATAGGGCGGCAAGCCCGCGACCGCGTGATCCATCAACGCCGCTTTCAGCGCCTTGTTTGGCACCGACGTATCAATCCCTGTAAAATGTCCGTTTTCATGATCAACCAACCGCCAGCCGTATTTCAGCTTTTTCTTCGGGTCCGTATTCGGCTCCAGCCAGATCTTCATCCCCGCATCCGCCAAGCCCGTCATAGAGCCGGGGTTCGGGCAATGGGCCACGACCTCGCGCCCGTCCGGCAAGGTTACATCCGCCAAAAACCGCTTGTAACGGCGGATCAATCGGGCAGGGATAAGGGGTGTGGCAAATTCCATATCCCGACCTATAACAAAGCAAACCCAAGAGGAGAACCTATGAGTAACCCCACCGCAGCGATGCTTGTCATCGGCGACGAAATCCTTTCGGGGCGCACGCGTGACGCCAATATGTATTACCTTGCGGGGCAGCTAACCGCCATCGGCATCGATCTCAAAGAGGTCCGCGTGGTCTCCGATGATGGCCCCGCAATCGTGGCGGCGGTCAAGGCGCTGAGCGCGGCCTATACCCACGTCTTTACCAGCGGTGGCATCGGCCCGACCCATGATGACATCACCGCCGATTGCATCGCGGAGGCTTTTGGCAAATCGATCAACGTGCGCGCGGATGCAGCCGATCTGCTTGGCGCTTATTACGAGAGCACCGGCAAGGAATTTAACGCCGCCCGCCAGCGGATGGCGCGTATCCCGGCGGACGCCACCCTGATCGATAACCCAGTCAGTGTTGCTCCCGGTTTCACGCTTGAGAATGTGCATGTTATGGCGGGCGTTCCCTCGGTTTTCACGGCGATGGTCACCTCGGTTTTGCCGACCCTCACTGGCGGCGCACCGCTTTTGTCGCAGTCCTTGCGCGTTGTGCGTGGTGAGGGCGATATCGCGGGGCCGTTGGGCGAATTTGCGGCCCGCCATCCGAGCCTCTCGGTGGGCTCCTATCCGTTCCAAGACAACGGCATCTACGGCGCGAACCTTGTTGTGCGCGGCCAGGATGCAGGCGTGCTCAACGCGGCCATGGCCGAACTGGCTGCAATTTTTCCGGCATGACGCTTCCGACAGCACAGACACTCTACGACGTGATCGACGCCACATGGCCAGCGGCAGCCATGATCGCTTGCGGCCCCTTCACTTTGCGCAGCGGCCTTGGTGGCGGAAATCGCGTCAGTGCCGCCACGGCGATTGGTATTGCCACCGACGACGAAATCGCAACTGCCGCAAACGCGATGCGGGCAATGAGGCAGCCCGCACTGTTCATGATCCGCGACACGGACACCGCTCTTGACGCGCAACTGGCCAACCTCGGCTATGAAGTCAAAGATCCCGTGACCCTCTATGCGGCGCCAATCGCGGCAATGACGACAACGCGACCACCCCATAAGACCGTCTTTACCGCATGGCCACCACTCGCCGCGCAAATAGAAATCTGGGAAGAAGGCGGCATCGGGGCGGGTCGGCTGGCCGTCATGGAGCGCGCGCCTATGCCCAAAACCACCCTGTTGGGTCGGGTCAATGATCGGCCTGCGGGCACCACTTACGTCGGCATGTCGCTCGGCTGCGCGATGATCCACGCGCTCGAAGTGGGCAAGGCGTTCCGCAGGCAGGGCCTCGCCGCACATATGACCCGCGCCGCCGCCTTTTGGGCCGCGGACAACGGCGCCGACTTCCTCTCGCTCGTCACCACGCGGATCAACGTGGGGGCGAATGCGCTCTACACTTCCCTCGGGATGTCGGTTGTGGGACACTACCATTACCGTATTCAACCGAAGTGAGCACCCGTGACCGATAAACCAACCGCCCTAGACCTGCCGATGGCCGACCCTTTGCCTGCGGCGAACCAGAAATACTTTGACATCTGCCAAGACAAACTCGGCATGATCCCCAATGTCTTGCGGGCCTACGCGTTTGATGTCGAAAAGCTAGATACGTTTTCAGCGCTGTATAATAATATCATGCTGGCGGAGTCGGGGCTGACGAAGCTGGAACGCGAAATGATCGCCGTGACGGTGTCCTCAATCAACAAATGCTACTACTGTTTGACGGCACATGGCGCAGCCGTGCGTCAGCTTTCCGGTGATCCGAAATTGGGCGAGATGTTGGTGATGAACTGGCGCGTCGCACCCCTGGATGCGCGGCAAACCGCAATGTTGGGCTTTGCAGAGAAGATGACAATCGCGAGTGCGAGCATCACCGAAGCAGATCGCGATGCCCTGCGCTGCGTTGGATTTTCCGAGCGCGACATCTGGGATATTGCGGCTACCGCGAGCTTTTACAACATGACAAATCGCATGGCATCCGCGACCGACTTGCGGCCCAATGACGAATACCACAGTCAGGCGCGATGAGAGCGGCGTTCGGATTGTGGCTTTTGGTGGCCTCGGGCGCGCAAGCACAAAGCCTGAGCTTTCCCAGCAACGCGACACTGGTGCGTGAATCATCCGAAACCCTCGACAGCTATGCGATGCCGATTGGGCCTTGGCAAGACGGCACCATGGCCACTGAAACCGGCGAAGGCGCGCTGTCGCAACAGGCATGGCGCATTGCGGCAACCGGATTGACATCGCTGCAATTGATCCGCCCGCTGCGGGACCAATTGCGCAACGACGGCTTTGCCATCGTCTACGAATGCAAAGATCAGGCCTGCGGCGGGTTCGATTTCCGCTTTGCGACAGAGGTCATGTCGCCGCCCGATATGCAGGTGGATTTAGGGGATTTCCGTTATCTGGCGGCGCGACGGGAAACAGAGGATGGGCCCGAACTTTTATCGGTGATCGCAAGCCGCTCGGCGAATGCAGGTTTTGTGCAAGTCATCCGCGTTGGTGCCAAAACGGCGGATGAGGTGCAGACGGATGCACCCGCAATGCGCTCGTCCGCGCAGGGGGAATCTGTTGGTAATTTTCGGCAGTCCCTTTTGGAAACGGGCCATGCGGTCCTTGAAGGGCTCGCGTTTGAGACAGGTTCTGCGCAACTTGCTGCCGGTGATTACGAGGTGCTGCAGACACTGGCAGACCTCCTCGCGTCAAAGCCTGATCTGGTCGTGGCACTAGTCGGACATACCGATTCGTCAGGATCACTCGATGGCAATATCGCGCTGTCAAAGCGGCGTGCCGAGTCTGTTCTGGAACGGCTGGTATCGGACTACGGGGTGCCGCGACGCCAGTTGGACGCCCAAGGGATGGGCTATCTTGCACCGATTGCGACCAACTTGACCGAGGAAGGGCGCACAGCAAACCGCCGGGTCGAGGTGATTATCACTTCGAACTAAGCCGCCCCTCTCTGTTTTTCGGCGCGGTAATTCACAGGGTTTAAACTTTTTGTTTCTGGTGTCCAGAACACGATACGCGCGCGCCCTGCATCTTTCGCCGCATAGAGCGCGTCATCTGCGCGGATCAAATGCGCATCGAGCGAGACCTTGGGGTCAATCGTCACAGCCCCCATCGACAGCGAAATCGTCAAATGTGCGTTTTGCTCGTTCGCACGATATGGGATCGGTTGGCCAATCCGCGCGGCAATAACACGCGCCTGCTCAATCGTGGCATTCGCCAAGAGCACGGCGAACTCCTCGCCACCGATCCGGCCCGCGACATCTTGTTCACGCAGGTTCCACTTCAAGCGGTAGGCAATTTCGGCCAAGCACACGTCACCCACGGCATGCCCGTAGATATCATTTACCTTCTTAAAGTGATCCGCATCCAACAAGATCAAAACGCCGCGCGCGGATTCGTCTAGCCGCAGCTGCGCGAGTTCCAAAAACGTGCGACGATTGTTCAATCCCGTCAGACCATCCTTACGCGAGAGCTGCGAAAGATGCTTTTGAAACCGAACCTGATAGCGGGTGACGAAGGTCACAAATACGACAAAGGGCCCCCCGACGAAGAGTGCGTGTAGGCCATAATAAAGGAGAGAACGGTCCAACCGACCATCAGCCATATAAGCAAATTCAAGATTTGCGAGCCAAATCAGCGCGATCCAAAGAATGATGTGCGTCACCACGATCAGGGTACTGGTCGGCGCCAAAAGTCGGAACAGTCTGTTCATGCGGTATCCTTCTGACCCTACGTTAAGCCAGAAGTATTGATGCCGATTTAATGACCCCAAAAAAAAGCGCGGCCATAAAGGCCGCGCAAGTCAGGCGCAAAATACACCGTTGGGAACTGTCGTGTGCTACCAGATATCCGGGCCTTTATCGGCCAAGGTGTGCACGAGAAAATCTATAAAAGCGCGTACTTTTGGCTGCGTAAACCGACCGGGCGGGTAGACCGCAAATATGCCTTGAGTCTCGACAGGCAGATCAGGGATCGCCTCTTCGACAAGGCCTTTTGCCATCGCATCCGCATATAGAAAACTCGGCAGATAGGCGATGCCCAGCCCGCCGATACAAGCATTCAACAAGGATTGACCGTCGTTGACCGTCAGCCAACCAGCCGTGCGCACCTGACGTTTTTCGCCAGACGGCGCAGTCAGCTTCCACACAGCAGAATTCGCTTGGTTTGAGTAATGCAGCAGTTTGTGATTGTTCAAATCGTCAATTTTTTCAGGCCGACCATGCTTCGCAAAATAGCCAGGGCTAGCGATCATCCGCTTGGTTGTTTCGGTCAGCTTGCGGGCCTTGAGCGTGCTGTCTTCCAGCTCTCCGATCCGCACGGCCATATCAAAGCCTTCGGAAATCAGTTCAACATAGCGGTTATTGAGAACCATATTCACCGTGATGTCGGGGAATTCGGTTAAGAAATCGCCCAGAACAGGTGACAAATGGTTCACGCCAAAGTCCGTCGCCACGGAAATGCGCAGTAGGCCAGAGGGCGCCGATTGCATCGACGTGACAAGCGCATCTGCTTCACCTGCGTCATTCAAGACGCGGCGCGCTCGGTCATAGTAAGCGAGCCCGATTTCAGTCGGACTGACACGGCGCGTCGTCCGGTTCAAAAGACGCGCCCCAAGGCGGGCTTCAAGCGAGGAGACGTGCTTGGAAACAGCTGATTTGGAAATCCCCATCTTCTTGGCCGCATCTGTAAATCCACCTTGATCCACGACTGTGGCAAAGGCTTCCATTTCGGTCAGGCGATCCATACTCGCTCCTGTTACTACTCAAATTTGTTGGAGTAGTTGTGCCCACCAAATCAGGCAGGAATGGGACCATGCCGCGACAATACAAGGGATTTATCAGGAACTGTCCGCAGCAGGGAAACACGCGCCCCCTTATTTTATTGATCAGAGGAACAATTCGGCTAGCGCGATCCAGATTGGCAGGGTGATTGCACCCAATAGCGTCGATTGCGCAACCAAGGTCGCAACCAAGGTGCGGTCAGCGCCAAACCCTGCGGCAAGTACATGCGCCGCAGAGGCTGTCGGCAAGGCCGCGAACACCACCAAGACCGATCCGAGAGCAGGCGGGATATCCAAGATGCGGCACGCCATGAGCGTCAGCGCGGGCAAAGCCACCAGCTTGATCGCGCAGATCGCGCCGTTAAACCGATCAAGTCGCGCCAAGGCACCCCAGTTCATCGTTGCGCCGACGGACATCAGCGCAATCGGGATCGCGGCGGCGGCGAGCATTTGCAGCGGGGACATGGCAAAAGCGGGCATAGCCCTGCCCGTCAGCCCGACGAGCACACCCGCCACAGAGGCGAGTAAAAACGGGTTCAAGACAACGCGTTTGACGCTTGCCCAAATGCCAAGACTGCCCCCCCGCGACAAGGCCGACACGGCAAAGACATTGGCCACTGGCACGGCCAATCCAATCGCCACCGCCATTTGCGCCTCATTCGCGCGGCTCAATGTGCCCACCGCGACAAGGGCAATCGCAGAATTGAACCGCCATGCCGTTTGCCATGCCCCCGCAAAATCGAGGAATCGTTCTGGTCCAAAGCGCCGCGCAAGCAACCCCAACAGCAATCCAGCGAGCAGAATCGACCAAACCGCTGGCGCTATCCGCATCAGGTTGGCCAATTCGATCGGGCGGCTTGCGGCCGACACAAACAAAAGCGCCGGAAATAATATCTCGAAATTGAGCTTGTCCAACCCTTGCCATGCATTCACCGAAAGCCTGTTCCGTAAAAGCCCGCCCAAGATGACCATCACAAAGCTCGGGCTGAGGCCAATAAGGATCGTCAGGAATACCATTTTGCCGCGTCCATAAATCGGGTCGCGCCCCTTAGACCGCGAAACCCCGCCTTGCGCAACTCCGCTAGAGCATTGCGGCCAGCCGCGTGCCCTGATCAATCGCCCGTTTGGCGTCAAGTTCCGCTGCGACATCAGCCCCGCCGATCACATGCGGGGTGCGCCCTGCGGCGATCAGCGCATCCGCGAGGCTCCTCTCGGGCAATTGCCCCGCGCACATGACAATCGTATCCACGGCAATCAGGGTCGGGTTTTCGCGCCCTGCGCCGTAGGTGATATGCAGGCCCTCTGCATCAATCCGCTCGTAATTCACGCCGCCGATCATCTTCACGTTCTTCATCTGCAATGCGGCACGGTGAATCCAGCCTGTCGTTTTTCCAAGGTTCTTGCCCAGTTTCTGCGCCTTGCGCTGCAACAAGGTCACCTCGCGGACAGGTGCATCCGGCTTCGGCCCCGCAGGGTCCACACCACCGCGCGCCTGCGCGGGATCAGCCACGCCCCACTCGGTCAGCCACGCCTGCAAATCCTCGGTCGGGCTGCCGTCCGTCACCAGATACTCGGCCACATCAAAGCCAATCCCGCCTGCACCAATGATGGCGACACGCTGGCCGACCTTGGCCTTGCCGCGCAGCACGTCGATATAAGACAGCACATTCGGCCCGTCCTGACCCGCAATCCCGGGGTCACGCGGGGCAACACCCGTGGCAATCACCACCTCGTCAAAAGCGGCAAGAGCATCCACATCTGCCGTCACACCAAGCCGCAGATCAATGCCAGCCGCAGCGACCTGTGCGGCATAGTAATCCACCAAGCCCCAGAACTCTTCCTTGCCCGGCACCTGCTTGGCCATATTCAACTGGCCACCAATCTGGCTCGCTTTTTCGAAAATGCTCACCTTGTGGCCGCGCCCGGCAAGCGCCAAGGCAGTGGAGAGCCCCGCAGGCCCGGCGCCCACAACAGCAATGGCCTTGACCGCAGGTGCGGGCGTCAAAACCAGCTCTGTCTCGTGGCAGGCACGGGGATTGACCAAACAGGACGACATCTTGCCACTAAACGTATGGTCCAAGCAGGCCTGATTGCACGCGATACAAGGCGCGATCATTGCCGCCTGCCCTGCCGCCGCTTTCGCCACAAAGTCAGGATCGGCCAAGAACGGGCGCGCCATCGACACCATATCGGCGCACCCCTCGGCCAGCACATCTTCGGCGACCTGCGGCGTGTTGATGCGGTTCGATGTGATAACTGGGATCGACACCTCACCCATCAGCTTCTTGGTCACCCAAGCAAAGGCACGGCGCGGCACAGAGGTCGCAATCGTCGGAATGCGGGCCTCGTGCCAGCCAATGCCTGTGTTCAGGATCGTGGCCCCTGCCGCCTCGACGGCCTTTGCCAATTGCACGACCTCGGCCCAAGTGGAGCCATTGGGGATGAGGTCAATCATCGACAAGCGGTAAATCAGGATGAAGTCCGCACCCACAGCTTCGCGCACACGGCGGACAACCTCAACAGGCAGGCGCATCCGGTTCTCGTATGAGCCGCCCCACGCGTCATCACGCTTGTTCACATGGGTCACGAGGAACTGGTTCAGGAAATACCCCTCCGAGCCCATCACCTCGACACCGTCATAGCCCGCATCTTTGGCACGCACCGCCGCCGTCACTATATCGGCGATCTGTTTCTCAATGCCTGCCGCATCCAGCGCCTTGGGGGCAAATGGCGATATCGGTGACTTCACCGCAGAGGCAGATACACAATCGGGCGAATAGGCATAACGCCCTGCATGCAAAATCTGCATCGCGATCTTGCCGCCTGCATCATGCACGCGGTCGGTGACAATCTTGTGGTTCGCAATATCTGCCTCCGAAAACAGGCCAGCCGCCCCCGGAAACACGCCACCTTCACGGTTCGGCGCCATGCCTCCTGTGACCATCAAGGCCACACCGCCTCGGGCGCGGGTCGCGTAAAACTCCGCGACGCGGTTCCAATCCTTGGTCTCCTCAAGGCCGGTATGCATCGACCCCATCAAGACGCGGTTCTTGAGGGTCGTGAACCCCAGATCAAGCGGCGCAAGCAAATGCGGATAAGTGGTCATCTTGAGGCTCCTCCAAACACACGGCTACTTTGGTCGAGCTTTACGCGAAGGTCATCAAGAACCCCGCGTCACACCTGCCTTCTTTTGGCTAGAAATACCTCGGGGGTGCGGGGGCTGGCCCCCGCGAACCTAGCCGGTCTCGACACAATGGCGGCGAAACGCGCTCTTAAGCAGGTCAAGTTCCTCGCGCAAAAGGCCCATCTCGGCACGAATATCCTCGGCCAGTACCTCGCCAAACAAAAGGGTAAAACTATTGAGCGTTTCGCCCGTATCGGCATTGGCGATCAGGAACGTCTGAACGCCGTCCGACATCAGATGCGTGGGGACCGGCACATGTACGATCCACCCCGGCACGTCCTTGCTGTCCTTGACCTCAATGCCCTCGACATCTTTGCCCATATGCGTGACGCGCAGCTTTGGGAGCTCTGTGCCCGCGCCTGTCAAAACCCCTTCCCAAACGCCAGCGTAAAGACGGGTCTTGGTCAATGTGGTCGTGGACATCGGGTAGTCTCCTTAGGTGCTCAATCAAATCTCGGCGCGTGGATAGCGGCAAAGGGTCAAATCGCGGATCGTCACTTGGTTCATCTCGGGGGCCTCAAAAATGAGGTCGAGCCACATGCGCTCAATCCGCTTTTCGTTCAGGTCGGAATAGCCCAAATCAAACTCCAGATTGATTTCAGGGGACCCTGACGGGATTTCCAGCACAAGTTGCTCCGTATTGGGGCCGTGTTTAATGTTCAATCTGGCAAAGATTTCGATAGGATTTTCAACCTCTATCGTCATGCCGAGGCGAACAATATGGCGACGCTGCAATCCGTCACAGGCGCTGACTGGCGCATCAATGACCAAGGACAGAAAACTACCGTCAAAGCGGAACACATCCATACGCAGGCCGTAAGGGGCCAAATCCTGTTCGCGATTGTTGCGCACTTGGCGCAGGGTCAGTTCGCTGATTTTGCAATCATGAAAAATCGTGACCTCGTCCCCCAGCGATGTCTTGGTCTCGACCGCAGCCATCCCCTTTTGACCAAGTGGTCCACGCCACAACTGCGGACGCCAGGACCATTCGGTGCCACCGGGACGCGAAAAGGCGTTCGACCCGATACGGGGTAAAGCCAGCCTGTTGTCGGCGACATAGGTCAGCTCGTCGAGCAAGGCACGCAGGCGACGCGCGCGGTGTCTTTGGCCACGCAACACATCAAGCTCCGCATGTGGCGCATTACGCGCAGCCGCAGCCCAGCGCGCAATTGCGCCCCGCTGTAATAACCTCGTTATCAGACTATTGGTCTCACCCGACATCGTGCCGCTTTGCTCCTTTACGCAAGGCATCTCCCCACGCCTTACATCTTAGATGCCAAATCGTTTCGCAAAAGGAAACAGCTGTTAGGTATTGCCCGCAGGATTTGCGGCAATCATCGCCTGCACCGCTTGATCCAGCAACCCCGATCCCTGAGAGGCACTGAGCGGGGCCGCATCAAGTCCGCGCACCGAAATGGTCATCAGCCGACCGGCAATATCGACAAAGGCGCGCCATTCGGCTTCTTGCGCGCCGTCAATATGGGCGGGTGCCGCATCGCGCAGGTAAACGGCGACATGATTGTCAAAAGAACGGACTTCGGTCACGTTGACAGACACGCGATTACCACTGCGGCTTAAGACAAACGGTCCATTCGGACCTTTCAGGTAATTCGCAAACTCTGTGGGGTTTTGCGACACAATCGCGCTCCCCTCTGGGCCAGCTTGAATGGTCGTGATCCCACGGATGACCGATGGCGTATCCGCAACGCCCAAGGTGCGGCACGGGGCCAACATCGCAAATCCGCGATTTGGCCTGCTTGCGTCCGGATCAACGCAATAGCCGCGCGGACCGACTGCCGTAACCTCGCCTGCAAACAAAGCGATTGCGGGCACTGCAGGGGAAATCCCCCCCGGCAGCGCCGCCGTCATATCACCACATCCCGCAAGGGCGAAGATCGCCCCTGCAACACCGATAAATGCACGCTGCATTAGGATCAGAGATCCATGTAGACGTGTGTTTCATGCTTCGCACCCGGATGGGTAACCGCGCCAAGGCGTGTGGAGCCGACAAGCTGCGCATATTTCCACAACGCGCCAGCAGCGTAGTTAGTCGGGCGTGCGCCTGTCCAAGCGGCCTTGCGCTCGGCCATTTCCGCGTCGGAAATATCAACCGAGAGTTCACCAGTGATCGCATTCATCGTAATGATGTCGCCATCCTTGAGCAGGGCAATCGGGCCACCATGTGCAGCCTCGGGGCCGACGTGACCCACGCAGAAACCGCGTGTCGCTCCTGAGAAGCGACCGTCAGTGATCAGCGCCACTTTCTTGCCCATGCCCTGACCCGAAAGTGCGGCAGTCGTGGACAGCATCTCGCGCATACCAGGACCACCAGCGGGGCCTTCGTTGCGGATCACAAGCACTTCGCCTTCTTTGTAAACGCGCGCCTTTACAGCAGCAAACGCCTCTTCTTCGTTCTCAAAAACGCGGGCTGGGCCAGTGAATGTCTGCTCTTGGGTGGACATGCCAGCAACCTTCACAATCGCACCTTCTGGAGCAAGGTTGCCCTTGAGACCAACAACGCCACCTGTGCGGGTAATTGGGGTCTCGACAGGATAGATCACGCGGCCATCGGCCTCGCCTTCGATCATGTCCAGTTCTTCACCCATTGTGCGACCAGAGGCGGTCATGCAGTCTTCATGCATCAGGCCAGCCTTGCGCAGTTCCTTCATCACAACAGGCACGCCGCCTGCTTCATAAAGGTCTTTGGCCACATACTGACCACCGGGCTTCAGGTCGACGAAGTAAGGTGTGTCTTTGAAGATGTCGCAAACGTCGAACAGGTCAAAGTCGATGCCCGCTTCATGGGCAATCGCGGGCAGGTGCAGACCTGCGTTGGTCGACCCACCTGTGCAGGCCACAACGCGTGCCGCGTTTTCAAGCGACTTGCGGGTCACGACATCACGTGCGCGGATGTTTTTGTCGATCAGGTTCATCACGGCCAGACCAGAGGCCACGCCGTATTGGTCGCGGCTCTCATATGGTGCAGGCATCCCAGAGGAATTAAGCAACGCAAGGCCAATCGCCTCGGACACACAGGCCATCGTGTTGGCGGTAAACTGGCCACCACAGGCACCTGCGGACGGACACGCGATACGCTCAAGCGTATGCAGCGCGTCATCGGACAAATCACCGTTCTGGTGCAGACCGACAGCCTCGAACATATCTTGCACGGTCAGGTCGCGGCCAATGTATTGCTCAGGCACATCCGCGCCCGCATGCACACGGCCCGGCAGGATGGAACCACCGTAGATGAACACAGACGGCACGTTCAAACGGACCATTGCCATCATCATACCCGGCAAGGATTTGTCGCAGCCAGCGAGACCAACAAGGGCGTCATAACCGTGACCGCGCATCGTCAACTCCACGGAATCGGCAATCGCCTCGCGGGAGGCGAGAGAAGAGCGCATGCCCTCATGGCCCATAGCGATCCCGTCAGTGACCGTGATCGTGGTAAATTCGCGTGGTGTGCCGTAGCCCTGTTTGACGCCCATTTTCACAGATTGCGCCTGACGGTTCAGCGAAATGTTACAAGGGGCAGCCTCGTTCCAACAGGTCGCCACACCAACGAAAGGTTGCGCAATCGCATCCTCGTCGAGACCCATCGCATAATAGTAGGAGCGGTGCGGCGCACGGCTCGGGCCTTCTGTGACGTGACGGCTTGGTAGCGCGGATTTATCGAATTTGACCTTAGACATGGAGCGATCCCTCTGAAAAACTGTTACCAGTTGTGTAAATAACGGGAGTGATGCGCACAAGTCGGAACTGCAGTTGCGCATCAGGGCTTGGCAGGGCAAAAACGCAAAATGATAGAGCCTTACAGCGCGATGCGCGCCTTTCGCCGACCCGCCTCGGGGCATGCAGACCTCGGCCCTGTGCTCGTCATCGTCGTCGCGATGGAACTGGCTTTTGTCTTGGGGCCGGTCTTTGTGCTTGGCTTTTTGTCGGAAGACGGCGCGCAAGCATACGAGCAGGGCGAGACCGCATGGGCGGTGATCCAGCAGCTTTTGACCTTCGGGCTTTATGTACTGGTGCTTGTGGGGTTCGTGCGCAAACTCCATGACCGCGGGTTTTGGTCGATGGTCGGGCCCGTGGACGCGACAACCGACGCGTTCAAAAAGGTGGCTTGGGTGGTGGGCGTGCTCTTGGCTGTGCAAACCGTCCTACCGCCGTCGATCAACTTTGACGAGGTCAGCGTGATCAGGCCGGTCCTGCCATGGCTGATGTGGACACCTGTCGTGATCTTGGCGCTTATCGTTCAAACAGGAGCGGAAGAGATCTATTTTCGCGGATATTTGCAGCAGCAGCTTGCCTGTCTGTCCGACAAACGCTGGGTCTGGATGGGACTGCCGTCGGTCCTGTTCGGTGCGGGTCATTACCTGAACGGATACGGGCCTGCGGACGGCATTATCTATGCGATCTGGGCGACCTGCCTTGGGCTGGCTTGCGCGGATTTGACGGCGCGCACGGGCAACATCGGCGCCGCTGTCGGGTTGCATATGTCCAACAACCTGTTTGCCTTCATGCTTACGGGCGTCGAGGGCTGGCCATCCAATGGGCTTGCCCTGTTTCTTTACCCCTACGTCGACCCTTTGGCCTATAATTATGGACTGGAGACTCTTTTCGCGCCTTGGGCAGTGCTTGAACTGCTGATTGTGCTGCTCATGGTGCTGGTTATGTGGCTGGCGGCAAGGATAGCGATCAAGCGCTGATTGCATTTCAGGCCGGAGCGTCATATCTCAGTGGGGCAACATCAGAGGTCAGCAATGAACTGGATCACCAACTACGTCCGCCCAACGATCAACTCGCTGTTTTCACGACGCGAAGTGCCCGACAATCTTTGGACGAAATGCGGCGAATGCGGCACGATGCTGTTTCACCGCGAGCTTGCCGATAATCTCAATGTTTGCACGAACTGCAACCATCACATGCCGATTGGCGCCCGCGAGCGGCTTGCCTCGCTGTTTGACGGTGGCATCTTTGTCGAGGTGAAAGTCCCAGAACCGGTCACGGATCCGCTGCACTTTCGCGACCAAAAGAAATACACCGACCGGATCAAGGACGCCCGCAAGAAAACGGGCGAAAAAGATGCCATGCTTGTCGCCGAGGGCGAGATGGGCCGCACCGACGTTGTTGTCGCGGTGCAGGACTTTTCCTTCATGGGCGGCTCCATGTCCATGTATGTGGGCAATGCGATTGTGGCCGCAGCAGAGCGGGCGATCGAGCTTGGGCGACCGCTGATCCTCTTCTCCGCCGCAGGTGGGGCACGGATGCAAGAGGGCATCCTCGGGCTGATGCAAATGCCGCGCACGACGATTGCGGTCCAAATGCTCAAAGAAGCGGGACTGCCCTATATCGTCGTTTTGACCCACCCGACGACGGGTGGTGTGACCGCCTCTTATGCAATGCTCGGCGACGTGCAAATTGCGGAACCCAATGCGCTCATCGGCTTTGCCGGTGCCCGCGTGATCGAACAAACCATCGGCGAAAAGCTCCCCGAAGGGTTCCAGCGCGCAGAATACCTGCTCGACCACGGGATGCTTGACCGCGTGACCAAACGGACCGACCTCAAAGACGAGCTGGTCACGATTGTGCGCCTGCTGACCAAGCAAGACGCCCCTGTCAAAGGTGATCTGCCTGCACCCGCACAAGATGCAGAACCGACATTGGAAACCGCAGCGAAGTGATCGCACTTGCCGTCCTGATCGGGGCAGTTTTCGGCCTGATGATTGTCGTCATCATGTTCCGCAGCGGCATGTTTGCAGAGCGGTCAGGGGTAGCGATGCTACTTGTGGCAATCGCGTCCTTCTACCCGGTTTTTGCGGTGATGTCGGGCGACCCGCTTGCAGTCATGGTGCATGTCGCAATCTTCGCTGGCTTTGCCGCGCTGGCGCTGCGGGGCTTTCGCTATGGTCTCTATATCATTGCAGGTGGGCTGATCGCGCATGGGCTGTTTGATCTTGGTCTTTTGTTCACACTTATCACTGGCCCCACATGGTGGCCCGCATTTTGTGCCAGTCTCGACATCGTCGCAGGGTTGGCAATCGTGCGCTTGATCCAAACGGGAAAGGCCCCAAGATGACCACAGGTTCTGACGCAATCCTCTCGCGCATGATGACATTGCACCCCAAAGTGATCGACCTAACGCTTGATCGGGTCTGGGCGCTTTTGGAAAAGCTTGACCACCCCGAGCGCAAATTGCCGCCCGTCATCCACATTGCTGGGACCAACGGCAAGGGATCTACACAAGCCATGATCCGTGCGGGGTTAGAGCAATCAGGGGCCACCGTGCACGCTTATACCTCGCCACACCTTGCGATGTTTCATGAACGGATCAGGCTCGCAGGGACGCTGATTTCGGAATTTGCGCTCACCGAAATTCTGGATCGCTGCTATACGACAAACGGCCCCGACCCGATCACCTATTTCGAGATTACGACCGTGGCGGGTTTGCTTGCTTTTGCGGAAACGCCTGCCGATTTCACCCTGCTTGAGGTTGGGCTAGGCGGCAGGCTTGATGCGACAAACGTGGTGGAAAAGCCTGCCGTGACGGTCATCACACCGATTGATCTGGACCACCAGCAATACCTTGGCGATACGCTTGCGGCGATTGCGGGGGAAAAGGCGGGGATCATCAAACGTGGCGTGCCTTGCGTTGTGGGGCCCCAGCACGACGAAAGCATGGCCGTGATCGAAGCCGTCGCCGCACGGCTCGGCGCGCCGTTGATGGCGCATGGCCAGCACTGGCATGTGTCCGAGGAACGCGGGCGGCTGATTTACCAAGACGAGACGGGGCTGCTCGACCTGCCACTGCCTGCCCTTGCTGGCCCGCATCAGATCATGAACGCAGGGGCCGCGATTGCGACGCTGCGCATTCTGGGGCGCGATGAGGCGGCCTGCGAGGCGGCGCTCACCAACCCCTATTGGCCCGCACGGATGGAACATCTGACGTCCGGACCACTGGTCGATCTGGCGGCTCCTGCGGAGCTTTGGCTCGACGGCGGGCATAACCCAGCGGCAGGGCACGCCCTTGCCGCAACCCTGCAGCAACAGTCCAGCAAGCCGACCCATTTGATTTGCGGCATGCTCAACACCAAAGACATTGCGGGCTATATGGCGCCCTTGGCAGGGGTAGCCGAAAGCCTGACAGCGGTTTCGATCCCCGATGAGGTGAACACGATCCCTGCAGAAGAAACCGCCAAGGTCGCGGCCTCGGTTGGGCTGACAGCCACGACAGCCCCTGACGTTAAGTCAGCGATATCAAGCATTAAGGCGCACTCGCCCCAAGCGCGTATCTTGATTTGCGGGTCTCTCTACCTTGCGGGACACGTCCTGCGGGAAAACACGCCGCGTTAATAAATCCAGAGAGTTAGTTAATTTTCCCTTTACGGACGATTCGTTGTTTGCCTATATCTAGGCCACGAGGCACAAAACGGGCGCATATCTGTCAATATGTAGCACGTCACGATTGGGGGATCGGCATGTTTTCGCGAAACTTCGCTACAGCTTTGGCTGTGGGTGCCGGTTTGGGTACGTCACTTATCGCGCAAGCGAACGCTGATGTGATCAAGGCCGGATTTACGATTGGCGGGGTTGAAAAGACCTTCCAGCAATCCCAGACACTCAACTTTGAGGACATTTCCGCTGTTCATAACCCGAGCGCCGACTGCGCGCCTTTGTGCATCGCTCCACTCAGCGCAGCGGCGGGCGTCGAGACAATCGGTGAACGCGAAGTGATTGGCTTTGTGGCAGAAGTCGTCAGCCAAGGAAGCGGGCTGCTGATCGACAGCCGCGAACCCGAAGATCGGGCGGCGGGCTACATCCCTGCGTCAGTCAACGTGCCCGCGAGCCTTGTGCAGCCGGACAACCCGTTCCTGACCGACATCATGCAAGCCTTGGGCGCGCGGTCGTTTGAAGGCATGCTCAACTTCTCCGACGCAATGCCATTGGTCATTTTTGACGACGGGCCAAGCACATCCGTCGCAAGCGAGCTCATCATACAATTGATCGCACAGGGCTATCCTGCAGATAAACTCTCATATTACCGCGGCGGCATGCTCGTCTGGACGGCACTTGGACTGACTATAGAGGACGCAAAATCATGAATTTCGAGACACAAAAGCCCGCAAAGACTTCCTCTAGCACACCTTGGATTATCGCCGTCGGGGCCGTGACCTTTGCACTGGGGGCCGTTGGGGCCTTTACCATCGCTCAGATGAACCAATCACGGCAGAACGACGCGATTGCCATTCTCGCAGCACAACTGGCCGAGATGCAGGTGACACGGGCGCAAACCCCTGACTTGCTCGCAATCACCGATCAGGCGGCAGCAGTCGTCCCAACCTCAATTCCTTCCGCGAGCGCCGTGCTGGCCGCCCGCACGCCATCAGCACCTGCCGTCGAAGTCTCGCTTGCCGATAAAACCGCCGAAGCAATTGCAATCGCAAACCGCAACAAAATGCGGATGCTCACCGAGGGCGTCGTCGCTGGGCTCTATTCTGTCACGTCCGAGAATGCGAACGGCGGCACGCGGATCGCGCTGAATTCGCGCAACGCTGCCAGCACAGCAGCAGAGCTTGAGGGGTTGATTGCCCAAGCCGCGGCCAACGGCGATATCGACGTGCCACAGTCAATCAACACAAGCGACGGGACCGTAGATAGCCAGACATTGCTGTTTGATCTGGTGCAACAATCCCTTGAGGAAGGCTCCGCCAAAGAAGTCGCCGCCGCCCAAGAAATGCGCCGTCGTGCATTCGCAGCCTCAGCCGCAAAAACCGAGATCGTTGAAGGGAAACGGTTCTATACCGTCGAGGCAGGCGACAGCCTTGCCTATATTTCGCTTCAATTTTATGGCAGCACCAATGCTTATGAAACGATCTTCGACGCCAACCGGTCCAAAATCGCGAGCCCTGACAAAATCCAGATCGGTCAGCGGCTGCTTATTCCCGAAGCCTGAGTGCGTTTTACACGGCGCTGGTGACAGCCCGCCCCCCGATGGCACAAACAGCGCGAGCCCGAGCAAGCAATGCAACCGTGTTTTTGACGAAACCGAATCAAAATTTGTTGACTGCGAATCACCTTTCGGTCAAGTTGTCTCTCAACCGCGAAGAGCCATAAAAACAGGCTCATTGGACCGCCCTTGGCAGGGCGAGGGGGCAGGCTTCAGGCCTGTCTTCTTGTTTTTGGCACGTCCGTTTGTTGCGATACGAATCAGTCTTTGACTTCCCGCCCGAGAATGCACTAAATCTTGTGGGAATAAATGCACCCGACCCGCAATTAGGCGGTTCAACTCTAGATATAGCGGTGCAGTAACGAGGTGGATTTTGAGATGCGCGCGTTTTTTGCGACAATAAGTGTTTTGGCGGCCATGAATGCGGCGCCGACAAACGCGCAAAATGTGCAAATTTCCTCGGATGTGGACAGCGTCTCCTTTTCGGTGGGCGCCAAAAGCTTCACCATCACCCGCACCCAAGACACGGCCGCGATACTGGAAGGCGAGTTTGCCAAAACCAGCCGACCCTGTCCCGAATTCTGCATTCAGCCCATGATCGTTACCGCAGGCGTCGCACCGCTTGGCGAACTCGAAGTGATTGCGTTCTTGGAAAACGAGGTGAGCGCAGGGACGGGTCTCTTGCTTGATGCGCGGCTGCCAGACTGGTTTGCGAAAGCCGCGATACCTGCGGCGGTGAACGTGCCCTTCGCTGCCCTTGCTGCTGACAATCCCTATCAAACCGATATTTTGCGTGCGCTTGGTGCGGTTGAAACGGCTGACGGGCTCGATTTCAGCAACGTGAAAAGCCTTGTGATCTACGACAACGGTGCTTGGGACGCGCAAGCGACCCGTGCAATCACCGCCCTCATCGCTGCGGGATACCCTCCCGCCATGATCCAAAACTACCGTGGCGGCCTAGAGGACTGGGTCCATCTTGGCCTCTCTGTCGTGCTGCCATGAAGAAAGTGACCTGCCTATGATCCGCTCTATTGTCGCCCTGTTTGTCTTTGCCGTAGGACTCTGCGCCTATATCGTCATGCAGCCCGACAAGGGCGGACGGGAGGCCAATGCCGAACAGGCCGCAGTTACGCGCGCGCAGACTGATAGCATCCTCGGCCCTATTCCCGATGCTATCGCACCAACAAATGCCGCGCTGATCCAAGCCCCCGTGCGCAACACTGCCCCTGGACTGGCGCTTGAAACCGAACATACGCAAATGGAACGGACCGCGGCAAACGTGCTTGCCGGACTTGGGCTGAATGTCGAACCCAATCCGAATGCCGACCGCGTTGACCCCATGCAGGAAATGACCGCCAGCGTTCTTTCGGGGATCGGGGCTATCACAGGCAATCGGGTCAAAGCCGGATTTGAGGCGCCAGAGGCGAAATCTGCGCTGGAACTGCTGGTCGTCAAGGCGCTCAAAGAAGGCCAGGACGATGCCTATATCAATACAATCGTGAACGCCGCTGCCAAGGCTGGCGAAATCTCTGTGCCCGACATCCTTGTGACTTCGGATGGTGATGTCGACACTGCCGTTTTGCTCAGCTCGATCATCAGCCAAGCGCAGATTGCCGCGGGGGGTCTCGCCCCTGCCGTGCCGAATGTGACGACAGGCGAAGGCGTCGAGGTCCGCGTTGTGCAGCGCGCCACCCAAGCCGAGCAATACCGCTTTTACACCGTCAACCAAGGCGATAGTCTTGGTGCGATTGCGGTAAAATTCTACGGATCTGTCGATAAGTTTAGCCTGATCTACGAGGCCAACCGCCAAATTCTCTCAAGCCCGAACGCAATCAAAGCCGGGCAGCGGCTGGCTATTCCGTCGCTTTAGCCCAATCGTCTGCCTGCATTTCGCGCAACCGGCTTGCCGTGCGTTCAAACTCAAACGTGCCTTCACCTTCGACATAAAGCATTTCGGGCAGCGCAGCAGCAGAGCAGATCAAGCGCACTTTGCCCTCATAAAGCGCATCAATCAGCGTTACAAATCGCTTGGCTTCATTGAAATTCTGTCGCGATAGCCGCGGGATATCTTCGAGCACCAAAACACGCAGGGCTTGCGCCAGCGCAAGGTAATCCGCCGCGCCCAATGGCATGCCGCAGAGTTCAAAAAAGCCGATCCGTCCCGCCCCGTTGTGGTAACGCGGGATGATGACCTCGCGACCTTTGACATGGAGCGTGAGCGGCTCCGAGCGCCCGCCCGTCAGCCCGTTCCAAGCGGCATCAATCGCCTTGCGCGCCTCGGCGCCCGCCGGTGTGAAATATGTGGCCGTGCCCGCAAGGCGGCCCTGCCTGTAATCCGTCGGGCTTACAAGTTCATGCACAACCATCCGGTCTTTGATCAGTGCAATAAACGGTAGAAACAGCGCACGGTTCAGCCCGTTTTTATAGAGCTCATCGGGGTGTCGGTTGGATGTTGTCACAATCACCACACCTGCTGCCAACAGCGCCTCAAACAAACGGCCGACGATCATCGCATCGGTAATGTCGCTGATTTGCATCTCGTCAAACGCAAGAAAGCGCACCTCGCCGGCGAGCTTGGCCGCGACAGGCGCAATCGCATCGTCCACGCCCTGCTTGCGGGCGGTATTTATCTCGGCATGCACCCACTGCATGAACGCGTGAAAGTGACGGCGTTGCTTGGGGACCTCGACGGCCTCAAACAACAAGTCCATCAACATGGATTTCCCGCGCCCGACACCGCCCCACATATACAGGCCCTTGATTGGCGGCGGCGGTTTACGAAACAATCCGCGCTTCACTGGTTCCGCCAATGCGGCGCGCACGCGCTCCAGCTCAGGCATGACAGCCACTTGGGCCGCATCCTCATGCAGCCGCCCCTCGGCCACAGCGGCCCGATAAATATCCAACATCATCATATGCCAGCGATACCTTGCCAGAGTTAAAAAGTAACCCCCAGCGCGACAGATCATCATCTGTGATACGCATGCTCACAATGCCACCCATTGACAATTTCAGCGGCCTCGATGCAACTGAGGAAATGGCACGCCAAAACGCCCTCCTGAACCCCGTCCTCATCGCAGGTTGCCTGATCATCATGACAGGCTTTGCGATCCGCGCCTCTTTCGGCGTCTTCCAAATCCCGATCGCAACTGAGTTCGGCTGGCTGCGCGCCGACTTCAGCCTCGCCATCGCGATACAGAACCTTGCATGGGGCATCGGCCAACCAATTTTCGGTGCTATGGCAGAGAAAATTGGCGACCGCAAAGCGATCATCGCGGGCGCGGGCTTTTACGCGGCGGGGCTGCTTTTATCCTCGGGGGCGACCACCCCTTTTGCGCATCAATTCTATGAAGTCTTCGTCGGCTTTGGCATTGCAGGCACCGGTTTCGGCGTGATCCTTGCCGTTGTGGGACGGGCATCATCGGATGAAAACCGCTCCATGTCGCTGGCAATCGCCACGGCAGCTGGATCCGCCGGTCAGGTCTTTGGTGCGCCGCTCGCGGAATACCTCATGACGTTTCTGACGTGGCAGCAAACCTTCGTCTTCTTCGCGGGCATGATCATCGCCGTGCTCATGGTCCTGCCAATGATGCGCAGCCCGATCACAGCCACCAAGGCCGAGCTTGAAGAAAGCATGGGCACTATCCTCAAGCGGGCCTTCAAAGACCCGTCCTACACGCTCATCTTCCTCGGTTTCTTCTCTTGCGGCTATCAACTCGCATTCGTGACGGCCCACTTCCCTGCCTTCGTGACCGAAATGTGCGGGCCGATCCTTGCGGGGTCCATGCTTGCGACAATGGGTGTCACGACCACAAGCGCGCTCGGGGCGATGGCTATCTCGCTGATCGGGCTGGCAAATATCGGTGGCACCTTGCTGGCCGGTTATTTGGGGAAGCGCTATTCTAAGAAATATCTGCTGGCAGGCATCTACGCGGGGCGCACGATCATTGCCGCCGCCTTCATCATGACGCCAATGACACCGGAGACCGTTATTCTCTTCTCGGTCGGCATGGGAAGCCTTTGGCTGGCAACCGTGCCCCTAACCTCCGGGCTCGTGGCACACCTTTACGGGTTGCGCTACATGGGCACACTTTATGGCATCGTGTTCTTTTCGCACCAACTCGGGTCGTTCCTCGGCGTCTGGCTCGGCGGGGCTCTCTATGACATCTACGGCACCTACACCTATGTCTGGTGGGTCGGCGTGGGCGTTGGCGCGTTTAGCGCGATCGTGCACCTTCCGATCAAAGAACGGCGGGTCTTCGCAACCTAGACGCTGGAAACGCTTTTAATTCGTAATCATTTTAATGGCTTTTTACGAAAACACATCGGTGAGATTAAGAATCTGCTTACCTTGCTGGCCTAAAAATGAGGCCAGAGGTTCTTCAAATGTCATCAGTGTTTCAAATTATCGTGTTCCTTTTTGAACAAGTTGGTCAGGGCGTTTTGCTGATCTACATCTTTGGAATGTTCGCGCGCAAAGGGGTCGCCAAGGCACAGCTTGAGATAAGTCTCGGCACAGTGTTTGGTATTGCGGCGATACTCTCCATGGCAGATCCAATTCATATGACGGATGGCGTCATCGTTGACCTGCGGACCCTCTTTGTTGGAATGGCCGCTGCGTTTTTCGGATGGCGGGGCGGCGCAATGAGCGCGCTGATCGCTGTCGCAATGCGCAGCAGTATTGGCGGCGCAGGTGCCGTCATGGGGATCACGGGGATCATCATTGCATTGGCGATGGGGCTGTTGTGGACCTATTATGTACGACCGCGTATCAAAAACCCGATTTTAGATTATCCGATACTGGCTGCGATGATCTCGGCGCATCTATTGTCAGGACTTCTGCTTCCTGCAGACCTCGTCGCGCAGTTTTTCACACATCTCGCCCCGATCCTGCTTATCGGCAATATCGTCGGTTCGAATGTGATTGGTTTGCTGATCAGACGTGAAATGGAGCTTGTCGGCGAAACAAAGCGCCTCTCGGTTGCGGCCATGACGGACCCTCTGACCAAGATACTCAACCGCAGAAGCGCAATCGAAGCCTATGAACAGATGCTGTATAAACCGCACCCCAAACGGGGGGTCGCAATGTGCTGTGTCGACCTCGATAAGTTCAAGAAAATAAATGACACCTACGGACACATCGCGGGCGATCAGGTCTTACAGGAAGTGGTGGCTCGGCTCTCGACATGCCTGCGCCCGGCAGACATCTTTTGCCGCATTGGAGGCGACGAGTTTCTCTTTGTGCTGATAAACGTCACAAGCGAAGAAGCCTATTCAATTGCTGAACGCTGCAGCTCCGTCATTGCCCGCGTCCCGATCACTTGTGACACAGGTAAAATCACAGCCTCGGTCAGCCTTGGCACGGTTTGGTCCCCCGCCCCCCTTCATTTCGAAGAGTTCCGTAGCAAGGCAGACGAGGCGCTCTATCATGCCAAAAACGACAGCCCCAGTCGCACGAGATTTCAGATCGCGCGGAGCGCCGCATATCTTACGGCCTCCTAGCTAAACCAGCTCGCGCAGAACTGACCTGATCTTGTCAACCAGCGCCTCGGCATGGGTATAGGGCATTGCATGCCCGGCGCCCGCGATATCTTCCTGGCGTGCCGCGCGATTCCAACGGACAAGCGTGCCCATCGCAGAAATCGGGATCGTGGTATCCTCACGCGCCCAGAACGCGAAAACAGGCACGTCTTCACGACTTAAAGAGCGGTGCTCGGCTTCAAGCGTCTCGGTCAAGGCATGCCTGCGGCTCGACAAAACAGCATCCAGATAGCCGCGCCGCATAAGCTGGGCCTTTTGGGCCTGCGCCACATCTCCCGACTTTGCCGCTACTCCGCGCCGCATCTGACGCGCAACGATCAAACGATGTGCCCAATCGCCAAGCACGGGCACCTTGCGGCAAAATTTCTCAAGGCGGCTCTCGTTCAGCTTAAGCCCGGCCGTGGCGACGAGCAAGACCCGCGCGACGCGGTGCGGTTGCGCTGCCGCAAAAGCGGTCACAATACTGCCCCCCATCGAATACCCCATTAGCGTGATATCTTCATCAATCCCTTGATCCGCCAAAAGCTCGTCAAGCTGGCGCGTAAAATACGCCAGCGATTGCTCTCCGCGCGGTAAATCCGAAAATCCACGCCCATAAAGATCATAGCTCAACACCCGAAAGCCCAGATCGTTGAGGGACGGAATAATCTGATCCCAGACCACCGACGGCGTTGTCAGACCATGCACCGCCACAATCACAGGGCCGCGGGCGCGACCTGACCAGCGGTAATGCGTCTGGCCCCCGCTCAGCTTGGCAAATTTTCCCGGCGCGCGGCGCCGCGCGGCGCGATCAATCGGGTGCCGTTGCGCCTCCTGAAGAAGGAGGAACACCCAAAGCGCAAGAGCGCAAAGCCCTAGAATAATGAGGACATTGACCATTTATGACTCGCCATAAATGACAGGAAACCAATCCGTGCGCAGCTTTTGGCCCGCGACCATATCATGGCCCGGAAACGGCGGCGAGGTGCGGCCTGGACGCGCCACATAACGCGCATCGTCACCCACCCAGCGCAGCGACAACGCGCGCCTGCGATTGGCGCTCTCATTACCGCGCGCGCCGTGCACCGTGCGATAATCGAACAAAACCACATCGCCCGGATCCATCGGCCATTCAAGCACGCGCATATCCTCGGGGTTTGTATCGGGATCGGGGACAGGCGTCCAATCGCCCTGCTCATAGAAGTCGCTATCGTCGGCCCAACTGACAGGACGCACCATCTTGTCCCATTTGTGCGAGCCCGCAATAAACCGCAGCGAAGCCCCCTGCACCGGATCAAGCGGTATCCAAAGGCTCACAGTCTGCTCGCCTTCGACAAAGTAATAGGGCGAGTCCTGATGCCATGGCGTCGGCTTTGGCGTGCCTGGTTCCTTCACCAGCACATGGTCATGGAAAAACTGCGCCGATTTTGACTGCATCGCTGTCGCCGCCAGCTCCGCCGCGGGGCTTTCGCGGACAATCCGTTCAAACGCCGGAATCCGCGACCAATTGCAGTAATCGTCGAAAAAGCGGCCCTGACTGACTTGGTTCTCCGAGGCATATTCGCTCGGTTCCGCCATGTTCTGCGCCACTCCTTCGGCCATCACATCGACCCAATCGGCAAAGACTCCTCGCAACACAATAGCGCCGTCACGTTGAAAATCGGCAATTTGCTCAGGCGTCATCATTTCGCGTTCCACACATCCAGAATATACCGGCTCGTCATCAGATCGAGATGCGCGCCGCCCCCGTTTTTAAACAAAGTGATCTCATCATCACTTTTCCGCCCGAATGCATCAAGTTGATAATAATCCGCGACCACATGACCCGCATCAATCACCCCTGCCGCAATCGGGATTTTCAACTCTCCGATATGGCCCACGGTCGTGTGCATATTGTCCACAAAAACGCGTGACCGCAGCAAGGCTTCATCATCGACCTCGCGCATGTCAGGCCGATAAGCCCCAATAAGATCGACGTGTTGCCCGGCCTGCAACCATGCGCCCTTGATCAGCGGCTCCGTCGACATTGTGGCAGAGGTCACAATATCCGCCGCCCGCACAGCTGCCTCCAGATCAGTGGCAATCGCCACATCTGGCAGCGCCTTTTGAAACGCCTCAGCCCCCGCAGGGGAACGGTTCCAGACCGTGAATTTCGCGTCCACAAAGGCCGCCCGATAGGCCTCGTATAGCGTCGCGCCAACTGTGCCCGCGCCCACGATCAGGATATTGCGGCTATCGGGCCGCGCCAAGCGCCGCGCCGCCAAAAGACTATCGCCCGCCGTCTTCCATTTGGTCACCAAATGGAAATCCAAGATCGCCACCAGCGCGCCGTCCCCGTCCGAAAACAGGTTCACCGCGCCGCCGATCATCGGCTTGCCTTGGACTTTATTGTCGGGAAACACCGTGGCACATTTCACCGCGATCCCCATGCCCTTGATCCACGCAGAGCGGTTCAGCAGCGTGTTGTTGTCGCGGTACAAAAACACATCCTCGACCTGCGCCTTGGGCAATGCATGCCCTGCTGCCAAGGCATCCGTCAGCGCCAGCCAGTCAAGCCCCTGCTGGCCTTGCTCAAAGGGGATCATTACCGTCATTGCGCCTGCTCCTTGGTCAATAGCCCTTCGGCGACAAGGCGAGCGGCCCAGCCCTCGGGTTTGTCAAAATGATGTGTCTGCCAGCCGCGTGCAGCGGCCGCATTGATATTGTCGATCCGGTCGTCTGCAAACAGAAGCCCCGATGGTTCATGCCCGCAATCAGTCTCTAACAAGGCATAAATCTCTGCATCCGGCTTAATTGTTGCCATATGCCCCGAGATATACCGCCGGTCAAATTCGTTCAGAAACGGATAGACCTTTTCCGCTAACTCAAACGTCTGAATGCCGAAGTTCGAGAGCGCAAAAACGGGCACACCGACCTCGCGCAGCTTGCGCAATATCCGCACCGAGCGCGGGATAGCGGGGGCCGCCATCTCGATCCAGTTGTCGTGCCACATGCGCACCTCGTCGCGGAATTCCGGATAGGATTCTGCCGCCGCATAGATCAACTCGCGAAAATTGCCGCCCCGATCCACCTCGTCGTTGATCCCGTGCAGGTCAATCGCCGCAAACATCTCGCGCCGCCGCGCCTCGCCGATCCTTGCGTCAAAAAACCGCTCTGGCTGCCACTCGATCAGCACATTCCCGATATCAAACACAACTGCCGTAACGGCCATCGTCTATCCCTTCGCCGCGGCCCGCAAGGCCCGCTCCAAAGCATCCAAAAACCGCGACCGATCCGCCTTGCTAAAGGGCTTGCCGCCGCCTTGCCGAAACGGATCGGCGGCGCGCATATCGGCCATCAAATCACGGGTCGCCAAGACATTGCCGATATTGGCATGGGTCAAAGGTTCGCCGTTATGTTTCAGCACCAGCGCGCCATTCTCAACGCAGCGCGCAGCCAGCGGAATGTCTCCTGTGATCACCACATCCCCCGCCCCCGCGCGATCCGCGATCCACATATCGGCCACGTCAGGCCCGTCAGGCACCACCACGGTTTCGACCAAAGGATTGGCCGACGGCCTGATCCCACCGTTCGAGACCACAAACATCTGCACCTTATGGCGTGTGCCGACACGCTCCACTTCGGCCTTCACGGGGCAGGCATCTGCATCGACGTAGATCACGAATAAAGCGCCTCTGCATGGAATGCGACATGATCTTCTATGAAGGTCGAGATAAAGAAATACGAGTGGTCATAGCCTTTTTGCAGGCGCACAGTCCCCTCCTGCTTGGCGTCCGCAATCGCCCCCGCCATCGCCGACGTTCCAAGCAAATGGCCAAATTGATCATCGGTGCCCGTATCAATCAAAACAGGCCCATCAAATCCGCCAGCGGCCATCAAAAGGCTCGCGTCATGGGCTGCCCATTTGGCCTTATTAGAGCCTAAATAGGCGCTAAACTGCTTTTGACCCCATTCGGATTCCGTCGGATTACAGATCGGTGCAAAGGCCGACACCGACCTGAACCGTCCCTCCAATTTCATCGCTAAGGTGAGCGCTCCGTGCCCGCCCATCGAATGACCCGTGATCGCCTGACGGTCCATATCCAGCGGGAAATGCTCTGCCAGAAGCGCTGGCAATTCCTGGGCGATATAGGTCTCCATCTGGAAATGTTCAGCCCATTTGCCTTCGCTGGCATTCACATAGAACCCCGCACCTTGGCCCAAATCAAACGCCTCATCATCAGGCACACCCTCGCCACGCGGCGAGGTGTCGGGAAATACGAGACCTATCCCCTGTTCGGCGGCCCAGCCCTGCGCGCCTGCCTTGATCATCGCGTTCTCATGGGTGCAGGTCAGCCCCGACAAAAACCACAAGACTGGCACAGGGCCATGGGACGCTTCCTCAGGCAAAAACACCGCAAAGGTCATGTCGCAATTCGTCGATTTCGCCGCGTGCTTATACACACCCTGCGTGCCACCAAAGCAGCGGTTTTCTGAGAGAGTTTCCATGTGAAAATACCTTTCGTTTGGCTATGGCTACCGCACGGTTACAGGCTTGTCACCCACGCGATCACGCCCGAGACAGTGAACACACTCACCGCTGTTGAGATCAGGATCGACGCCGACACCCGCGTGGGGGCGACGCCATAGTGCTGCGCGATGATATAGACGTTCCCCGCGACAGGCAGGGCCGCCGCCGCGATCATCACGCCCGCAGGATAGGCCGCGATGTCAAAGATCATCAGCGCCGAGACGGCAACAGCGGTCGGGTGCAACACCAGTTTGCAAAACGATAGCCAACCTGCGACGGCAACACGCTCTGCCGATTTCGTGGCCAGTGAGGCGCCAATAGCAAACAGGGCACCAGGCGTCGCTGCCGCCCCCAAGATCTGCAAGAACTCATTGGCGGGCGCCGGTATGGGCGAGCCCAAGGCAGACACCAATAAGCCCAAAGAAATAGACACTATCATGGGGTTTTTGAGCAATCCCAGCCCCACCGTGCGCAAAATACCAATCGACATGCGCCCGTCGCGCGAGCCCGTGATCAAGATCACGATCAGACTGCCAAAGACGATCAGATCGACCGCCAAAACCATCATCACAGGTCCAATCGCGGCCTCACCCAACAGCAGAACGAGCATCGGAATGCCCAAGAAGCCCACGTTGCCAATCACCGCCACTTGCGCCTCGACGGCGGCTTCGGCCACGATCAAGCCGCGCGCCATGGCAACGCTTGTCGCCAGAACATAAATGACGGTTGAGCCCAACAAATAGGCAAACACGAAGGGCCAGTCCAAGATATCGCCCAGCGCAAGGTTTGCCGAGAACCGGAACAACATTGCGGACAGGGCGAAATAGAACACGAATTTCGTCAGATAGGCCGTGCCTTCAGACGTGAAAAACCGAATGCGCGCCGCGCCATAGCCAAGCCCGATCAGGGCGAAAAACGGGAGCGTCTTGAGAAAGATCTCCCACATCGGCGTTAATCAAACGCGCCAGTGACACGCCCCAGCAGCATGAATGCGCGTGCGGTGCGGGTCTCTGACAGGGCTGAAATTTCCTCATCGGTCGCGTTTGGCTCGAAGGCGATCAATGTCTTGTCGAAGCGCCGCAAAAAGTGGTGCGCCGCGTCGCGGAAAATCGTGTCTTCGCGCATGCGGCCAGAGGTCAGCGTCAGCGAAGAGCGATCACGGATGCCTCCAAGAGCGGCCATGGCACGGCCCCGCTCGCCATTGGCAAAGCGCCGCCAAATCTCGGGGCGCGCGCGGTCAGGGCGCAGGTCATCCATATAGATCCCGTCCTGAGACAGCAGCGTCAGTACATCCTGCGCGGCCTGCACCAATTGACGGGCGTTGCGATCTTTGAGAGCACGGCGGAGCGCATCAAATCCGCGGGTATCCTGATCATTGTCAGGAAAGTTGAGAGCGCGGACCAGATCCATATTCGGCAGTGGCGGGGCAATGTCTTCGGCACTGGTGCCAAGCGCAAGCGTCGGCTGATCATCGGGGCGTGCAGGGCTGACATTCGTGATCTTGAGCTTTTGCACGGGCGGGCGCGACGACGCAAATGTTGCAATCGCGGTCTCGGTCTTGCGGGCAACCTGAGCGATCTCATTGAGCTTTTTCTCGACCGTCGGCTGCATCGACGCACCCGATCCGACGCGGTTTTCGAGATAGGTTTTGCGCATCCCGTCGATGGCCGCATGCAACCGCTGCGATTCTTCGCGCATGATCCGTGCAGAGCGGCTCGCCGCCGTTGCCACCCAAATCATCGCAACAGGCATGAACACCGCGATGATAATCAGGATAAAACGCAAGCTGTCAAAACGGTCGGTCGCCGTGGTCTCTGGCGGCAAAAACACAAAGAACAGACCCACCATCGCAACCCAGCCGAAGGACAGGACAAGTGCGATGATATCGCTGGTGCGATGCGGATCCGGTGGCGGTGTTTTCATTGGGCCTTGCGCCATCTGCCTGACTTAACCGAAAGTGATCGACAAGATTTCATAGGAGCGAACACCACCCGGTGTCTGTACCGACACACTATCACCCTCGTCCTTGCCGATCAAAGCACGGGCTATTGGCGATTTGATGTTCAGCAAACCTGCCTCGATGTTGGCCTCGTATTCACCAACGATCTGATAGGTTTTTTCCTCGTCGGTGTCCTCGTCAACCAAGGTGACAGTCGCGCCGAATTTCACCGTGCCAGACATCCGGCTCAGGTCAATGACGTCCGCCAGCGAGATTATACCCTCAAGCTCTTTCACACGGCCTTCGATAAACGACTGCTTTTCCTTGGCAGAATGATATTCGGCATTCTCGGACAAATCCCCGTGCTCGCGGGCCTCGGAAATGGCGCGGATAATGGCGGGGCGTTCCACCGATTTCAGATGCTTCAACTCAGCATTCATCTTCTCGAAACCCGGCTTTGTCAGCGGTATCTTTTCCATGGTGCATGGCATCCTTCGTCAGGCGAATTAAATCAATCGCACGTTCATACCCTATTTGGCTGGTTTAAAGTCAAGTGCAAGCAACATTTCACGTCGCAGCGTGGCCTTTTAACGTCGTGTCGTGATTGCCCCACATCACCGCATAAGGTAATCCATGACGCAACAATCTTATCAAGGGGACGGCATATGTCTAATATTGAACGCGAAGCCATGGAATATGACGTTGTTATTGTCGGCGCGGGGCCTGCGGGGCTATCTGCCGCGATCCGCCTCAAGCAACTTGACGCCGATCTCAACGTCGTTGTGCTCGAAAAAGGGTCCGAAGTAGGCGCGCATATCCTCTCTGGTGCGGTCCTTGATCCATCGGGCCTTGACGCGCTGATCCCCGATTGGAAAGCCAAAGGCGCGCCTTTGAACACTCCAGTGACAACTGACAATTTCTATATGCTCGGTGAAGCAGGCCAGATCCGCATCCCCAACATCGCCATGCCGCCGCTAATGAACAACCACGGCAACTACATCGTGTCCATGGGCAACGTTTGCCGCTGGATGGCCGAACAAGCCGAAGAAATGGGCGTCGAAATCTTCCCGGGCATGGCCTGTTCCGAACTGGTCTTCGGCGACAATGGCGAAGTCAAAGGCGTCGTCGCCGGTGAATTTGGCAAGAACGCTGATGGATCCCAAGGGTCAAATTATGAGCCCGGCATGGAACTGCACGGCAAATACGTTTTCCTCTCCGAAGGTGTGCGCGGCTCGCTTTCCAAACAAGTGATCGCGAAATACGACCTTGCTGCCGAGAGCGACGTGCAGAAATACGGCCTCGGCATGAAGGAAATCTGGGAAATCGACCCCGCAAAGCACAAGCTTGGCACCGTGACCCACACCATGGGCTGGCCATTGGGCAGCAACGCGGGCGGCGGTTCGTTCATCTACCACCTTGAGAACAATCAGGTTTATGTGGGCTTCGTGGTTCACCTCAACTACAAAAACCCGCACGTTTATCCCTACATGGAATTCCAGCGGTTCAAGCATCACCCGATGGTTGCCGAGCTGCTGAAAGGCGGCAAGCGCGTCGCCTATGGCGCCCGCGCCATCACAGAGGGCGGCTATCAGTCGCTGCCAAAGCTCGAATTCCCTGGCGGTGCGCTGCTGGGTTGTTCCGCTGGCATGGTCAACGTGCCGCGCATCAAGGGCAACCATAACGCCATGCTCTCCGGCATCGCGGCGGCCGAAGCAGCCCATAAGGCCATCGGAGAAGAGCGCGGCGGCGACATCATGGGCGGTTACGAGAATGCCGTGCGCGGTGGTGCCATCGGCCGCGACCTCAAGCGGGTCCGCAACGTCAAACCGCTCTGGTCGCGCTATGGCCTGACAGCCTCGCTGGCGATCGGTGGCGCAGATATGTGGCTCAACAACCTCACAGGCTGGTCACCTCTCAACCTCAAGCACGGCAAATCTGATGCCGCCGCAACCGAAGAGGCCGGCAAGCACCCCGTCATCGACTACCCGAAACCCGACGGCAAGCTGTCTTTCGACCGCCTGACCAACGTGGCCTTTTCCTTCACCAACCACGAAGAAAGCCAGCCCGCGCACCTGACGCTCAAAGATGCCTCCGTTCCGATTGCGGTCAACCTGCCCAAATTCGCGGAGCCCGCGCAACGCTATTGCCCCGCAGGCGTTTACGAAGTTGTGGCGGAAGAAGGCAAAGAGCCACGCTTCCAGATCAACTTCCAAAACTGCGTGCACTGCAAAACCTGCGATATCAAAGACCCGTCGCAAAATATCACATGGACCGTCCCGCAAGGTGGCGACGGCCCCAACTACCCGAACATGTAAACGATTAAAGGCCTCGCAATTTGCGGGGCCTTTTTTCGGAGCGACCGTCTGGCCTCTGCAGAATACAAAGGCGTCAGCGCTTGGCGTTCAAATGGGTCAGCAAATGGTGGAATTTCTCACCCTGCACGGCGACATGTCCGCGTAATTCATTCGCAGCGCGCGCACTATCTCCCTTTGTAAGAGCGGACAGAATTGCTTCGTGCTCCGACATCGACTGCTCTAGCCGTCCGCGCAGATGCAGTTGCATACGGCGGTAAGGTTTCAGCCGTTTTTGGAGTTTAATCGCCAAATCCCGCAGGTAGCTGCTTTGCGCGGCGTCATAGATGCAATGATGGAATCTCTCGTTGTGCGTATAGTATTGGTCGGCATCGTTTTCGGCGACCGCTTGCTTGCACAGGTTGTTAACGTCTTCGAGCACGCGCAGTTCGGATGAGGATATCCGTTTGGCGGCCAGATGCCCGCAAGAGGCTTCGAGTTCGGCCATGGCCTCGAACATCTGGACAAGTTCAACCGGACCCGGCTCGACCACAAACACGCCGCGACGCGGGCGCTGTTCAACAAGCCCGGAGGCAACCAGCTTTTGGAGCGCTTCGCGAATCGGCGTCCGTGACACCCCGAAATGTTCCGACAAACGGATCTCATCCAGCCGTTCGCCATCAGCAAAACTGCCTGTCACGATCATCTGTTCTAGATCGTCAAGAATATGATCTGCGCGGCGAACATCCATAAAATGACTATCCAGTAGCGCTATCAGAAATGCAATAATCAAATTCTTGTATACAAAAAAGTTGACAATGAATGCAATTGTACTGACAGTTTATGAATTAGCCGCCGAGAGAGGTTCGGTCAGGCGTCATTTGGGAGGATGACATGAAATTTACACAATACGCCGCAGCCGCGGCGATCGCACTTATGGCCGGCACGGCATCTGCAGAAGAATTGCGCCTGTCGCACCAGTGGGCCGAAGGCGACGTCCGCCATCAGGTTGCACAGATGGTTGCCGAAGATGTTGCCGCCGCTGGCGTTGATCTGACAATCCAGATTTTTCCAAACCAGACACTGTTCAAAGCGCGCGAGCAGTACACACCGCTGAGCCGCGGTCAGTTGGACATGACGGTTCTGCCGCTGTCTTATGCAGGTGGCCAGCAGCCAGCCTATAACCTGACATTGATGCCAGGCCTTGTGAAAAACCACGATCACGGCGACCGTTTGTCCCATTCGCCTTTCATGGCTGAAATCGAAAACATCATGGCTGGCGACGACGTGATGGTCTTGGTTCACGGCTACCTTGCGGGCGGTTTCGGGTCGAACAAAGGCTGCATTACAAAGCCTGAAGATGTTGCAGGGATTTCGATCCGCGCAGCAGGCAAGTCCTTCGAAGAAATGCTTGCCGCCGCTGGTGCGTCGATCTCTTCGATGGCGTCCTCGGAAATCTACCCTGCCTTGCAGTCTGGCGTTCTTGACGCAACCAACACATCATCCGAAAGCTTTGTCAGCTTCCGTCTTTACGAGCAGTTGACCTGCTACACACCTGCTGGTGAGTATGCGCTGTGGTTCATGTATCAGCCACTGATCATGAACAAATCGACCTTCGACGGGTTAAACGCAGATCAGCAGGCCGCGTTGCGCGCCGCAGGTGAAAAGGCGCAGGCTTTCTATCTTGAGCAGGCGAAACTGGGCGATGCGGTTGCAGCCAAGGCGTTTAGCGACGCAGGCGTGGAACTGGCCGAGATGACCGAAGCGGACTTTAACGCATGGCGTGACGTCGCTGCGACCTCGTCCTATCCGGCATTCGTGGCAGAAACGCCTGACGGTCAAAAGCTGCTCGATATGGCGCTCTCCGTCGAGTAATTGCCCCCAGCGCCTGCCGGATCAACCGGCGGGCGCAAACACATCTCAACCTGAAAGTTTGTCTTGTGGATAGCTCTGCTTCTTCGACGCCGTCTGTTGTCCGGTTTATCGGGCTTCTATCGACGGTCAGTGGCGTCATTGCGTCATTCATGATCCTCGCCTCTGTGCTGATCACCTGCCAGATGATTTTTATCCGCGCTGTGTTGGGTCAATCGACGATCTGGCAAACAGAGGCCGTGATTTACCTGATGATTGCGGCCACGATGATCGGCCTTGCCTATGTTCAAAAACTGAAAGGGCATGTGGGGGTTGATCTGATCCCGACGCTGCTTGGCCCCAAGGGGCGGCGGATCATGTCTATCTTCACATTGTTTGTCACCGGCATGATGATGGCCCTGATGCTCTATTACGCCTATGACATGTGGCATTTCGCTTGGGCGCGCGGCTGGAAATCCGAGACAGTCTGGGCCGTGCCTTTGTGGATACCCTATCTGTCGGTCCCGCTGGGCTTTGGCCTTTTTCTTTTACAACTCGCTGCTGACCTCTGGATGGTTATTCGTGGCGAAGACATCGGCGCACCTGTGGCCGCCGAAGACCGGAGGCATTGATGGATCCGCTTGTAGTTGGTGGGCTTGTCGCCCTGTGCACCATCGTGGTGCTGTTTTCCGGAGTCTCCGTGGCCACAGGTCTGTTGATCGTCGCCACCGGATTTCTGTTTGTGTTCGATGGCGCGCGATCCTTGGTCGCCCTGCCAGAGCTGATGTATGGCGAGCTGAACAGCTTTGCCCTTTTGTCGATCCCGATGTTCATCATCATGGGGGCGGCGATTTCTTCGACGCGGGCCGGACCAGACCTTTACGAGGCGCTGGAGCGCTGGCTGACCAAAGTGCCGGGCGGGTTGGTTGTGTCCAACCTTGGGGCCTGCGCGCTCTTTGCGGCGATGTCGGGGTCCAGTCCTGCCACTTGTGCGGCGATCGGCAAAATGGGCATCCCCGAGATGCGCAAGCGGGGCTATCCTGACGAGGTCGCGGCGGGATCCATCGCCGCAGGCGGCACGCTGGGCATCCTGATCCCGCCCTCCGTGACAATGATCGTTTACGGGATCGCCACCGAAACCAGCATCGGGCGGTTGTTCCTTGCGGGGGTCATTCCGGGCCTGCTGCTGGTGTCGCTGTTCATCGCTTGGGCGATTTATGACACTTGGCGGCGCGGTGCGGCGGGCGTGGCCTTGTCGGGCATCAATTATAGCTGGGCCGAACGCTTTGAGGTTTTGCCGCGCGTCCTGCCTTTTGTCGCCATCATCATTGGTGTGCTTTATGCGCTTTACGGCGGGATCGCGACACCGTCAGAAACGGCCGCGGTTGGGGCCCTGCTGTGTATTGTCGTCGCGATGATTATCTACCGCCTTTACCAGCCAATGGCGCTTTGGGCTGTGCTCCGCGATTCCACCAAAGAATCCGTGATGATCCTTTTCATCATCGGGGCGGCGGGCGTGTTCTCGTTCATGCTGTCGTCACTTTTTGTGACCCAATCCGTCGCGGGCTGGATTGCTGATCTGGACGTCAACCGCTGGGTGCTGATGGGGATTATCAACCTGTTCCTGTTGGTTGCGGGTTTCTTCCTGCCGCCTGTCGCTGTCATCTTGATGTCTGCGCCAATCCTGTTGCCGATCATCACAACCGCCGGTTTCGACCCGATCTGGTTCGCGGTCATCCTGACCATCAACATGGAAATCGGGCTAATTACGCCGCCTGTGGGCCTTAACCTTTATGTGATCAACGGCATCGCGCCTGACATTTCACTCAAGAAGATCCTTGTCGGCTCGATGCCTTTCGTGGGCTGCATGGTGCTGGCGATCGTCATCCTCTGCGCCTTCCCGGGCCTTGCGACTTGGCTGCCAGATTACCTGATGGGTCCGGCGTTATGAGCCTGCTTGCCGACCTTCTGTCGACACTGATAGACCGCCGCCTGCCTGTTTTGGGCAGCAGTCGGGCGGACGGGCGATCAATAAACACGCTGTGCCGCGACCTGATTGGCAATCTGGGCGAAGTGACGGGCTATGCCATTGCACGCCAGATCCTCGACCGCTTTGAGGCGATGGACGACACCCAAAAGCACGCGTTCTTTACCTTTCTCAATAATGAGATGGATATCGACGCGGATGCCGTCATTGCGGCCACCACGGCCTATGCGGCTGACGGCACGGTGCAGAACTTTCGCCGCCTGATGAAAACCGCAGAAGCGCCGCGGCAGGAACTGGCCCGCCGTCTCAATCAGGTGCCTGGCGCCACAGCGCGGATTGTAGCGATGCGCAAAGACTTGCTGCGGTTTATGAAAACGGATCCGGAACTGGCAAAGCTTGACGCCGATTTGCGGCACTTGCTGTCTAGCTGGTTCAATCGCGGTTTTCTGGTGCTGCGCCCGATCAATTGGGAGAGCCCTGCCCATATTCTGGAAAAGATCATCGCATATGAGGCCGTGCATGCAATCGATAGCTGGGATGATCTGCGCCGCAGGTTGCAGCCAACGGACAGGCGTTGCTTCGGGTTTTTTCACCCTGCGATGCCTGATGAGCCGCTGATCTTTGTCGAAGTGGCTCTGACCAAGGGCGTCCCCGGTTCGATCCAGTCCGTATTGTCGGACCGCCGCGCGCCGCTTCCTCCGGCACAGGCCGACACGGCGGTTTTCTATTCGATTTCGAACTGTCAGGCGGGGCTGGCGGGGATATCTTTCGGCAATTCCCTGATCAAACAGGTTGTGGGTGATCTGAGCAGCGCCTTGCCGCAGCTTAACACATTTGTCACGCTGTCCCCTATTCCCGGCCTGATGAAATGGCTGACGGAAAAGGACATGACGGACCGCGCAAAAGATCCCGAAGCCTTGCGTGCCCTTGCAACCCATTATCTGCTTGAGGCAAAGCGCGATGGTGGAGCGCCGCGCGATCCGGTTGCCCGCTTCCACCTCAACAACGGCGCATCGGTCCATGAGGTCCACGCCGGTGCCGATCTCTCCGTAAACGGAATGACCCAGTCCGGAGGGGCGATGGTCAATTACCTCTATGACTTGGGCAAGATCACTGAAAACCACGAAGCCTTTGCCACAAGCCAAAAAGTCGCGGCTTCTGCTGCCTTACGTTCCCTTGCACGCAAAGCGCTGACAAACGCTACCTGATAGTCTGGAAAGTTCTATGGCCAATTTGCTCTATGATACACTGTTCGGTCGTCATGCCGGAAAAACCACCCCGTTTCTGCATTTGCCAGACGGCACAACCCTGACCCACGACGCATTCTTGCGGATGGCTGCGCGTTATGCCCACGCGATGACCGCCTTGGGCTTGGTTGCGGGTGACCGGCTCGCCGCACAGATCGAGAAATCGCCCGAAGCCTTGGCCGTTTATGCGGCCTGCGCGCAGACGGGTGTGATTTTCCTGCCGTTGAACACGGGCTACACGGCCAGTGAGCTTGATTATTTCATTGGCAACTCGGGCGCGAAGCTTGTGCTTGCGACCGACCGCGCCGCAGCGGCACTCACCCCGATTGCTGCGGCCTATACCGCTACGTTGCGCACGCTGAACCCGGATGGCACCGGCAGCTTTCCCGAGCTTGCCAGGACCCAACCCGAGGCGTTCGAGACAGTCAGCCGTGCGCCCGACGATCTTGCGGCGTTTCTCTATACGTCCGGCACAACGGGGCGATCCAAAGGTGCAATGCTGACACAGGCCAACCTTGTTTCTAACGCGCAAACGCTGGCTGACTACTGGCGGTTCACCGATGCCGACGTGCTGCTGCACGCCTTGCCGATCTTTCACACGCACGGTCTTTTTGTCGCCAGCAACGTCACACTGATCGCGGGCGGCGCCATGATTTTCCTGCCGAAGCTGGATATGGACCAAATGATCGCATTCATGCCGCAGGCCACCACGATGATGGGCGTGCCGACGTTCTATACGCGGCTCTTGGATGACGACCGCTTTACTGCCGAATTGACCGCGCATATGCGGCTGTTCGTGTCCGGGTCCGCACCCTTACTGGCCGAAACCCATGTCAGGTTCGAAGAGCGCACCGGTCACCGCATTCTTGAACGTTACGGCATGACCGAAACGAATATGAACACCTCGAACCCCTATGACGGCGAGCGCCGTGCGGGGACTGTTGGCTTTCCATTGCCGGGAGTTGAGCTCAAGATCACGGATCCGGCGACGGGTGACACTGTCCCCACTGGTGAAATCGGCCAGATCGAAGTCCGTGGTCCAAACGTCTTTAAGGGTTACTGGCAGATGCCGGAAAAAACCGCCGAAGAATTGCGGGCTGACGGGTTCTTTATCACGGGCGATCTGGGGCTGATTGATGCGGATGGCTACGTCACGATTGTGGGCCGCAACAAGGACCTGATCATTTCGGGTGGTTACAACATCTACCCCAAGGAGATCGAGCTTATCCTTGACGACCAGCCCGGCGTTCTGGAAAGCGCAGTTATCGGTGTGCCGCATCCTGATTTTGGCGAAAGCGTCGTTGGGCTTCTTGTGGCTGAACCCAATGCGACCCTGTCGACCGAGGACATTATGGCGGTTCTGGGAGAACAACTTGCGCGGTTCAAGCAACCCAAAAAGCTGATTGTGATGTCAGAATTCCCGCGCAACACGATGGGGAAACTGCAAAAGAATATCCTGCGCGACCAATTCGCAGATATCTTTCGCTGATTAAAAATGGAAAGACGAACATGGCACTCACAGCAATAATCGAAGCGCATGGCGGCCCTGAGCAGTTCAAGCTCGTCGACATCGGGGTTGGCACGCCGGGCCAAGGCGAGGTCCGTGTCGCGCATAAGGCGGTCGGCCTGAATTTCATCGACGTGTATCAGCGCATTGGCCTTTACCCCATACAATTGCCTCACGCGATGGGCATGGAGGCCGCGGGTATTATCGAGGCCGTCGGCGAAGGTGTCACCCATCTTAAGGTCGGAGACCGCGTGGCCTATGCCTCGCAGCCACCCGGTTCCTATACCGAGGCACGCGTGATGCCTGCAGCACAGGTCTGTCCGCTGCCCGACGGCATCTCGTTTGAAGAAGGTGCCGCGATGATGCTCAAAGGCATGACGGTCGAGTATCTTTTCCACCGCACCACGCCATTAAAGTCCGGTGACACAGTCTTGTTCCATGCCGCTGCTGGCGGTGTCGGCCTTCTGGCATGCCAATGGGCACGCTCGGAAGGGATCACGCTGATCGGCACGGCGGGTACTGATGAGAAGTGCGCGCTTGCTCTTGCGCATGGGGCCACCCATTGCATCAACTACCGCAATGCCGATTGGCCAGAACAGGTACGCAGCCTGACGGGCGGCATGGGCGTTGACGTCGTCATGGACGCGGTCGGCAAAGATACCTTTGAAGGCTCGTTGAATTCCCTGAAACCGCTGGGCATGATGATCAGCTTCGGCAATGCGTCAGGGCCGGTCGCGCCCTTTGACATCGGCATTCTGGGGAAAAAGGGATCCCTCAAAATCACGCGCCCGACCGTGTTCACCCATATTGGAGATCATGCCACTTGCCAGTCCATGGCGAAGCATCTGGGCGAAAAGGTCCTTGCCGGTGATGTTAAGATTATCATCGGCCAGCGGTTCGCCCTTAAGGACGTCGCCAAAGCCCATGAAGCACTTGAGGCGCGCAAGACCACAGGGAGCACGATCCTAGAGATTTAAGGTTTCACTTCGGATGTGACCCTTTCCCATGCAGCGAGGCTGCAGCTTACCGCTGGTTCTGCCGTCTTGATCTTACTGATCCCGTGCCGAACCATTCGACCTTTTCCAAGAACCGACATGGGCGTTTCCGTGACAGTGATCTTTTGCGCCACTTGTTTGAAACGACTGTGGCGCGCTGCATTGCGGACGGTCTCGTGAGCGGCCAGCGATTTGCGGCAGATGCCAGTTTGATTGAGGGTGAGACCGAAAAGAAATTGATCTGGGGGATCAATTTCCGGTCGAACGCCAACAAACAAAACTCAACGCCGAAGGAAGGTTGGAACACATCTACAATTACGCCGCAGGATGCTCCGCGCGCCATGCGTGAATATCTCGCTGTTCTGGACGATGCGGCTTTCGGTGCGGCATCTGAGGTCGAGCCCAAGTTCACATCCCTTTCCGATCCCGCCATCCAATGGACCGCAGCACGCAAAGGGCCCGCTTTCTTTGCCTATTCCACCAATTACCTGATCGACACTGATCACAGTGTGATCATTGACGTGGAGGCAACGCGGTCAATCCGACAGGCCGCGGTAGTGGCCGTGCGCAAGATGCTGGACAGGGTCAAAGACACATTTGATCTGCACCCCGAGCGGATCATCGCCCCCTCTCATTGATTGCTGCGCAATCAGCTGTCGGGCAATGGATACTGCTTACGGCTCGGGCCCAATGCTGGGTTGGCTGGTGGACCGCAAGATCGCCCCGCACATCCCGGTCATGGAAAAGCGGGCCGCACGGACGGGACCTGGAGCCGCGCAGACTTCGAAAGGGACCTATAAAACGACCAATATGTTTGTCCAGAAGGCCAATCACTCAAGCAGTTCCGCCGCAACTATTCTGACCCCAACAGAGGCCCAGGCGGCAAAGGCGTCGCCAAAACCGAACAATATTTCATCTCGATGCGGCTCAGAAAGAAGGTGGAAATGCTCTTTGCCCACCTCAAACGCATTCTCGGGTTGGGGCGACTCCGATTACGAGGTCCCTGCGGCGCAAATGACGAATTCCTCCTCGCCGCAGCTGCCCAAAACCTCCGCAAACTGGCCAAGATCCTTCCTGCACCGCAGCAAACGTGCAAAGCCTGATGGAAAAGGCGCTCGCGCCCTGTTCAAGACGCGAATTCCTGCGTCAGCAACACGGTGTTTTTCCACAGAACCGGCCACATGCGGATTTTCGGCGTTTAACCGCATAGCCACCCAGACCCGATTGCAGCCCGCGCCGCAGGCCGTTACCCTGCCCGCAACCACTCTTCAAAAAGGTCATCACACGTGACAAAACGCACCCTCATTACTGCTACCTGCCTGATTGCCCTGTTGCCATTTTCGGCGCTGGCAGAGCCCAAGGCGGGGGCCTATCTGGCAGCGCGACAGGCGGCGACCAACAACGACTACGAGGCGGGGGCGCGGTTTTTCACCCAGACTCTGACCGCGGACCCGTTGAACCCTTATCTTCTTGAAAACACGCTGGTTTCCTATCTGGGGCTGGGTGATTTCACCCGTGCTGTTCCGATTGCGAAAATGATGTCAGAGGCGGGTATTTCCAGCCAGATGGCCAATATGACCCTCAGCGTAGATGCCGCATCGCGCGACGATTGGGACACTGTGCTCGCCGATAGTGAGGCAGGGCGCGAAATCGGCCCGTTGGTGGACGGGCTCACGCAGGCTTGGGCGCAGGTCGGCAAAGGGCAAATGTCCGCCGCAATCGCAGCCTTTGACGCGGTCATCGCGAGCCCGGGCTTAAGCATCTATGGCCTTTACAACAAAGCATTGGCCCTCGCACATGTCGGCGATTTCGAAGGTGCAGAAACAATCTTTGCCAGCGGCCCGGCAAACGGGATGCGCTACAATCGCCGCAGCGCACTTGCCCATGCACAGATACTCAGCCAGCTGGACCGCAACACCGACGCGGCAGCATTACTTGACACCGTTTTCGGGGCGCAGACCGACCCGACGCTGGCCGCAATGCGCAGTGCATTTGACGCAGGTGAGAAAGTGCCTTTCGACTACGTCCGCAGTCCGAAAGATGGTCTCGGAGAGACTTACCTGATGCTCTCGCAGGCCGTCGTCGGGGATACCTCGGACGACTATGTCTTGCGCTACGCCAGAGCGGCAGTGCACCTGAACCCGTCCAATACCGACGCCGTTTTGTTGACCGCAGAGCTTTTGGATAGCATCGGGCAATATGACCTTGCCGCAACCGCATTCAGCGCCGTTCCTGCAGATAGCCCGGCCTTCCAATCAGCCGAACTTGGCCGTGCGGAAACGCTCCGCAAAGCGGGCAAATCGGAAGCCGCGATTGAAGTCTTGGAAACGCTGGCGCGGACCTATCCCGACATGCCGCGTGTCCATGCGACTGCGGGCGACACCTACCGCGAAGCGAACATGCTCGATAAGGCAAAGGCCGCCTATACGCGGGCCATCGCCCTTTATGACGACACCGACCCGCTCAGGTGGTTCATCTACTATGCGCGCGGGATTACGCATCATTCACTCAATGACTGGCCCTCGGCAGAGGCCGATTTCAGGGCCGCGCTCAAACTGAATCCAAATCAGCCCCAAGTCCTGAATTATCTTGGTTATTCCATGGTTGAGCGGAATATCAACATGGAGGAAGCGCTGGCGATGATCGAAACCGCTGTCGCTGCAGAGCCGCAGAACGGGGCGATTGTCGATAGCCTTGGCTGGATTCTGTTCCAGCGTGGCGATTATGAAAATGCCGTCGGTCATCTCGAAAACGCCGCCGCGCTAGAGCCTGTTGACCCGGTAGTCAATGATCACCTTGGCGACGCGCTTTGGGCTGTTGGACGGTTTATCGAGGCCCGTTTCCAGTGGAACCGCGCACTTTCATTTGAGCCGACCGAAGAAGACGCGATCCGCATTCGCCGCAAGCTCGAGGTCGGGCTTGATGCCGTGCGCGCCGAAGAGGGCGAACCGCCTCTGCGAGACGGCTTGTGACGATGATCAAAGGCAGCGCACCTGCCAAGGTCAATCTGACGCTTCACGTCACAGGGCAACGCAGCGACGGCTATCACTTGCTGGATAGTCTGGTCGGTTTTGCAGGGGTCTTTGACGAAATTACCGCGACCACGGCGACAGAGCTGAGCCTCACGGTGACAGGCCCGTTTGCGCAAGGCGTGCCGACGAGCGACAGCAATCTGATGATGCGCGCAGCACGGCTTTTGCAGACGGCACGCGGCGTGACCGCAGGTGCGGCGATGACACTGGAAAAGAACTTGCCGCATGCGGCGGGTATCGGGAGCGGATCATCCGATGCCGCAATAACGCTCGCGATTCTCGCGCAACTTTGGGACGTGGCGCCACTATCGCCAGAGGACCCGTCTGTTTTGGCGCTGGGGGCCGATGTGCCGGCGTGCATGATGGCCCCAGACCCGCTACGCATGGAAGGGATCGGCGAGATATTGTCCCCGACGCCACCCCTGCCAAACTGTGCGATGATCCTAGTCAATCCCAAGGTGGTCGTGCCGACAGGCCCTGTTTTTGCAGGTCTGACAAACAAGCAAAATCCGAAGATGGATGCTCTGCCTGCGCGCCTCGACTTTGTGGCCTTCTCGGCGTGGCTCGCGAGCCAGCGTAATGATCTGGCCGGACCGGCCAGTGCGCTTGTGCCTGATATTGGTGCGGCTTTGGCGGCATTGAGCCGCCAGCCCTTGGTGCGCCATGCAGGGATGTCCGGATCTGGCGCGACCTGTTACGGCCTCACCCGCACCATGGGTGACGCGCGACAAGTGGCGCGCGCCTTGCAAATCGCACATATGGATTGGTGGGTTGTTCCCGCAGAGCTGCTTTAGGTGATCCGCGCGACGACGTAATCGGCCAAGTCAGCCAGCATCGTCCTGAGCGCGTGATCGGGAACAACAGCGAGCGCGGTCTTCGCCTTTTCGGCCCATGCGATTGCGGTGTCACGTGTGCTCTCCATGCTCCCGTGACGCTTGAGAATGGCCATCGCCTGCGCAAGATCATCCTCGACCTGACGGCCCTTTGCAATTGTGCGATCCCAGAACGCGCGTTCGTCAGCGTCCCCTGCAGCAATCGCGCGGATCACAGGCAATGTCAGCTTGCGCTCGCGGAAATCATCGCCAAGATTCTTGCCAATAGCCGCCGTTCCACCGTAGTCGAGCAAATCGTCGACGATCTGGAACGCGATACCAAGGGCATCGCCATAATCGAAAAGCGCCTTCACCACAGCCTCGTCCGCCGCGGCGATCACGCCGCCGACTTCCATTGCCGCCGAAAACAGCGCCGCTGTTTTGCCGCGCACCACCTTAAAGTATATTTCTTCGGTCGTCGCCAGATCGGCAGCGGCGGTCAGTTGCAAAACCTCGCCTTCGGCAATTGTCGCGGAGGCATTGGCAAGGATATCGAGCACCCGCATAGAGCCCGTCTCGACCATCAATTGGAATGAGCGCGCAAAGAGGTAATCGCCGACCAGAACGCTGCTGGTGTTATCCCACAGCAGGTTCGCCGTCGGGCGCCCGCGGCGCTGGCTGCTCTCGTCCACAACGTCGTCATGCAACAGGGTCGCTGTGTGGATAAACTCGACGGTCGCGGCCAAATGCACGTGATAGGGGCCATCATAGCCGCACATCCGCGCAGCCGCGAGCGTTAGCATCGGGCGCAGGCGTTTGCCGCCCGCCTCAACCAAATGCGCCGTCACTTCGGGGATGCGGGGCGCATGTTCGGATGCCATACGCGCGCGGATCATGTCATTGACCGCAGCCATATCCCCGGCCAAGGCCTCTGCGAGGCGCTCATGTGGTTTTGTGGCGGCTGTATCAAGGCTCATGGCGTTTTCCGTCATCTCAATAGACAAAGACGCAAACGATGCTTACGTCATAGATATGAAAGAGCTTTTACGCACCAACGACCCGACTGTCATCGCTTACGCTACCGCACTTCTGGACAGTGAGGGTATAGCTTGCTTCCAGTTCGACGTAAACATGAGCATCCTCGAAGGATCAATCGGAATAATGCCGCGGCGCCTGATGGTGGTGGACCGTGATTTATTCATGGCAGAGGCAATCATGCGCGACAACGAGATTGATCTGGGGCGCTAGGATGCAAACGACGACCGATCTTTTCTTGGGTGGGCAGGTGAAAGCGATACAACCGGCAAAGGGGTATCGCGCTGGAATCGACGCCGTATTGCTAGCAGCGAGTGTGCCCGCCAGAACAGGTGAAACCGTGCTGGAGCTGGGCTGTGGCGTCGGGGTTGCGTCACTATGCCTCGCAGCACGGATCGCGGGCGTTGCCGTGACTGGCGTCGAGTTGCAGGCCGACTATGCCGCGCTGGCGGCCCAAAACGGGCTGAACGTTGTGAATGCCGATCTGCGCGCCCTGCCCGCCGATCTGCGCAACCGCCAATTCACCCATGTGATGATGAACCCGCCCTACTTTGATCGCGCTGCCGGATCTGCTGCCCCAAACATGGGGCGCGATATTGCAATGGGGGGCGACACCCCCTTGGGTGACTGGATCGACGTCGCGGCCAAGCGTCTGGCCCCGAAGGGATATTTCACGATGATCCTGCGTATCGAGCGTTTGCCAGAGGTTCTGGCGGCCCTGATCGGGCGGCTGGGATCTGTTGTTGTGCGCCCGATTGCGGCGCGCGAAGGCTCTGCGCCACACCTGTTTTTACTGCAAGCGCGTCACTCTGGTCGGGCGCCATTCCGACTCATGTCGCCGCTGATTATGCACGATGGCACGATGCACGATGCAGACCGCGAAAATTATACGCCGCAGGTCCGTCAAATTCTCCGCAATGGCGCTGGTTATGCGCTCGCCGATTAATAATTTGGCAATCTTTCGCCGCAAGACTGGTTTTTGCATAAAGATGCTGCCCTGCGGCGTGACAGATCGAAAAAGATGTGGTGCAGTGGGGATGTTATTGAACACCAGAGGAGGACGACCATGAGTGTGACTTCACACATCGAGCAACTTAAAAAGAAGCATCAACACCTCTCAGATTCCGTGGAGACGCTGCAGCGCAGCCCGTCTTCCACAGACGCCGAAATCGCGGCCTTGAAAAAGCAAAAGCTTATGATCAAAGAAGAGATCAGTAAATTAAGCGCATAACAGCGCAGATTCCATGAATTCGATACAAAAAAGGGGCCGATGAACGGCCCCTTTTTTCGTTTTAGCAGAGCAGGTTAGCTCATGTATTGGCCACCATTCGCGGAGATGGTCGAGCCTGTGATAAAGCCCGCATCGTCGGACGCAAGGAAGACAACAGTGCGCGCAATCTCGGAGGCTTCACCCAAACGACCGACGGGAATCTGCGGCAGGATCACTTCGTTCATCACCTTTTCAGGGATCGTGCTCATCATCTCGGTGTTGATGTAACCCGGTGCGACCACGTTCACAGTGATCCCTGCGCGGGCACCCTCCTGGGCCAGTGACTTCGTAAAGCCGATGTCGCCCGCCTTGGATGCGGCATAGTTCGCTTGTGCAAACTGGCCTTTTTGACCGTTGATCGAAGAAATGGTGATAATCCGACCGAACTTGCGCTCGCGCATACCAGGCCAAACAGGGTGCGTCATGTTGAACACGCCGTTCAGGTTGGTACCGATCACTTCGTTCCACTGGGCTGGCGTCATTTTGTGGAATGGCGCATCGCGGGTGATGCCTGCGTTATTGACGAGAACCTCAACTGGACCAAGGTCGGCTTCGACCTGAGCCACACCAGCGGCACAGGCGTCATAATCGGCAACATCCCATTTATAGGTCTTGATGCCAGTCTCGGCGGTAAAGGCTGCAGCCTTTTCATCGTTGCCAGCATAGGTGGCCGCGACCTGATAACCGGCATCCTTCAACGCCATCGAAATAGCGGCACCAATGCCGCGGGAACCGCCAGTGACAAGAGCAACACGGGACATAGCTTTCTCCTCCAAGAAATTCTTCATTGTAATCTTATTATAAGATCAAAAATAGGCGCGTAACATTATTGCGCGCCCGATTTGATCTTAGGGGCGCTCTACACAGAGTGCTACACCCATACCGCCACCGATGCACAGCGTGGCGAGGCCTTTTTTCGCGCCGCGACGCTTCATTTCAAACAGCAGCGTGTTCAGAACGCGGCAGCCAGAAGCACCGATAGGGTGACCGATGGCAATCGCTCCGCCGTTGACGTTAACGATAGCCGGATCCCAGCCCATTTCCTTGTTCACGGCGCAAGCCTGTGCGGCGAAGGCTTCGTTCGCTTCGACGAGGTCGAGGTCAGCGACGGACCAGCCTGCTTTTGCAAGCGCTTTACGCGATGCGGAGACCGGGCCAACGCCCATGATGGATGGATCAAGACCAGCAGTTGCATATGACGCGATGCGTGCGAGCGGCTCGATGCCGCGCTTTTCGGCTTCGTCAGCGGACATGAGCAGCGTTGCGGCAGCCCCGTCGTTGAGACCAGAAGCGTTTGCCGCAGTCACTGTGCCGTCTTTGGTGAAAGCTGGGCGCAGTTTCTGCATGGATTCGAGGGTCGCACCGTGGCGGATATATTCGTCTTGATCGACGATGATGTCGCCCTTGCGGGTCTTCACGGTGAAGGCCGCGATCTCGTCAGCAAAGCGGCCAGCCTTTTGGGCAGCTTCGGCTTTGTTCTGGGACGCGACAGCAAATTCGTCCTGCATTTCGCGGGTAATCTGGAACTTTTCAGCGACGTTTTCAGCCGTCTGACCCATGTGGTAATTGTTGAACGCATCCCAAAGACCGTCACGGATCATCGTGTCGATAAAGTTCATGTCGCCCATTTTCTGGCCTGCACGCAGGTTGGCAGCATGCGCGGAAAGGCTCATGTTTTCTTGACCGCCAGCGGCAACAATCGACGCATCGCCAAGCTGGATGTGCTGGGCGCCAAGGGCCACAGCGCGAAGACCGGAACCACACACTTGGTTGATACCCCAAGCGGCGCTTTCAATTGGCAGGCCTGCGTTGATATGCGCTTGGCGCGCGGGGTTCTGGCCCTGTGCTGCAGTCAAAACCTGACCCAAAATTGTTTCGCTGACTTCGGATTTATCGATGCCAGCACGGGCGACGACAGCCTCAAGAACGGCTGCGCCCAATTCGTGGGCTTTGGTGTTGGCGAATGCGCCGCCGAAACTCCCCACAGCGGTACGCGCTGCGGAAGCGATAACAACATTGGTCATGTGATGGGTCCTCTCCGATCAGTATTTCCCAGACAGATCGGAGCGGCGCATATCCAGTTTGGACGCGCAGGCTCCGCCCTGCCGCGTGTCCCTTTTACAAATTACAGCAGCTTCGCGCAATGCGATTCCGTTGGGTCAACTCAGCTATGCCGCTCGTACATAGCTATGAGGTCGCCCACAGGTCGAATTTAGGCACACCATAATAGTATCCCTGAAGACAATCCGCCCCCATTTTCGTCAGGAAATCGGCCTCTGCCTTCGTCTCGATACCATCCGCGATGACCAGCATTTCAAATTGACGCGCGACGGTCATCAATGCTTCGGTCAGGACTTGATTGTCGGGGTCGGCTGCAATGCCACGTATGAACCCTTTGTCGATTTTCACCAGATCAAAGAAGAAATCCTTCAGGTGCCGAAAGGCGATAAGCCCTGCCCCGAACCCATCAAGTCCAAAGGCAATGCCGCGCGGTTGCATTTCGTCCATGAACCGGATGACGATCTCATGTAGCATCATCGCCGACGACTCGCTGATCTCGAAGATCAGCCGATTACCGAGTGCCTCCGGATCAGTCAGCCCTTGTTCGAGGATTCGCCGCCACAGGCTATCCCCAAGGGACCGCGCCGAGACGTTGATCGAAAGCCGCAGGTTGGGTGCTGTTTTCAAGGTTTTGAATGCGAGTTCCAAAGTCTGGCAGTCAATTTGCCGCCCAAGGTCTGTTTCCTCGACAACGGGCATAAAATGCGCGGCAGGAATGACCCGCCCTCCCTGATCCATCACACGAATAAGTCCCTCATAGAAGGCCACTTTTCCCTCTGTCCCAGCAGTGACAATCGGTTGAAACGCCAAGCGCGCGCGCCCGGCCCTGAGCGCTTCACGCACGAGCGTGAGCACATCCGCATCCCTGCTGGCCATCGCATAGTGCAACGGGTCGAGCAGCGCCTGTTCGTCAGTTGTAAGCAGCGAGTGTTGTGCAGGTGGCATGGAAAGGTCCTTCTTGACCCTCCGACTTTGCCTTGCCGACACATAACAGGTCGTTAAAGTATGGCAATCTAATCAAATGCAACGGAAATACAGTCCAACAAAGGGGCCATTATGGAGACGCGGTGCGGTTGGGCTGGTCCCGAGCAGATTTACGTCGACTACCACGACACCGAATGGGGTGTGCCAGAATATGATAGTCGCGCGCTTTGGGAAAAGCTCGTTCTCGACGGGTTCCAGGCGGGACTGAGCTGGATCACGATCTTGAAAAAGCGCGATAACTTTCGCACCGCTTTTGCGGGCTTCGATCCGGATGTGATCGCGACATGGGGCGAAGACGAGATTGCCCGCTTGCTTGAGGATAAGGGTATTATCAGACATCGCGGCAAAATCGCAGCCACGATCACCAACGCGCAGGCTTGGCAACGGATCGAAGCCGCGCAGGGCTTTGACAAATTCTTGTGGAATTATGTCGATGGGGTGCCCTTGCGCACCACCCTCGCGGACCGCTCCGCGATGCCGACGTTTTCGCCGCTCTCGACGCAAATCTCCAAAGACCTCAAGAAAGCAGGCTTCAAATTTTGCGGCCCCACGATTGTCTATGCTTTCATGGAGGCAACCGGTCTGATCAATAATCACACAACCGCTTGTCCGCGCCATAATGCCGTCGCGGCGTTGGCCCGCTCACCAGCGGTTTAGGGCCGCCTCGTCCTCGTCCTTGGCCGCGACCCAAGCCGTGCCATCTGCGGTCGTTTCTTTCTTCCAGAACGGCGCGCGGGACTTGAGATAATCCATCAGGTAGTCAGCGGCAAAAAAGGCATCTGCGCGGTGTGCAGACGCAGTCGCCACCATCATGATGGGCGCACCAACAGGCAAGACGCCGTGCCGGTGAATGACAAGCACATCCGCCAAGGCCCAGCGCGATTGCACCTGTCCGACGATCTCGGCGATGGCCCGTTCCGTCATGCCCGGATAATGTTCGATTTCCATCTGCTGCAACGTGCCGTCCGTGTCGCGCACCACACCCGTAAAGCTAACGACCGCGCCGACGTCTGTGCGGTTCTTCGCAAAGGCGTTCAACTCGGCGCCCGCGTCAAACGCGGCGGCTTGCACGCGCACAGTCATCTCAGCCGCCTGTCATCGGCGGGAAAAACGCCACTTCGCGCACACCCGCAAGGGGCGCATCAAAATCGGAGAGTTCCTGATCCAGCGCAACCCGCAAGGCCGAAATATCGGCGAAAGCTGCGGCATAGCGGTCTTCGCGTGCGGCCAGTTCGGCCACCAAATCGGCAACGGTCACGGCTTCGGTTTGCACCTCTTCCTGAGGCAGGCCGATCCTTTCGCGGACCCAAGCAAAATACATGACGTTCATGTGCGATCTCTCAAATAAGGGAGCGCCTTGCGGAAATAGTCAGCGCCGCTCAAGACGGTGAGAACCATTGCCAGCCAAAGTGTCCCAACACCCAAATACCACGACACCTCAAGCCCGAGCTCCAGATTGCGCAGTCCGAGCAGATCTTCGATATCGCCTGCCAGGATACCGGTCTGCGTATCTTGGTCCATGCCAAAGCTGCGGTCGATAAGATAATGTTCAAACGCGCCTTTTGCAAAAAGGATCGCAATCGCGACCATCTGCACGGTCGTCTTCCATTTGGCCAAGGCCGTGACCTTGAGTGTCCCTGCCGTATCCCCAAGGAATTCACGCAATCCCGAGACAAAAACCTCGCGGAAGATGATGAAAACGGCAGGTAGCAGGATCCATGGGTTCATCCCCGAAAAGCCAGTGATAACCACAAGCGCGATAATCACCATCGCCTTATCCGCAATCGGGTCCATCATCGCGCCAAACTTTGTTTCTTGTTTCCAAGCCCGCGCAAGGTAGCCGTCAACAAAATCCGTGACTGCCGCCGAGATAAACAACAGCAAAGCAAACCAATCGGCCAACGGCCGATTAAAATAAAGGAACATAACCGCCACACTCGGGGCGGCGAGCAGACGCAAGAGCGTCAAAATATTGGGCAAATTCCAGTTCATGCACCTACCTTATGCGCTCCTCCATGAAGTGAAAAGCCGCTGTTTTTGCGCGACGCTAATATGCCCGCCGGAAGACTATCCGTTTTCGTGAAAGTAGTCATAGATTTTTTGCGCCATATTCGCGGAGACCCCTTCAACAGCGGTTAAATCCGCGAGGTTTGCGCGCGCGACGGCTTTGGCCGATCCAAAATGCGCGAGCAGCGCGCGCTTGCGGGCAGCCCCAACGCCCGGCACGTCGTCAAGCGGCGTCGCGCCAATCGCCTTGGTCCGTTTTGCGCGGTGGGTGCCGATGGCAAAGCGGTGGACCTCGTCGCGCATCCTTTGGATGAAATAGAGCACAGGATCGTTGTGGCGCAGCGCCATAACCGGCTTGCCTGTACGGTGAAACACCTCTTTGCCTGCGTCGCGGTCCTCGCCTTTGGCGACACCGACCATCGGCACATCACCAACGCCCAGCTTTTCCATGATCTCGCGCACGGAGCTCACCTGCCCCGCGCCACCGTCGATCAGCAACAAATCGGGCCAAAAGCCGGAGGTGCGCTCCGGGTCTTCTTTGAGCAGCCGTTGAAACCTGCGGGTCATGACCTCTTTCATCATACCAAAGTCATCGCCCGCGCTCATTTCCTCGCCTTTGATGTTGAACTTGCGGTATTGGTTTTTATCAAAGCCCTCCGGTCCCGCAACAACCATCGCGCCTACGGCAAAGGCGCCTTGGATGTGCGAGTTGTCATAGACTTCGATCCGCTTGGGCACTTTCGGCAGATCAAAAGCCTCGGCCAGCCCCTTGAGCAATTTGCCTTGGGTCGCGGTCTCGGACATTTTGCGCGCGAGGCTTTCGCGGGCGTTACGCAGCGCACCTTGCACCAGCTCGGCCTTCTCGCCGCGCTGTGGCGTGATAATCTCGACCTTGCGGCCTAGCTTTTCGGCCAAGGCCTCCGCCATCAAATCGTCGTTGTCCAGACCATGGCTCAGAATAATCGCGCGGGGCGGCTCGCGTGTCGCATAGAACTGGCCGACAAAGGCTTCCATGACTTCAGACGGGTCTTCCTCGCCACTAATGCGCGGGTAGTAATCGTGATTGCCCCAATTTTGGTTGGCGCGAATAAAGAACACCTGCACGCAGGCTTGCCCCCCGTCGATATGCAGACCGATCACATCGGCCTCTTCCGTCGCTTGCGGGTTAATCCCTTGGGCGGTTTGCACTTGCGTCAGCGCCTTGATCCGGTCCCGCAGGGCGGCGGCGCGCTCGTATTCCATCGCCTCGGCCGCCGCCGCCATTTGCGCGGCAAGGGCCTGCTGGATGCCTTTGCTCTTCCCTTGCAGGAAAAGTTCGGCGTCACGCACGGTGGCGGCATAATCTTCGGGCGAAATCATACCGACGCAGGGGCCAGAGCAGCGCTTGATCTGATATTGCAGGCAGGGCCGCGTGCGGGTTTCAAAATCGGAGTTCGTGCAATTGCGCAGCAAAAACACCCGCTGCAACTGGTTGAGCGTGCGATTGACCGCACCTGCACTTGCGAAAGGGCCGTAATAGGTCCCCTTCTCCTTTTTCGCACCGCGGTGCTTTTTGATCTGCGGGTAGGCGTGATCCTTGGCCACAAGGATATTCGGAAAAGATTTATCGTCGCGCAGCAGGACGTTGTAACGCGGCTTCAGCTGCTTGATGAGGTTTTGCTCAAGCAAGAGCGCTTCTGTCTCGGTGCGCGTGGTCAGGAACATCATCGAGGCCGTCTCGTCGATCATGCGCGCAATGCGGCCGGAGTGATTACCCGGACGGGCATAGTTGCTCACCCGCGCGCGCAAATTCCGTGCCTTGCCGACATAAAGCACACGGCTTTCCGCATCGAGCATCCGGTAAACCCCCGGAGAGCCGTCAATCGTGCGCAGATAGGCCGCGATGCGGGCGTATCCGGTCAGTTGGGTCTCGGCGACGGGATCGGTCATGGTGCGTCCGTGATTCTGTTCTGGCTGCAATGGTATCAAGGTGGCTTCAAGAGGAAAGGCATCCACTGTTTCTGTGGATAACTCCGTGGGTAAAAGTTTGTGGCTTTCAAAATTCCGTTGTTTTTAGCGGCCTTCGTCGCATTGCCTATTTTTTAGGCAATTATGTAACGCATTGAAAAACATAGATAAATTTTTTATGTGCCTGCAACAGACTGATTTTATTTACTTTTTGTAAGGCTTTTGTGACAATTCCGTGATCAGGTGGACAAGTTTGCCGTAAGGTCACTCAACCCCTAGGACATCCGGTGTTTTCCAGCCTAAGTGCTGCCCGCCATCAACGGCAATCATTTGGCCAGTGACAGCGGGGGCGTCGAGGAAGTAGCCCAGCGCAGCGGTGATATCTTGCGCGTTCGCGCCCCGCTCCAGAACCGTCGCAGCGCGCTGATTGGCAAAGTGTTCCGCGCTCTGCCGATGCCCCTGCAAGGTCGGTCCCGGCCCAATCCCATTGACCCGCACGTGGGGCGCCAAGGCTTGCGCGGCAGTCTGGGTCAGCGCCCAAAGCCCCATTTTGGCAATCGTATATGTCATAAACTCTGGCGTGAGCTTATGGATGCGTTGATCGAGCATATTGATGACAAGCGCCTGCGCTACTGGTTCACCATTCTCATCAGTCCGCGCGGTCGGCGCTTGCGCGGCCATTGCTTGCGTCAAGACAAACGGCGCACGCAGGTTCGATTCAAGATGTCTGTCCCAACTTTTGCGGGTGGCACTTGCGATCGTATCATATTCGAAAATCGACGCGTTATTGATCAGGCAGGTAATCGGCCCAGCCAAGGCCTTAGCAGCCGCGGGGAGGAGCGCTTGGGTCGCCTCCTCATCCAGCAAATCCGCCTGCAAAGCGATCGCCTTTCGCCCCATCGCAGTAAGCAGTCCAACGGTTTCGGCAGCCCCCGCTTCGGAGGAGGAATAATGCACCGCAACGTCATAGCCACGCCCGCCCAAATAGAGCGCCATCGCTTGGCCAAGCCTTGCGCCTGCACCAGTGACCAGCGCCCGCATCAGGCCAGCACCACAACAAGGTAGACGAGGTAAAGCGCGGTGAGCGCGATGCCCCAAATACGGGTGATGTCCTGCTTGAAAAACACGAACGGGATCAGCATCGCAGAGACCAGCGCCATGACCCAAAGATCAAAGCGCAGGAATTGCACGTCAATCGGGATACTTCCGACAAGACTTGCCACCCCCATAATGCCGAGCAGGTTGAACATGTTCGACCCGATAACATTACCGAGCGCCACATCTGCTTGCCGACGCAAAGCCGCCATAACCGTGGTGGCGAGTTCGGGCAAAGAGGTGCCAACGGCGACAAGTGTCAGGCCGATCACGGTCTCTGAAATGCCAAAGTCCCGGGCGATACTGGTGGCCCCCTCGACAAGCAGGTTGGCACCAAGCGGCAGGCCAATCAGGCCCAGCGCCAAGAAAAGCGCGATCTTGGGCCAGCCAAGGCTTGGATCTGCGCCTTCAATGTCTTCGACATCGTTAGAGGCCTTGCGGTGCGCCTGCGCCGCACGGGCGGCATAAATGAGCATCGCCGCAAGGGCCACGAGCAGGACAATACCACTGACCCAAGTCAGCGGCCCCATAAAGCAAAGCACGATGAACAGCGCCGTCGCGGCCATCATTTGCAGATAGCTGCCGCGGGTGTCGCACTCGCTTGTGTGCATCGTCGCAAGAAGTGCCGGAATACCAAGGACGAGCAAAACGTTGGCAGTATTCGACCCGACCACATTCCCCAAGGCCAAACCGGGCACACCGTCCCAAATCGCTTGTACGGAAATCAAAAGTTCCGGGGCAGATGTGCCGAAGGCGACAATTGTCAGCGACACGATCAATGCAGGCACACCCAGTCTCAGCGAGAGGTTGACCGCGCCTTTCACAAGGCTGTCGCCCGCAAAAAGCAAAATCACCAAACCAACAGCCGTATAGAGCCAATCCATCAAGGTTTTCCTTTTGAACAGGCGCAAGGGCCTTTGCCGATGCGGTATCGTCCGCAGGTTTTACATTTGGCCGCCGCAAGGCGCGCTTGGCCCGGAAACTTCCATTTGCCGAACATCGCGAGCACCGCCATGCCGACCAGAAAGAGGGTGACGATCTTGATCAGCATTTACAGCCCGAACCGCGCGAAGGCCGCGCGATCTTCGATGCTGCCGATTGCCTCGCCCGTAATCCGCGCGCCGAAACGATCCAGCAAAGAGCGGCGCACACCATAGCGGCGAAATCTAACCTTATCGCCAAAGCGCGCTTTCATCACAGGCACGATATGCCCGATCCCGTCAGCAAGCCCTTGATCGACCCCCTTTTGTCCGATGAAGACCTCGCCTGTAAACAGATCGGGATTATCGGCCAGTTTCGTGCCACGGCGCGCTTTCACATAAGAGATGAAATTTTTGTGGATGTCGTCGAGCCAGCCCTTGAGCCGCTGCACATCTGCGGGGTTTTCGGCCTTGAACGGGTCGAGCATCGACTTTGATTTGCCCGCTGTATGCACGCGGCGCTCGACCCCGTATTGGCCGATCAGGTCCTGCAGACCGAAGCCCGTGCTAATCACACCGATAGAGCCCGTGATCGAGCAGTCATCCACGAAAATCTCATCCGCAGCACAAGCCAGCCAATAGCCACCCGATGCGGCGACATCTTCGACAAAGGCGAAAACGGGGATCTCTTTCTCTTCGGCCAAACGCCGGATACGCGCCGCAATTAGTGACGACTGCACAGGGCTTCCCCCCGGGCAGTTGATCTCAAGAGCGACGGCCGCTGGTTTACCCTTGCTAAAGGCCTTTTCGATGGCAGGCGCGAGGCTGGGATTATCCAGTCCGCGTGCGCTATTGGCAATCCGCCCTTGCAGCCGGATCACGGCGACAAAGGGGTCAGATTTCATAAAGGGGATATAATTTTTCATATGTTACCATCTAGGTCCGAGGGGCATGTGCCGCAAGGCGTCACTGCCGGATACGCCAGCCTGTGCGGAAAATCCACCAGATCGCCGTCAGGCAAGCCCCCGTGAACAGCGCAATAGCCAGCAGCGAGAGGCCGACAGGCACATCCGCCGTGTCAAGGAACGCCCAGCGGAAGCCGGAAATCAGATAGACGACAGGGTTGAACATGGTGACCGTCTGCCAGGCGGGCGGGAGCATGGTGATCGAATAGAAGCTGCCGCCAAGGAACACCAGTGGTGTGATGATCAACAGAGGGATCAGTTGCAGCTGCTCGAAATTGCCCGCCCAGATGCCGATGATGAACCCCAACAGCGAGAAACTCACACATGTCAGGACCAAGAACCCCAGCATCCAGAACGGATGCGCAATCGAGATATCGACAAAGAAAAAGGCCGTGATCAGGATGATGACCCCGATGAATAGCGCCTTCGTCGCCGCCGCCCCCACATAGCCAAGGGTGATTTCCAAAAAGTTCACGGGCGCCGAGAGCAACTCGTAAATCGTGCCGATGAATTTCGGGAAATAGATCCCGAAAGAGGCGTTGGACGTGGCTTGGGTCATGACAGACAGCATGATGAGGCCTGGCACGATAAACGCGCCATAGCTGTGCCCTTCGACGGATTCAATGCGACTGCCGATGGCGGTGCCAAAGACAACGAAATAGAGAGAGGTGGACAAGACAGGCGAGATGATCGACTGCGCCACTGTGCGGAAAAAGCGGGCCATCTCGAAGCGGTAGATGGAAGCGACGGCTGTTAGGTTCATGCTGTTTCCTTCACCAGACCGACGAAGATATCTTCGAGGCTGCTTTGCTGTGTCTTCATGTCGGCCATTTGCAGGCCCGCTTTTTGCAAGTCATTGAGCAGGGTCGTGATGCCCGTGCGCTCGCCCTTGGTGTCATAGGTGTAAATCAGGCTCTTGCCGTCTTTGCCAATCTCCAGCCCATAGGATTTGAGTTGCGCAGGGATGTCTGTCACGGCGGACTGCAATTCCACAACCAGTTGTTTTTGGCCCATCTGCGTCATGAGGTCTGCCTTGTCTTGGATCAACAGGATTTCCCCCTTGGAGATCACGCCGACACGGTCCGCGATGGCTTCGGCCTCCTCGATATAGTGCGTTGTCAGAATGATCGTGACGCCAGCCGCCTTCAGGTCGGCGACAACGGCCCACATGTCTTTGCGGAGTTCAACATCCACCCCTGCCGTTGGCTCGTCGAGGAACAGGACGCGCGGTTCGTGGGACAGTGCCTTGGCGATCAGAACCCGCCGCTTCATACCGCCAGACAGCGTCATGATCTTGCTGTTCTTTTTGTCAAAAAGTGAAAGCTGCTTGAGGATTTGGTCCAAATAGGCGTCATTGCGCGGCTTGCCAAACAGCCCCCGCGAGAAGCGGACCGAGTTGATGACGGTCTCGAAAGGCTCCAGATTGATCTCTTGCGGAACCAAACCGATGAGGCTGCGCGCTGCGCGGAAATCCGTGCCGATGTCATGGCCGCCCACGGTCACAGTGCCGGAGGTCGGCACAGTGATCCCGCAAATCGTGGAAATCAGCGTGGTTTTTCCCGCACCGTTTGGCCCCAAGAGCGCGAGGATTTCGCCTTCTTCGATTTCGAGGTTAACGGATTTGAGCGCCTCAAACCCCGAGCCATAGGCCTTGCGCAGATTGCGCACCGATACGATTGACGACATGTTGATCCCTTTACGTGTTCTGGCGAACCTAGCTCTGCGATCACAAAAGTAAAAGAGGGGCTCAGGCCATCCGCAGCGCCACATCGAGCATCCGACACGAAAAGCCCCATTCGTTGTCATACCACCCAAAAACCCGCAGCAGCCCCTGCGCCGTGACACGGGTCTCGGGCAGCGAAACAATCAGGCTTTCCGGCCTTGCGCGCAGATCGGACGACACCAGCGGCTTGTTCGTGCAGCCGATGATCGGGGTCGGCGTGGACAGAACCTCAATCACCTGATCGCGCGTCACCTCCGTCTGCAATGTCACAGTCAGATCAACCGCAGAGACAGAGGCCACAGGCACACGCACCGCCGCCCCCTCGATCCGTCCCGCGATATCGGGCAGAACATGATCGAGCAGACGCATCGCACTTGTGGTGGTCGGCACCATCGACAAAGCGGCGGCGCGACTGCGCATCATATCGCCACGCGGCGCGTCAATCGTAGGCTGGCTGCCTGTGTAGCAATGGATCGTCGTCATCCACCCCGTCTTCACACCCCAGACATTGTCGAGCAGGCGGACAAGCGGAGCCAAGGCGTTGGTCGTACAAGAGGCGTTGGAAATGATCTGCTGGTCGGCAAGCTCTGCCTCGTTTGCGCCAATCACAATCGTGGCGTCCGCCGCATCGGACGGACCCGAAATCAGCACGCGACGCGCGCCAGCCCTGAGCGGACGTTCGGCCACATCGCGCCCGTCGGCCTTGCCCGTGCACTCCATCACCAGATCAATACCCGACAGATCAAGTGTGCTCGCATCAAAGGTTTGGAAAATCGGGATCGCGTGGCCGTTCACATAGAGCGTCTTGCCCTCCAGACGGACCTCGCCCGCGAATGGCCCGAACACGCTGTCGTATTCAAACAGATGCGCGCAAAGATCAGCCTCGGCGATATCGTTGATCCCGACAATCTCGACCTCGGGCCAACCACCTTGCGCCCATGCCCGCAACACCGTGCGACCAATGCGGCCAAATCCGTTGATGAAGACGCGTGTCATAATTCGCCAGCGTCGTCCAAAACCTTGCGCGCTGCGCGGAAGCACTCAAGCGCCTGCGGCACACCACAATAGATCGCAACCACATGGATGATCGCGCGGATTTCGTCCTTGCTGACGCCATTGTTGAGCGCCCCTTTGCAGTGCAATTCCCACTCGTGCATTTTGCCCAGCGCGCCAAGCATCGACAGGTTCATCATCGAACGGGTCTTGGCGTCGATGGCATCATCACCCCAGCCAAAGCCCCAGCACCACGCCGTCATCGCCTCTTGGAACGGGCGGGTGAACTCGTCGGCCGCCGCCAGGTTTTTGTCGACATACTCCGCACCCAGCGTGGCCCGCCGTTGCTCTAATCCCTTGAGGAAAAGGTCCTCGTCAAAACTGCCCATGTCACTCGCTCCGATTTGTTACTTTTGCAAAACCTGCATCAGCCTTGCGGAAATGGCCACAGCGAATTTGCGTGGACGTTCACCATTCTCATCTGGTCCGCTCGGGTCACCAATTGCCTCTGGCGCGTCGCATCTACCTAGTGGTAGGTAGAGATAACGCAGCCGGCTTTAGGGAACAAAGATGGAATTGAACGCAGCATTCGACCAACGGGTCCTCATTCACTCGGAGCAGCTGGCATGGGCAGCCTCGCCGATGGCAGGTGTCGAGCGCCGCATGCTTGACCGTATCGGTGCAGAGGTTGCACGCGCTACCACGATTGTGCGCTACGCCAAAGGCAGCCAGTTCTCGGAGCACACGCATAGTGGCGGCGAGGAGTTCATTGTCCTAGAAGGGATATTTCAGGACGAGCACGGGGATTACCCTGCTGGCACCTACGTCCGAAATCCGCCGACAACGGCGCATACACCACGGTCCGATCTGGGCTGCACGATTTTTGTGAAGCTTTGGCAATTTGACCCCGACGACCGCAATCAATTTCGTAAAACCATGGCCGACGGGCTTTCACCCTCTGTTGCGGGCGTCGCCACGGCGCTGCTGCACAAGGATGCGCGCGAGACGGTCACCTATCACCACATTGACGCAGGGGCGACTTTGACCAATGCCAACGATGGCGGGATCGAAATACTGGTCATCGACGGGTCGGTTCAGGACAGCGGCGAAACGCTTGGGCGGGGGGCTTGGCTGCGCTTGCCGGAGGGTGCGCCATTGCAGATGAAGGCGGGGCCTGCGGGTGCGAAGGTCTGGATCAAAACAGGGCATTTGCGCCACGCTCAGGCGCCTGCAGCTTGACACAAATCCTCAGTGTAGAAACGCTTATAATCGGCGGCGGGCTGTCAGGGCTTGCCTTGGCGAACCTGCTTGAGGGCAATGCCCACGACTATCACCTTGTGGAGGCCCGCGACCGCTTTGGCGGGCGGATCAAAACAGAAAGCGTTGGCTGCGGGTATTTTGATATGGGGCCCGCATGGTTCTGGGACGGTCAGCCGCGCATGGCGCGTCTTGTCACCCAATTAGGTCTCGCGGTGTTCGAACAATACGCTGACGGCATCCTGATGCATGAAGACGAGAGCGGTCAGGTCCATCGCGGTCGCGGGTTTGCTTCGATGCAGGGCTCTTACAGAGTGCAAGGCGGGCTTGCAGGCCTGACCGACGGGCTTGCCCATCGCCTGCCCGACCTGCGCAAGCAGACGAACGCGCCCGTGACGGCCCTTTTGAAGGAGGCCGACAAGATCGTCGCCGTGCTTGCCTCTGGCGCACGGGTGCAAGCCGAAAACGTTGTTCTTGCACTACCCCCTCGCCTCGCAGCACAGATCGCATATACCCCCGCGCTTGCCGATCGAACGCGCGAAGTCATGCAAAACGTTCCAACATGGATGGCAGGGCAGGCCAAGGCCGTCGCCGTTTACAGCACGCCATTCTGGCGCGCGCAGGGCCTGTCGGGCGATGCGTCCAGCCATTTTGGCCCGATGATTGAGGTCCATGATGCCTCCCCCGCCGAGGGTGGCCCATTCGCGCTTTTCGGTTTTATCGGCGTTCCGCCGCAGGGGCGGCGCGATGAGGCCGCCTTGCGCGCGCAGCTACTGGCACAGCTTGGCCGCTTGTTTGGCCCGCAGGCTACCGCGCCAATGCAATTGATCGTCAAGGATTGGGCGCGCGATCCGTTCACAGCCACACAGGCCGATCAAGCGCCACTCTATGCCCATCCGACCTATTATCTGCCCAGCGCTATGACGAGGCTTTGGGACGGGAGGTTACACTTTGCTGGAACGGAGGTTGCGCCACAATTCGGCGGCTATCTGGAAGGCGCATTGGAAGCGGCCGATCACGTCTTTGCGGCGCTCATCACAGGAGGTCGCCTGCGTTGACCGACACCAAAACCGCCCTGTTAGACTCTGCAGAGCGCGCGGCCCGCACGCGCGGTATTGATGGCTTCAGCTTTGCCGATCTGGCTCTTGAAGTCGGTATCCGCAAGCCAAGCATCCACTACCACTTTGCGACAAAGGACGCGCTGACCTTGGCGCTGATGCAGCGCTACCATGCGCATATGGCAGTGACCTGCGCAGATATTGATCGGGCCCAGACGACGGGCGGAGAGCGTATTGCGGCCTTGGTCGCTGCGTATCGTCGGGCGCATAACGGTGGCACAAGCCTTTGCCTTTGCGTTGCGCTTTCTGCTAGCCGCGAAAGCCTGCCTGCTGCCGTCATCACGCATATCGGGCACTATCGACAAATGGTGATTGCGTGGCTGGCGGATGCTTTTGCGGCGGGGCAGTCAGACGGGAGCATCACAGACCTACGCGACCCTTTGGACGAGGCCGCCGCGATGCTCGCACTTCTGGAAGGGGCGCAACTTGGCGCGCGCGCGGCGCAAGACGCTGCGATATTTGACGCCGCGACCCGCTTGCTCTTGGCGCGGGTGTCCTAGCCAAGATTGCCCAGCTTGACGACCTGTCCGGTTGCCGCACTTTCCTGCGCGGCCAGCCCCATTGCGACGGCCCTCCACCCGTCGTCGAGGCTGACATCGGGGTGCGCGCGCTCACCCCTCACCAAGGCCAAGAACCCCTCGTGCTGATAAAAGGTAGAGCCGTTGTGATCGCCCGCCGCCAGCAGCGTCGGATCAACCGGAAATTCGCGCACAATCGGCCCCTTGGGGTCACGCGGACTGGTAATGACCTGCGGGATCGGGGCGTCGCCAAGATGCGCAGGCCAGAACCGGCCGGGACCGGGGACAAGTGCCTCGATTTTGCCCAACGGCCCCATCGCGGAAATCTCTTCCTGATAACGCGCACCTTCGGCAAACATGCACAGTTCCAGCATCGCCCGCATACCGTTTGCGAAATCGACGATGACATAGCCGTTGTCCCAGATGTCCGAGGTCCTGCCGTCGTAGACTTCGTCCAAATGGTTCACGCTCTGGCCTGCACTCGCCATAATCTGCACAGGTTCGGATTTCGTGAGCAGGCGCATCAGGTCAAAGAAGTGGCAGCATTTCTCGACAAACGTCCCGCCTGATTTCGCGTTGAAGCGGTTCCAGTCACCGACCTTGCGCAGAAACGGAAAGCGGTGCTCGCGTATGGTCAGCATCTTGATGCCCCCCGTTGCGGCCTCGACGGCCTCGCGCAATGCTGCAACGGGCGGCATATAGCGGTACTCCATCGCGACCCATACGGGGCAAGGATAGCTGTCGCGAAACGCTTTGGCGCGCGGGGCGTCGGCAGGGTCGGTAAAGAGCGGCTTTTCCACCAAAATCGGCAGAGGCCGCGTTTTCGCGATCAGGTCAAGCTGATCCATGTGGCAGAAATTCGGGCTGACGATCACAAGACAATCGAGATCGGGGGCCGCAAGCAAGGCCTCGATACTGTCGTAAAATCTGGCGTCAGGCGCAAAGGCCACAGCCTCCTGCGCCATCTGCGCGTCAGGCTCGAAAATCGCGGTCACCTTGGTATCTGGCAACAAAGCAATGTTGCGCAGATGCTCTTGCCCCATCATGCCGCAGCCGATCATTCCGTAGTTTGTCATCATTGTTCCTTACTTGAGCCGCTGCACATAAAGGGCGCGGTCGGTGTCATACCATGTGCGTGAAAATTCGACGGCCTCAGGGGCGGTGCCCCAGCTATGCCGCTCGATATAGCCGGTGACCGCGCCCTGCGGCTTGGTGAAATGCGCGGGCGCCCAGTCAGGCACGGCCCCGATCCCGACACGGTCCACCGCGCGGCTAATCCAAAGGCCGAATTGCTTTTGGTAGGTGTGATAGAGGGAATCGGACAGAGTGCTAGGTTTCAACTCACCAACCGATCCATCGAGCCAGATCTCTTCGACCCCGATAATTGTGTCATTGAGATAGCGTAACCGCCTGATCCGTGTGGCCCGATCCGAGGTGCCAAAGGCGGGCAAATCGGCGGGCTTTTCCATCGCGGCGACATCCAGAATATCCGCGCGCGGCAGACCGCCACCTGCGATCAGCTCCAGCCGGAACATCGCGTAAATTGCGTTGCTATCGCCGCCGTGCCGCACGTAGTTGCCAGAGCCTTGCACCCGTTCAAGCAGCTTCTTTTCAACCAGTATCGCAAGGGCCTTGCGCAATGTGCCCACAGATGTGGAGAGCGTTTTCGCCATCTCACGTTCTGGTGGTAGCCGCTCCCCATCCATCAAGCGGCCTGCGCTGATGTCGCGGATCAACAGTTCGCTGATCTGCACATAGGCGGGCAGCGCGTTTGGATTTTGCGGTGCGAGAGGCATGGCGAGTGTGTCCGTTTTCGCGCAGTTATAAATAATTGATACACCATTGATCTACATCAATGCGGATGCTACGCAAGTACAAAGTGAAGCGCAGTCTTGGGAGGGAACGCGATGACCGTCGTACCAATCACATCACCTGATTTGGCCGAGGCAGAGGTCTCGTGGTTCGCGGCGCTTTGCTCTGACGACTATCAATTCCTGGGTGTGCCTGACGGCGATCTGCGGTCAAGCTGGGCGCATTGCTCCGACATCGTCAAGACCGCCGAAAAGCACGGCTTTCGCAATATTCTGTGCCCGTCATCCTATCAGGTCGGCCAAGACACGCTGTCGTTTGTGGCAGGCTGCGCACCGATCACCACCGACATCAACATGCTCGCCGCCGTACGCTGTGGCGAGATGCAGCCAATCATGCTGGCCCGCACATTGGCCACATTGGACCACATGCTAGAGGGTCGCCTGACGGTCAACATCATCAGCTCCGACTTTCCGGGGCAGGTCGAGGATAGCGCTTACCGCTATCAGCGGTCCCGCGAAGTTGTTGAAATTCTCAAGCAGGCTTGGACCCAAAAAGAGATCAATTACGAAGGCGAAATTTACAATTTCAAAGGCCTGACCACTGACCCTGTGGTGCCTTATCAAACGGGTGGACCACTGCTGTATTTCGGCGGCTATTCCCCAATGGCGCTCGAACTTTGCGGTCAACACTGCGATGTCTACCTCATGTGGCCCGAAAAAGAGGATGAGCTCGCAGGTCGCATGAAGGCAGTGCACGCCGTGGCCGAGAAATACGACCGCACCCTCGATTACGGGCTGCGCGTACATATGATCGTGCGCGACACCGAAAAAGAGGCGCAGGAATACGCCGAATATATCACCTCGAAACTCGACGACGACTATGGCCGGATGATCCGCGAACGCGCGCTTGACGCGGGGTCTTTGGGCGTGTCGCATCAAGCCAAAAACCGCGAACTTGCAGACGCGTTTGGCTATATCGAGCCGAACCTCTGGACAGGCGTGGGCCGTGCCCGCTCTGGCTGCGGAGCTGCTCTTGTTGGCTCTGCCGATCAGGTGTTGTCGAAAATCGAGACCTATCAAAAGATGGGGATGCGGGCGTTTGTCTTCTCTGGCTATCCGCATCTGGACGAGGCCGACCACTTTGGCCGCCTTGTCATGCCGCATCTGAAAACATGCTCGTTGCCGCAAGCCTATGGCCGCGTGCCAACATCCCCTCCACTGACACCTCTCGCCGCAGGAATTCGCCGCTAATGGACCGCATTACTCTTTCGCCCTCCCTGAACGTCAGCCGCATTGTCTATGGCATGTGGCGCATTGGCGACGACCCGGACACATCGCCCGCGCATGTGACTGCCAAGATCGAGGCCTGCCTTGACCAAGGCATCACGACCTTTGATCAAGCCGACATTTACGGCGAATATGCTGCCGAGGCCGTGCTGGGTGGCGCGCTAAAAGCGACCCCGTCTTTGCGTGCTAAAATGCAGATCGTAACCAAATGCGATATCGTTGCTCCTTGCGGCAAATATAGTGACGTACCGGTCAAGTATTACGACACAAGTGCGGCGCATATTAACACCTCGGTCGAGACATCGTTGACCGATATGGGGATTGATCACATCGACCTCTTGCTCATCCACCGGCCCGATCCGTTTATGGATCATCACGAGACGGGTGCGGCGCTTGACGCGGTCGTGGCCTCTGGCAAAGTTGGCAATATCGGTGTGTCGAACTTCCGCCCTTGGGATTGGGAACTGCTGCAATCCGGCATGAAGACCAAGCTGGTCACCAATCAGATCGAGGTCTCGCTTGCTGCGCATGAAGGGCTGACAAACGGCGACATCGGGTTCCATCAAAAGAATGGCGACCACATCATGGCATGGTCCCCGCTTGGGGGTGGTGCGCTGATGACCGCGAACGATGAAACTGGGCGCCTGTTAGACGCTATTGCTGGCGAAAATGGCGTGGAGCGCGCCGCTGTGGCCGTGGCTTGGGTGCTTGCGCATCCTGCGAAGATCCTCCCCGTCATGGGCACCAATAACCTGACCCGCATCGCGCAGATCTCTGACGCGCTTAAGGTCAAGATGGACCGCCAGACTTGGTACAAACTCTACACCGCAGCCCTTGGGCGCGAAGTCGCATGAGGGACCTCGCCATGCCAACCGCCTTTACGCCAACCCCTGACAACACGCGGCTTTTGCGCGATGCGTTCGGGCGGTTTGCCACGGGTGTCACTGTTGTGACGGCAAGCACGGACGATGGCCCCGTCGGCATCACCGCCAATAGCTTTTCGTCGCTGTCGCTTGAACCGGCGCTCGTGCTGTGGTCGCCCGCAAAGGGGTCAAAGCGGTTCGCTGATTTTGCCAATGCACCGCATTTCGCGATCCATATTTTAGCCGACGATCAGGCAGATATTTGCGCAGGCTTTGTCCGCGACAAACGCGCCTTTGACGGCTTGGACATGAGCACAAATGATCACGGCGTGCCGCTGATCAACAACTGTCTGGCACGGCTCGAATGCAAACATGTGGCGACCCATCCGGGAGGCGATCATGTGATCGTGGTGGGGGAAGTCACATTTGCACAAACCAACGCAGGCCGCCCGCTGGGGTTCTTCGCGGGTAAGTTCGGGGTGTTTCAGGCGGCTTAAGGGGTTGGCTCTGCCCATTTTGGGCAAAATTTAGGGAGGGGTCCATTGGGAGGACTATTGGCGGTGCTTGCACCACTAAGTTTCGTGAACCACCACGTTCTGCGTGTCGGGCGCGGCATCGGCGCGTTTGCCGTGGCCTTGATGGTCTTGGCCATTCTGATCCAGGTTTTCTTCCGCTATGTCCTCAACAACGCACTGCCTTGGCCTGACGAGGCCGCGCGGTTCTGCATGCTGTGGATGATGGGCCTGATGGCGCCGTCTGCATTTCGCCAAGGCGGGTTTGTGGCGATTGATATGCTGATCATGATGATGCCCAAAACGCTCGCGGCCTTCGTCAATCTCTTCTTATTGCTGATCTCGCTCGTCGTGCTGATCGTCGCGGTCAAAATCGGCTGGAAGGAAATCACAGGGTTCGGCGGGCGGTTCGACACGGCCTCGCTTTACCTGCCAACCAGCCTCGATTTCTCCAGCTATTTCCGCATCCCGCGCGCATGGATGATGGCCTCGCTTTTCGTCGGTGTGACCCTGCTCACAAGCGTCAACATCGAACTGATCCTGCGCACAATCGTAAAACTTTTCGGCGCAGGCGACCGCCTCGCGCCCATTGGCGTCGCTGACCTCGGGGGGGCCGAATAATGCTGATCTGGTTCTTGCCCGTTTTCCTGACCTTCCTGCTGATCGGCTTGCCGGTGTTCTTTGGACTTCTCTTCGCGCCGGGCGTGCTGCTGTGGCTCAATGGCCAAGAAAAGGACATCACACTGCTGTACCGCAACGTCTATGCGGGGATGGACAGCTTTCCGCTGATGGCGATCCCGTTCTTCATGCTCGCGGGCGAATTGATGAACAAGGGCGGCATCACCATGCGCCTTGTCGAATTCTCGCAAGCCTTCATGGGGCATCTGCGCGGTGGTTTGGCGCATGTGAACGTGTTGTCCTCAATGCTTTTTGCGGGGCTGTCAGGCTCTGCCGTGGCTGACACGTCTGCACTTGGCTCCATGCTGATCCCCGCGATGGAAAAGCAGGGCTATACCCGCAAATTTGCCGCCGCGATCACTGCCGCATCATCCGTGATCGGGCCGATTATTCCGCCCTCGGGGATCATGATTATTTATGCTTATGTCATGGGCGAGAGCGTCGCGGCCCTCTTTCTGGCGGGCATCGTTCCAGGCATATTGGTGGGCGTGGGCCTGATGCTCGTCGTCAAGCTGATGGCCGACAAATACGACTTTCCGGTCGCGTCGCGCAAATACACATGGCCCGAACGCGGGCAGGCCTCGATCAAGGCGTTCTGGCCGCTCCTGACCCCCGTCATCATTCTGGGCGGTATCTTGGGCGGTATCTTTACCCCGACCGAAGCCGCTGCCGTCGCGGTGGCCTATGCGCTTTTCATCGGGTTTTTCGTGCTGCGCACGCTCACCATCCATGAGGTTCCGGGAATCCTGATCCGCTCTGGCATGACCTCAGCTGTGGTCTTGCTGCTTGTTGGTGCGGCGATGGCGTTCAAAACCGTGGTCAGCCTGAGCCACGCACCAGAGCAACTCGCGGCCTATATCCTGTCGCTGTCGTCGAACCCGCTGGTCTTGCTGTTCTTGATCAACATCCTGCTGTTCATCGTCGGCATGTTTCTGGACGCCGGCCCCGCGATCATCATTTTGGGGCCGATCCTCGGGCCGATCTTCACCAGCCTCGGGGTTGATCCGATCCACTTTGCGATCATCATGTCGGTGAACCTGACCGTGGGCTTGGCTACGCCCCCCATGGGGCTGGTGCTTTTCGTGGCCTCCGCCGTGTCAGGCGAGCGCGTCGAGGCCATCGCCAAAGCCATTCTGCCCTTCTTGGCAGTCGAGGTGATTGTGATCTTTCTCATCACCTACGTCCCCGCCATTTCGATGACCATTCCACGGCTCACCGGATTTGCGAATTAATAAACAGAGTATCAGGGAGGAACCAACATGCTCAACAAGACCCTCAAGACAGTCGGCCTGTCCGCGCTGCTGGCCAGTGCGGCAATCACCGCTACGGCCCAAGACTTCACGATCCGCGCGACGGCCAACTCTAATGAGAACGACGAAGACTATGACGGTCTGGTCGTGTTCAAGAACTACGTCGAGGCTGCGTCTAACGGCGCAATCGCTGTTGAAATGTTTATCGGCACGCAGCTTTGCTCTGACGGGGCGGAATGCTTGCAAGGCGTGGCTGATGGCACCATCGACGTCTATATTTCCACTTCAGGCGGCGCGGCGGGGATTTTCCCCTATGTACAGGTGCTAGATCTGCCCTACCTGATGGCTGATGACCGCGTTGCTGAAAGCGTCCTTTCTGGCGACTTTGTGCGCACAATGCGCGACATGGCTTTGGCTGATTCCGACAACACAATCCGCCTCATGACCATCGGCAACACGGGCGGCTGGCGCAACTTCGCCAACACAAAGCAGCGCGTCACAGCACCTGCGGATATGTCGGGTATGAAGTTGCGCACCGTGGTCGCGGACCTGCCACAAGAATTGGTTAAGGCACTTGGCGCTTCCCCGACCCCGATCCCGTGGCCAGAGCTGTTCACCTCGCTGCAAACCGGCGTTGTCGAGGGCACTGCAAACGGCATCACCGACATCATGGGCATGAAGTTCCCCGATGCGGGCCTGCAATATGTCACGCTCGACGGTCACAGCTACATGGGAGCGATGTGGTGGATGAACAACGAAAAGTTCCTCTCCATGCCAGAAGACCTGCGCCGCGTTGTGAACGACGGCTTCTACGCGCTACAACAGGCAACATTCGCCTCGCCAAAGCGTAAATCCATCGAAGCCTACGAGCAGTTTGTGGCAGGCGGCGGCGATATCTACGTCCCAAGCCTCGCAGAAAAAGCAGCCTTCAAAGAGGCCGCAGCCCCTGTTTACGACTGGTTCAACGCCAGCGTCGAAGGCGGCCCAGCCATCTTTGAAGCGCTCAATGCAGCCGTAGCCGCAGCCGAAGCCGACATCGCGGCAGACAATGCAAAAGACCTGAACTAAACAATCAAGGGCGCGGTGAAAGTCGCGCCCTTTCCTCAGCGAAACGGATACATCCAGACCCGATAATCTTCGATCAGGACGTGTGCCGCTGCGATGTCATCCTTGCTCATCCGCAGCCGCACATCCGCCAGCGACGCGGGCGCATCGACATCACCGCCGATAGACGACAGGCCATACCACAGGTAGGCTCTGACCAGATCAGGAGCCGCGATGCCTCTGCCCACCTCGTAATACCACCCCAAACCGGATTGCGCGCCAGCATGCCCTTTCAAAGATGCCCGCAGATACCATTCAAATGCACGGGCATCATCGCGCGGCACGCCAAGCCCCATGGCATAAAGCACACCGATCAATTCCTCCGCATCGGCATTGCCACCACGCGCGGCGGGCAGAAACTCGGCCATCGCACTGGCATAATCTCCCGCCTCCATAAAGTCGCGACCTTCCTCGACACCCGCACTCGCAGGGCTCGCAAGGATCATCATCGCAAGAATTTGGCCGCGCATCTGGTGCTCCTTTTGTGTCTGGCGGGGCCTGTCGCTGCCGAATTGCCGCCTCCGCTTCGCAATGCGGATTTCATCGCTTTCGACCCCGCGCAGGCCGCCCTTGGTCAGCTTTTGTTTTATGACAAAATCCTCTCCGGGAACAGGAATATCTCCTGCGGGACCTGCCACCATCCCAAGTTCGGCACGGGCGACGGGCTGTCGCTTGGGATTGGCGAGGGGGGTGCGGGACTGGGCCCAGCGCGCACCGCAGGCACAGGCGGGGACCGGATCCGCAAGCGGATCCCCCGCAACGCCCCTGCCCTGTGGAACCTCGGCGCAAAAGACATCGACACATTGTTCCACGACGGGCGGCTGATGACGTCTGACCGCTACGGGAACGGCTTTGACAGTCCCGCCGAGGAATGGCTGCCCGACGGGTTCAACTCCATCCTCGCCGCCCAAGCCGTCTTTCCCCTCGTTGCGCAGTTTGAAATGGCGGGCAATCCAAGCGAGAACGAGATTGCGGGCGCAGTGCACGACCGCATTGATGCGGCATGGCCGATTATAGCCAAGCGGGTCCGGACGATCCCCGCATACGGCGAAGGCTTTGTGGCCGCTTTTGATCATATCACCAGCCCTGAACAAACAACGATCGTCGAGATCGCAAACGCGCTCGCCGCCTTTATGGGAACCGAATGGCAAAGTATCGACAGCCCGTTTGATGCCTACCTGACGGGGGACGTATCGGCGTTGGACGCGGATCAAGCCGCAGGCATGGACCTGTTTTACGGCAAGGCAAGTTGCGCGCAGTGCCACGCCGGTCCGCTGATGTCTGACCAGAGGTTTCATGCCCTCGCTCTCCCCCAATTCGGACCGGGACGGACGCGGCCCTTTGATCCGATCCCGCGTGATGTGGGGCGTATGGGCAAATCCGACGACCTCGCCGACGCTTACCGTTTCCGCACCCCGATGCTGCGCAATGTCGCCCTGACGGCACCTTACGGACACAACGGGGCTTATCCGACACTTGAAGGGATCATCCGGCATCATATCACACGAGCGCCGCAATGGAGCCGCGATCTGGCCAGCCTGCCCGCCGCCCCGTGGCTTGCCGCTGTCGATTTCGCAATCCAGGACGACCGGCTGGAAGCGGCGCGCTATGCACGTGCGCGCGATTCGACACCGCTTGATTTGAACGATCAGGAGATCGCAGAGCTTGTGGCGTTTATGTCCGCCTTAACGGGGCGAACTGCAAACCAGACCCCACTCGGCATTCCAGCAAGTGTGCCGAGCGGACTGAGCATCGACTGAAAGCTGGCTCACTTCGCCATCCAGCAAGCTCGCTGAAATCTCGCAAAATATCGGGCAAAATTGTGGCGAAATTGCCCTTTTTGCGCCTGCTCGATCAACGATTTCAAACAATTGACCTTATTTATCGCTTGTTAACTATTTGCCGGTGCGCCCCGCCACCGAGAGCAATTTTATTAAGATTGTCCTAAAATCGGACACAATCAACTTGTAGAAATGACAGCAAGCAGTAATCGACAAGGGAAGTAATGACATGAACATCATGCTGGACAGTGCTCTCAACAACTTTGAGATCATGCGCAAGGTCAACACCTCGATCCGCCTCGTTTCTGATAGCATGGCTGAAAAAGCCACTTTTGAAAACATTGCGATCATCGGGCTTGGCTATGTGGGCTTGCCTTTGGCGGTCTGCCTTGCAGAAAAATTCCAATATGTGCGTGGCGTCGATATCTCCGAGCGCCGTGTGGAAGACCTGCTTGACGGGCATGATGCAACCAACGAAATCGGTGCTGCGCAATTGCTCTCTTCCGGCCTTGAAGTCAGCACAGGCATGAGCAATGTGGCCGACGCCTCTTTCTTTGTGGTCACGGTGCCAACGCCGATTACTGATAGTCGCCAGCCCGATTTGTCCCCGTTGCAATCCGCCTGTGATATGATCGGCCCCTACCTGAAGAAGGGCGACGTCGTTGTGTTCGAATCCACCGTTTATCCGGGTGTGACCGAAGACTTCTGCGGCCCAATCCTTGAAAAGCTGTCAGGTCTCAAGGCTGGTGAAGACTTTGGCTTGGGCTACAGCCCCGAGCGGATCAACCCCGGTGACAAGGTTAACACTGTCGAGAACGTCATCAAGATCGTCTCCGGCGATACACCTGAAACGCTCAAGCGCGTTGAAGCGGTCTACAACATGGTGATCAAGGCTGGTTTGCATGCCGCTCCGACGATCAAAGTCGCCGAAGCCGCGAAGGTTCTCGAAAACACGCAGCGCGACATCAACATTGCGCTCATGAACGAAATGTCCCTGATCTGCGACAAGATCGGTGTCGACACGCGCTCTGTGATCGATGCTGCCGCGACAAAATGGAATTTTATCCCGTTTACACCTGGCTTGGTCGGCGGGCACTGCATTGGTGTTGACCCCTATTACCTCGCGTCTCTGGCCGAGAAGGTCGGGCACCATCCACAGGTGATCTTGGCGGGGCGCCGGACGAATGACGGCATGGTCGGTCACATCGTGAATGCGACAATGCGGCGGATGGTAGAAACGGGCAAAGCCATGCGCAATATGCGCGTCGGTGTGTTTGGCGTGACATTCAAAGAGAACGTGCCAGACATCCGCAATTCCAAATCCGTGGAACTGGTCAACGCATTGCGCGACTATGGCATCACGCCAATGGTCAATGACACGCATTGCTCTGCCGAGACGGCCCGCCATGTCGGGATCGAGCTGGCCAACAGGGATGACATGTTTGATCTGGATGTTCTGATCCTCGCGACGCCACACGCTGACTATGCCAAGGACCCGCAATTCCTGAATCACGTCAACAAAGGCGGCATTCTGATCGACGTGCGCGGTATCTATCGCAACCACGAACGTCAGGCGGATCTCACTTACTGGTCATTGTAAAGCATCGACTTGAGGGGGTCACCGACATGTTTTCCGTTACACCAATCGGTTCTTGCCGTATCACCACACCTCTGAAGCGCGGCAAAGAGCGCTTTGGCTTCCGGTTGAATATGGACAAGTGCTATGGCTATTGCCATTCGCCTGCGGAAGCAGTGCAAATGGCGCGGTTCATGTTAGGGCAGATCACTATCCCGTCCGACGTCTGGCCCTTGGTGTCGCGCGCTCATGACCTGCAAACATTGCAGTCAAGCATTCACGCCCTCTCGGATATCTATGTCGTCGAGCTGGCCTCGGCCAAAGAGGTCACGATTGACGGCGTATCTGTCCAACTGAATTACCTGAACTCGATATATGCCGATTTCTTTGCCAACAAAGAGCGTGCCTTCGCATTTTGGGAGATCGCCGAAGTCGGTTCGCAAGATCAAATGCAACGCTTTTTGGCGGACGCATGGTCAAGCACACCCAGCCAGGTCGCGCAGTCCAAGATGCTTGGCCGGATCGCAATGCGCCGCGTGACCCAAGACAGCCTCGAAAACGACCTGCGCACGTTAAAGTCGTTACTGACAAATGTGCTCGTCGTTTCTCATATCGACGCGGTCAAAGCGGACGGTCAGAAGATTTCCTCGCGCTCGGAATTCATCGGCATGGTGCAGGCGGCCACGCTTGCGACGCAGACGCCCTTTGATAATCCGACTGATCTGATGGCCCGGTTCGGGCAATCGGAAGCGATTGAAGACGAAAGCGCGGGCCTCGCGCATTTCACCGGTCAATTTGGCGCAGCCTTGATGCAGCACTGGATGCAAACCGTGATTGCACCGATGACAGACGCGGCCGTGATCAGGGATGACGCCGCAATCAAGGCGTGGCTGGTCCCGCAGATTGTCACAGCCTGTGAGAACGGGCACATTGCGCATGCCTATGCGCGCGTCGAAGCTCTCGCGCCCAGCGGGCAAACCATGCAGTGGCTCGCACAGGAGCTTGCCGACATTAAGGCCATGTCAGAGGCCAATTTTCAGGCCGCAACAACAGCTGCCATGCAAACGGGACTGGATACAGGACAGACCCTTGATTTGATTGTGCAGGCCAATGGTCTCGGCCTGCCTGACGTGGCATTGACATTGGCGCAGGGGCTGGACGGCGGCATTGCGCAGATGCCAAAGTATCTGGCGCTCCAACTCGCCGAGACAGCTGCAGCGGCGCGGGCGCTTGACAGTGCTGTTGCGTTCCTACGTCCCGTACTTTTGCGTGGTGATGCGGCCGCTGCCGAAGTATTTGCGACGATCTGCCTCCAGAGCGGACGTGACCTGACATCTGAACTGCCGCAGGATTTGTCCTTGCGTTTGCTGGGACATCTGAAGATGGAAAAGCGGATCACCTTGGTTGCGCTGATGGGCTGCGACATGCGTTACGCCATTTCCGCTCAGACATCCGCCGATGACGTGGTTCTTGCGGCCGAACAGGTGCAAGCGCACGACGGACTGGAAGCGGCAGCGAAACTGGTGGCCTACTGGCGCAAGTTGCGCGGCCAAGACACCATCTCCGATGCCTCTCTTGTCGACATGCTCGACGCATGGGTGGCAACGGCCATGTCACAGACAGAGCTGTCCGATCGCATTGCCAGCCTGAGCCTGACGCTGCGGGCGGCACCACGATTTGCACCGGCCCGCGATGCCGCACGCGATGCGCGCAAAGATCTGGTTGCCCAAATTCGGGCCGTCGGCGCCGCAGGTGAGATTACCGCTCTGGAGGCTATGGCACCGACTGTCGCAAAGCTTCACACCCCGATCCCCGAGTTTGATCTGTGGCGTGCGCGGCTCTGGTTCGATCAGGGCAACTATGAAACGGCGATCAACGTAGGCCAGTTGGCCGCAAAAAAGCTGCCCGAGAAGATCAACATCTGGGTGCTCTTGATGCGGTCGGCTGTGCGTTTGAACAAATCCGCAGAGGCCGTGGAATATGCCCGCAATATCGTTCGGCTGAGCAAGCCGGCCAATGAAAAACTGCGCGCAGAAGCGGAAACGATCCTGCACGCTGAATATGACGGGGCGAAATAAATGCTACTGGCGCCAAAACTTCACGATCTGCCCTATGAGCCCCGCACGGTCCCGCGGGATTTCCTCGATCAGGTCTATGAGGTCATCCGCACGGTCACCGACCCAGAGGTCCCGCGGCGGGTTCTGGAGGCGCTCAAGCCGCTGATCCACCAGTTCCGAGATGATCAACGGCTGGCCATCGCAGGCGGGTTGTTGCAAGAGAAACTGCGCAGCAACGACGGCATGCGCGCGGTTTGGGAAGACCTTTGCAAGCGCTTCCCGGATGATCTGACGGCGATGCGGATGCTGATGCGCTGGTATCGTCGCGACAAGAATATCCAAGCGGGCATTGATTATATCGCGCAACTCTTCCCTGATTGCTGGAAAGACCTTGATCAGGCTGACAAGGCGATCAAGGGCCTTGCAGAACTCAAGGCATGGACCGAGATTGACGAAGTCATGCGTGCCATTCTCGTGTTTCACCCGAATGACCGCCCCATCCGGATGCAGTATATCAAATATCTGAATGAACAGTCCCGCTTTGCGGATGCGCAAAAGATCGCAGAAAAGGTCGAGCATCGCGAGCGGATGGGCGAAGCCTCGCAAAACCTTCTGAGTTATGTCGAAGAACGCGCCCGCACGATGCAAACGCTTGGCATCAAAAATGCTCAGGATGCGATCACAGAGATTATTGCATTGGCGGGTCGCCCACGCACGGCGACCGCATTCAAAAACGTGGTCTTTTATACAGGTCAGTTAGGCACGGGTGGCGCAGAGCGTCAGATGACGCGTATTGCGCGGGCCTACAAAGAGCGCGCTGACAACGGCTTGCCCGACAGCTTTGTGCCCGAGGTCTGGGTGAAACATGCGAACACAGCAAGCGGCGCGGATTTCTATCTGCCGTCCTTGATTGATGCTGACGTCGAGACCCGCATTATTGCGGATGAACCAGATGTCGCGCTGGATGAAGTCGGCGGTCTTTCTGACGAAATGATCACACTGCTTGAATTTTTGTCGCCCGATGTGCTCAAGCAAACCTGTGCGCTGATCCCGATGTTCCGCGCGCGCAAAACCGACGTCGCGTATCTTTGGCAGGATGGCGGAATCGTGATGGCGGCCCTCGCCGCAATTATTACGGGCGTGCCGCGCATTGTGACGTCCTTTCGCGGCTTGCCACCAAACCTGCGCAAGAACCTGTATCGCGATGAGCAGCCCGTTCTTTACAAGGCGCTCGCGCAATTGCCGCATGTGACATTCACGGCAAACAGCCAAAAGACAGCCACCGCATATGAAGACTGGCTCGGGCTGCCTGCGGGGTCGGTTGTCGTCATCCCGAACGCTATTCCCGCCGTTTTGCCCGACGGAGACGAAAGCGACCACGCCCTTTGGGACAGCATCTTGGGCAAATCCGAACAGTGCCACAAAACTGTGCTCGGCGTGTTCCGTTTTGATGCGAACAAGCGTCCGATGGACTGGGTCAATGCGGCCGCGCGGCTTTGCGAAACCGACACGACGACACGGTTTGTCATGGTCGGGGGCGGGGCGCTTCTTGAGGATTGCATCAAGCGCGTCAACGCGCTTGGCCTGCAGAACCGCGTGTTCATTATCGGCATTCGCGAAAATATCGGGTTCTACATGTACCGCGCCGACCTGCTGATGCATTTGGCAGGCATGGAGGGCCTGCCGAACGTTTTAATCGAAGCCCAGCTGGCTGGCACGCCTGTTTTGGCAACACCCGCAGGTGGCACAGACGAGGTTGTCACCGACCGACTGACCGCTCGGCTGTTGACAAGTGCAGAGGTCTTACCCGAAAAGGAACTTGATACTCTGCTCAAGGCCCTCCTCGCGGATGAGACCGAGCTGGCAAGAATGGGCGCTGCTGCCTTGGCGCATGCTGGCGAACGTTTTTCTGTTGATACAATCCTTGATCGGACAGCAAGATTGATCAAATACGAACCTTAGGACGCCTCTATGAAAACTGTCTTCGTGACCGGAACCGCCGGATTTATCGGGTTCCACCTTGCCCGCCATCTTTTGGACGAGGGGTTCCGTGTTGTAGGCTTTGACGGGCT
>CBFHTU010000002.1:0-130486 GCA_965658825.1 Yoonia sp.
GATGGGGGCTGCACCGCCTCCCGTACCGGTGGAGAAGAACGAGATGATCATTCGCCACCGCCCGTGTGTGCCGCCACGATCTGCGCCAATTGCCGCTCGATGGCCACAAGCTGCGTCGCGACCTTGAGCGCATCGATCTGGCTCGCGCGGCCGGATTTGACCGCGCCGTTGATCCAGCGGGAGAGCTGATTGAGGTTGCCGCCGACGCGGGCAATCGCAAAGGTCAGCTTCGGGTCAACACGGGGGACGGGCTTGCGCCGACGTGCCTCGGTCAGCCCCAAGGCCTCCCGCATCAGCGTGGCATTGGGCACACCAGCGGCGCGCGATTTGGCCACAAGCGCTGCCTTTTCCGACGGGGTGCATCGAAAGATCACACTCTCGGAAAGGCCCTCTTTGACGCCGCTTGCGCGCGTCTGGTTGGGGTTTGAAGGGGAGGCTTGCCGCCCCTCACAAGTCCCGCCGATGTAATCGGTGGGTAACCTTGCTCTCTGCACTTTGTGGGGATCAGTTGCGTTCATGTTCGAAGCCCCGCCGCCTCGATTTCAGCAGGGCTGACCAGGTTTGCGGCCAGCAGCGCGGTCACTTGGCCGGGTGTGATGTGGCGGCACAGCGGATGACGGTCTGTGACCCAATCGGCCAAACCTTGCAGCAATTCTGCCTCTTTGGCTTTGCCCGCTTCTCGCGCCTCCTCAACGTCCTGAAGGTATTTCAACCAACGGCCAGAGGAGAACCAATTGTCGGAGAAGCACACCTTCGAGCGGGTGAAGCCTTCGCTCTCGCTTGCGTAAGCCCGCACGGCGCCCTCAAGGTCTTTGGCGTCCACACCATCGGCCAGCGCCTGGCGGATTTGTGAAACGCAGACCGCTTTGCCGCGAATGCGATCCTCGGGATAGGCTGACAAAATCTTTTCAGAAACTTCATCCTCCACCGCCGCCTTCGCGTGCGAAGGATTTGGTTTTTGATATGGTTTATATCTGTTCTTATAGGATTTGCCCTCTGGGGCAGATGGCTTGCCCTCAGGGGCAAATGCATCATTTTCCCTTTCGGTCGGATCGATTTGCCCATTTGGGCAAATGGAGTTGCCCAGGGCATACCAACAGGTCCGGTCATAGCGATCATCGCTGAAATTGCCTTTTATGATCAGCTCTGCGCTGACCAGCTTTTCGAGCGCTGTTCGGATCTGCTTCTCGGTCAGATAGGGGAACAACTCGCCAAAGGCCGAGATGGAATTGTAGGTCCAATACCGCCCGTCTCGCAGGTTGCGGCGGTTGGCTTGGTTCTTCTCGATCCAGAAGGTGATGTTCTGGAAAATCACCGCTGCGTTCAGGCCCACACGTCCAGCGATTTCGGGATCAAAGCTATGACGGCTCATGATTGCCCCCCGAAGTACGCACAAACGTGCGAATTTTGTACAGGTTTTGTACGAGAAATCGGCCGTTTCAGCTGATTTCGGCCTGAAAGCTCACGGGACTTTTCGCACGCTTCCGCACAAAGCCCTGTAAATAAGTCATATTTTTCAGGTGTTTTTGGTGACCCCGACTGGATTCGAACCAGTAACCTGCCCCTTAGGAGGGGACTGCTCTATCCAATTGAGCCACGGGGCCGCCTTGCACTGAATGCCCGCGTTTTGGGCGCTGGTCAACGGGGCGGCGTCTTCTCCTTGGACAAAGCCGTGCTTGCCCTATACGTTTTGTATCACGACCAATTGATTAGGATGACTTGCCGTGATGACACCTAAGAAACGCCCGCTGACGCTCCGAGATGTATCCGAGGCCTCTGGTGTAAGCGAAATGACAGTGAGCCGCGTTTTGCGTAACAAGGGCGATGTTTCCGAGGCGACCCGCTTGAAAGTGCGCGAAGCGGCCAAGCGGTTGGGATATGTGCCAAACAAGATCGCAGGCGCGCTGGCGTCGCAACGGGTAAATCTGGTGGCTGTGATCATCCCGTCCTTGGGCAACATGGTTTTCCCCGAGGTACTCTCGGGGATTTCGCAGACCTTGGAGGATACGGGCCTGCAACCCGTTGTCGGTGTAACCGATTATTTGCCTGAAAAAGAAGAGAAGGTCTTGTTCGAGATGCTGTCTTGGCGGCCGTCTGGGGTGATCATTGCAGGGCTTGAGCATTCCGAAGCCTCGCGTGCGATGCTCCGGCAGGCCGATATTCCTGTGGTAGAGATTATGGATGTCGACGGGCAGCCGGTTGATTGCGCGGTCGGCATTTCGCATCGACGCGCGGGGCGCAAAATGGCGGAGGCCATTATCGCGGCCGGCTATCGCCGCATCGGCTTTATGGGCACGAAGATGCCGCTCGACCACCGCGCCAGAAAGCGGTTCGAAGGATTCACGCGAACGCTCGCCAAGGCAGGGATCGAAATTGCGGATCAGGAGTTTTACTCAGGCGGGTCGGCTTTGGCGAAAGGGCGTGAAATGACCGCAGCCATGCTTGAGCGCACCCCCGATTTGGACTTCTTATATTACTCGAATGACATGATCGGTGCTGGTGGCCTCTTGTATCTACTAGAGCAAAATATTGACGTGCCCAACCGGATCGGACTGGCTGGTTTTAACGGCGTTGAATTGCTGGACGGTTTGCCGCGCCAATTGGCAACAATGGATGCATGCCGCCACGAGATCGGGGTCAAAGCCGCCCAAATCGTTGCGGCCCGCAACAAGGGTGATTTAAGCAGCGTTAATCAAATCATTGAGCTAAGCCCAAAGCTTTCGTTTGGGGATACGCTCCGCCGGCCTTAAGCTGCTGTGCAATAACCCATTCTTTGAGCATCGAAATCGGCATCGGCCTTGCGTGCAGATACCCTTGGACGCAGGCGCACCCCAATCTTTGCAGGGTGCCTTCCTCCAGATCTGTTTCGACACCCTCGGCCAAAACCTTGATCCCGAGCCTGTCGGCGAGGCTGATGATTGCGCCAGTGATCACTTGCAGCTCTTCATCCAAGTTAATGCCTTGCACGAGGCTCCGGTCAATTTTGATCCGTGACACAGCAAACTTCCGCAAAGTTGCAATCGCCGCATGACCCGTTCCAAAGTCATCAAGTTCAACCAAAAATCCGTGTTGTATCAACCGATGCACGTTTTCAACAATGACATCGGAGCGTTCATCCAGCAGCGTGGATTCAAGCAATTCGATCTTAAGGCACTCGGGCGTGATGCCGTATTTATCCAGATAATCCTGCAATTTATTGAGGATATTCCGGTCACGCAGTTGCTGCATCGACGTATTGATGCTGACACAGATATCCCCGATCCCCCAAGACAAAATCTCGGCGATAGCGGCACAGGATCTATCCATGACCACCTCGTCAAGCGCGCCCATCAGCCCGGCGCGTTCCGCCGCAGGCAGAAACTCAAATGCGGGAACCAACCCGCGTTTGGGGTGCCGCCACCGGATGAGCGCCTCAAGGCCGATAATCTCGCCCGTCATTGAATTGATTTGCGGCTGGAAGTATGGTTCGAACTGCCCCGCGTCGATCCCAAGACGAATTTCTTGCGCCATTTCGATCATACGTATCGTGCTATCGCGCATTGATTGCTCGAACACGCGGCATTGCCCGCGGCCAACTTGTTTGGCTTCATTCAGCGCAATATCGGCAGCTGACATCGCGATGTTGATCGAACTCTGCTCAATGGGGTCATAAAATGCGATGCCGATGCAGGCGCTCAGATTACAGATCTGATCCCGAAACGTCACGGGCTCCGCCAGATGCTTCATGACGCGCTGACCGCAATCGACAATCAAATCATTGCACTGACGCGAATTCATCAAAATGATGAACTCGTCACCCCCGACCCGCGCCACGACACTTTCGCCTCCAGCGCAATTTTGTAGGAGTTGCCCCACATGCTGCAGAACAAAATCGCCCGCATCGTGCCCTTGCGTGTCATTGATGGCTTTGAATTTGTCGAGATCAACATGCAGGATGACAGTCCGCTCGCCGACATTGAGGTCTCTAACGAGTTCAGCCATCTTTTCGGCCAAACCTCTCCGGTTCATCAACCCGGTGAGGGGATCCGTGATGGCGTATTTTTCAAGCTTCGCCTCGTTTTCTTTAAGCGCTGTAATATCGATTCGCAGGCCAACCCGCCCCCCATTAGCCGTAAGCCGCTCGACGATTCGCAGCCATTGGCCCGATGACAGTTTTTGTTCGACAGTTTTGTCCGCTTTCTTATGTGCCAAAAGCCGATCTCTCAGCCACTCTTCCTCTCGCCCTATGGCCTCGCTGTATTCTCCCCGATTCAACCCGAATTGCAGGATCTCCCGGAATGTGGTCCCGGGTTTCATCACGGCGGCGCTTTGCTGATAGATGTCTTTGTAGCGGTCATTACACAGCACAAGCCTGTCATCGGCGTCATAAAGTACGAAACCATCCGGCAATGACTCGATCGCCGTTGTCAGAATTGACTGCGCTGCATGCGCAGCTGTGCGCGCCTCTTGATAGCAGGTAATGTCTTGAAGAAAAGCGATAAAAGTTGGTTTCGGATACTTATGGTATTGCAGGGCGATCTGGCTCAACCGCGGCTGGCCGGCCTTGTCCGGATGACCTATCCGAAATCGGGCCCGATGGGATTTCCGGCGCATGATCATGCCGAGAATCCGCGCCAATCGCCGCTTCGAGACTTGACCGAGCATTTGGGGTAACGTCAGCCGCATCGCTTGTCGCAACGTCCAGTTATACGCGTTCAAAGCGGTCTTATTGATGGCCACGAGCTGCAGGCTCTCGGGATCCCATGCAATGATTTCCACAAAAGGCACATCAAAGGTCGTCCGCAAAAGATTGCGATCCGACATTTCCACAAGCGTACGGAAATTTGCAGTGTCATTTGGGTCGGTTTCCATCGCGTCCACTTTTGCTAGCCCGTCAGGTCTGGTCACAGCTTTGTGTCGCTCAATCATGAAATAGTGGTTAATCGCGTAATTTATTCGGCAAAAAGCCGTCTTTTGCGCACCAGTTTGTCTCATATCAGGGGAAAAGTGGTGAGCCGGTCGGGATCCGAACCCGAGACCTACTGATTAAAAGTCAGTTGCTCTACCAACTGAGCTACCGGCCCACTAGGCGGCTATCTAGAAAAGCGAACGACTGGGGTCAACCCCACAAATGCGCCAACCACTGGATTCATTTCATGTGAGGGTCTATATGCGCGATTATGATCAAAAAAACTTCGCCATTTCTGCCATTTATGAAGATGCACGGCCTCGGCAACGACTTTGTCGTAGTTGATGAGCGTGGCGTCCCCCCTCTTGTTGATTCGACAATCGCCATTGCGATGGCCGATCGGCATCGCGGCATAGGCTATGACCAGCTCGCTGTTTTGTCGGATCGTGAGGGATCTGACGTGCATCTGACGTTTTGGAATGCCGATGGCTCGCAATCTGCTGCTTGCGGCAACGCAACTCGCTGCGTGGCCAGCTACCTGATGGACGAGACGGGAAAAGATTCGCTCACCATCACGACGGATCGTGGCACCTTGTTTGCGATTGATGCGGGTGACGGTTTGGTTGCGGTCAATATGGGTCAGCCGCAGCTTTTGTGGCACGAAATTCCGCTCGCGTCCGAGATGGATACCTTGTCGCTACCGATTGAAGGCGCGCCTGTGGCGACGGGTATGGGCAATCCGCATTGCACGTTTTTTGTGGATGATGCCGAGGCTGTCGATCTGGCCGTATGCGGTGCCGCGATTGAACATCATCCGCTCTACCCGCAGCGCACAAATGTGCAGTTCGCATCCCTGATCGCGCCTGACCACCTGCGGATGCGGGTTTGGGAGCGTGGGGTTGGCGTCACACTTGCCTCCGGGTCCTCGTCTTGTGCCACCGCTGTGGCTGCGGCACGGCGCGGGATCACAGGCCGCAAGGTCCGCATTGATCTCGATGGCGGCACATTAATGATTGACTGGCGCGACGACGGCGTCTGGATGACGGGCGGCACAGCCCATGTATTCGACGGCATGTGGCGACTATGAGCGCGCCGGTCTTTTCCAACCACGGCTGTCGCCTGAACGCCTATGAAACCGAGGCGATGAAGGAACTCGCTGGTGCCGCTGGTGTCCAGAATGCGATAATTGTGAATACCTGCGCAGTGACTGCCGAGGCCGTGCGCAAGGCCAAGCAAGACATCCGCAAGCAACGCCGTGCCCACCCTGATGCGCAGATCATTGTAACGGGCTGTGCCGCGCAGACGGAGCCCAAGACGTTTTCGGATATGCCAGAGGTTGATGTTGTGATCGGCAATACCGAAAAGATGAACCCCGCGACATGGGCGGGCCTTGCCCCTGATCTGATCGGCAAGACAGAGGCCGTGCAGGTCGACGATATCATGTCCGTCACCGAAACAGCAGGGCATCTGATCGACGGGTTCGGCACGCGGTCACGCGCCTATGTGCAGGTTCAGAACGGTTGCGACCATCGCTGCACGTTTTGCATTATCCCCTACGGTCGTGGCAATTCGCGGTCCGTTCCTGCTGGCGTTGTGGTCGACCAGATCAAGCGGCTGGTGGATAAGGGCTATAACGAGGTTGTCCTGACAGGCGTCGATTTGACGTCATGGGGCGCTGATTTGCCCGCGACACCGAAACTTGGTGATTTGGTGATGCGCATTTTAAAGCTGGTCCCCGACCTGCCCCGCCTGCGGATCAGTTCGATCGACAGCATCGAGGTTGACGAAAACCTGATGCAAGCCATCGCCACCGAACCCCGCCTGATGCCGCACCTCCATCTCTCCTTGCAGCATGGCGACGATATGATCCTAAAGCGGATGAAGCGTCGGCATCTGCGCGACGATGCAATCAGGTTTTGCGAAGAGGCAAGCAAACTGCGCCCCGATATGACCTATGGCGCCGATATTATCGCGGGCTTTCCGACAGAAACCGAAGCGATGTTCGCCAATTCGCTGGCTTTGGTGAAGGACTGCAACCTGACGTGGCTGCACGTTTTCCCCTATTCTGCACGGGAAGGCACCCCTGCCGCACGTATGCCTGCGGTGAACGGGAAACTGATCAAGGATCGCGCCGCCCGCCTGCGGGCTGCTGGAGAGGCGCAAGTGGCGAGCCACCTCGCCGCACAAATCGGCAAAACGCGCCACGTGCTGATGGAAAACCCGCGCATGGGCCGGACCGAACAATTCACCGAAGTCCGCTTCGACGCCGACCAACCGGAAAGCCGGATCGTCACAGCCACCATTGCAGGCATGGACGGCACGCAACTCCTCGCTTTGTCCTGAATACTTCCGCCGGAGGCTCCGCCCCATGCCACAAACACCGATCCTTTGGTCATTCAGACGCTGCCCCTATGCGATGCGCGCGCGACTGGCGGTGAAAGCAAGCGGCGTGCAGGTCCATTTGCGCGAAATTCTCTTGCGCGACAAACCGGCGGCGATGCTCGCGGCCTCTCCCAAAGGGACAGTGCCCGTGTTGCAAACCGACACAGGCGTGATCGAGGAAAGCTTTGACGTGATGCGCTGGGCTTTGGCGCAGAACGACCCGCAAGGCTGGCTCAAGATGCCGGAAGCAGGGTTTGACCTGATCGCCGAGGCAGATGGCCCGTTCAAAAGCGCCCTTGATCGCTACAAATATCATGTGCGTCATGTAGACGGCACCCGCGAGGTGGCGCAGGCTCAGGGGGCCGCGTTCTTGCTGAAACTGGACGGGATGCTCGCGGGAGAAACCTGGCTCTATGGCACACAATCCTTGGCAGATATGGCGATTCTGCCGTTTGTGCGGCAGTTCGCAAACACGGATCGGGCGTGGTTTGACCTTCAGGATTGGGGCAATCTCTTGCGCTGGCTGAATGCCTTTACCCAGTCCGACGCCTTTGATGCAGTCATGGGAAAATACGCCCCTTGGCAAGCGGGCGAAGATGGCGTTTTCTTCTAGCACACTCAAAAGGAGCTATCTGATGAAACTGCTGATGTCCCCGTCGTCCCCCTATGTGCGCAAGGTGCGTGTTTTGCTGCGCGAGGCCAATTTGCTGGACACGGTCGAGGAGGTCGAAGTTTCAACAAATGCGCTTGCCAGCGACCCGAGCGTGATCGCCGCCAACCCGACCGGCCGCATTCCCGCGCTCTTGCGCGGCAGCGGGCCTACGGTGTTCGACAGTCGGGTGATCACCCGGTTCCTCGATGATCACGCGGGCGCGGGCCTCTATCCGCAGGCACGTATCTGGGAGGTATTGACGCTCGAGGCTTTGGCCGACGGGATTATGGATTCGGCGGTCGGGATCACCTATGAGATGCGGCTGCGCCCCGCCGACAAGCAATATGACGTCTGGATGGATGCCCATTGGGATAAAGTCGCACGCGCCGTTGCTGCAATCAACGAACGCTGGATGAGCCACCTCGCCGGTCCGCTTGATATGGCACAAATCGGAGTAGCCTGCGCTCTGGGCTATCTCGACCTGCGGCACGATGCGCGCGGCTGGCGAAACGGGAACGAGGCCCTTGCGGCGTGGTATGCAGAATTTGCAGAACGCGACAGTATGACAGCCACAACACCGTAGGATGGGTTTTAACCCATCACCCGCTTAATCCAGAAAAGCCCAGCTGTCTGCGCCGTCAAACACCCGGATAGGAATATCGCGAATCTCTTCCGGATCGCACATCAGCATATTTGCGGCCATATTTTTCGGGCCTTTTTGATCCAACCCCTGCCAATGGGTGGTGCAGCCGCGAGTTTTGCAGGTATGAAAAGCAAGCCCCTTGTCTCCCCAGACATAGGCGATTGTGGCATCAGGATCGGCAATAACAGTGATTTTGCCCTCCGGACCATGCGCCCAAAGCGGGTTCAGACGCCTGCAAATGCTGCAATTGCATCGCACCAACCGCGTCGGACGGCCTTCAAAGGTAAATTTAACCGCGCCACAATGACAGCTTCCGTTCATCAACTGTTTGTCCTTTTCCTTCATCAGTGTAGTCTTATCGCACATGCGCCCTATTGTCCGCTGGACGGATTGGGTTTTGAAAGCTAAACAACGCCAGAATGGGTAATGGGTAACCATTATTTGATTTTTCGTGCGGGTCGACGGGCCCCAAACATCGGAGATGCACCTCGTGTCACATGCAGACGACCATCAGGGTACACGCCGCGACTTTATCTACTATGCAACCGCAGGTGCGGGCGCAGTAGTTACAGGCGCAGCGGTATGGCCCCTAGTCAACCAAATGAACCCTTCCGCTGACGTTCTTGCGCTGGCCTCAATTCGCGTTGACATCAGCGCCGTTGATCCAGGCACACAGCTCACAGTGCTGTGGCAAGGTAAGCCGGTCTTTATCCGCGCGCGCACAGAAGAAGAAATTGCGGCAGCCCGCGCTGTTGATCTGGCCGATTTGCCAGACCAGAACGCAGAGAACGCAAACGCCGTCGCTGGCGCCGATGCGTCCGATGAAAACCGCGCGCTCTCCGAAGATGGCGTTTGGCTCGTGCAGATGGGTGTTTGCACCCACCTCGGCTGCGTGCCTTTGGGCGAGCAGGGTGAATTTGGCGGCTGGTTCTGCCCTTGCCATGGTTCGCACTACGATACGTCTGGTCGTATCCGCAAAGGTCCAGCACCGCGCAACCTTCCTGTTCCTGTTGCGTCTTTCGTAGACCCAACAACAATTCAACTCGGTTAAGGAGAGCAACCCATGTCCGGTATTCCCCACGACCATTACGAGCCGAAGTCAAACTTCACCAAAGGTGTTGAAGCACGTCTTCCAATCCTTGGCTTGTTGTACACAACAATCATGGCGCCGACGCCAAAGAACCTTAACTGGATGTGGATTTGGGGCATTGTCCTGACATTCACATTGGCGCTGCAGATTATCACAGGTATCGTCCTCGTGATGCACTACACGCCCCACGTTGATATGGCCTTTGCCTCTGTCGAGCACATCATGCGTGACGTCAACGGCGGCCATATGATCCGTTACTTCCACATGAACGGCGCGTCGCTCTTCTTCCTCGCTGTTTACATGCATATTTTCCGCGGTCTCTACTACGGGTCCTATAAGGCACCGCGCGAGATCACCTGGATCATCGGCATGCTCATTTATCTGATGATGATGGGTGCAGGTTTCATGGGTTATGTTCTCCCATGGGGTCAGATGTCGTTCCACGGTACAGCCGTTATCACTGGCCTGTTCGGCGCGATCCCGTTCATCGGTGAATCGCTTCAGACATGGCTCTTGGGTGCTGGCGCTGTTGGTCAACCTGCGTTGAACCGCTTCTTCTCGCTGCACTACCTGCTGCCGTTTATCATTGCGGGCCTTGTGATCGTTCACATCTGGGCATTCCACAATACAGGCAACAACAACCCAACGGGTGTTGAGGTCCGTCGTGGCAGCAAAGAAGAAGCCAAGAAAGACACACTGCCCTTCTGGCCCTACTTCGTGATCAAAGACCTCTTTGCGCTGGCTGTGATCCTGACTGTGTTCATGGCGGTCGTTGGCTTCATGCCAAACTACCTTGGTCACCCAGACAACTACATCCCAGCAAACGCGCTTGTGACACCTGCACACATCGTGCCTGAGTGGTACTTCTTGCCATTCTACGCGATCCTGCGCGCTTTCACAGCAGACGTATGGGTCGTTCAAATCGTCAACTTCCTGAGCTTTGGCATCATTGATGCGAAATTCTTTGGTGTTCTGGCGATGTTCGGCGCGATCTTTGTGATGGCTTTGGCACCTTGGCTGGATACGTCCTCGGTCCGTTCCGGTCGCTTCCGTCCGATGTTCAAGTGGTGGTTCGCCCTGCTTGCTGTCGACTTTGTCGTCTTGATGTGGGTCGGCGCAATGCCAACTGACGGGATCTATCCTTACATCTCCTTGCTGGGTGCAACCTACTGGTTCGCTTACTTCCTGATCATCCTCCCACTCTTGGGCGTGATCGAGAAGCCGCTGCCAATGCCAGCTACAATCGAAGATGACTTTAATGCGCACTACGGTCCAAAAGCTGGCGGCAAAGCCGCTACGCCGGCCGAGTGAGGAAAGGACAAATGATGATGTTCCGCAAACTCACCCTTGCAGCCGTTCTGGCATTCTCTGCCAATACGGCTGTCGCCGCCGGATCCGAAGTGCATATCGAAGACTTCGACTTCTCTTTCGAAGGCCCGTTCGGTTCCTACGATCAAAACCAACTTCAGCGCGGCTTGAAGATCTATACCGAGGTGTGCGCTGCATGCCACGGCCTGAAACTCGTGTCGTTCCGCAACCTTCACGATGAAGGCGGGCCGGCGCTGCCAGAAGACCAGATGCGCGCTTATGCGGCGGGTGTCGAAGTTTTCGATCAGTCAATGAACGACGGCGAAGGCGACTTCCGCCCGGCGACACCTGCAGACAAGTTCCCTGCAAACACGGGTGCCGGCGCGCCTGATCTTTCCTTGATGGCAAAGGCACGTGCTGGCTTTCACGGCCCATACGGCACTGGCATGAACCAGCTCTTTAAGGGCATGGGCGGCGCCGAATATATCGCGTCTCTGATGGTCGGCTACGAAGAGGCACCGGCATGTGCGCCTGAGGATTTCCCAGGTTCATATAACGCGGCTTTCGCTGCTGGTGGTTATCCAGAAGAGTGCAAGGACGAGCATGGTCATCACACCGTGCCCGGCTCTTGGATTTCTATGGGTCAGCCGCTTTATGGCGACGATGTTGAATTCGACGATGGTCACTCCAACGAGCTGCACCACGAAGCTGAAGATGTAGCCGCATTTCTGATGTGGGCGGCAGAGCCAAAGATGATGGCGCGCAAGCAGGCTGGTCTAACAGGCGTGATCTTCTTGGCGCTTCTGTCCGTGCTGCTTTACCTGACAAACAAGCGTTTGTGGGCACCGCATAAGCACAAAGAAGACTAAGCAGGTTCAGATGTTAAATTCAAAAGGCCCGCCAATTTGGCGGGCCTTTTTCGTCACTGCGCAGGATGGATTTTAACCCGTCTTCCCGAGATAATCGCGCAAGCCCTCAGGGGGGTTGCCAAAGAAATCAGCTGTCGCAACCGGTGGTGCAGCGATCCCGTCGCCGACCCAAATGACCTGATCCGCAATCCGTTTGGCGTCATTCGGATCATGCGTGACCATCAAGACAGTGCAGCCGCGATCTTCGGTCAGAATGTTGCGCATCAGGTCCAGCATCTCGTCTTTCAAGCCAGGGCCAAGCGCCGCAAACGGCTCATCGAGCAGCACAACGGGCTGCCCCGCAAGCAGCGTCCGCGCCAATGCGGCGCGACTTTGTTGGCCCCCTGACAGCGCCGCAGGCTTGCGTGCCCCAAGTCCGGACAGTCCCACTTTATCCAGCACTGCGCTCACAACCTGCCGCTCGGCTTCATTGAGCTTGCGGTTCAACCGTAAGCCAAGCCCGACATTTTCGCAGATTGTCAAATGCGGGAACAGATTGTTGTCCTGAAAAATCATGCTGACGGGTCGCTTTGCAGGTTGCAATGTATCGATCCGATCACCATCCAGCTTGATCACCCCAGAGCCTGCAACAAACCCTGCAATCGCGTTCAGCAACGTTGATTTCCCCGCACCGGAAGGCCCCATCACGGCCGTGATCCCCACATCGACACTCAGGTTTGCCACAAGCTGGAAGTCGTCCTGACGAATTGTGAGGGCCTCAAGCGTCAACATCTGCACGTCCTCCCCGATCACATATCCAAAACAGCGCAAAACTCAGCGCCAGCAGCAAAAGCCCTGCGCCCGACGCCGCCTCTGTCCTATAGGCCCCCATGAGCCGGTACATCGCAAGCGGCAGCGTTTCTTGCGCATCGCCCGCAAAAAGCGCGATTACACCGAGATCACCCATTGAAAGCGCCGCTGCAAGGCCTGCACCAAACCCAATCGGGCCGCGCAGTCGCGGCAAGACGATCCGCCTGAGCCATGTCCCTTGTGTCATGCCTAAAGACGCACCAAGTCGTCCGAAGTCGGACTCGATTTTGGCAACCGCAGGGCCGATTGACCGCAAAACGAAGGGCAAAGCCAGCACCGCATTTACCAGAACGGTAATCGCGAGCGCAAGCTTTGCGGGGTTGACGAAGGGATAGACGAGCAAAAACAACCCTGTCCCGACCACAAGCGACGAAGCGGCGAGGGGTAACACCCCGGTAACCGCGACGAGACGTCCAGCCCGCAGCGCCAGAGCCAACGCCATAACCGCGCAAAGCATCGCCGAGCAGAGTGCCACGGTCACCGATCTTACGGCCGCCTGCCATACCTCGGGCGGCAGGCTAAAGATGCCCGCGAGGCCCCGCAAAACGATCATCCCCAGAGGCAAAAGCAGGAACATAGCGGCGAGACCGATTATCAATGCGTCTCTTTTAATGCCCCCGTCCCACCTTTGCACTGCGCGGTCCAGGCCTGCGCCTGACAGATCTGGACTGGTCACTCCCCACGCGAAAAGCGCCGCGATCGCACATATGCCGAACTGAATCAGCGCCAAAAGGGCAGCCCGCCCGAGGTCAAAGTCGAACCTGAGAGCCTGATAGATTGCGAGTTCAACGGTCGTCGCCTTCGGTCCGCCCCCAAGGGTCAGTGCGACCGCGAAACTGGTGAGGCAAATCAGGAAAACCACGAGGAAAACCGAAGGCAACACCCCCCGCAACATCGGCCACTCGATAAGGCGGCCGATGGGTGCCCCCAGAGACGCCGCCAACCGAAATCGCTCTGATGGGACAGAGAGCCAGCCCTGCAAAATCAGACGCGTCACAAGTGGCATATTAAAGAAAACATGCGCGAGAACGACACCGTGAAAACCGTAAATCGAAATCTCTTGCAGGCCGAAAAAGCCCATTGCGTTATTGAGCAACCCATTGCGCCCGAACACCATAATCAACCCCAAGACAGCAACGATGACAGGCAGCAAGAAAGGTGCGCCGAGCAATGTGATGACAGCGCTCCGCCCCCTGAATTGCCGCCGCGCAAGCGCACGCGCCACGGGGATCGCGAGCAGGCAGCTCAGGGCCGCTGAAACGAAAGCTTGGGAGACCGTGAAGCGGATCACGGCCCAATCGGCGGCCGCGAGTCCGGTTCGAAACTCGGCACGCAAAACCACGGCACAAAGCGTGCCGAGCGTGAGCGCCAACACCAGCCCGGCGACAATGCCGCCGGGCCAGCGTGGATTTATTGCGACAGGGCTGTGCGCCATGCTTCAAGTGCCGCAGAACGCACTGCAAGCGCATCGTCCGAGGACAAAAGCAATGCTTTGTTTGGCGTGATCAGCGTCTCGAACCCTTTTGGCAAACCTTCCGCAGGTGCCGTTGCCGGATACATCCAGTTCGTCGTCGGGATGACGGATTGGAACGCATCAGACACCATGAATTCCATGAAGGCCGCGGCCAATTCAGGCTGATCAGTGCCTGCGACTTTGCCTGCGACCTCGACCTGCATGTAGTGACCTTCGTCAAATGCCCAAGCCACTTTGCTGTCATCCTCTTCGGCGATCAGGTGATAGGCAGGCGAGGTTGTGTAGGACAGCACTGCATCGGCTTCACCTTCGAGGAACAGCCCGTAGGCCTCGGACCAACCCGGCGTGACGGTGACGATGTTGTCCGCAAGGTCCGCCCAGAGAGCTGGCGCCGCGTCCCCGTAAGCCGCTTGCACCCACATCAACAGGCCAAGCCCAGGTGTGGAGGAGCGCGGATCTTGGATCACGATTTTGATGTCACTGTCTGCAAGCGCACGCAGGGACGCCGGCGCGTCGGCACCTTTGTTGCCGACAAAGGCAAAATAGCCCCAATCGAAAGGCAGGAACTCCGCGTCATCCCAAGCGATGGGCAGGCTCAGATCAGCTGTGACACCATGTGGCGCGAAAAGCCCCGTTTCGCGGGCCGCCGCCGTCAGATTGGTATCGAGACCAAGAACGACATCGGCCTGTGTGCTTGGCCCTTCGAGTTGCAGTCGTGCCAGCAATGCCGCCCCGTCGCCTGCGCCTACAAATTGCAGGTCGCAACCGCAGGACTTTTCAAAAGCGGCCTCAACTGCAGGGCCAGGGCCCCACTCGCTGGTAAAGCTGTCGTAAGTCAAAACAGTCAGCACGGGTGTCTCGGCGATGGCAGGCGTTGCCAAAGCAAAGGCCGTAGCAGCTGTCAGAATGAGTGGTTTATGCATCATATCCTCCAAATGCGACGGGCGGATTGGGGGACAGCGTGATTGCCGGACCTTCCCTCCGCCGGTCTTAACCGGTTCAGGTTCAACGGGTCCGCTTGCGCATCTCAGCCAGATTGGCCCCCCGAGGTGTCACTTTGGTAAGATGGATTGCAGCGAAGCGCAAGAGCCGCATAAATCAACAGGCTGGGGCTTTTCCAATGCCCTAGGATGCCTTATCGGGGATACTCAAAGGAGCTTACCCATGTCGATGAACACATTTGGCCATACTTTCCGGTTCACTACCTGGGGCGAAAGCCACGGTCCGGCATTAGGTGCCACGATTGACGGCTGCCCGCCCAATGTGCCGATTGATGCGGGTATGATCCAACACTGGCTGAATAAGCGCCGCCCCGGACTGAACAAGAACACAACCCAGCGCCAAGAGGCCGATGAGGTTGAGATTCTGTCGGGTGTGTTTGAGGGTGTCACCACTGGCACGCCGATCCAGCTGATGATCCGCAACACTGACCAGCGCTCCAAGGATTACGGCGACATCGCCAATACATTCCGCCCCGGTCATGCCGATATTACCTACCACCAGAAATACGGCGTGCGCGATTATCGTGGTGGAGGGCGCTCTTCTGCGCGCGAAACTGCGGCGCGTGTTGCCGCTGGTGGTGTCGCTCGTGAAGCCATTCGTGCGATTGCGCCGAACGTACAGATCAAGGGCTATATGACCCAGATGGGGACCAAGAAAATTGACCGCTCAAAGGTCGATTGGGACGAGATCGACCGCAACGATTTCTTCTGTCCAGATGCAGATGCCGCGGCCGAATGGAACGACTATTTGGCTTGGCTGCGCAAGGACGATCACAACTCTGTTGGCGCAATTATTGAGGTCGTTGCGCGCGGCGTGCCAGTGGGGATCGGCGCGCCCGTTTATGCCAAGTTAGACACTGATCTGGCCGCTGCGATGATGTCGATCAATGCTGTGAAGGGCGTTGAAATCGGCGAAGGCATGAATGCCGCAGCGCTCACAGGGCGCGACAATGCCGACGAGATTTTCATGGGCAATGACGGACAGCCGGTCTATTCGTCCAATCACGCCGGCGGTATTCTTGGCGGAATCAGCACCGGACAAGATGTCGTCGTGCGTTTTGCCGTGAAGCCGACGTCTTCTATCCTGTCACCTCGCAAGTCGATCCGCATGGACGGCTCACCCATGGAGGTCATCACCAAGGGCCGCCATGACCCCTGCGTCGGCATCCGTGCCGTGCCCGTCGGTGAGGCGATGATGGCTTGCGTGATCCTTGATCATATCCTGCTGGACCGCGGCCAGACCGGCGGCCTGCGTGGCAAAATCGGGTGAGTTTACGTCGTGCATTACGGGCGCATTTGATCGCCTCAGGCGCAGGAGACGCCGCCCATGATGTTGCGCATACGGATCGCGTCTGGGCCAATGCGCAGGTGATTGCCGACGGCGAAGCGCCGTGTGATATGACCGTCCTGTTGGCCGCCTGCTATTTCCATGATTTGGTGACCTTGCCCAAAGACAGCCCTGACCGCGCACGCGCCTCTGCCCTGTCAGCCGAGGCCGCAGCCCCTGTTTTACGAACACTCGGCCTGACCGAAACGCAAGTCGCAAAGGCCTGTCATGCGATCAACGCGCATAGCTTTTCTGCCAATATCATGCCTGAAACACTGGAAGCGAAAATCCTGCAAGATGCGGACCGCATTGAGGCCTTGGGCGCAATCGGGATAGCCCGATGCTTTGCCACCACAGGCGTTTTGGGCGGCGCCCTTTTTCATGGATTGGATCCATTTGGGACAGGACGCCCACTCAATGACAAGGCCTATGCCGTCGACCATTTCCGGATCAAATTGCTGAAACTACCAGCGACGATGCAGACGGCGTCAGGGCGCAACCTCGCCGAAGATCGCGCCAATGTTTTGCGTGATTTCCTTGATCAACTGGCCAGTGAACTGGATGTGCCCGCTAGCGGGTGGTGACGGGCTGCTTTGACAGCTGCACGGCCAGAATGCCGCCTGCGATGATGACAACACCCAGAATATCCAGAGACCCCAGCTTCTCGCCTAAGAGAACCGCCGCGATGGCGACTCCGAGGAACGGATTGAGAAAGTGAAAGGTTGACGCCTTCACGGCGCCAATCCGTCCGACGAGCAAGAACCAAACCCAAGTCGCAAGCAGCCCCGGAACCAGTGTGGTGTAGAGGAACGCCGCGATCATCCGCCAGCTCCAGGTGATGTCAAAGCTCTCGAATGCAAGCGCCGGACCCCACAGGATCGCGCTGCCAACAAGCATCTGCAAACCAACGATCATCAGAACGTTGCCGCCCGAGCTTGCACCAAGGACTGCGAGCGTCGCGATCGTAAGAGAAATAACGCCAAGCACGAGGAGTGAGAGGCCAAAGACATCAACGCCACCTGTCAGTCGTGCGCCCATGATGATCGCTACCCCGACGACCCCAGCCGTGAGGCCCGCAATCCCCAAAGGGCGCAGCTTTTGACCCATAAAAAGCCAGCCCGCGAGACCAACCAAGAGCGGCATCGTGGAGGCGATAATGGCCGCAAGAGAGGCCTGAACCGTCTGCATCGCCACGAAGTTCATCCCGAGGTAAAGCGCGTTTTGGCAGAGCCCGAAAACCAGAACACCCTTCCATTGGCGACGGGTTAAATGCATCGACTGACCCAGCGCCTTGGCGACGGCGATGCCGATCAGGCCCGATGCCAAAAATCGACAGGCAAGCGCCGTCAATGGTGGAGCATATTCAACAATGATCCGCGCCGAGGTGAAGGCCGACGACCACATTGCCGCGAAGGCGAGGCCCATGAGAATTGATTTGATATCCATGGCGCGACATTTGCCGAATGTGGAAGCAGGTGCAAACGAAAAAGGGCCGCCACATGGGCGACCCTTCTCGAAACGATTGTGGACGACTTAGTCGTTCACGGAATCCTTGAGTGCTTTCGCGATTGTCATTTTGACAACCTTGTCAGCTTCTTTCTTGATCTGCTCACCAGTGGCCGGGTTACGGACCATACGCTCTGGACGCTCACGGCAATAGATTTTGCCAACGCCAGGAAGAGTAACAGCGCCGCCGCCGGAAACTTCGCGTGTGATCAGGCCACATACCGCATCAAGCGCCGCACCAGCAGCTTTTTTGTCTGAACCCATTTCGTCTGCGAGTGCTGCGACGAGCTGTGCCTTTGTCATTGGTTTTGCCATTTTCTGGTCTCCATCTTTGTGCCCGACCTATGGGGCCTCATGTGCGCACAGTTAACTGTATCTTGTGTATCTCCACAACGATTAGTGTGCGCTTTTCATAGATAAAACTGCATTTTCATGCGTTTTTTTGGCTTTATAAGAAGGCTGTTTCCTCAAAACTGCGCAACTTCCGGCTGTGGATACGCTCCAGCGGCATTTCGCGCAGGATTTCCATCGCTTGAATGCCGATCCGCAAATGGCTCGCCACTTGGGTTTTATAAAAATCAGACGCCATTCCGGGCAGTTTGAGTTCGCCGTGCAGCGGCTTGTCACTCACGCAAAGCAGCGTCCCATAGGGCACCCGAAACCGGAACCCGTTGGCCGCAATTGTCGCGCTTTCCATATCCAGAGCGATGGCCCGCGACTGCGAGAGCCGCTGCACAGGCCCGGAGTGTTCGCGCAATTCCCAGTTGCGATTGTCGATTGTTGCAACCGTCCCTGTCCGCATGATCCGCTTGAGTTCGAACCCTGACAGTTCGGTCACATTAGCCACTGCGGTTTCCAGTGCGATTTGGATTTCGGCCAAAGCGGGGATGGGTACCCAAACGGGTAAATCATCGTCGAGCACGTGATCCTCGCGCAGATAGGCATGCGCCAGAACATAGTCACCCAAGCGTTGCGAATTGCGCAGGCCCGCGCAATGCCCCACCATCAGCCACGCGTGCGGGCGCAAGACGGCGATGTGATCGGTCGCGGTTTTGGCGTTTGACGGGCCAACGCCGATATTGACCAAAGTGATCCCGCCACCGCCCTTCCGCTTCAGGTGGTAGGTCGGCATCTGCGGCAACTTCGCGGGCGCGGGCATAGGCGCGGTCGGGTCCGTGATCTCGATGTTTCCAGTGCCGACAAAGCTGGTGTAGCCACTGTCGGGATCGGCCAAAACCTGACGCGCGTAGGCCTCGAATTCTTCGACGTAGAATTGGTAGTTGGTGAACAGCACATGGTTCTGAAAATGCTCTGCTGCAGTTGCGGTATAATGCGACAAGCGCGCCAGAGAATAATCAACGCGCTGTGCCGTGAACGGGGCAAGCGGGCGCGACCCGTCGGGGTAATGAAATTCGTTCCCGTTCACGATGCTGTCGTGGGTCGTCGCCAAGTCCGGCACATCGAAATTATCACGCAGCGTGAAATCCATACCCCCGTCATGTGGCACAGAAATGCTTGCATCATTGGCCACGGCAAAATGCACGGGCATTTCGGTGGACGACACGCCGATAGAGACAGGCACGCCGTGGTTGGTGATCAGCAGTCCGATTTGTTGGATCAGATAGTGTTCGAACAAATCGGGCCGCGTGACGGTGGTGGAATAGGTGCCGGGCTCTGCGACGTGACCAAAAGACAAACGGCTGTCGGTCTTGGCATAGCTGGTCGTCGTGAACCGTATCTCGGGATAGAAGGCGCGGATGCGGGCGTCCGGCTGTCCGTTGGTGATCGCGCCGCTAAAGCTTTTGCTCAAGAAGTCTGACGCGGTTTGGTAGAGCGTTTGCAGTCGCGACACCGCCGCTTTTGCATCCATGAAGTCTTCGTGGGCGGGCACATCGGGTGTCCGAAATGGCATATTCATTCAGTATCCTTAAATAGGTCGGTAATCTCGAATTTGGTTACATCGACCAAGCCCAGATCGGAAATGCGTAACGCGGGTATGACAACCAGTGCCAAAAGCGAATGTTGCATATAAGCGTTGTTGAGTGTGCAGCCGCAAGCAGCCATCGCTGCGACCATTTCGTCGGCTTTTGCAGCGACCTCTGCGGCGGGGCTATCCGACATGAGGCCCGCGATGGGCAGCTTGACGAGCGACAACTCTTTACCGTCTTTCCAGACCGTCACGCCGCCCCCGACCTCGCCCAAGCGGTTTGCGGCGAGCGCCATGTCATCGCGGCTGGTGCCGACGACGATCATGTGGTGGCTGTCGTGCGCGACTGTGGATGCAATGGCCATTTGCCCCGTATAACCGAACCCCGATACGAAACCGTTCACCACGTCACCCGTGGCGCGATGCCGCTCGACAAGGGCAATCTGGCAGACGCCATTTTCACCCTCAACGATCCCGTTGTTCACGGGCAGATCGGCAAGGAGCGCCTCGGTTGGCGCTTGGTTCTCGACGACACCGATGACCTTAGCGGTGACGGTGTTTTTGCCGTCGGGCGCTTTGATTTCAAAATCCGAAGCCCCCAAAACCTTGCTCATATGCACGGTGTGTCGCGCACTATCCGGCCAAGCGTAATGCGGACATTTCACGGTGATCTTGCCGTCAATCGCGACGGTCTGTCCGCGTGCGATCACATGTTCAATCGGCAGCGTTTTCAGGTCCGACGTCAGGATCATATCCGCCCGTCTGCCGGGGGCAATGGACCCCAGCTCGCGCTCTAGTCCAAAATGGGTCGCTGTATTGATCGTCGCCATTTGCAGCGCAATCAGCGGATCACATCCGCAGTCAATCGCGTGCCGCACAACGCGGTTCATGTGGCCGTCATTGACCAGCGTCCCAGAGTGGCAATCGTCAGTGCACAGGATGAAGTTGCGCGGATCAAGCCCCTTTTCAGTGATAGCCGTAATCTGGCTTTCGACATCATACCAAGCCGAGCCGAGCCGCATCATCGACCTCATCCCAAGGCGCACGCGGGCAATGGCGTCGGCCTCGGCTGTGCCTTCGTGATCGTCGGCAGGCCCGCCGGCAACATAGGCGGAAAACGCGTGCCCCTTGTCAGGGCTGGCGTAATGTCCGCCAACGGTTTTACCCGCATTCATGGTCGCGGCCATCTCGGCCAGCATCTGCGGATCGCCGTTCACCACACCGGGAAAGTTCATCATTTCACCTAGGCCGATGATCCCGGGCCATGCCATCGCCTCGGCCACATCTTGCGCAGAAATCTCGAATCCGGTGGTCTCAAGGCCCGGTGCAGAGGGGGCGCAAGACGGCATCTGTGTATAGATATTGACGGGCTGCATCAGCGCCTCGTCATGCATCATCCGCACACCTGCAAGGCCAAGCACATTCGCGATCTCATGGGGATCGGTGAACATAGTTGTGGTGCCATGGGGAATAACCGCAGCCGCGAATTCGGCAGGCGTCAACATCCCGCTTTCAATATGCATATGCGCGTCGCAAAGACCGGGGATCAGGTAGCGGCCATTGGCCTCGATCACTTGAGTATCGGGACCGATGCAATGGCTGGCGTCAGGCCCGACATAGGCAAAGCGCCCATCGGCTACGGCAACCTGCCAACCGTCGAGGATTTCGCGTGATTGCACGTTGACCAAGATGCCACCGCATACAACCATATCAGCAGGCGCGCGCCCTGCGGCGACAGCGACCAAACGGGGCGCCACGTCGGCCCAAGTTTTGATGTAATGTTCCATCCCCAAATGTTTCACCGAATTGCGTGCGGATCAAGAGGTTCCGTTGGCGCTCCGTGGTGAGGGGTTCGTCGCATAAGAAAAGGGCCGCTTGCGGTCTGCAAACGGCCCTTTTCTTATGCGGATCAGATCGCCTATTCGAATGACGCGATATAGGCGTAAATGTCGGAGGCGTGTTTCTCTTCACGCACTTGATAAGCCATTTTGCTGCGGGCACGGCGATCTTGGAGCGTTTCGCGCAGCCAGACTGTCGGGTCTTGAACATAGCCGACAAAGCTTTCTTCATCCCAGACCGCGCCAGCGGCGCCAGCCGCAACAAGGCTATCGCCATAGCGGAAGCCCTCGACAGTCCCCAATGTCCGTCCCACCAAACCGTAAAGGTTCGGACCAGCCTTCGCGCTGCGTCCTGCAAGCACCTCGCCCGCGTCATTGCGAATGACGTGGCAAGAAACGCATTGGCGGTTGAATTGTTCTTCACCATCAGCAACATCAGCCTGCACCATAGCGGGCGCTGCGAAACTGGTCATAAATGCGAGAAGAGGAAGTGGTCTCATCTTTGTCGTCCTTTTGATCAAATCGATCACGGGGATTATCCCCGCTGTGCTGTGTACTTAATCCTATTGGCCAAGATTTCAAACGGAGTCTTAGCCTTACTCCTTTGGTTCTGCCTCGGTCACGGTAAAGGTGATCTCCAGCTTGCCTGCTTTTTCAAACAACAGCATCGCGGGAATTTCTTCACCAATCTCAAAGGGGTCGCCGTTCAGGCCCATGAACATCACATGCATTCCACCGGGCGCGAATGTGACTGTCTCACCAACAGGGATCACGATCCCATTTGCCATATGGGCCATTGTCGCAACGCCATCCGCAACGGTTGTATCATGCATCATCACCCGCGGGAAATCAGCCGTGACCTCCAGCAGTGTATCTGCGGTCGTGCCGTTGTTCGTGACGGCAAAATAGCCCGCGCCTGTCATGGCAAGAGAGGTCGTCGGGCGTGCGCAGGGGGCAGAGACCACCACGTCACCGGCAGCAAAATCCGCCGTCAAACCCGTCGTGGGCAACACCAAAAGGCAAGCGGCAACCGCGAAAGGTTTCATCCGGTAGATCTCCATTCACCGCTAAATCTAATCCGTCCAGACTGGGCGCACCAGTCCTCTGGGTGGGTCATGTCACCTCAGGGCGGTTTTCTGCCACGACGGCGCGTGGCACCCTTCGGGTTACAGCCAACCTGCGCTGATCTGACGCTGATGGGCGACCACAGCGTTGCGCATCAAAATGGCAACCGTGACAGGGCCGACACCGCCAGGTACGGGCGTGATCCAGCCCGCGACTTCGATCACGGCATCGGTATCAACATCGCCTACAATCTTGGAGCCGTCGGCGGTCTCGATCTGGTTGATGCCAATGTCGATCACCACAGCGCCCGGTTTGATCATATCGGCGCCAATCAGATGCGGCTTGCCGACGGCCACGACAACCACATCAGCACGGCGTGAATGCATGGCGACCGAGCGGGTCATGTGATGGCATACCGTCACAGTCGCGCCTTCTGCCATCAGCATCATCGCGGCTGGCTTGCCCACAATTTCAGAGTGGCCAATCATCACGACCTCCAGTCCCTCAAGCGGCAGACCCGTGCGTTTGATCAACTCGACACTGGCCGCCGCCGTGCAGGGCGCCAAGGCCACGTCGGAATAGACGATGTTGCCGATGGATGCAGGGTTCATCCCCTCCACATCCTTAAGCGGATGGATCGCGGATTGCAGCGAGCGCACGCTGATATGATCCGGCACTGGACGCTGCAAAATCACGCCCAAGACACGCGCATCATCGTTCATCGCGATAATGCGGGCCTTGCACTCTTCTTGGGAAATATCCGCAGGCCAAGTCTGTTCCTCAAACGGAATTCCCGCCTGTTCGGCTGTCCGTTTTTGGTTGCGAACATAGACCGCAGCGGCGGCCTGATCCCCGATCAGAATAGACACTAACGCGGGCATATCGGGGTGCGCACGGGTATAAGCGCGCACCTCTGTCAATATCTCGACCTTAACGGCAACGCCGTTGATTAACCTCGGATCTGCTTTCATTCGGCTGCAACCCGACCTTCAAATTTCTCAACCTTCACAGCCGAGAACTTGAACTCCGGAATTTTCCCGTAAGGGTCAACCGCCGGGTTTGTCAGAATATTCGCCGCCGCTTCGACATAGGCAAAGGGCAAGAACACCATGTCAGGGGCAACCGCACGATCTTCCCGCGCCATGATCACGATGGACCCGCGACGCGTGGACAAGCGCAGCAAGCCGCCCGCCTCAACCCCGAGCTTGCGCAGGGTGGACGGATGCAGCGAGCAGTTCGCCTCGGGCTCCAGCCCATCCAAAACCTTTGAGCGACGCGTCATCGACCCTGTGTGCCAATGCTCCAACTGACGGCCTGTTGTGAGGATCATCGGATACTCCGCATCAGGTGCCTCATCAGGCGCAATCACATTCGCAGGTGTAAATTTCGCACGGCCATCCAAACGCGGAAAGCCGTTCGCAAACATGATCGGCTGACCGGGATCGGTAGGTGAAAGCGACGGATAAGTAACCGCATTTTCGCCCTCAAGACGATCCCAAGTGATGTTGGCAAAGGACTTCATCAAAATGCCCATCTCCGCGAAAACTTCGCGTGGGTGCGTGTAGGTCCAACCAAGACCAAGACGCTTCGCCAACTCAACTTCGATCCACCAATCCTCACGCGCTTCACCCGGAGGCGCGACAGCAGGACGGCCCATTTGCACCTGACGGTTGGTATTGGTGACGGTGCCTGATTTTTCTGCAAAGGCAGAGGCGGGCAGGATCACATCGGCGTAGTTCGCAGTCTCGGTGATGAAAATATCCTGCACCACAAGATGCTTGAGCTTCGCCAGCGCGTCACGCGCATGTTCCACATCTGGGTCCGACATCGCAGGGTTTTCACCCAAGATATACATGCCGTGAATATTGCCGTCATGCACCGCATCCATGATCTCGGTGACGGTCAGGCCCTTTTGCGCCAAGAGTGGCTCGTTGATCGCATCCGTAGCCAAATCACGCGCCCAAACTTCGGCAAAGCGCGAGCGCACGCCGTCGTCGGTCACGGTCTGCATATCGGGCAGGAACATCGGGATCAGGCCCGCATCAGAGGCACCCTGCACGTTGTTCTGACCGCGCAGCGGATGCAGCCCAGCGCCGGGGCGACCAACTTGACCTGTCATCAAGGCAAGCGAGATCAGGCAGCGCGAATTATCGGTGCCGTGAATGTGCTGAGACACGCCCATGCCCCAGAAAATCATCCCTGCTTTTGCCTTGGCAAAGGTGCGGGCAACGTCGCGCAAAACCTCTGGCTCAATGCCGCAAATCTTGGACATTTTCTCAGGCGTGAAATTCGCGAGGTGGGCTTTCTCGGCTTCCCAATTCTCGGTGTATTTCTCGATATAGGCTTTGTCGTAAAGCTCTTCTTCGACGATCACATGGCAGATCGCGTTGAGCATCGACACGTCCGCACCGGGGCGGAATTGCAGCATATGGGACGCGAATTTGCGCAGGCCAACGCCGCGTGGGTCCATGACGATCAACTTGCCGCCACGCTTGGCGAACTGTTTGAAATAGGTTGCGGCAACAGGGTGGTTCTCAACAGGGTTCGCGCCGATGACAATCGCCACATCTGCGTTTTCGATCTCGTTGAAGGTCGCGGTAACCGCGCCCGATCCGACGTTCTCCATCAAGGCCGCAACCGAGGACGCGTGGCAAAGCCGCGTGCAGTGGTCGACGTTATTATGACCAAACCCTTGGCGGATCATTTTCTGGAAAAGGTAAGCCTCTTCATTGGTGCATTTGGCAGAACCAAAGCCCGCGACAGACGCGCCGCCCTTCTCGGACTTAAGGTCCAAAAGTCCCTTGGCCGCGAAATCAAGCGCCTCGTCCCATGATGCCTCGCGGAAGAATTCCTGCCAGTTTCCGGGGTCAACGTTGAGCCCCTTAGCAGGCGCATCGTCACGGCGGATCAGTGGTTTCGTCAGGCGGTGATCGTGGTGGATATAGTCAAAGCCAAAGCGCCCTTTGACGCAAAGGCGCCCTTCGTTTGCGGGGCCGTTGATGCCCTCCACAAACTTCACCTTGTTGTCTTTGACCTTGAGCGAAATCTGGCAGCCAACGCCGCAGAACGGGCAGACCGATTGCACTTCGCTATCAAAATCCGCGCTATCGCCAACTTGATTTTCGTCCGTCACCGTCGCGGGCATCAAGGCGCCCGTCGGGCAGGCCTGCACACATTCGCCACACGCCACACAAGAGCTATCGCCCATCGGGTCGTCCATGTCGAAAACGGGGTAAGCATTGTGACCGCGCCCAGCCATGCCGATCACGTCGTTGACCTGCACTTCACGGCACGCGCGCACGCAAAGACCGCATTGAATACAAGCGTCAAGGTTCACCGACATCGCAACGTGGGAGCTATCCAAAAGCGGAATATGCTCGGCGTCCATCGTCGGGAAACGGCTCTCGGAGACGCCTTGCGCCTCAGCCATATCCCAAAGGTGAGAGGATTTGTCATGGGCGACTTCGCGCTCTGGCTGGTCGGCCACAAGCATCTCCATCACCATCTTGCGCGCCTGCTTTTCACGCGGCTGGTCGGTCGTGACAACCATGCCTTCCGAGGGTTCGCGTATACAGGAGGCGGCCAAAGTACGCTCGCCCTCGATTACCACCATACAAGCGCGGCAGTTCCCGTCGGACCGATAGCCCGGCTCTGGCTTATGGCACAGATGCGGGATCACAAGGCCGCGTCCGTTGGCGACTTCCCAAATGGTCATGCCTTTTTCAGCTTCGACCGTTTTGCCATCAAGTGTGAATGTAATTTTGGACATTAGATTTCATCCTTGAAGTGGGTCATGATCATTTTGATCGGGTTGGGTGCCGCTTGGCCGAGGCCGCAGATCGAGGCGTCGACCATGGTTGTTGAAAGCTCGGTCAGCAGCGCTTGATCCCATTTCGGGGCTTGCATCAGCTTCACGGCCTTTTCACAACCGACACGGCAGGGCGTGCATTGGCCGCAGCTTTCATCCTCGAAAAAGCGTAACATATTGAGGGCTGCATCGCGGGCGCTGTCACGCTCGGACAACACAACAACGGCGGCAGACCCGATGAACGTGCCATGCGGCTGCAACGTGTCGAAATCGAGCGGGATGTCGTCCATTGACGCGGGCAACAAACCAGAGGATGGACCGCCTGGTTGATAGGCCTTGAACACCTCGCCGTCGGCCATGCCGCCGCAAGCCGCGATGATATCGGTGATCGTCGATCCCGCAGGCAGCAGATAGACACCAGCGTTCTTCACACGGCCCGAAACAGAATAGCTGCGCAGGCCCTTGCGGCCATTCAATTCGGTGCCGTTCAGGCATTCTGGCCCCTCGCGGACCACCTTGGCGACCCAAAGCAAAGTCTCGACGTTATGCACCAGTGTCGGTTTTCCAAAGATACCAACCTGCGCCACAAACGGCGGACGGTGACGCGGGATGCCGCGCTTGCCTTCTATGCTCTCGATCATCGCGGATTCTTCGCCGCAGATATAGGCACCCGCGCCGCGCCGCAGATCAACATATCCCGCCTCGACAATGCCAGCGGCCTCAAGCTTCGCGATTTCCTCGGCCAGGATGTGCAGCACCGCAGGATATTCGTCGCGCATATAGATGAACGCCTTCTCGGCCCCGACGGCCCAAGCAGCAATCAACATGCCCTCAAGGAACAGATGCGGTGTGCGCTCAAGGTAGTAGCGGTCTTTGAATGTGCCCGGCTCGCCCTCATCGCCGTTCACGGCCAGATAGCGCGTGCCCTCATTGGCGCGTACAAAGCCCCATTTTGTGCCAGACGGGAAGCCCGCACCACCAAGGCCGCGCAGACCGCTTTCCTTAATCTTGGCTTGCACGTCTTCCCAATTGCCATCTTTGCGCAATGCTTTGAGTTCCGCATAACCACCAGCTGCGACATAGGCATCAAAACTTTCGTAGTCGGGGATCACGGCGTGGGTATGGCCGCCCGCAATCGCGGCCTTTACCTTTTCAACGGACGCGTTGTCGATATGGGCATGGCCTATCTCCAGCACAGGCGCTGTATCACAACGGCCCATGCATGGCGCACGCAACACGCGGACTTCATTGGCGTCCAAGCCGTCTTCCAGCGCCTTTTTCAGCGCCTGCGCGCCAGCCATCTCGCACGACAGGCTATCGCAAACGCGGATCGTCAGCGCAGGCGGCTTTGGCTCGCCTTCTTTCACCACATCAAAGTGAGCATAGAATGTCGCAACTTCGTAAACCTCTGCCTGACCCACGCGCAGCTCTTCGGCCAAAGCGCGAAGGTGCGCGGCAGAGAGGCAGCCAAATTTGTCTTGGATCAGATGGAAGTACTCAATCAGCAGGTCGCGCGAATGGGGCCCAGTGCCGATCAGCGCACGCACTTCGTCATGAGCAATGTCATCGAGTTGGCGGCCTTTCGTGGTATGCCGACCCTTGCCTTTGCCGGATTTCCAGACGCCCTTGCGATCATCCAATGCCATTTCCTACTATCCTTTGCGTGAAGCCTAAGCGGAACCTTACCGCCCGTCCAAGCACCGCAACAGCGCAAATACGACATAGCCTGTGTCAGTTGCGTTCTGTCGGGGTCGGGAAAGCCGCGTAAGTTTCCTATCGACGACACGCCTTGCGTCAGAACCGGGCGCAAACATGCGAGGGAGTAGGGGCTGCCCCTGAGCTATGCTTTTCTCAGACGCAAGGCCCCGACGCTCAGGTAGATCCCGAGCAAGAGCCCGCCTGATCCCGCAAGAAACATGACCGCACTTCCCACAAGCCCCGTCGGACCAAAAGGAAGGAGCGGCGCACCTTGTACGATTTGGGAGCCGAGCGTAACCGCGAACAGGCTACCTATGCCCACCAATCCGCTGACTGTTGCGACCCCGACAGCGCCATGCCGTCGAGGGTGCGCCAATGCGCGCCGCGCAGAGGCGATTTGATGGGCGAGGTCCGACTGCATCGCCATCAAGGCAGGCACAATCATCAAGACAAGCACCATGCCAAAGCCCAAACCATAGACCAATGTGATGACTGTCGGCTTGAGGAATTGCGCTTGGCTGGATTGCTCGTAGAGCAACGGCGCAAGCCCCAGAACGGTCGTCATTGTTGTCAGCATCACAGGCCGAAGCCTATCCGCCGTGCCGTCAATAATCGCAGGAAAGAGGCCCCGTTCTTGGGCGTAGTCGTCGATTGTCGTCACCAGCACGATTGAATCGTTAATAATGATCCCGACCATCCCGATAAGTCCGACAACGGTAAAGATGCTCATCGGCACACCCCACAAATAGTGTCCATAGATCGTGCCTACCAAACCGAACGGGATGATTGCCATCACGACAAGCGGACGCGTCCAGCTAGAAAATATCCACGCCAGCGTCAGAAAAATCCCGATCAGGCACAGGATCAACCCGTCACGCGCATCATTCAGGAAAGCATCGGACTGTTCAGACAGACCCGATAGATTTGTCTGAACGCCATAGTTAGACTCGATTTGCGGCAGAATTTCCGTTTCGATCATCGTCATGATTTCAGCGGCACGCGGTGCGTCATCTTCGGAGATATCCCCCGTCACCGAAATCAACTGCACGCCATTTTCGCGCCGGATCGTGGAAAACCCTGTGCGCCGCTCGACAGACACAATATCGGCCAGCGGCACATAAAGCCCTTCGGGCGTCCGCATCTGGGTGCGATCCAGAAAGTCCGCCGTCAACTCGCCTGCGGGCAGTTCAACCCGTATCGTCGCCGAGCGCGGCCCATCGGGATAACTGGCGGCTTCGATACCGCCCAACCGATTGCGCAGGGTGCGCCCGAGCGCGTCAATCGTGAAACCAAGAACTTTGCCTTGGGGTGTTAGCTCAAGGATCAATTCTTCCTTGTCATAGGCCAGATTATCTTCGACCGCAGAAACTTCAGGAAACTGCAAAAGTCGCGCCTTAAGCGCCTCTGCCGCTGCCTTTAATGTTGCGGAATTCGCACCCGAAAGTTGGACATCAAGCGCGTCCCCGCCGGGCCCGCCGCGCCAACTGCGGAAGCTGACCGTCTCGGCGAGCGGATGATTGACGACGCTCTCTTGCAGCGCGGCTACAAAAGCGTCGCTTGTATAGGGCCGCAAATCGGAATCGATCAGCTCGATCGAGATTGCGCCGAGTTGATAATTCTCTTTCGCCTCGGTTCCGGCGATCCCGCGCCCCGAATTGCCGCCGATTTCGGCCATGACAAAATCAATCGGGTTGGTGCCATATTCGGCCTCGTACTTTGCACCGAGGGCTTCGGTGGCGCGCTGCATTTCGCGCATCATCGCCAGCGTGTCGCCGCGATCGGCGCCCGCGCTCATCGCGAAATTCGCGCTTATTGATCCCTGTTCGGGCGAGCTAAAGAACCGCCAAGGCACATCGCCGTTGATAAAGAGAACGACTTGACTCGACAGCACCGCAAATGCGCCCGCAACAACGGGATAGCGCGCCCGAATGACGGCTGCCGTGAAGGGTCGGAAAAGCGCCTGCTTGACCCAGTCGAACCCCTTATTGACCACACGACTTGGTGCGTCATACCAGTGATCTTTCGCACTATGGGCCACGCTATGCGCCATGTGGTTTGGCAAAATCAGAAAGCATTCCACCAGACTGGCGGTCAAAACCACGATGACCGTAAACGGGATATCCGCAATCAGATCGCCAAAGCGGCCACCAATCGCCACCAGTCCGAAGAACGCAATCACCGTCGTTAGCGTCGCAGAGAAAACAGGTGCAAACATACGCCGTGCTGCGTTTTCAGCGGCTTGCATCGGGTCTTCTTTGAGGTGGCGAGCCCGAAAGTCTGTATGCTCGCCGACGACGATGGCATCATCCACAACAATACCCAATGTAATGATCAGTGCAAAGAGCGAGATCATATTGATCGTCAGTCCCGCGAAATACATCAATGCGATTGCCGCCATCATCGACACGGGAATCCCTGCCGCGACCCAGATCGCCGTGCGGGCATTCAGGAACAAAAACAGGAGTGCGACGACAAGCGCGAGCCCCACCAGTCCGTTCTCAAGAAGAATGTTCAAGCGGCCCGTGATCTGCTCGGCCCGTGTGCGGATCAGCTCGACCTTTACGCCTTCGGGCATCGTCGCCTGTAGCGCATCTGCGGCCTCTTGTACCTTTGCCTGCAATTTGATGGCATCACCCCGATCGGATCGGTCTATCCGGATCGAAATTGCCGAATTGCCCCCGACAAAATAGGCGCGGTCGCGGTCAATGCTGCCTTGCATGACCCGCGCGACGTCGGCCACCGTCGTTACCGAATTGTCCGCGTTGGTGCGCAGGACGATACCAGAGATATCCTCGACGCTCCTCTTCGCCGTCCCTGTGCGCACCCGCGCCGTGGACGACACATCGCCGGCGGGGTTAGCATCGGCTTCGGCGGCAATCGCATCGGCGATTTGTTCAAGCGTGACGTCGAATTCGATCAACGAAAGTGTCGGAACCTCGATCACCGTTTCGGCTGCAGCAATCCCCTGAACCGTGGCTTGGGTCACGCCCGCCGTAAACAGGCGCACGACCATTTCATCGGCGAAGCGCGCCAGTTGATCAACGCCAACGGGGCCAGAGACCACCACATCCGTGACGCGGTCCGACCATTGGCCGCGCGTGACCGTCGGGTCATCCGCCCCTTCGGGCAGATTGTTGGTCGCATCAACCGCCTTTTGCACATCATCTGTCGCACGGGCCATGTCCCAGTTCGGCTCGAATTCGAGGCGTATGCTTGCGCGCCCCTCGGTTGACGTGCCCGATGAATCGATGACGCCCTGAACGGCCAGAAGGGCGGGCTCAAGAACCTGCATAATGGCCAGATCGACATCCTCGGCCCCCGCACCATCCCAGTTCACCGAGACGGTGACAGTATCAATAATGATATCGGGGAAGAATTGCGTGCGCATCCGCGGAAAAGCTGCGACCCCTGCCGCAATCAGAACCAGCAGCAAAAGGTTCGCCGCAGTCTTATGCCGCGCGAAATACGAAAGAATACCGCCACTTCCAACCAATGCACGCATGACCTAGCCCCCCATCCGGCTCTCAAGCCGTGTGACCGTCTCGGCAGGCACTTCTTCGGCCTCCAACTGCGACAGGAGCCGTGCCTTCGCGTCGTCCGGCATCCGCGTGTTGCCTTCGACGAAGGCCACCAATTTCGCGCGGCGCTCCGGGGTAAGCTTGATCATCTCGGGCGGCGCCACAACAACCTCTCCGTCGGCGTTGCTACGGATCGGACTGACCTTGATCCCTGCGCCGAGGATCGGCGACCGTTCGGCCACGATCTCCGCCGCGTTCAGACCGGGTGCGCGCACGATCACGTCGTCGCCCTGCCTGCGCAAAACCGCGACCTCTGCGACGCGCAAACGGCTGTCCTCGCCAATGACGAGCACCGTATTATCAGCAGCGACGGCGGTCGCGGGCAACAAGACCACACCCTCAAGAGCGGGCTCCGCAATCGTCAGCGTGACAAAGTCACCGGGGCGGAAACCACGCGCGGATTTCAGAGAAGCAAAGATCAACCGCCCCGATTGCCCCTCTGCCACAGAGGCGCTTTCGCGGGTCAATACCGCTTCGGAGGTCAAATCGACGCCAAGGACATCCAGCCGGACCTGAGCATCCGCGACGATCAACGTGCCGGTCTCATCCAGCAGGCGGGTATATTGTGCCGTCGAGACGCGAAACGCGACCTCCAGTTCGCTGGGGTCAATCAATTGCGCGACAAGCTGGTTGGCCGTAACACGCCCGCCTTCAACCACGCTCACGTCTGCAAGCGTGCCATCAAATGCGGCGGTGATCGTGGTGTCGTCCAAGGCACGCTGGGCTTCGTCTCGGTTAATCTCGATACGCAGGCGACTGGTTGTGGCCTGATCAATCCGCGCTTGGGCTTGATCAACGGCCTGCCGACGGGACAAAACCGCTTGATCGGCAGACGAGGCCGCAAGCTCTGCGGTCTCTACCGCCGCGGTCGTGCCAACGCCGCGCGTTTGCAGATCCCGCTGACGGGCGAGTGCCGCGCCACGCAAGCGTGCCTGCTCTTGCGCGGCCAGCAATTCGTCTTGCGCAAGCAACAAAGCGCGGCCCGCGTCGCGCAATTCCGCATCGGCATCCTGCAAATCCGCGAGCACGCGGCTCAGGGCGGATTGAGCATCCATCGGATCAATCTTGAGGAGCGCCTCACCCTTGCGCACGGTGCCGCCGTCTTCAAAGTTGGGCGAAACCGCAATAACGCGGCCATTGGCGGAGGGGAGCAGATCTAGCGTGCGCCGCGCACGGACCTCGCCATAAACCTCAAGTTGCGGTGTGATCGTGGCGGGCGACACAGTGACCTCGTTGACCGACAGAACCCGCTCTTGCTGCGGTCTCGCGCGCGGTTCCTGCGCCATTTTCGCTTGAATAGCCTCATAAACCATCGATCCGGCCACCCCCATAAAGGCAAAAGTGGCGGCCAACAGAAACAGCCCGACGAGGCTTCGACGTAAAAAGCGCATCGGCTTCTCCCTTTGGACACTAGGTTAGTTACGGATCGCACGCAGATTTGGACCAATGTCCTGATATTTTCACGGGGATGGTGCGAATATACTGCGCATAAATATTGTTAAATATGATGTGGCATTTGTCAGAACTGTCCAGCGGAATGTTGCACAACTTTCGCGATTTGCGCAAATTGCGTGGCGAGCGGATTCGTCTTGCGCCACACCATGCCAACCGTGCGCGACGGTGCGCCACCGGCAAACCGGACAATATCGACGTCTGCGGCGCGGGCCTCGACGCCAATCGCCATCTGCGGCAAGAGGGTCACGCCCATGCCGGCTCCAACCATCTGGACCAAGGTCGACAAGGAACTGCCATCCAATCCTTCCCACGGACGCGCGGCGCGCATCGTGCAATATGCAAGCGCCTGATCGCGAAAGCAGTGACCTTCCTCCAACAACAAGAGCCGCATTTCCTGCAACCCGTCTTTGTCAGGGACCGGATTGCCAGCATCGACATGGGGGCGGACGAGGACAAAATCTTCATCAAAAAGCGCCAGCTCGGTGAACGACGGCTCATCGACCGGCAGGGCCACAATCGCGGCATCAATGCGCCCGTCAGCGAGTTCTTGGATCAGGCGCGGCGTGACGGTCTCGCGGATATGCAGATCAAGCGCGGGATACTGCGCCTTCATCCCCGCCAAAAAGCGCGGCAAGAAGTAAGGCGCAATCGTCGGGATCACGCCCAGCCGCAGCCGCCCCATCGGTTGCGCTGCCGCAGCGCGCGCCAAATCGGCCAACTCGTCGGCCGCGCGCAGGATCTCGTGAGCGCGCGTTGCGAATTGACTGCCGAATTGGGTCAGGCGCACCTGCCGCGCAGACCGCTCAAAGAGCGGAGCGCCGATGATTTCCTCCAGCTCTTTGATTTGCATCGAGAGCGCGGGCTGCGAAATCGCGCAGGTATCCGCCGCAAGCCCGAAATGCAGATGACGGGCCAATGCTTCAAAATAACGCAGCTGTTTGAGGGTGAAATCGGCCATAAGTTGCCCTTATCATAATGATCAGTAAATACAACTTATACTAATGATAGCAATTTGCTACCATGAGGCAATTGTAACCATGATCGGAGCGAAAAATGGACGGAAACGGCGTAGGAAAATGCCCTGTAATGGGTCACTCGGGAACCGCAAAAGGCTCATCAGCGAACCAGCATTGGTGGCCAGAGCAGCTGAACCTCAAGGTGCTGCACCAGAATACAGCAAAGTCGAATCCAATGGGCGACGACTTTAACTATGCAGAAGAGTTCAAGACACTTGACCTTGATGCGGTGATCGCTGATCTGCGCGCGCTGATGACAAACAGCCAGGACTGGTGGCCTGCCGACTATGGCCACTACGGCCCGTTCTTCATCCGCATGGCGTGGCACTCTGCGGGCACATACCGCGTCGGTGATGGTCGCGGGGGTGCGACATCCGGCAGTCAGCGTTTTGCGCCGCTCAACTCTTGGCCTGACAACGTCAGCCTCGATAAGGCCCGCCGCCTGATCTGGCCGATCAAAGCGAAATATGGCCGCAAGCTGTCTTGGGCCGACCTGATGATCCTGACAGGCAACGTCGCACTCGAATCGATGGGTTTTGAGACCTTTGGTTTCGCTGGCGGCCGCGAAGACATCTGGGAACCGGAAGAAGACATCTATTGGGGTCCAGAGACAGAATGGCTCGGCGACGAGCGCTATGAAGGCGCACGCGAACTGATAGGCGAACTTGGCGCGGTTCAGATGGGTCTGATCTACGTCAACCCAGAGGGACCGAACGGGAACCCTGACCCGAAACTCTCGGCACACGACATCCGCGACACGTTCCGCCGCATGGCGATGAACGACGAGGAAACTGTCGCGCTGGTCGCGGGCGGTCACACTTTCGGCAAGTCTCACGGTGCTGGTGACCCAAACAAGTTTGTAGGGCCCGAACCAGAAGGCGCGCCGATGGAGCAGCAAGGCCTTGGCTGGAAAAACAGCATGGGAACAGGCGCGGGTGTTGATACGATTTCGTCAGGTATCGAAGGCGCTTGGACCCCAACACCGATCACTTGGGACAACAGCTATTTCGACACATTGTTCGGCTATGAGTGGGAGCTGACCAAGAGCCCAGCAGGCGCCCAGCAGTGGACAGCCGTCGGCGGCGAAGGCACTGTGCCAGACGCGCATGATCCGTCACGCCGCCACGCGCCGATGATGACAACAGCCGACCTCGCCCTGCGCGAAGATCCCGAGTATGCGAAAATCTCCAAGCGGTTCCACGAGAACCCACAAGAGTTTGCCGCAGTCTTTGCAAAGGCATGGTACAAGTTGACACACCGCGACATGGGTCCATACGAGCTTGGCTTGGGCAAACTTGTGCCTGCACAGCCAGAGTTGTGGCAAGACCCAGTGCCAGCCCCAACAGCGGCACCGCTTGGCGATGCAGACATTGCTGCGCTGAAGAGCAAATTGCTGGCCGCTCTGCCAGTCGCAACACTTGTGAAAACCGCTTGGGCGTCTGCGGCATCCTACCGTGGTTCTGACAAGCGGGGCGGTGCCAATGGCGCGCGCATCCGCCTTTCGCCTGCTAAAGATTGGGAGGTCAACAACCCTGCCGAGCTCGCCGCGACTTTGAAGGTTATCGAAGGCATCCAAGCCGATTTTGGCGCGAACAAGGTGTCTATTGCTGACCTTATCGTGCTTGGCGGCGTGGCGGCAGTCGAGCAAGCCGCCAAAAACGCAGATCACCCCGTATCCGTGCCGTTCCACGGCGGACGCACCGACGCGACCCAAGATCAGACCGATGTCGAGAGCTACGCTTGGCTTGAGCCAAAGTCTGACGGCTTCCGCAACTACCACGGCAAAACCGTGCGCAGCACCCCAGCGGAGATGCTGGTGGATAAGGCGCAACTTCTGACCCTTTCCGGGCCAGAGATGACCGCGCTCGTGGGCGGTATGCGGGCTCTGGGGGCCAACACAGACGGCTCTGCTCACGGGGTCTTTACCGATAAAAAAGACACGCTGAGCAATGACTACTTCGTGAACCTCTTGGATATGGGGACCGTTTGGACCGCCACCTCCAAGAACAGCTACGAAGGCAAAGACCGCAAAACGGGCGCGGCCAAATGGACCGCGACATCTGTCGATCTGGTCTTTGGGTCCAACTCGATCTTGCGGGCACTGGCAGAGGTCTACGGTTCCGCTGATGCCTCTGAGAAGTTCGTCAAAGACTTCGTTGCCGCATGGACAAAGGTGATGAACCTCGACCGCTTCGATCTCGCATAAATGAACAGGCATAGGCGTCACCGCGACGCCTATGCCCACCCGTCTTACCTAAAAATTTCGGCTCTTTTGATTTATTGAAAATCTCGGAGTTCACTCTTTTTGAACCTCACATTGGCTATGACCCGGACACTGTCTGGGACCAAGCTACACACCTCATGACAGACTTTTGAATTGTCGCGAGGACCTGCCCATGGACGCTATCCAAAGTGATCAAGATGGACCCGGTCCGTTTCAGATCATAGCAAACCACCCGCTCACAAGGGTTTTGCTGCCATTGGGGATAGCCGCTGCCGCCACATTCGTCGTTGTGCACCTGTCGGACGGGATCAGTTTGGCTCAGGTACATGCGGATGCACGAGGGCAGTCATGGAGCACGCTTGCGATTGCCTTTTGCGCGATGGCGCTGAGCTATTTCTTTCTGGCATTCTATGATGCACTGATCTTGCCGACGTATAGTGACGTGAAAATCCCCGCACCTGTGTTGATGGCGACAGGTGCCAGCAGCCTTGCCGTTTCGAATTTATTTGGCCTGTCATGGCTGACTGGTGGGGCCATACGGATAAAGATTTATTCGTCTTATGGCGTCACAATTGGCGCAACTGCAAAGCTTATGGCGACATCGTGGGTCGCGTTCTTTTCCGGACTTTGGGCCATAATAGGCTCTGTTATGGTTGTGAACTCTCTGGAAGTCTCGTCGGTTTTCACCCTGCCTGCCAACTCTGTTTTTCTGATTGGTGTGGTCATGCTGGCGCTTCTTGCGGGATATTTCCGATGGACTTGGCATGGCGGGCGCTCCGTCGGGATCGGACCAGTCCAACTTGCACTGCCCGCAGCGCGCGCTGGCCTGCTTCTGGCTGCCGTCACGGTCCTTGATCTGATCGCAACCGCGCTCGTGCTCTATGCGCTTTTGCCTGCCGACCTGACCCAGAATTTCATCGCCTTTTTTGGCCTCTTTTCGGTCGCAGTGGGCTTGGGAATCCTGAGCCATTCCCCCGGTGGATTGGGGGTTTTCGATGTGATAATCATTGCGGCCCTTGGGGCGGTAGGGCGCTCGGATGTTCTCGCGGCCATTGCACTTTACCGTATCATCTACACGGTGATACCCGCCGCCATTGCGCTCTGCGGGCTCGCGATTGCATGGGTTCTGGCCAACCTCGAGACCGTTCAGGATGGTGCACAACGCGCACACAGCGTGATCAAACCGATTATTCCGTTTATCTCAGCAAGCGTCGCATTTTTGTCGGGGTCAATTCTGATCTTGTCAGGGACACTGCCTGCTGATCCCGTCAGGCAGAGTGTATTGCGCAAGATTCTACCGCTGGAGGTGATCGATACCTCGCACCTGATCAGCAGTATTTGTGGTGTGCTTTTAGCTGTCGTTGCGCTTGGGTTATATCGCCGCATGTATCGCGCGTGGTTCATGACAATGGGGCTCACCGGAACAGGTTTGGTTGCGTCACTCTTGAAAGGATACGACTGGGAAGAGGCGGTCTTTCTTGCGGTCACGCTGGTCTTGCTTTGGAGCTTTCGGACGTCGTTTTATCGGGCGCGTTTCCTTAACCGGTTCGTGATAAACACGCGATGGATTTTGACCGTTGGCACCTTGGTTTTGGCCATCTCCTGGATCGGCTTTTTTGCGAATTCGCATGTTGTGTTCGAGGATACGCTTTGGTGGAAACTCGCGTGGGACGGGGAAGCGTCACGGTTTTTACGCGCAACGCTGGTAGTTTCCGTGATACTTGTTGCCGTCTTGCTCAATGCACTTTTGACACGCCAAGCGACGCGACTGGCCCCCGAAGTCATTCCGGACGTGGTGTCAAAGCTGACGTTCTGCGCGCCGACTGCGGCCAGCGGGCTCGCGCTGACAGGCGACAAACGGTTCATCATTACGCCGGATAAACGGGCCTATTTGGTTTATGCAGACACTGGTAAGTCGCTTATTTGCAAAGGTGATCCCGTAGGGGACCCAGACGCCTGCATTAAAGCGATTTGGCAGCTGCGGGAGGTCGCGGACGGGATGGGACGCCGCTGCGCTTTCTATGGTGTGTCCGACAAGTATTTACCCACGTTCCTCGATCTTGGTCAGCAGGTTCTCAAGATCGGCGAAGTGGCGCGTGTGAACCTCGCGAGCTTTTCCCTTGAAGGCTCAAAGCGAAAGCATTGGAGAAATGCGCAAGCGCGGATGGCGCGGGAAGGGTTTCATTTCGACGTCATCCCTGCTGGCGGCGCACGCGGTCTGATGGCCGAATTACGTTCCGTTTCTGATGCGTGGTTGCACCAGAAACATGGGCGTGAAAAAGGGTTTTCGCTCGGCTGGTTCGATCGCGCTTATCTCGAGCGCTTTGATTTGGGTGTCGTACGCAATTCAACGACAGGACAGATCGTCGCCTTCGCAAACATCATGAAGGCTGCCGACAAATCAGAACTCTTCGTAGATTTGATGCGCTATGATCCGCATGGCCCCGCGCGGGTTATGGATGCGCTGTTCACGGAATTGATGCTCTGGGGAAAGGCTCAAGGATACGCTTATTTCTCCCTCGGTGGCTCGCCGCTTTCGGGGTTGCACGCCCACCCGCTGGCCTCCAACTGGCATAAACTCGGCGACTTTCTATACCGCAATTGCGAGACTTTTTACAAGTTTGACGGATTGCGGCAATTCAAAGAGAAGTTCGACCCCGAATGGACCCCCGAATATCTTGCAACGTCAGGCAACCTGGATGCGGTTCAGACGCTTTATGAGGTCACCCGACTTATTGCGAAGGGGGCTCCGGTAATGCAGATAGACAGAATGCCGCTGGCGCATCGCTCTATCAAACTGAAGTTCACCGTTCCCGCAGAATAGATCACAGAAAACGACCCTCATTGGGCAATATGGTCACAGCTTGGCAATAGTGGAGCGCGCGCTGATTTTCTCTGGCAGTTCCGCCCCTTTTCTACGATACGCCTATTTGCCTGCCAATCACCCGCGTCTTTTCCGTCCCCATCATCGCTTATGGAATTCACAACGACGTGTTGTTCGCCCGAGAGACCAACCCACAAGGAAGCTCACATGTCTAACCTTCTCCGCCTGAACGATCCAAGCCTTCTTGAAACACGTGGTTACGTGAATGGCGTTTGGATGAGCAAAGGCAAAACATTTCCGGTTCACAACCCGGCCACTGGAGAGGTGATCGTAGAGGTCGCCGATTTGGACGTGATGGACACACATACGGCCATTGATGCGGCATATGCAGCGAAGCGTGACTGGGCAAGCTGGACAGGCAAAGAACGCGCGGCGATCATGCGCAAATGGTTCGACCTCATCATAGCAAACGCAGATGATCTTGCCACGATCCTGACGGCCGAAATGGGCAAACCCTGGGCTGAAGCGCGCGGCGAAATCCTTTACGGTGCGGGCTTCATCGAGTGGTTTGCCGAAGAAGCAAAGCGGATTTACGGTGATGTGATCCCTGGACACCAGCGCGACAAACGTATCGTCGTGCTCAAGCAGCCGATCGGCGTCGTAGGCTCCATTACGCCATGGAATTTTCCGAATGCCATGATTGCGCGCAAGGTCGCACCTGCGCTGAGCGTCGGCTGTACCTTTGTCGCCCGTCCGGCCGAGCTGACGCCGCTTTCCGCTCTCGCGATGGCCGTTTTGGCAGAGCGCGCAGGTATCCCTGCCGGTGTGTTCAACGTCATTCCATCCTCCGACAGCGCGGGCGTCGGCAAAGAACTATGTGCGAATGAAAAAGTGGCGAAAATCACCTTTACCGGGTCCACCCGCGTCGGCAAAATCTTGATGAGCCAATGCTCTGACACAATCAAAAAGATGTCTCTGGAATTGGGCGGCAATGCACCATTTATCGTCTTTGACGACGCAGATATCGACGCGTCCGTGCAGGGCGCGATGATCGCGAAGTACCGCAACAACGGGCAAACTTGTGTCTGTGCAAACCGCATCTATGTGCAGGCTGGGGTCTATGACGCCTTTGCTGAAAAGCTGAGAATCGCAACAGAGACGCTTGTGATTGGCGACGGTTTCACCGACGGCGTCACGACCGGCCCGCTGATCAACGAGGCCGCATTGGCGAAGGTCGAAGAGCACATCTCGGATGCCGTATCAAAGGGCGCGACAGTCATTTCGGGGGGCAACCGTTCCAATATCGGCGGCACGTTCTTTCACCCGACCGTTTTGACGGGCGTGACGTCGGACATGAAGGTCGCGCGCGAAGAGACATTCGGCCCCGTCGCCCCGCTGTTCAAATTCGAAACCGAGGCTGATGTGATCGCGATGGCCAACGACAGCGAATTCGGGTTGGCCTCATATTTCTATAGCCGTGACTTATCGCGGGTCTGGCGCGTGGCCGAGGCCCTCGAAAGCGGCATGGTCGGAATCAACACAGGGCTTATCTCTACGGAAGTGGCCCCGTTTGGCGGCGTCAAACAATCGGGCCTCGGGCGTGAAGGCTCCAAATACGGCACCGAAGATTACCTTGAGATCAAGTATCTCTGCATGGGCGAGATCAACTAGAGCGCCGTTGCCTCAATCCGCGCCAGAAACCAATCGCGGAAACGCACCGCGGTTGGGTTTTGCGCATTGACCCGCAGGTAATACCCCTCTTTCGACGGGATCACCGCATCATGGGCGCGCACCAAGGCACCGCTGCCCAAAGCGTGGTGCCCGAGCAACTCACTCACCAGCGCCACACCGTTGCCTTGCGCCGCAAAATTGAGGGCGGCACCAAACGAATCCACAAAAATCTGTGGCTGAAGCTCACCCCCGACCACGTCGCGGCATCGCTTCCAACCATCGGATGTGCCCACGGATTCGATCAAAGGTAACGCGACCAAATCCCCGACCAGTTGGGGTGATTTCAGCGCGATAAGCCCGTTTGGCTCCAACAATATTGCATCCCGCCCGACCTGCTTTTGCGACCCAAATGGTATCTCGACATCCGCCCGTATCGATAAGAAATCATCGGGCCAAATCGTACTGAGAAACCGCAAACGGACCTTGGGGTTTTGTGCCGTAAACTCGGCGAGATAGGGCGCGATCAACCATTGCGCCACGCTCACAGAGGTCGCGATCGTAAGCTGGTTCGCCGCCGGACCCGTTTCAAAAGAACGGGCCGCAGCGGCAAGTGTTTCCAATGCGGCGCCCACTTGGGGCAAGAGCTTGCGCCCCTCATCCGTCAGAGCCACACCGCGGGCCCGCCGTGTAAACAGCGCAACGCCCAGAGACTGCTCAAGTGCTTTGACGTGCTGGCTGACCGCGGACTGGGTCATGCCCACCTCTTCGGCGGCTGCCGTGAAGCTCAAATGCCGCGCCGCCGCTTCAAATGCGCGAAACCATGCGAGTGGCGGAAGTGCTTTTACCATGATCAAGCCTGTCATTAGCGTTTCTAATACCTAAGCCCGTTAATCGATCATTTGTCAAATTGCGCCCCCTCGTCGAAGAATGACGAGCGCAAACAAGGGACCACGACCATGCATCCAGAGATTAGAAAAATTGTGACCTATGACGAGGAGGTCCTGATCGAAGGATTTCGCGCTGCCGAGCGGCCTTGGCGGCTTTTTGCGGTGGCTGCCGTTTTGCGCAACCCTTGGGCAGGGCGATTTGTCGAAGACCTCAAGCCGGAAATTCAGGCATATGGCCCTATTCTTGGCGAAATGATGACGGCTCGCATGATCGCCCTTGCGGGGTCCGGTGATGCAATCGAGGCTTATGGCAAGGCCGCTGTCGTTGGGCTTGATGGCGAGATCGAGCATGCCTCTGCGCTGATCCACACGCTTCGCTTTGGCAATCACTACCGCGAGGCCGTCGGTGCAAAATCCTATCTTGCCTTCAGCAACACGCGCGGCGGGGCAAATGCGCCCATCATGGTGCCGCTGATGGATAAGAATGACGCGGGCCGCAGGTCGCATTATTTGACCATTCAATTCGCGATTCCTGATGCGCCGCGCGACGATGAAATCGTCGTTGTTCTGGGGGCTGCGACTGGTGGGCGTCCGCATCATCGGATCGGTGACAGATATCAAGACCTGAAGGATTTGGGCCATGACCTGGACAACCCGGCTGCGGTCTAAATCCGGTGATTTGGCCTTTATAGAGACTGGTTCCGGGCCACTTGTGGTGTTGATACATGGTGTGGGTCTTCGTGCAGAAGCATGGGGTGCGCAGATTGATGTCTTGGCAAAATCTCACCGCGTCCGTGCAGTCGATATGCCTGGACATGGCGAAAGCGCGCGCCTCGGCGGCAACCCTGCACTCGCGGATTACTCAGACGCCATAGCGGAGATTATCACGGAACCTGCGCTGGTGATCGGTCACTCTTTCGGGGCGATGATCGCCTTGGATATGGCCGCGCGCATGCCCGAAAAACTGCGCGGTGTCGCCGCTCTCAACGGGATATACCGACGCTCGCAGTCGGCGAAACACGCGGTCGCGGCACGCGCCAATTCGCTGGACGGCACCACCGTCGCTGATCCGGCACCGACGCTCGATCGCTGGTTTGGAAACGATACCACGTCTGCGCGCACCGCTTGCGAGGACTGGCTGCGGGCGGTTGATCCCGCCGGATACCGCGACGCTTACCGCATTTTTGCGCGTGAAGACGGGCCGACGGATGCGGCGCTCAATGCGATCAGATGTCCCGCGTTATTCCTTACCGGCGCGCAAGAGCCGAACTCCACCCCCGCGATGTCAGATCAGATGGCCGCGCTCGCCCCTCTCGGGCAAAGCATAACCCTCGCAGGAGCCGCCCATATGATGCCGATGACACATGCAACAGAGGTCAGCGCGATATTGGATCGCTTTACCCAAGAGGCCCGCCAATGACCAACATTGATCCACGCGCACTACGCGATGCCTTTGGCAGCTTCATGACTGGCGTCACAGTGGTCACGGCCTTGCGACCTGACGGAACACCTGTCGGCTTCACGGCCAATTCTTTCACCTCTGTCTCGCTCGACCCGCCGCTGGTTCTGGTCTGTCCGGGCAAGTTTTTGTCCAGTTATGACACCTTTGTCGGGTGCTCGCATTTTGCGGTCAATGTTCTCGCTGAGGGACAAGAGCCGATCTCGAATACATTTGCCAGCTTTAAGGGAGACCGCTTCTCGCGCGTTCCGCATCACCTTGATCTGAACGGGGTCCCGCTCATTGACGGCGCCTGCGCCCAGTTTTCGTGCACCACGAAAGAGACCGTGGCGGCGGGTGATCACACGATCCTGCTCGGCCATGTTGACGCCTTCACCCATTCGGGCGGCGCGGGGCTGGGCTATGTCGGCGGGCAATACTTTAGCCTTGGCCTTGAGCGTGCCGCATTTGACGAAACACAAGGAACCGCGATTTGTGGCGCGATTATCGAAGACGGCGACACCGTGCTTTTGGTCAAGACCCCTCAGGGTTTGCGGCCGCCGCAGTGCACGCATTCGGATCGCGGGCGGCTGATCAACGACCTGCGCGATACACTGGCGAAAAAGGGGATCACTGCCACGCTCGGACAGGCCTATTCCGTCTTTGAGGGCACCAAAAGCCGCGAGCACCACACGTACTTTTTGGCGACGGGCAGGCTTGATACCGCCTCGGAAGACATCATCGCGGTGCCTGTGTCGGCGCTCGCAGAACAAACCTACACCACCCCTGCGATTGAGCGGATGATGACCCGCTTCGCCTTGGAATCCCGCACTCGCAATTTTGCGCTGTACCTCGGAGATACCGAAACAGGCGCCATTCACGGCCACACGGAAAGGACCTAGCCCATGGATTTCTCACTTTTCGCACATATGGAGCGGATCGGTCCCGACCAAGATCATCGAACCTTGCGAGAGGAACTTATCGCGCTGGCCAAGATGGCCGACGAGGGTGGGATGCGAGCCATCTGGACGGGTGAACATCACGGCATGGATTTCACGATTGCGCCCAATCCATTCATCAGCCTTGTGGACCTCAGCTATCACACCAAGAATTTGCGGCTCGGGACAGGCACGGTCATCGCCCCGTTCTGGCACCCGATTACGCTCGCAGGCGAGGCCGCCGCCGCCGATCTGATTACCGATGGACGGATCGAGCTTGGCATCGCGCGCGGGGCCTATTCCTACGAATACGAGCGGTTGATGCCAGGTATGGATGCGTGGGACGCAGGGCAGCGGATGCGGGAGTCCGCACCGCTCTTGCGTCAACTCTGGGCAGGGGATTGCGCCCACGAAGGCACGTTCTATCAATTTCCCTCCACGACCTCTGCCCCCAAACCCGTGCAACCCGACGGCCCTCCGATCTGGATCGCTGCGCGCGACATCAACAGTCACAGTTTCGGCGTTGAAAACGGGTTCAACATCCAAGTCACCCCGCTTTGGCAGGGGATCCCGGAGATCGAGAGCCTCATGAGCAAATTCAACGAGGCTTGCAGCGCCTATGCGGGGCCGCGCCCGAAAATCATGCTCTTGCATCACACCTATGTCGGCGCGGATGCGGATGACGTTGATCTGGCCGCCAAAGAACTGTCACAGTTTTACTGCTATTTTGGCGCATGGTTCCAAAACAAGCGGCCCGTCAGCCAAGGCCTGATCGAAACCCTGACAGAGGCCGAAATGGCCGCCAACGACATGATGTCGCCTGCAAATATGAAACGGGATTTGACCATCGGCACCACGCAAGAGGTCATCGACCAAATCAAACGCTATGAAGATATGGGTTACGATGAATATTCATTCTGGATCGACAGCGGTATGAGCTTTGCGCGCAAACGCGATAGTCTTGCGCGGTTCATCAATGACGTCATGCCAGCATTCACATGAGGACCACAATGACCGAGAAACCGCATTACCAACTCTTTATCGACGGCGCTTGGACAGAGGGTCAGGCGGGGCAAGTCATGGCCACGCAAAACCCCGCGACGGGGCAGGATTGGGCGACATTCGCCTGCGCCGCACCCGAGGATGTGGACCGCGCCATTGCCGCGGCAAAGCGGGTTCTGGGTGATCCTGTTTGGCGCGATATGACGCAGACGCAACGCGGGAAGCTGCTCTACCGTTTGGCCGAACTTATCGAACAAAACGCCGAAGAGCTTGGGCGACTAGAGACGACAGACAGCGGGAAACTCCTCGCTGAAACGGCGAGCCAGACCCGCTATGTCGGTGACTATTACCGCTATTATGCAGGTTTGGCCGATAAGATCGAAGGCGCCGTCCTGCCGATCGACAAGCCAGACATGCATGTCTTTACGCGGCGCGAACCGATCGGGGTTGTCGTGGCAATCGTGCCCTGGAACGCCCAGATGTTCCTGACAGCCACAAAGCTGGGGCCAGCCTTGGCCGCGGGCTGTGCCGTTGTGCTCAAGGCCTCTGAGATCGCGCCTGCGCCAATGCTCGCATTTGCACGATTGATCGAGCAGGCGGGCTTTCCGGCAGGGGTCGTCTCGGTGATTACGGGCGATGCCGAGAACTGTGCTATTCCGCTGACCAGGCACTCCGATGTGGACAGGATCGCCTTCACGGGCGGACCGGAAACCGCAAAGCATGTCGTGCGCAATTCGGCTGAGAACTTTGCCGTAACGTCGCTCGAACTCGGCGGTAAATCCCCGGTCCTTGTGTTTGAGGATGCTGATTTGGAGGGGGCCGCGAACGGTCTGATCGCGGGGAATTTCGGCGCGTCAGGGCAAAGCTGCGTCGCGGGGTCACGCGGGCTAATTCACCGCCCCATTCTCGACGCGCTCATCGCCAAAATTGCGGAAAAGTCTGCGCGGATCGTCGTCGGCGACCCACTGGACGCCAGCACCCACCTCGGCCCGCTTTGCACCAGCGCGCAGGTGAACAAGATTGTCGGCGCGCTCGCCACCGCACGGGGCCAAGGTGCCACGATCCACTTTGGCGGTGCTCCGCTCGAAAAGGCTGGCAACTACATGGCCCCAACCCTCGTGCAATGCGAAAGAACGGACACCGAAACGCTCAAGGTCGAGATGTTCGGCCCCGTTATGTCGCTTTTGCCCTTTGACACCGAAGAGGAGGCAATCGCCTTAGCCAATAGCACCCCTTTCGGACTTGGATCAGGGGTCTTTACGCAAAACCTCGCGCGGGCGCACCGCGTTTCGGCACGACTCAAGGCGGGCATCTGCTGGGTAAACACCTACCGCGCCATCTCGCCCATCGCCCCCTTTGGAGGCTACAACCAGTCGGGTTACGGGCGCGAGGCGGGAATCGACGCGATCAACGATTACACACGGACAAAAACCACGTGGATCAACACATCGGACACGCCAATGGCGAATCCTTTCGTGATGCGGTGATGTTTCAGAGAGAGAGCTAACTGTCATAGCCTTCTGGGTTTGCCTTTATCCAGCCCCAAGAGCTTGCGACCATATCATCAAGACCGTGGGTTGCGGCCCATCCCAGCTCGCGGGCGGCACGGCCAGAATCTGCGACGAGCGTTGCCACATCGCCTTGCCGACGCGGGGCGACTTGAACAGAAATAGCGCGACCTGAGGCGGTCTCGAATGCGGCGACCATATCGCGGACGCTATAGGACTGCCCCGTTCCGATATTGAAGGGTCTTGCGCCTGTTTGCACTGCTGCCCAATCCAAAGCCGCGACATGGGCGCGCGCAAGATCAACCACGTGGATGTAGTCGCGCAAGCCTGTGCCGTCAGGCGTATCGTAGTCATCACCAAAAATGTTCAGATGTGTGCGCTGGCCCGTGGCCACCTGTGCAATATAGGGCATCAGATTGTTCGGGATGTCGCGCGGGTCTTCGCCAATACGAGTAGAAGCATGGGCACCGACCGGATTAAAGTAACGGAGTAAGACGGCGGTAGTGCTTGTGCGTGCGGTCGTCCAATCGCTCAGGATCTGTTCCGCCATTAGCTTGCTTCGCCCATAGACCGAGGTGGGGGCGGTTGGATGTGCCTCATCTAACGGAAGATATTGCGGTTCGCCATAAACCGTGGCCGAACTTGAAAAAATGATACGTTTGCAGTCAATGCGGTCCATCGCCCGTAAAACCTGCATCGTGCCGGTAACGTTCACATCGTAATAGGAAAGGGGTTTGATCGCACTTTCGCCAACCGCCTTGAGGCCCGCAAAATGGATGACAGCGTCAGGACGAAAATCGCTCATCACGCTGTCTAACGCCGCGGGATCGCGGACATCACCCACCCGTTCCTGGACGGTCCCATTTGACAGGCTACGCACACGATCCAATACAGCAGTTGATGCATTGTCATAGTTATCGAGGACATAGACTTCATGGCCTTGCCCAAGAAGTTCCAACAATGTGTGGCTGCCGATATAGCCAGCGCCGCCAGTAACAAGAACCCGCATTTTAACTACAACCCTTTATCGAAAACTCGTTTGTCTTAAGACGCCTGACTCTCGCGGTACAGTACCCATTAGTAGGTTGCGCTCATAAATGCGAATCCTAGCGAAATCTGATCACCAGCCGAACCTTGATCTTGATCTTGATCTAGCTCGCCCACGAGATCAAAGGCAAGACAACAGCCACCAACCTATTTCGACTGGCCAAGGTAACCTACCGCAAGGTTCTCGGTCGGGGCTGGTGTTATCTCAGCACAAGCTTGGGCGGCAGCTCTTGGCTATAGCCAAAGGCCTCAAAGTCGGGAGCAAAGATATTGCGGGCCTGTTCCGCCGTGGCCGCATCATAACCGATATGCGACGGTGAAGAGCTTTTGTTCTCGGGACGGGTCAACCGCGACTGAACCCAGTCCGGGTCGAAACCAAGGCGCGAAAACAAGGTCAACAGGCAGGCTTCACGCTCGTCTTCCATGCGAAAGATGCGCGTGAACGCGAAGTGATGGCCTTGGATAACACTCGTTTGGGTATCCCAGTGATGGTTTCGACGGCCTTCCTTTTGCGCCTCGATACGCGTCATGAAGGTCGAAAACGGGACAAGAGTACCCTCTTCGGACCCCTCAAGACCATGCGCCCGCGCGAAACGGCGAAAGCTGCGCAACTCGCCTTTGCGCATCGACAAGGGGTAGGCAGCGGCCTTCCCTCCACCTTGTACATGCGGATCATAGAATTTGTTCTTCCAAGCCGAAATCGTCCGTGAATAGGGGTTTCTGACCATCGAAAAGACGTCATAATCATCCTGTGTGAAGCATAATCGCGCATATGTCGAAAGCGGGTGCAACGGAAAATTGCGCGCTTGACTCAGAAAGCGATAGCGATTGTTTGACATATCAACCCCGCCCCGAAACTCCGCAAACCCAGCACGCAACACGGTACGCACAAAAGTCGTCATGACCTTCGGGTTCAAGACAAAGATTGTCTTGGTCTCCGGATCAATAAGAAGATTGAACGGGTCAAAATGGCGATTAAACATTAGCTGACATCTTGGTTAACGTTGATTGGTGTTGCCGGACGCGGCACATCACCAGATTTGTTTTCACGAACAGACCTATCCTGCCTTTGTCAGCAAGTCCAACACCGTTGGACCCAAGGCAGTGGTGCCGCTGATAGGACTCGAACCTACGACCCCATCATTACGAATGACGTGCTCTACCATCTGAGCTACAGCGGCTTATTGGGGCGCGTATTAGCGCCCCAAATCAGTTTCGGAAAGGTTTATTTTTCCTTGGGCGCGTCAATCACTTCTGCGTCGACAACCGCGCCGTCCGCATCAGACTGATCCGCAATCTGACCGACGATCAATGGTAACATCTCGGTGCCCGATGGCATCGCGACCTCGCCCGCAGGCGGTGTTTTCCATGCCAGCGTGTCGAATGAGCCGCAATTGCTGCAAGTTGGGCCCCAAACTGCATGAATATTGCCGCATGTCTCACAGACCCACTGCGGGCCACGCGGTGCCGTCAACGCACGCGCCAACCAGCCGCGTACAACCACATCATCAGCGCCCTGCCCCCGCTCGATCGCCGCCATGAGCGTTAGACTACGCGATGTCGGATCCGTCTCGTTCAGATCGCCCAGCGCCCGTTTCGCCGCGGGAAAGTCTTCGGCCGCGATGTTCAGCTCTGCCAACAGCATCTTGGTCTCCGGATGGTCCGGAGATTGCTTGATCAGCGCCTTGAACCGCTTGATACGGGCCGCGGGGGTCTCGTCGGGTGCAATCTCGGCAAAGGCCGCGGCTATATCAGGATGCGGCGAGGCGCCCCATGTCTTTGTCAGAACACGGGTCGCATAGCGGGCATTTCCCGCCGCGATATAGCCACGCGCGGCCATCACAGCCGCGGGGATCAAATCAGGTGAAAGGCGGTTGGCCTCAATAGCGGACTCGCGGGCGTCGATGGAACTGCCTTCATCAAGAATTTCTTTTGCCTCTGACAGGGCCAGCACCGCATCGCGGCGTTTGTGCACGTCTCGGGGCAAATGGCCGGACCTGAGCTTTGCGCCCAAGGTAGCGCGTGCGCCTTTCCAATCCGACTTCTCGGCCTGCAACTTCAGCAATACATCTTGGGTCTCTTCATGCTTTGGCTTGAGCGCAAAGGCCTTTTCCGCAAGCTTCAGCGCGGTTTCCGTATCACCCTCGGCCAGTTTTTGCTTCATGATGCCACGTACCCCGACAAAGCGGGTTTTATCATCGTTGAGCAGTTTCTTGTAAGTCTCTTCGGCCTTGCGGGTATCGCCCGTCATCTCTGCGGCTTGCGCCGTCAAGAGATTGGTCAACTGAGGCTGCTTGAGGAGTTTATCCGCGCGCTGCGCTTTGGTCATCGCAAGGTGGCCCTCACCAGAGGCGAGCGCCATCATCCCCTCGGCCAATGCCTCGTAACCCTTCTTTTCGCGGTTCCGGTCAAAGTAGCGTGAGATTGCTGTTTCATCGCCATTCAGGAATTTGAACGCGGCCACAAGAAAGGCCAAAAGTTTCAGGCCAAGCCAGACCGCAACAACCAGCGCCACAAACGCGAAGGCAAGTTGAAGTGGCGAGAGGGTCAATTCGATCCCCGCGATAGCGATCGTTGCACCGCCTGACACGTCAATCAGTTGGGTCGCGCCAAAAGTGAGTGCTGTAACTGCCGCGACAAAAAACAGGATCTTGATCAAGGAAAATAACATCAGCGGCGCCTCTAATTATCGTTAAGGGTTGTAGACAGGGTCGCAGCAGCAGCCAACGCATCTGCACGCGCCTCTGCAAGGGCCAGCCAATCGGACAACTCCGTGCGGGCCACTTCTGGCAACGCACCAAGCTCGGCAAGCGTATCAGTCAAACGGCCCTCGCGTAAGGACGCCTCGGCGCGGGACAAGACCGCATCGGCGCTATCCCCTTCTTTTGGGGCGACAGAGCGCACATCGAACTGGTTGCGCAAGAACGCCGTCAGGCCTCCCTCGGGTTCACCTGATGCACCCTCAGCGCGGGCAGTTGACAACGCGGCGCGTGCCACCTCGGGGAAGGATGCTTGCAGCGACGCCAATGTCGGCGCGCCATCACTGACACTGATTAGCGCTTCATCGATATCCGCCTGCATGGCTTCTTTCAAATCATCTAAAGCCTCGCCAAAAGGCGCACCCGTCTCTAATGCAGTCTGAGCGCGCGCCAAGGCAGCACGTGCGGCGGCATTTCGCGCGGCCGCATCTGCGTTCTCCTGAATGGACGCCGCCTGTTCGCGGGCGCTTTCCAATTCGGCAAGCGCTGTGCCGCGCATCGCATCGATATCTGCGCGTAGCCTGTCCATTTCCTGCTCGACGGCAGCCGTTGAAAGCGACCCTTCGGCGCCAGCGCGGCTGCTCAAATCATCCAATCGCATTTCAAGCGCTGTGATTCGATCTGCCAGTTCTGCAACTGTCGCGGTGATCGCGGATTGCGCGGCCTCTATGGCACTCATGTCAGGTGCAGGGATCGCAGCCACCTGATCTCGCAATCCGGAAATCTCGGTAGACTGGGCTGAAACTTGAGCGGCCAGCGAGGTATCGGGTTTTGGCAAAGCCATATAGGCGACACCAAATCCAATCGCACCAGCAATCAAACCGCCCATGACGGCAGGCATCGCAGAGCTACGAGATTCAGTGTCTATTGCAGCAATAGGTTGATGATTTTCCGGCTTTTCTATCACCGGCTCCGGCGCTTTTTCGGCCGGTTCCTCATGCGGGGCAACCGGGTCTTCGACAGCTTCGACTGCGGGGACCACTGCTTGATCGACATGATCCTGAGCAATCTCAGCGGCCGCGACAACTTCAGGTTTCGCGTCCGTTTTTAATGCTGTTTCAGCTGTGCGCTTTGCTGGTGTCTTGCGACCCTTGGCCGGTTGTTTTGCCACGTTAAGACCCTTTCATCATTCTTTCCCAATCGCATTGGGCTTGGCCCATCGTATACGGCGAACGATAGACCCTCAAGCGAGCAGTCAGTTTCGCGACAGCATGCGACACTGTGCGATAGTTGCCGCCAACATGGCCTCGCCCGTTGGCGTCGCAACAACCTGCACGTCGTGATATGGGACCGCACTTGCGACCGCTGGGCTCATCGCCAAGATAACAGTGCCCGTTCCGATCGTTACCTGTTCCACCAATAAACCTGCCGTCCGGGGCGAGAACAGGGGAACAATTGTTGGTTCTGCCCCTTCGATGCGTTTTTTCGCCTCTTGCGTGAGCGCAACCGCGCGTTGCTCATAGGCAATCACATCGCGACATTGCACACCCGACGTGCGCAAACGGGTCGCCAGATTTCCCCGCGCCTCTTTCCCGCGCACATGGGCCAAATTGCCCGTTGGGCCAGCGGTCAAAATCATGATGAGCAAATCCTCGACGGTCCCTTGGGCAGAGACCGCGTCAAATCCCGCTGCGCGCGCCATCTCTGTTGTGCGATCTCCAACGCACCAGGCGCGGCCGCTGTTCAACCCAAGCCTTGCGGCCTGCGCCACCCCATTCGTCGAGGTAAAAATCACCTCATCTGCTACGCAGTCGACGTCGATTGGCACAATCTCCATAAGCGGGGCCAAGATCACTTCCACTGCCACAGCCTCCTGAACAAGTGCCGCAAATCGGGCACCATCAGGTTCGGGGCGGGTGATAATCAAAACGGGTGTCATTGCAGGACCATTGTTTGCGCAAGGTCAGAGTGTTACCTGCGTAGCAACCAAACGCAACCGGAACGCATATGACAAAGACGCTCACCATCCTCGGCATTGAAAGTAGTTGCGATGACACCGCCGCCGCCGTTGTCCGGCAAGTGGCGGGCGCGCCGACGGTGCTCTCCTCCATTGTTGTCGGGCAGACAGAGCTGCACGCTGATTTCGGCGGCGTCGTGCCAGAGATCGCGGCCCGTGCGCATGTCGAAAAGCTCGATACTTGCGTGGAGCAGGCGCTCAAAGAGGCCAATGTAACGCTTTCGGACCTCGACGGCGTCGCCGTAACTGCCGGTCCGGGGCTTATTGGTGGGGTGGTGTCGGGTGTGATGCTGGCCAAGGGTATTTGTGCCGCGACGGGTCTGCCGCTGATCGGTGTGAATCACCTCGCCGGTCACGCGCTCACGCCGCGTCTCACCGATCAAGTGCCTTTTCCCTATCTGATGTTGCTGGTTTCTGGCGGCCATTGCCAATTCCTGCTCGTCAATGACCAGAATGATTTCACCCGCATTGGCGGCACGATTGATGATGCACCTGGTGAGGCCTTTGACAAAACCGCCCGCATCCTCGGCCTTGCCCAACCCGGTGGCCCGAATGTGCAAAAGGCGGCTGAAAGCGGCGACGCAAAGCGGTTCAAGCTTCCACGCCCGCTTTTGAACCAAGAAGGCTGCGATATGTCCTTCTCTGGCCTGAAAACCGCAATGATCCGCGCGCGTGATGGCGTGACGGCGGAAAATAGCGGGCTGACCGCTCAGGACCAAGCCGATCTGAGTGCAGGATTCCAGTCTGCGGTCGCAGATATCCTGACCGAGAAGTCGCGGCGCGCGCTTGAGGTCTACTTTGCGCTGGACCCGGAAAAACGTACATTTGCCGTTGCAGGCGGCGTCGCGGCAAACACGCAAATCCGCGCACAGCTTTTGGCCCTTTGTGCCAAGTTAGACACTGATTTTGTCGCGCCCCCGCTTGCACTTTGCACCGACAATGCGGCTATGATCGCCTATGCGGGGCTTGCGCGGTTTGATGCGGGTGAGCAAGATGATCTGACACTTTCCGCCCGTCCGCGTTGGCCGCTCGATCAAACGGCGGCCCCGATGCTCGGGTCAGGCAAAAAAGGAGCCAAAGCATGAAAATCGCAGTCGCAGGTGGCGGCGCTTTCGGGACGGCTTTGGCCGTGGCCCTCGCTCTCGACGGAAAGTCCGTGGCGCTTTGGGCGCGTGACCCCGAGGCTGTCGCGTCGATGCAAACGACGGGTCAAAATCCGCGCCTTGCGGGCGTCACGCTGCCAAGCAACCTGACCGCGACACATGACGTGTCCGATCTAGAACGCGCAGACATCATCCTGCTGGCGACACCCGCGCAAACCCTTCGCGGTTTCCTGCAAGACAACGCGGACTTGCTGGCAAACAAGGCGCTGGTCGCATGCTGCAAGGGCATCGACCTGTCGACAATGACCGGACCTGTCTCAACCATCCGCGACTGCATCCCAACGGCCACCGCCGCGATGCTAACCGGTCCCAGCTTTGCGGCTGACATCGCGCGCGAATTGCCGACAGCCCTCACGCTGGCCTGCGGCGACGACGAGCAGGGCAAGATGCTTCAAGGCGCTTTATCGACACTCACTCTGCGGCTTTACCGGACAACCGATACAATCGGCGCTGAACTTGGCGGAGCGCTCAAGAACATCATGGCGATTGCCTGCGGCGTCTGTATGGGGGCGGGGTTCGGGGAAAGTGCCCGCGCCGCCCTGATCACGCGCGGCTTCGCAGAGATGCAACGGCTGGCTGGAAAGCTCGGCGCGCATCAAGATACGCTGGCTGGCCTCTCGGGCTTTGGCGATCTGGTGCTGACCTGCACGTCGGACCAGTCGCGAAACTACCGCTATGGCCTCTCGATCGGGAAGGGCGAGGCGTTTGATGCCAATACGACCGTCGAAGGCGCAGCGACCGCGCGCGCGGTAAGGCAACTGGTAAAAAACCTGCATATCGACTTGCCAATCTGCGCCATCGTGGCAGATTTGACCGAAGATAAACTCACCGCGAAACAGGCGCTGAACGCCCTGCTTTCCCGACCACTGAAGGAAGAATAACATGCGCATAGCCCTGATGACCAAGGACAAAGATGGCGCCCTGCAAACACGCCTCGACAACCGCGACGCGCATTTGGCCTATATCGCTGAAACAGGGGTGGTCGAAATGGCTGGCCCGTTTTTGAACGACGAAGGCACGATGTGCGGTAGCCTCATCATTCTTGAGGTCGCGGATATGGCCGCAGCGCAGGAATGGGCGGACAACGACCCCTATAACAAAGCGGGCTTGTTTCAATCCGTGACCTTGCAAGCATGGAAAAAGGTCATCGGCTAATGGCCAAATGGCTTTTTAAATCCGAACCCGACGTCTGGGGCTGGAATGCACAAGTCGCCAAGGGTGACGCGGGCGAAGAGTGGGGTGGTGTGCGTAATTACCAGGCCCGCAACAATATGCGAGCGATGGCGCTTGGCGATCAAGGGTTCTTCTACCACTCGCGCACAGGGCTGGAGATCGTCGGCATCGTCGAGATCTGCGCCCTGTCCCACCCCGATAGCACGACTGACGATCCGCGCTGGGATTGCGTCGATATCAAGGCTGTGCGACCTTTAAAAACACCCGTCACACTGGAGCAGATCAAATCCGATCCGCGCCTTGCCGACATGGTGCTTGTCAAAAACTCCCGCCTGTCAGTGCAGCCTGTAACGGACCGCGAATGGGATATCATCTGCACCCTTGGCGGTATAAATCCCTAGCGAAACACTGCCACGTCCCCCATAGTTCCTTCATCAAAACAATATGGGAGAAGTGTTATGGGGTTTTTATCGGTTCTCATTGCCGCCGTCACCGGATTCGCATTTGGCGCACTTTGGTACATGACACTGTCAAAGCCATGGATCGTCGCGGCAGGCATCAAATGTGACGAAAATGGAAAGCCTGAGGGCAATGGATCGCCCCTGCCTTTCGTGCTGTCTTTCATTGCCATGATCCTCGTGGCGGGGATGATGAGGCACACGTTCGCTCTTTCCGGGATCGATACATTCGCCAAAGGGCTGGTATCCGGCCTCGGGATCGGGCTTTTCTTCATCAGCCCGTGGATCATGATCAACAATGCTTACGGCATGCGGCCCTTCAAGTTGACTTTGATCGATGGCGGCTATGCGACGTTCGGCTGCGCGATCATGGGTGCGGTTCTTACGCTGGTTTAAAGAAAAAGAGGGTCCGTGAAAATCACGGACCCTCTTCACCCCACGTGCTCCCGAGGAACCCACACGTATTTCAAATCTAAGCGTACTGTCTCTTTAGAGGGGCAGGGGCTTTCAGGCAAAGAAATTGCCCTGAAAACTTTCATCAAATATGGGTAAAATCCTGTCACGGGACGCAAACCCGTAATCCCAGACATCAAAATTCTAAGATTTACCGTATCAGGAAAGAGAAACGCCCGCCACAAAGAGCAGGCGTTCCAGAAATTTCCCGCGCTATTAGCCGTAAACGGACTCTTTGCCAAAATGCTTGGCGAGCATGTAATACACAACAGCACGATACTTGTTGCGCTCGGACTTGCCGTAGATTTCGATCACCTTGTTGATCGCGTCCATCAACTCGGGGCCGTCTGACAGGCCCAGCTTTTTGATGAGGAAGTTGTTCTTGACGGTCTCAAGCTCGGACGCCTGACCGCCTGCAACAGTTTGCGCATCTTTGTTATAGATCGCAGGACCGCAACCGATCGTGACCTTCGTCAGCAGATCCATGTCTGGCGTCATGTTACACTTTGTCTTCAAATCTTCCGCGTATTTCGCGATCCATTCGTCTCTTTTACCCATCGTACAGGTCCCCGTTTTGAACTTTGGCACATAGGCCAGGTGATGCGCGGGTCACATCGCCCTACGCTTGTCCAGACCGTAATGGGAATACAACCAATCCGTAAAGGTGAATTAGGGGGGAAATTTCCGGCTTTTGCGGCCATGTTGGCGCTAACTGCACGCCCTCCAACCGTTCGATTGCAGATGAAAATGGTCTGTATGCAAAGCGTTATAGTCGGGCGAAAGCGTGGAGCGAAACCATTCGCACGCCCCATCGCGGGCTGCCCGCAAAAAATTTGCCCTTGCGTCACCCGTATCCCAGTCGCGAGTCAATACCGCATCAGATCCGTCCAGAAACCGAAACCCCGTGCGCATCTCACGACAATTGTAACTGCCAATATGATCGATGTTGGTCAGCGCTGTTCCCAGCGCAGGCGCGGCAGGCCGGAGACTATGCCGCTCCCACATCGCCAGCCGCAGTGCAATCGTGCAGCGGGTCTCGACAGGGCGCATCACCGCGCGGATATCGCCCTGCGGGGATACGGTCAGGGTTGATCGCAATCCAAACTACAGACCAGATGATCCCTGCACCCATCAAACACAAACGCACGCCAGCAATGCTGACGTGCTTTTGAGGTACCTTCTTATCCACCACGACTTAGTAGCGGTAGTGCTCTGGCTTGAACGGACCCTCAACAGTCACGCCAATATAATCGGCCTGCTCTTTGTTGAGCGTTGTCAGCTTCACGCCAATCCGTGCGAGGTGCAGACGGGCCACTTTCTCGTCCAGATGCTTCGGCAGAATATACACGCCGGGCTTGTATTCGTCGCCCTTGGTCCAAAGCTCAATCTGCGCAAGAACTTGGTTCGTGAACGAGGCGGACATCACAAAACTTGGGTGACCAGTCGCGTTACCAAGGTTCAACAGACGACCCTCGGACAGCAAGATCAAGCGCGCGCCCGACGGCATCTCGACCATATCAACCTGATCTTTGATGTTGGTCCACTTGTGGTTCCGCAGGTTCGCGACCTGAATTTCATTGTCGAAGTGGCCAATGTTGCCAACAATCGCCATGTCCTTCATCGCGCGCATATGCTCAATGCGGATCACGTCTTTGTTGCCAGTGGTCGTGATGAAAATATCGGCGGAGCCAACAACATCTTCCAGAACAACCACTTCAAAACCGTCCATCGCGGCCTGCAACGCACAGATCGGGTCAACTTCGGTCACCTTCACGCGGGCACCCGCGCCGCGCAGGGAAGCGGCAGAGCCTTTGCCCACATCGCCGTAGCCACAAACAACAGCAACTTTACCGGCCATCATCGTGTCAGTCGCGCGGCGAATGCCGTCAACGAGGCTCTCTTTGCAGCCATATTTGTTGTCGAACTTCGACTTGGTCACAGAGTCGTTCACGTTGATCGCAGGGAAGGGCAACTGTCCGTTCTTGTGCAGATCATACAGACGGTGCACGCCTGTTGTTGTTTCCTCAGACACGCCCTTGATCGCGGCCTTGGTTTTCGCAAACCAACCCGGTGTTTCTTTGATGCGCTTCTGGATCTGCCTTTTGATCACTTCTTCTTCTTCGGATGTTGGCACCGCCAGTACATCTTCGCCCGCTTCCATGCGTGCACCCAAAAGAACGTAAAGCGTCGCATCGCCGCCGTCGTCAAGGATCATATTCGCGCCTTCGGGGAACATGAACGACTTATCAAGGTAGTCCCAATGCTCTTCCAAGGACTGGCCCTTGATCGCAAAGACAGGCACGCCAGCTTCGGCAATCGCCGCTGCCGCGTGGTCTTGAGTTGAGAAAATGTTGCAAGACGCCCAGCGCACATCGGCACCCAAAGCCACAAGCGTTTCAATCAAAACCGCGGTCTGGATCGTCATATGGAGCGAGCCAACAATCCGCGCACCCTTGAGCGGCTTGGATGCCCCAAATTCCGTGCGCAGCGCCATCAGGCCCGGCATTTCCGTTTCAGCGATATCGAGTTCCTTGCGGCCAAAGCCCGCCAATGCGATATCTTTGACAATATAATCCACAGCCATCTGGCACTTCCTTTTTCATCTGGTTGATGGGCAAATAGCACTGACACCCCAGTCCGACAATGGTTACGAGGTCACTTATGAAACAGCCACGCGCTTGGCAACGGATGCTCTCGGGGCGCAGGCTTGATCTGCTGGACCCCACACCGATGGATATCGAGGTCGAAGATATCGCCCACGGCCTTGCTTTTGTGGCGCGCTGGAACGGGCAGACAAAGGGCGATTATGCCTATTCTGTCGCCGAACACTCCTTATTAGTGACTGATATCTTCACAGCACAGAACCCGAGCGCGCCCGTCAAGTGGCAACTCGCGGCCCTGCTGCACGACGCGCCCGAATATGTGATTGGCGATATGATTTCCCCCGTAAAAGCCGCTGTCGGCCCCGGTTATGGCGCGCTTGACGACAGGTTGACCGCCGCGATCCACATCCGGTTTGGCCTGCCCGCGCAGATTCCCGCGCAGATCAAGAAACAGATCAAAGCCGCCGACAAGATTTCTGCGTGGCTGGAGGCCGTACAAATCGCTGGCTTCACAGCGGCAGAGGCCGATAAGTTTTTTGGAAAAATAGACCCTAACCTGGCAAAAACCCTTCAAATCCGCTTGCGCCCGCCCGTCGCGGTTCGCGACGATTTTACCGCAAAATACCGTGAATTGATGGCAAAGCTATGATCACTATCAACACCCGCGTCCGTCCCGCTGTTTCTGCCGATGCAACCCAGATGGGTAAACTCATCAACGCCGTGATCGCCGCCGGAGGCACCACCGCCTATGAGGATTCGCTGGATATCGCATATATGCGCCATCGCTTTATCGCGCCCGACAACAACATCTCTTGTCATGTCGCGATCTCAAACGGTCGGATGTCTGGATTTCAGTCTCTGATTTGGGGTGATGATACTATGCCCGATGGCTGGGCGATCATTGCCACCTTTGTTGCCCTTGATCGCGCCAAAATGGGCATCGGGCAAAAGCTGTTTTCCGCCACCCGTTTCGCTGCAAAAGATGCGGGGGTGAAAACTATCGACGCCACGATCCGTGCCGACAATATCGGTGGACTGAAATATTATGGCGGGTTGGGGTTCGCCGATTTCGACGTGCTGCACCAAGTCCCATTGCGTGATGGCACACTTGTCGATCGCATCCGAAAACGGCTCGATCTATGACAAACTCGTCAGGTTACTTCGGACTGCGTTTCGCCAAAATCCGTTGCAGCGTGCGGCGGTGCATATTGAGCCGTCGCGCCGTCTCGGACACGTTCCGATCACACATTTCATAGACCCGCTGAATATGCTCCCAACGCACGCGATCCGCGCTCATCGGGTTTTCTGGCGGGGGCGGTAATTCGCCCTCACGGGCGAGCAGCGCATTGACGATATCATTGGCGTCCGCCGGTTTCGCCAGATAATCCGTCGCCCCGATTTTTACCGCCGCAACCGCCGTCGCAATTGCGCCGTAACCTGTCAGAACAACAATACGGCTTTCCGGCCTGCGGGCGCGCAATGTCTCGACAACATCCAGTCCGTTACCATCCGCAAGGCGCAAATCGACGACGGCATAAGCGGGAGGACGCGCTGTCGCTATCGCCTTTCCAGCCGCGACGCAATCGGCCGTCTCAACCGAAAATCCTCGCTTTTCCATCGCTTTAGCAAGGCGTTTTAGAAATGCATCATCGTCATCCACCAAAAGCAAAGAAGGGTCTTCGCCGAGATTGAGGTATTCTTGATCCATCACGAGACGTCTCCGAAAAGGTTGTGACGGACAGCTAGTGCCCACCCCCGCAGCGTCAACTTGTCACGACGTCGCAGCAAAACATGCCACACGATCCGCCACTTGCTCGGGCGTGTCAACTTGACGGAAGAAATCGACAAAGCCTCTGTCGGGCATCACGAGGTAACTGAACGTGGAATGCTGCATCAGATAATATTCTGGATCGTCATCCTGACGTGACGCAACAACACGATAAGCCTTCACAGCGGCGTCGACCTGCGCGGCGGTTCCTGTCAGGCCAATCATCTCTGGGTGGAAGTTTTCGGCGTATTCGCCAACCACCTCGGAAGTGTCGCGCGCAGGATCAATGGTGATGAACACGCCACCCGCGTCAATGCCCTGTTCGGCCAATATATCCATCGCGGCCGCATTTCGGGCCATGTCGAGCGGGCAGACATCGGGGCAAAAAGCATAGCCGAAATAGACCAAGGTTGGCTTGGTAAAGACATCAAGGTCCGTGACGGTTTTGCCTGTTTTATCAACAAGTTCAAAAGGTCCGCCAAGCGCGGCCCCCGCAACGGCTGTCGTCCCGCACTCACCCAATGCCCGCGTTTTGGTATGGGTAATCACAAATGTTCCCACGAGTAGGGCAACGGCTGTCGCGGTTGCCCCAATTGCGATGGTTTTTGACATGACTAGACCCTTACATTACGCCGCATTGATGATCCAAAGCGCAGCGCTTAACAATGGTTTAGCGTTTCATAGCCAGAGGCCCACAATGTCCGTTGCCGAATTCGAGATGTTTCACGACCGTCAACGCAGCGATTGGGTCCGGCTGCGCACGCTTGTCGCACTGCGGTGGTTCGCGATTTTCGGGCAAACGATTGCCCTGCTCGTGGCAACCCAGATGTTCGCGCTTCAGATCGAAACCGGATTGGCCACCATGACCATCGGGGCCTCGATCATCGTCAATCTGGTTGTCAGGTTCATCTTTCCGCAAAACAAACGTCTGATCGAGCGCGAAGCCTTTGGTATGCTCGTGTTCGACATCCTGCAATTGAGCCTGCTTTTATATCTGACAGGCGGTCTCAATAACCCGTTTGCTGTACTTATGCTGGCACCTGTCACCATTGCGGCCACTGTTTTGCACCTGTCGAGCACTGTTCTATTGGGGGGGCTTGCGATCGGGCTCACGAGCCTTTTGAGCCAGTATAGCTTTCCAATCGAAACCGAAACAGGAGCGCTTTTGATGCTGCCCGCGCTGTTTCAATTTGGGTTTTGGCTCGCGATTGTGATCGGGATCGTCTTCTTGGCGATCTATGCCCGACAGGTCACCGATGAGATGCACAAAATGAGCGAAGCGCTTTTGGCGACACAGCTTGCTCTTGCGCGCGAGCAAAAGCTGACCGATCTGGGTGGTGTGGTGGCGGCAACCGCGCATGAGCTTGGCACGCCACTTGCGACGATTATGTTGGTCAGCGGCGAGCTGCGCAACGAGCTGCGCCATGATCCTGACCTTATCGAAGACGTCGATCTGATCCACGAACAAGCCCAGCGCTGCCGTGATATTCTGCATTCGATGGGGGCTGCGGGTAAAGACGATCTGCACATGCGTCAAACACCCATTGAGGCGCTCGTGCGCGAGGCGGCGACACCCCATATGAACCGCGGGAAGGACGTGCGAATTCATGTCGGTTCGGAGGATATTGATGACCTTAAACATCCCATCGTCTCCCGTCGTCCGGAAATCATTCACGGGTTACGTAATCTCATCCAGAATGCCGTCGATTTCGCCGATAATGCCGTCGACATTACCGTAAGCTGGTCTCAGTCAGAATTGCGCGTCCAAGTGGCCGACGACGGTAAAGGATTCCCCCCATCGGTCATCGGACGCATCGGTGATCCGTTTGTCAGGCGTCGCAGGCTGGAGGATGACCTTGAAAAGCGACCCGAATACTCGGGGATGGGACTTGGGCTTTTCATCGCGAAAACGCTTTTGGAACGGGCCGGCGCGCGCCTGATTTTTCGAAACGCGCCCAAAAATGCCAAAACTTCAGGCGGGGCGGTGATCGATGTGATCTGGCCGTTGGAAAAGATCGCGCTGGAGACGGTACTCCCGTTAGGTGAAAACCAACAAATCCAAACAGTTTAAGCCACTTTAACGCGCCGTTAACCAAATTACTTCAAATTGGGCCGGCACATAAATGGGGACAAGAACAATAATGTCATTGGGAATACTCGACCTCGTTGCGGTTTCGGTATCCGCACTTGTGACTGCTGCCCTGTTCTGGGTTTGCAAGTTTTATATTCTCCGCCGCAGGGCGAAACAGACAAAAAGGATAACACCCGTCATTGGGCAAGCGACGTTTCTGATTGCGGGGGAAACCCTGACTGACTGCTCTCCTGAGGGCGCCGCCTTTCTGGAGCAGCGGCGTGAGACGGGGGCAGATCGCGGCGCCGTTATTGCTGCACTCGAACCAATTTTTCCAGAGCTGGGTCTGGCGCTGGATGCGGATCTCTCCAAAATGCTCACGCTGAAAACGGAAATGAGCACTGCCGTCTGGCTCGAAGTTTCCAAAGTCGGCGATCGCATCCGTATTGCGATTTGGGGCAACAAATCCGCGATCGAAGGGCGTCTTGGCGCACTGCAAAATGTGGCCGACACAGCCGAACTTACACGACTGCGAGAAATTACAAAAAGCGCCCCGCATTTGATGTGGCACACTGACGCCAGCGGGCGGTTAACATGGGCGAACGACGCCTATCTCATGACCTGCGATGCATGTGCGGATCTGACGACAGACATCCCCAAACTGCCGTCCAAACCGCTTTTTCCCGAGCTTGATCAATACATCAGGATGGGCCGCACGAAATTACGGTGTTCGCTCAAGTTGCGCGATGACGACGTCCTGCACTGGTATGACGTCGTTGTTATGCGGAATGAAAAAGGCGTATTTTATTACGCGTCCGACGCGGATTCGATTGTCCGCGCCGAGCTTGGCCAGCGGACATTTGTGCAAACGCTCAGCCAGACGTTTGCGCAGCTTTCCATTGGTCTCGCGATTTTTGACCGGCGTCGGCACCTGGCGACGTTTAATCCTGCGCTTCTGGATATGACGACCCTGCCTTTCGAGTTTCTATCCAGCCGCCCAAGCGTCGATACGATGCTCGACCGCCTGCGCGAATTGCGCATGCTCCCAGAGCCCAAAAATTACGCGTCTTGGCGCGAACAATTCACCGCCATGGAACAAGCTGCACGTAATGGCACTTATTCAGAGAATTGGAACTTGCCCGACGGTCAGACATTTCGTGTCACAGGCCGCCCGCACCCCGATGGCGCCTTTGCGCTATTGTTTGAAGATATCAGCGCTGAGATATCCCTTACCCGCCGCTTCCGCTCCGAGATTGAAACCAGCCAAGCCGTTATTGATACGCTGGAAGACGCGATTGCGGTCTTTTCAAACGGCGGCAATCTTGTTTTGGCAAACGATGCCTATTGCGAGCTTTGGGATACGGATCTGGCGGATGCCCTTGGCCGTTATGACTTGCCCGTTGAATTGCGCAAATGGCAGGCGCGCTGCACACCTACCCGCATTTGGACAAATCTGCGCGAATTCACCTCTCAAATGGGGTTAAGGCAGGCGTGGTCTGATAGCGCCATTCTGGATGACGGACGGCAAATCAACTGTTTTGCCCTGCCGATCAAGGGCGGCATGACGATGATCCGTTTTCGCTTTGGCAAGCCGCAAGGGAGCGGCCGTTTGGTGCGTAGCGAAAAGACAGAGTCATTCGTAATCGCAAAAGGCTGAATTGGCTTGCAGGCGCCGTGGCAACCCATATCTTTGCGCCATGGCCAGCACCTCTTATTCAATCTCCCTCCCCGACGAGCAAACAACAACGATGTTGGCCCAACGGCTTGCACCTTACCTCAGGGTTGGAGATTGTCTTTTGCTCGAAGGATCAATTGGCGCAGGAAAAACCGCATTTTGCCGTGCGTTGATCCGCGCCAGATTGGGCCGCCTCGAGGACGTCCCGTCGCCCACGTTCACGCTCGTGCAGACCTATGATCATGAGGCTGGCGATATCTGGCATTTTGATCTTTATCGGCTGACACATCCTGACGAGGCCTTTGAGCTTGGTTTGGATGAGGCGCTAGAACAGGCGATTTGCCTGATAGAGTGGCCGGATCGGCTTGGGGCGGATCAGCCGGACAACGCCATTTTGCTGTCCTTTACAGCCGCTGAAACCGCGCATCATGTGGTGGTTTCACTACCCAGCGTATTGCAGCCACGGTTTTCCTCCGTTTTCCAAGATGCGTGACGCCGTTCTCAGAACCGCGCTTACGCAGACGGATTGGCGTGATTGCGACCCAGAGCCACTGGCGGGCGATGCCTCTGCACGACGGTATTTTCGCCTGATGCGAAATGGTGTCTCGGTTGCCATTTTGATGGATGATCCACCAAGTGCTACTCAGGCAACAGAACGCTTTGCCCTGATCGCGGATGCGCTTGGGTCGGCGGGATTGGCCGCACCTCGGATTTGGCTTCATGACAAGACCCTCGGGATCATGGTGATCGAGGATCTGGGTGCCGCCGACTATGCTGTTCATCTGCGGCACACCCCGCAGGAGGAGTCCGCGCTTTATAGCGTTGCCACTGATCTTCTTGGCCACCTTCACGGGTGCCATTTCGACTTACCCTTGATCACGATCACCGCAGATGTTGCGGCAGAGATGATCTCGCTTGCCGTAAAGTATTATGCGCCAACACCTGTCGCCGAACGACAGCTTCACGACGCCATGCGCGACGCTTTCGGGCGTGTGGTGAAACCAAGCACCCACCTCGCACTGCGCGACTTTCACGCAGAAAACCTGATCTGGCGACCACAGAAGACAGCGCTGGATCGCGTCGGATTGCTGGATTTCCAAGATGCTTGCTACGCGCCCGCCGGATACGATTTGATGTCATTGCTGCGGGATGCCCGCCGCGATGTCGATCCGCGGGTCGCCGATCAGATGATCGCACGGTTCTGTGCGGCGATCGGTGAACCCGTGTCTGCAATGTCTGCCCATCTGGCCTGCGTCTCCGTCCAGCGTAATCTGCGTATCTTGGGCATCTTTGCTCGATTGGCGTCCGACATGGGCAAGACGAAATACCTGACACTTTTGCCGCGCGTCTGGGGTCATTTGATACACGATCTCGACCACCCGGCGCTGCGTGATCTGAAGGCTGTCGTCATGGATGCGCTGCCTACCCCAGCCCCCGCAACCCTCAAACGTTTAGGTGCGCCATGACGAAAATGCCGATCCTCCTTTTCGCCGCCGGACTTGGCACCCGCATGGGCGCATTGACGCGCGACAAGCCAAAACCGCTGGTGTCGGTTGACGGCAAAGCCCTGATTGATCACGCCCTTGACCTGATTGATCCCAATGAAATCGGCAATTGCGTCGTGAACCTGCATTACAAAGGCGCGATGTTGCGGGATCATTTACGTGGCCGCGATGTGTTGTTTTCGGACGAAAGCGGAATGCTGCTGGAAACAGGGGGCGGCTTGCGCCATGCGCTTGCGCAACTCGGCAGCGATGTGGTCTGCACCCTGAATACGGATGCGGTATGGCGCGGTGCAAATCCGATTTCGCAACTCCTCGCCGCGTGGCGTCCGGAGATGGAGGCGCTCTTGCTGACCGTGCCGCCCGCGCATGCAGTGGGGCATAAAGGACATGGCGATTTTCTGCACGACGTGGATGGCAGGCTCACGCGCGGCGCAGGAAACATCTATTCAGGACTGCAAATTGTGCGGACCCACGACCTTGCAAATATCGCGCAAGACGCTTTTTCGATGAACGTCTTGTGGGATCGCATTGCGGCGCGCGGCGGGCTTTTCGGGCATGTCTATGACGGGCAGTGGTGTGATGTCGGTCAACCTGAAAGCATTGCTTTGGCCGAAGCGATGTTGGAGCAGTCGGATGTTTAAACCGTCAGGAAAGCCACGCGTCTTCGGGATGCCGAATGGCACCGATTTTGCCACCTCGCTGGTTGCCGGACTTCAGGCGCGCGGCGCGGATATGACGCCTGCGGAATGGGCTCGCGTTGAAATTTATGTCAACACGAGCCGCATGCAGCGCCGCATCAAAGAGGTCTTTGATACAGGGCCGGCGCGACTACTGCCACGCATTCGGTTGATTACCGATCTTGCGCAAGATCCCCTCATTGATGCCGGCCCCCCTTCGGTATCGCCATTACGACGCAGGCTTGAGCTTTCGCAATTTGTCGCCGCTCTTCTGACAAAAGACCCCGATCTGGCGCCGCGCGCGGCCCTTTATGATCTTTCCGATAGTCTCGCCAAATTGATGGAAGAGATGCACGGCGAAGGGGTGGACCCCTCGGCCATTGCCAGCCTTGATGTCACCGACGAGTCTGGTCACTGGGATCGTGCGTTACAGTTTCTCAATATCGTCACCCGCTTTTTCCACGAGAACGAAGCGCCCGACAAAGATCTTCGCTTGCGCCGCATTATTGCCGCCCGTGCAGCAGTTTGGGCAGACACGCCTCCGACTCATCCCATTATTATCGCAGGCTCGACGGGCTCGCGAGGGGCGACGATGCTGTTGATGAAGGCGGTCACAAAGCTCCCGCAAGGGGCAGTCGTTTTGCCCGGTTTTGATTATGATCTTCCCGACGATGTGTGGGCGAGCATGACGGATGACCTTGTTTCCGAGGATCATCCGCAATACCGGTTTCGCAAATTGATGACCCTGCTTAATCTACAGCCAGCCGACGTCGCGCCTTGGGATGATGCGCCGCCAGTGCACCCAGCCCGCAATGCGCTGGTGTCGCTCTCCTTGCGTCCCGCCCCTGTGACCGATCAATGGCTGCGCGATGGTCCTGACCTTGGTGATCTCATGGCCGCGACCGAGGGGCTTACCTTGGTCGAGGCCACCTCGCCGCGCGCCGAAGCCGAGGCTATCGCGTTGCGCTTGCGGATCGCGGCACAAGAGGGGATCACCGCCGCGCTGATCACGCCAGATCGTGTGCTGACCCGTCAGGTGACCGCCGCCTTGGATCGCTGGGATATCAAGCCCGACGACAGTGCGGGCACGCCGCTTGCGCTGTCACCTCCGGGCCGGATGCTGCGGCACGTCGCCGATTTGTCTGGCAAACCCGTGACGGGTGAAAGCTTGCTGACCTTGCTCAAGCATCCGCTTTGCAACAGCGATACCGACGACCGTGGTCCACATCTGCGCTTTGCCCGAGAGCTTGAACTTGAACTGCGCCGCAAGGGTCCGCCTTTTCCCACCGCCGAAACGCTCACGACATGGGCTACAAAAACCATGGGTGCCGACACGAGCCGCCTAGATTGGGCTACGTGGATTGGTGCCATGATCACGGGAGTTTCTGAAAAGGTCGAGCGCAGTTTAAGCGCGCATCTTGAGGCGCATCTGGCGCTTGCCGAGCAGCTGTGTGGCGGGCCGACTGCCGTTGATGCCGGAGGTCTGTGGAAAGAGGCCGCAGGTCGCGAGGCCCGCCGTATCTGCGATAACCTTGCAGCGCATGCCGACGCCTGCGGCACGCTGAACAGGCGCGAATATGCGGCACTTTTCGGGTCGGTCCTGTCGGAAGGCGTGGTGCGCAACCCTGACGGCGCGCACCCACATATCCTGATTTGGGGCACCTTGGAGGCGCGTGTTCAGGGGGCCGATTTGGTCATCCTTGGCGGCATGAACGAAGGCGTGTGGCCAGAGGCCGCGCCCCCCGACCCGTGGCTCAATCGACAAATGCGTAAGAAAGCGGGGCTGCTTTTACCTGAGCGGCGCATCGGGCTTTCGGCGCATGACTACCAGCAGGCTATCGCTGGCAAAGAGGTCTGGATCAGTCGCGCCAAGCGCACCTCTGACGCCGAAACGGTGCCATCGCGTTGGGTCAATCGCCTCGTTAACTTACTGGGTGGGTTGCCCGACCAAAACGGGGTGCTTGCGCTGCAAAAGATGCGCGCCGACGGCGACGCCTGGCTTGCCATGTCTGCGGCACTCTGCATCCCCGAGACATCAACGCCCCCTGCACACCGCCCGTCACCGCAGCCACCCATTGAAGCGCGACCCAAGAGTATTTCTGTCACGCAGGTCAAAACCCTGATCCGCGATCCCTATGCAATCTATGCGCAAAGGGTGCTGCGCCTCAAAGAGCTTGATCCGCTTGTTCCGCGTGTGGATGCCCCGCTGCGCGGCATGATCGTGCACGAGATTTTGGACAAATTCATCAAGCGCGGCACACAGGCCAGCGACTCGAATGCACGACAGATTCTGATGGATCTCTCGGATGAAATCTTCACGCGCGATTGCCCATGGCCCACAATCCGCGCGCAATGGCTGTCGCGAATGGACCGGATCGCGGACGTCTATCTGGCGGGCGAGACGGCGCGTCAATCGCTTGCCAAAGTGCATCACACGGAAGTTGAAGGCAAAATTCCCGTCTCGGACACGGGCGTTCAACTCACTTGCAAGGCGGATCGTATTGATCTGACGGAGGATGGGCGCGCGTTGATCTATGATTACAAAACGGGTCAGGTGCCGACCAAAAAAATGCAGGCGATATTTGACAAGCAACTCTTGCTCGAGGCCGCAATGGTCGAACTAGGTGCCTTCGAGACGCTTGGATCACATATCGCGGATGCCGCTAGTTTTGTCGCGGTGAACACTGACATGAAAGACGTCGCCGCCCCTCTTGACGAGCATCCCGCAACGGAGGTTTGGGCCGAATTCACCAAACTTCTGGAGGCCTATAATGACAAATCACGCGGCTATAGCGCGAGGCTTGCGATGTTCTCACGGGCCGACGTGAGCTACTACGATCACCTCGCCCGCTTTGGCGAATGGGACACGAGCCAAGACGCCGTGCCAGAGGATTTGACATGATCCGCAATGACGCCACCCAACGGCAGGTCGATGCCGCTGACCCCAAGGCCTCGACGTGGCTATCGGCAAATGCGGGCTCTGGTAAAACCCGCGTGTTGACCGACCGCGTCGCGCGGCTGTTGTTTGATGAGGTCGAGCCGCAGAATATTCTCTGCCTGACCTACACCAAAGCCGCCGCCGCCGAGATGCAAAACCGTCTATTCAAGCGTCTTGGTGCGTGGGCGATGATGGGCGACGACGACTTGCGTCGCGATCTGGTCGAGCTTGGCACCGAGGGGGTGATTGATGCAAAGCGTCTGCGCAATGCCCGACAGCTTTTCGCGCGGGCCATCGAGACACCCGGCGGCCTGAAGATCCAGACGATCCACTCGTTTTGCGCAGGTGTTTTGCGGCGTTTCCCGCTTGAGGCAGGCATCAGCCCGCAGTTCCGCGAGATGGAAGACAGCACCGCCAAAGACCTGCGCGCCGAAGTTGTCGACGATATGGTCACGGGTGCGGATCGTCATGTCGTTGAACAATTGCTCTCTTACTTCACGGGAACGGATCTGGCGGATTTCACGCAGGAGATTTCGGGGAAACGCGAGGCTCTATCGGTCCGGCCAAGCGATAAATTGCTGCGCGAAAGCCTCGATATCCCAGCGGGGCTGACGCGGTCTGACCTGCCAAGGCTGGCAATTCAGGGTGACGAGGGCGACCTGATCGAACAGATCACCCAGTGTTTCGCGGGCCAGTCGAAAACATACATGACATTCGCGGCCGAGCTTAAGATGCTGAACCTCACGTCTCCGACTTGGTCCGATTATGAGACGCTTTGCAAACTGTTCCTTTATGCAAAAGATCAAAGCTCGAAGTCGGCCAACTTTCCGCAAAGCAACCATACCAAAGCAGTCGTTGCCGCAGAGCCGATCGCAGACGATTTGCACGCGTGGATGGATCGTGTTGCACTGGCCAAAGAGTACGAGTCCGCTCTTTTCACCTATGCGCGCACGAATGCTCTTTATGACTTTTCAGACGTGTTTTTGCCCGCTTATGAAGCGCGCAAGCTTTCCATGGGGATGCTCGATTTTGACGATCTGATCGGCAAGGCGAAGGCGCTTTTGACCGACGAGAAGGTCGCCCAGTGGGTGCTGTTCCGTCTTGATGGCGGGATCGACCACGTGCTTGTTGACGAGGCGCAAGACACCAGTCCGAACCAGTGGGCCGTGATCCGTCAGCTCACGCATGAATTTACGGCGGGCGTTGGTGCGAACCCCGATAAGGAACGCACAGTCTTTGTGGTGGGTGATCGCAAACAATCGATCTATTCGTTCCAAGGAGCCGCACCCGAGGCGTTTGACGAAATGCGCCACCACTTCAGCGAGGCACTCACCAATGTGAACCGCCACCTTGCGGACCGGTCGCTCAACTATTCGTTCCGCTCGTCGCAAGCCATCTTGCGGGTTGTCGATGAGACATTCAGCGGCACGCGGTCGATGGGCATGGAAACCGAAAGCCGTCACCTCGCGTTCAAGGCCGATATGCCTGGCCGCGTTGATCTTTGGCCTGTCATCGAAAAGCCCGAAGAACCTGAAACGCGCAAATGGTTCGAACCTGTCGATACCCCCAGCGAAACCAATGAAATTGTGGTTCTTGCCAATCAGGTAGCCGCGCAAATCAAACATATGATCGCGCATGAAACCCTACCAGTGGAAATTGGCAATACGGGCACTTATGACCACCGCCCTATCACCGAAGGCGATGTTTTGATCCTTGTGCGCGGGCGGACATCGGGGCTTTTTGGCGAGATCATTCGCGCGTGCAAGGCCGCAAATTTGCAGATTGCGGGGGCTGACCGTTTGCGCGTCGGCGCAGAGCTTGCCGTCCGTGATCTTGCCGCGCTCTTGTCGTTTCTTGCCTTGCCCGAGGATGATCTTTCGTTGGCAGCAGCGCTCAAGTCGCCGCTGCTTGGCTGGTCCGAGCAAGACCTGTTTACGCTCGCGCATCACCGTCCTGAAAATGGGTTCCTTTGGCCTGCCTTGCGAGAGGCAGTCGGGCACGAGCCGACCAAATCCATTCTGCGCGATCTGCGCAAACAGGCAGATTTCTTGCGCCCTTACGACCTGATCGAGCGGATTTTGACCCGCCATGATGGCCGCCGGAAATTGCTCGCGCGACTGGGTGTCGAGGCCGAAGACGGGATCGACGCCCTCTTGTCGCAGGCTTTGGTTTACGAATCCACAGGCGTGCCGAGCCTCACGGGATTTCTGGCCGCGATGGCCACAGATGACCTCGAGGTCAAGCGGCAGATGGACAGCCAAGGTGACCGCATTCGCGTAATGACCGTGCACGGGGCCAAGGGGCTTGAAAGCCCGATTGTTTTCCTGCCCGATACCGCGAAGAAAAAGAACGATATCCGCGCCAATCTCTACCCCGCAAACGACCACATGATTTGGAAACCAAACGCGGCCCAGACCTCTGATAGTGTCGCGGCCCTCAAGGACGACATCGCTGCCGCGCAAGAGCAAGAGCGCATGCGCCTGCTTTACGTCGCGATGACCCGTGCCGAGAAATGGTTGATTGTCGGCGCCGCAGGTGATGTCGGTGATCTGAACGAGAGCTGGTACACGATGGTCGCCGACGCGATGGACCATGCGGGCGCGGTGAAAGAGACCTGCGGCGGCTTGCCAGTCATGCGGTTCAGCCACGAGATCTGGACCAGCGGCGCGTTGCAGCCATCAAAGCAGGCAGCTGCGCCTGTCGCCACGCTCCCGCATTTTGCGCCCCTCGCGGAAATTACCTCCCAAAAAGCGCTGGCCCCGTCGGACCTCAAGGGTGCCAAGGTCATCGCTGGCGACCCCAGTCTCGCCGATGAAGACGACGCAAAGGCGCGCGGCACGGCCATTCACCTGCTGCTTGAACATCTTCCGCTTGTCGCGACCTCGGAACGACTGCAAACCGCCGCCGCGCTCTTGGCAGGTATGGACGAAGGGCTTGCGAATGATCCCGAAATTCCCGCCCATGTCTGCGCGGTTCTTGATGAACCGGCGCTGGCGCATCTTTGGACGCCTGATGCCCTGACAGAGGTCGATATCACGGCCCAAGTGGGCGACATCCGGTTTCATGGAGCGATTGACCGACTGATCATCGGCGAGACGGTGGTCACTGCGATTGACTACAAGTCAAACCGCCTTGTTCCCGAGACGCCCGACCAATCCCCTGAGGGGATTTTGCGACAGATGGCAGCCTATGCTGCAGCGCTCGCAGAGGTGTTCCCTGACCATGAGATCCAAGTCGCGATCCTTTGGACCCAAACCGCCACATTGATGCCCGTTCCGCCGAAACTTATTGCAGAAGCTCTCAACCGCGTGACTGCGCCTTGACCATTGGCGTGGCGGTTCATAGGTTCTGCTCAAATCACATCGTCAAGGAGAGCCGAAATGGCAACCGTAGCAGTAACAGACGCAACATTTGACGCCGAAGTGCGCCAGTCCGACATTCCTGTCGTCGTAGACTTCTGGGCCGAATGGTGTGGCCCATGCAAGCAAATCGGCCCAGCGCTCGAAGAGCTCTCCACCGAAATGGCTGGCCGCGTGAAGATCGTCAAAGTGAACGTTGACGAAAACCCGAACTCTCCTGCCCAAATGGGTGTGCGCGGGATTCCTGCGTTGTTCGTCTTCAAAAACGGCGAAGTTGTCTCCAACAAAGCTGGCGCTGCACCAAAGGCCGCCATTCAGGGCTGGATCGAAGACTCGATCTAAACCTCGCTTCATCGGCAAAATCGGGCGCCCCAGTGGCGCCCTTTTTTATGCGCGCCTTGTCGGCCCTTCGATCCATTGCCATATAGGTTGCAACAAACGAAGGATCCGACAGATGGCAAAAGAAGAATTCCCCGGTTGGCACGGCACCACGATTATTGGCGTGCGCAAAGGGGGCCGCGTTGTGATCGCGGGTGACGGGCAAGTCAGCCTTGGCCAAACCGTGATCAAAGGAACCGCCCGCAAGGTGCGCCGCCTGTCGCCCGGTGGGATGGATGTGATCGCGGGCTTTGCCGGATCAACGGCCGATGCTTTCACTCTGCTTGAACGACTTGAGAAAAAGCTGGAGGCAACCCCCGGTCAGCTCGCCCGCGCTTGTGTCGAATTAGCCAAGGATTGGCGCACCGACAAATACCTGCAAAAGCTGGAAGCAATGTTGATCGTTTCTGATGGCAAAGAGCTTTATGTAATTACAGGGGCGGGTGATGTGCTGGAGCCGGAACACGATGTGACGGCTATCGGTTCAGGCGGGAACTATGCGCTCGCCGCAGGTCGCGCCCTGATGGATACGGATATGGACGCCGAGGCGATTGCACGCAAGGCGATGGCGATTGCCTCTGACATCTGCGTTTACACCAATGGCAACCTGACCGTCGAAACCATCTCCGCATGATCGAGCGCGATGATCTTCGCGCCGCCGTCGGGGCAGGTATCGTGACCGAGGCACAAGCCGCCGCGCTCACCAGCCTTGCCGATCACCGCCGCGGCGCGCGCCGTGATCTGTCGGCGGGCGACGAACCTTTCGAATTGTTCAAAGGGTTCAACGAGATTTTCATCGTGATCGGTTTGATTATTCTGGCAACGGGTTGGCTCACCATCGTTGGCATATCCGTGACCGACCGCATCGCAAGTCCACGGCAAACCGGCCCTTACTTCGGCGGGATTGGCGCAGTCGTTCTTTGGCTGCTATCGGAGTATTTCGTCCGCAAACGTCGCATGATCGCACCGGCGATTGTGCTTTCCCTCTTCTTCGCGACGAATGCCGCTTTGGCGTTTTCGCTCTATTTCGCCCAGCCGTTTATGGTCGCAAGGCAAGATTATTCCTCATTGCCCTTGCCCCTCGCACTCGGCACGCTCGGTTTGCTCATATACTGGTTTCGGTTTCGCGTGCCCTTTGCACTGGCCATGATCGCCGTGGGGTTGTTTGCCGTGGCTATCTTGATGGTCGCGACGTCTCAGGGAACGCCGCAAAGTGCCAGCGAGCTTTTCTTATTGTCCGCAGGCGGGTCATTTGCTTGGATTACACTTCTGCTTGGTTTGGCGGTATTCGCTGTTGCAATGATGTTTGATATGTCCGACCCGCACCGCGTCACGCGCAGGTCCGCCAATGGGTTCTGGCTCCATGTTGTCGCCGCACCGGCCCTCGTCAACACCTTGGCTCTTACCTTGTTGAATAACCAATCGCATTTCGCGCTTTTCATTGTGATGATGGTGTTTGCTTTTGTTGCAATCATCATCGACAGGCGGTCCTTTCTCATCGCCGCGATCGGATACATCGTCGCCTTGGCCTCCACCATTTTCGACGGCGAAGGTGCCGCTCTGACGGTCTTGGTTGTTGGTGTCGTTCTGCTTCTACTTGGCGCGCTTTGGGAAAAAATCCGCGCCCGCCTCCTGTGTCTTATGCCGGGTTTCATCCCGCTTCACCGACTCCCACCTTCCAACTTCTGAGGACTGACATGACAGACCTGACCCCCCGCGAGATTGTCTCGGAACTTGATCGTTACATCATCGGCCAGACCGACGCGAAACGCGCCGTTGCTGTGGCCCTGCGCAACCGCTGGCGCCGCAAGCAGCTTGGCGATGATCTGCGTGACGAGGTTTATCCCAAGAACATCCTGATGATCGGGCCGACGGGCGTTGGTAAGACCGAGATTTCGCGACGCCTCGCGAAACTCGCGCGTGCGCCCTTTATCAAGGTTGAAGCGACCAAATTTACCGAGGTTGGTTATGTCGGTCGTGACGTCGAGCAAATCATTCGCGACCTCATTGAAAACGCGATCATCGACACTCGTGAACACATGCGCGAGGACGTGAAGGCCAAGGCCCGCGAAGCCGCAGAAGAGCGCGTGATTACCGCCGTTGCTGGCGCTGATGCACGCGGTGGCACGCGGGAATTGTTCCGCAAGAAACTCAAATCCGGCGAGCTCGACAACACCATCATCGAGCTGGAACTGGCAGACACCTCCAACCCAATGGGCGGTTTTGAAATTCCCGGCCAGCCGGGTGGCATGGGCGGGATGATGAACCTTGGCGAGTTGTTCGGCAAAATGGGTGGCCGCACGGTGAAGAAGAAAATGACCGTTGCAGATAGTTATGATGCGCTGATTGCCGATGAGGCCGACAAGCTTCTTGACGACGAGGCCGTCACCAAAATCGCCCTCGAAGCGGTCGAGCAAAATGGCATCGTTTTCCTGGATGAGATCGACAAGGTTTGCGCGCGCGCCGATGCCCGTGGCGCAGATGTGTCCCGCGAAGGGGTGCAGCGCGATCTGCTGCCCTTGATTGAAGGTACAACCGTGTCCACCAAATACGGCCCGATCAAAACGGACCATATCCTGTTCATCGCATCAGGTGCGTTTCACGTGGCCAAGCCGTCGGATTTGCTGCCAGAACTGCAAGGCCGCCTGCCGATCCGCGTTGAATTGCGTGCACTGACGGAGGCCGATTTCGTCCGCATTCTGACGGAAACGGACAACGCGCTGACGCTGCAATATTCGGCATTGATGGCAACAGAAGAGGTCACCGTGACCTTTGCCGAAAACGGGATCAAAGCGCTTGCCAAGATCGCGGCAGAGGTAAATGAGAGCGTCGAGAATATCGGGGCGCGGCGACTTTACACCGTGATCGAGCGGGTGTTTGAGGATCTGTCGTTCAACGCACCTGACCGCGCAGGCGATACAATCGTCGTCGACGCAGCGTTCGTCGAAAAACATTTGGGCGCACTATCTCGGTCAACAGATTTGTCACGCTACGTGCTTTAGGGCTTTTCGCCGCCGCCATTCGCGCCCATGAATGGCGGCATGAAAACAGGCTACATTTCTTTCGTCCGCGAAAACGCACCCTTCCTTGCGACGGGCGCGCTTCTGTCGTTTATGTCCTGCCTTGGGCAGACGTTTTTTATCTCGATTTTCGGCGGCGAAATCCGCGAAAGTTTTGGTCTTTCCAATGGAGATTGGGGCCTGCTCTATATGGTTGGCACAATGGCTTCTGCCGCCGTCATGGTCTACGCGGGCGGGCTTGCGGATATCTTTCGGGTGCGAACCTTGGGGATTTTTGTCGTGGCGGGGTTGGCATTGGCGTCCCTCGCCATGGCATTTAACGCGTCGCTTGCTGGACTTGTTTTCGTGATCTTCGCGCTCCGGTTTCTGGGCCAAGGCATGGCAACGCATGTGTCAGCGGTCGCCATGGCGCGCTGGTTTATCGCCACGCGCGGACGCGCGCTTGCGGTTGCGGGGCTTGGTTTCATGATCGGTGAAGCAACATTGCCGCTCCTCATGGTCTGGATGAAATCCCATATCGGCTGGCGCACGCTATGGATTTTCTTCGCCATATTCTGCGTCGCCATGGCCCCTGTCATTTACCGGCTGCTCAAGCTCGAACGCACACCACAAAGCGAGGCACAGTCTAACGCAACCTTTGGCATGATGGGTAAGCACTGGACACGTCGCGCTGCCTTAACCCACCCGCTTTTCTGGCTCCTTGTGCCTGCAATCGTATGCTTTTCGGGCTTTGGCACCGTCTTCTGGTTCCATCAGGCGCATTTCGCGGAGATCAAAGGGTGGTCGCACCTCTCGCTCGTCGCGGTATTTCCGCTCGGCACGGCAACGCTTGCCGTAAGCACGATTTTCTTTGGCTGGGCGATTGACCGCTTTGGCGTCGTCCGGCTGCTGCCGCTTTATATCATCCCCTACATCATCGCTTTCGTGTTGCACTGGTATGCGCCGACATTGGGCTGGACAGCCTTGGCGGTGATCCTGATGGGGCTGTCAGGCGGCGGACACGGCACATTGCTGAACGCCTGCTGGGCCGAATTTTACGGAACGCAGTTCATCGGATCAATCAAGTCAGCCGCGACGGCGCTCATGGTGCTCGGATCCGCGCTCGGACCGGGATTAAGTGGCTGGCTGATCGACATCGGGGTGGAGTTAGAAATCCAGATGCTCGCTTATGCAGCCTGCTTTGCGATCTCGGGCATCTGTTTGTGGTTGGCGGCGCGGATGGCGCAGCGCTTAACGGTGCTTGCGTAAATAGACATAGTATGCACCGTGCCCACCGTGGTTCAAATGCGCGGGCGTGACCTGTAAAATGGCCTGCGACAAGGGCGGCAGCGCCATCCATTGCGGCACCTGATGCCGCAAGATCCCATGACGCACAGGAATAGGGCCGCCATCATCGCGAAGCTTGCCCTTCCCCGTAATGACCAAGACCAGACGGCGCCCGATCGCATGAGATCCAAGGATAAAGGCGATCAGTTCGGGATGCGCCTCGCTCATGGTCATACCGTGCAAATCAAGCCGTGCTTCGGGCTTTAGCTTGCCACGGGTCATTTTGCCGTAGGCCTTGTTGTCCATATGCACGGGCGCATTGGTCAGTCGCGCCGTGATGCTGGGCAAGAGATCGTGCCCCCGCTTATGGTTCACCTTTTCGCCCAACATGAAATGGTGGATCGGGTCGACCTCGCGAACGACGGGCTTGTTCACTGGCCGGGCGACAGGGATCGGCTCTTCGACGGTGCGCTGCGGATCAAGCGGCACGGCGGAACCCGCGACGCGATCCCATAGGGCGCGCTCTTCAGCAGAGAGGTGGCGTGGGCGTCTCATTCAATTACTTCGGGCAACATTGCATGGGCCATCTGGATCGGCAGTAACGTGATCATACGCCCGCCATCCTTGACCAGACCCGCCTTGCGGCCAGCCACATCGCCTGTCCCAAAGAAGATATCAGCGCGCTGCGCGCCCTTGATTGCAGAGCCTGTATCTTGGGCGACCATCAATCGATGCATCGGCGCTGCGCCTTCCTTTTCGATCCAGATCGGTGTGCCAAGTTTCGTAAACGCGGGGTCAACGGCGATTGAGCGGCCTGCCGTGATCGACCTGTTCATCGCGCCAAGCGGGCCTTTGTCAGCAGGCACCTCATTGATTTCGCGGAAAAACACATAGCTTTTGTTGACCCACAAAAGCGCCCTGCCCTCGTCGGGGTTGTCACGGACCCAGTTGCGGATCACGTCTGCAGAGACTTGGTGTTCGGCATAAATGCCCTGATTGACCAGTTCGCGGCCTATGGAAGAATAGTCTTGGCCGTTCTTGCCACCATAGCCGACACGGATACCGCCACCACCTGGAAAACGAATACGGCCAGACCCCTGCACTTGCAGGAAGAACAGATCAACAGGATTAGCGAGCCAGGCAATTTCGAGACCCTTGCCGCTTAGGGCGGCTGTCTGTTCAATCTCTTGGCGGGTCAGATAAGGCTGGCCCGGCACATAGTCTTCGGGAAGACGGTAAATCGGATGTTGATAGAGGCCGCCCTGCTCCGGAGCGCCCTGCAACTCCGGCTCGAAATATCCAGTGAAGAGCATCGGCGCGCCGTCTTCAATGCGGACCGGTTGAAAGAAGGTCTCGAAAAAGGCGCGGGCGTCAGGAGCGGACTTGGCTGATGCGCAGAGGCTTTCCCATGCGGAGCCTTCCATATCACCACACGTCTCGACGAAAACGGCCAAAGCGGCCTGATGGTCGTCATTTTCCCAATCACGCAGATCGGAAAAGCTCATGAGTGTATAGGTCGGTTCCGCCACGGCTGCCCGCGCTCCCGTCATTCGCCAGTTGCAACAAGGCGCCAGTTCGGATCATTGGCGCTCATGTCGCGGGCAAAGGTCCAGATATCCTTTTGACGTTTAATCTCGTTGGCATTGCCTTCGACAATGTCACCACCGCGATCACGCACTTGATAGGTCATTTCGCCCGTAAAGCGCACGGTGACTTCTGCCTCTTTGCTGGCCTCGTCAAATGTCGCGGACTTCAGGCTCAAATCGCTGATCCCGACAAATGTTGCCTCGACGGTGAGGCCGTTTTTCTCGCGCTCGTCAACGACGGTCGACAGCGCCTCGTAAACATCCGCCGATATAAACGGCAAGACACTGGCCATGTCGCCGCGCTCGAATGCCATCAAAATCATTTCATAGGCACCGCGTGCGCCACCCAAAAACTCGGTGACGTTAAATGACGGGTCCACGCGCTTCATCGCGGCGAGGGCGATTGCGGTGTCACTGCCCTCTTCAGCATGGTCCGTGATATCAAGATCAGGCCCGCCTTCAATCACTTCGAAATCATCGCGGCGGCGACGTGCCGCGGTATCAGGTTTCGTGATCTGAGGTTTCTCAAATCCCTCACGCGTCCCAAGCACATTACGCAGGCGCAAAATCAAGAACACCGCAATAGCGGCAAGCACCAAGAGTTGGATAATAGGAGAGTTCATTGTGGCCTCTTCAAGGTTTGGCATGGAAACACGCGGTTACGATCCTTATGTAGGTGTGGCGAGGGGCCAAGTCCACCTTACCCCTCAACAACAATGAAAAGGGGCCAACTGATGTGGCTTTTGTTAGCATTTATTGCGGTTCCGCTGATTGAAATCGCGCTTTTTATCCAAGTTGGCGGCTTTATCGGGCTCTGGCCCACGCTTGGCATTGTCTTGATCACAGCGATTTTGGGCTCTTGGCTTGTGCGAAACCAAGGTGCGCGGGAAATTGCCAAACTCCAATCGACGTTTTCCGAGTTGAGTGACCCGACCGAACCGCTCGCCAATGGCGCAATGATCCTGTTTGCGGGGGCATTACTGCTCACGCCCGGTTTCTTTACGGACGCGATCGGGTTTGCTTTGTTGGTGCCCCAATTTCGCGCAGCGGCCTTCAAGTGGCTCAAGTCGAAGGTGAAAGTGCAGCAATTTTCGATGGGAACTCCTCCAAAACCGGCGCGATACCCCGATGACCGCGTTATCGACGGCGAATTTGAAGAGGTGCGACCGACACATCAGTCCTCGGACTGGACAAACCATTAAACCCGATTGAGGGATGGGCCTTGGCCTGATAGGAACGAGCGAACATTATTTTCCGCCGGAGCATGAAATGACCGATACACCACAAACAGGCGCAGATGCCGCAGCCGCACCCAAAGTAACAAGCCGCGTTTTGGCGCAATATATCCGCGATTTGTCTTTCGAAAACATTCTTGCGCAAAAAGGTGTTGCCGGAGACGCGCAACCAGAGATCAAGGTTCAAGTCAATCTGGACGCACGCAAGCGCGGCACAGAAGACCAGTTTGAAGTGATCACCAAACTCAAGATTGACAGCACCGCAAAAGGCACTGGCGAACCGCTTTTCGTGCTTGAGCTTGAATATGCCGGAATTTTTGAAGTGAAGGGCGTGCCAGAAGACCAAATGCACCCTTACCTTTTGATCGAATGCCCACGGATAACCTTCCCGTTTGTGCGCCGCATCGTCAGCGACGTCACACGCGACGGTGGCTTTCCGCCACTGAATCTCGAAACCATTGATTTCATGGAACTTTACCGTGGCGAGATTGCGCGCCGCGTCGAGGCCAACAAGGTGAAAGCCAACTAGACCCTAGCCCAGTTTCTTCCAGATTGAGCCGTCGCCCAGCTTTTGAACAAAAGCGTCATGGGCGGCGGCTTCTTCTTGTGTGAGTTTCGATGCGAGCGGCGACGGGCGCGGCGACGGGCGCCAATCCGTGGATACGTCATTAACGGTGGATTTGACGGGCGTGGTCGAAAGGCCGAAATCCGGCTGTCGTCCGCCGATCAACTCTAGATAAACTTCGGCAAGGATTTCGCTGTCCAAAAGCGCGCCATGAAGGGTGCGACTGGAGTTATCGATGCCAAAACGACGGCAGAGCGCGTCCAGTGACGCAGGCGATCCCGGAAATTTGCGGCGCGCGATGGCCAGCGTATCGAGAGATTGATCCATGGGCAGAAGTGGCCGTTTGAGCCACCCCAATTCGGCGTTGAGAAACTTCATATCAAACGTTGCGTTATGAATGACCATCCTCGAATCGCCGACAAAATCGAGAAAATCCTGAACAATATCTGCGAAGACAGGCTTGTCTCTCAAAAGGACCTGTCCAGGTTGCGGGGCCTGTGGCGGATCGAGCAGATCGGGACCAATACCATGCACGCCAAAGGCACCTGCGGGCATAGAGCGCATCGGATTAATATATTGATGATATGTGCGACCTGTTGGCACGTGGCCGATCAACTCGATGGCCCCGATTTCAACAATACGGTCACCGTCGTGCGGTTCAAATCCGGTTGTTTCGGTATCAAGAACGATTTCACGCAAGGGACTGACCTCTTATTTGCTGTAGGAGTTTTCGCACAGCATCACGGACAACGTCCATGGAAACCGTCTCGATAATGAAATCGGCGCGCTTGCGCTTTTCCATATCTGGGATTTGCTTGGAGAGGATCATGTTCAACTGGTCTTTGGTCATTGTGCCGCGGTCCAGAACACGGGCTCTCTGGACGTCTTCGGGTGCGGTCACGACAATGACGGCATCGAGCCAGAGATCGGCCTTAGTCTCGAATAATAGCGGCATGTCGAGAAGAACAAGTTCATGCGGGTGAGCGGCCAAAAACGCGGCGCGATCAGCGGCCACGAGTGGATGAACGATGTTTTCCACAATAGGCAGTATACGGGGATCGGACGTGATAAGACGTTTGAGTATATCCCGCGACACAGCGCCATCGACGACGGCCTCGGGGATCTGGGCAGCGATGAGCGGGACAGCGGCACCACCCTTGGCATAGAGCCGGTGGACAGTGTCATCAGCGTCCCAGACAGGCACCCCTTCGTCGCGGAACATATCAGCGGTTGTCGATTTGCCCATGCCGATAGAGCCCGTCAGACCCAAGAGGAAACTCATCCCAAAACCACACGGCGGGTTTCGTCATCGACGACGGGACGAACACCAAACCAGCGCTCGAAACCCGGAACACCCTGATGGAGAAGCATGCCGAGCCCATCGACGATCTGACAACCCAAGGCCTCGGCGTCAGCAAGCAGCTTGGTACGGAGCGGTGAATACACGATATCAGTGACAAGGGTGCCCTTGCGCAGGCCGTCCAGTGGCACGGTTAGTTCTGCGTTACCTGTCATCCCAAGCGACGTGGTATTGATGAGGGTCGTCGCCTGATCAAGGATTTGTCCCGCCTGCACCCAATCAACAACTTTGATACGTGCGCCAAACTCTGCACGCAGCGCGTCGGATTTGGCGCGGGTGCGATTGGTCAACAGAATTTCAGGAACCCCCGCATCGGCCAAGGCGACAATAATCGCGCGCGCGGCACCACCTGCGCCAAGAATGACTGCGGGCCCCGTTTTTGGATCCCAGTCAGGGGCGTTCTGACGGATATTCGCCATAAATCCGTAACCATCTGTATTATCTGCCAAAATACGGCCATCTTCGGTGAAGGTTAGTGTGTTTGCAGCGCCGATCAACGTGGCGCGATCGCTGATGTGATCGGCGAATTTCAGCACTGCAATCTTATGCGGCAAGGTCACATTCGCACCGACAAACCCCATTTTCGGCATCGCGCGGACGACAGTCTCTAGGTTTTCATTAGTAACGTGCAACGGCACATAATGACCCTGCAGGCCATATTTCTGGAGCCAGTGGCTATGGAGCCGTGGTGATTTTGACTGTGCGATCGGGTTACCAAGCACGCCAGCGAGAGGGATCTGTTTCATCATCCTGCAATTGTTCCGCGAAGTGTGAGATATGACAAGAGTTCTAAGAGAGGGAGCCCCAATACATTGAAATAGTCTCCCTCAATACGCGAGAAAAGGCGGGAGCCTTCTTCTTCGAGTTTATACCCGCCAACGGCATGCTGAATACTCGACCAATTGCGATCAACGTAATCGACCAGATATGCGTCAGAGATATCGCGCATAAACAGGCGGGTTTGACCAACATGACGCCACTGGGGTTTACCCTCTGCGTAAATGACCGCAGCGGATAAGAGTTGATGGGTGTGTCCACGCAAGCTTTGGAGTTGCTCAATGGCATCCTGCGGCGTTTCTGGCTTGGACAACAGGTCGCGCCCATGCGCCAGAACCTGATCGCAGCCGATCACTAGAGCATCAGGATGTTTGTGAGCGACGCGCAAGGCCTTCATTTCAGCCAGGGCATCTGCGATATCTCGGGGTGATGCCGCCTCGGCCAATAATGCCGTTTTCATCGTTTCTTCATCTACTCGGGGGATAATAATATCGAAAGTCAGCCCGGCATTGCGCAAAAGCGTGGCGCGGATCTCGGAACCGGAAGCGAGGATGATTTGTTCGGCCATGGGGATAACCCTTTGGAAAAGTCTTGTGTCAATGCAGGTCAAAGACCGTGGATAAGAACAGTGCTGGTCTCGCCTGTGTATTCTTTCAACCTTATGCGAGGTCTTAAGGGATAAAGTCCACGGTGGGAAAGCATAACTCTTGGTTGTGGAGGAATCGGATGGATAGTCGGAGTCAATTGGAGTTAACTAAAATTTCTATCGTGTGATAATAACGTAAACTACTGTTTTATAATAATTTAATTTATGATCCTCGGGGTATATTGAGGTTCAAACCGCTTAACAATCGGGGGATAAGTCTGCGTATAAATAAACTATCCACAGATTAAAGTGACACTACTCACATCATCATCTTTCTTTATATATACTTTATATTAATAGAATGACGGGAAGCGCAGATCATGACTGAAATACTCAGTGGACTTTATCCTTGGATCAAAGCCTTGCACGTGGTGGCAGTGATTTCGTGGATGGCCGGTATGTTCTATTTACCGAGATTGTTCGTGTATCACGCAGAGCGGGCCAAGGTCGGTTCGGAATTAGACCAGACGTTTCAAATCATGGAAGAAAAGCTGCTGAGAGTAATCATGTTTCCGGCGATGATTGTGACATGGGTTTGCGGGTTGATTTTGATCGGGTTTGGGGCCTTTGATTTCGGGTCGGCTTGGGCTTGGATCAAGCTTTTGGCAGTAATTTTGATGACCGTTTCGCATGTGTGGCTGAGTGTCAGGCGCAAGGACTTTGCAGATGGAGCGAATACACGGACTGGGCGGACCTTCAGGATCGCGAACGAGGTGCCGACGGTGTTGATGCTGGTTATTGTCATCATGGTCATCGTGCGACCCTTCTGATTGACTTAGACGGCGCTTGCGCCTAATGCTGTTGGCGCTACCCGTCCGGGATAGTTGTTTTCCATCTCTGTTACGAAAATATTTCGGCTTGAAAAGGCGGAAATTGGATTTATTCATGCATCAAGACCGTTTGAACCTCGCTGACCTCAAAGCACAAAGCCCGAAAGAGCTTTTGACGCTCGCTGAAGAGCTCGAAATCGAAAATGCCTCGACCATGCGGAAAGGCGACATGATGTTCGCGATCCTCAAGGAGCGGGCAGATGAAGAGTGGATCATCGGCGGCGACGGTGTGTTGGAAGTATTGCAGGACGGGTTTGGGTTTCTGCGGTCACCGGAAGCAAACTATTTACCCGGACCCGATGATATTTACGTCTCTCCCGATATGATCCGTGCGCATTCATTGCGGACCGGCGATACGGTTGAAGGGATCATGAAAGAGCCCAATGATAACGAGCGGTACTTTGCTCTGACCGTTGTTGAGGCAATCAATTTTGAAGATCCCGAAAAGGCCAAGCACAAAGTTGCATTTGACAACCTGACACCGCTTTATCCTGATGAGCGGCTGAAAATGGAAGTCGAAGACCCAACGATCAAGGACCGCTCGGCGCGGATTATCGATTTGGTATCCCCGATTGGTAAGGGGCAACGTGCCTTGATCGTGGCGCCGCCGCGGACAGGTAAAACCGTCTTGCTGCAAAATATTGCGAACTCGATCGAAAAGAACCATCCTGAGTGCTATCTCATTGTTCTGCTCATTGATGAACGGCCAGAAGAGGTGACAGACATGCAGCGCTCTGTGAAGGGCGAAGTGGTGTCATCGACGTTTGACGAACCTGCGACGCGGCACGTCGCGGTTTCCGAAATGGTCATCGAAAAGGCAAAGCGTTTGGTTGAGCATAAGCGGGACGTTGTGATCTTGCTTGATTCGATCACGCGTCTTGGGCGCGCATTTAACACGACTGTGCCATCGTCCGGGAAAGTTCTGACTGGTGGCGTGGATGCAAATGCGCTCCAGCGGCCGAAGCGCTTCTTTGGAGCTGCACGCAACATCGAAGAAGGTGGGTCCTTGACCATTATCGCGACCGCCTTGATCGATACGGGTTCTCGGATGGATGAGGTTATCTTTGAGGAATTCAAAGGGACCGGTAACTGCGAAATCGTTTTGGATCGGAAAGTTGCGGATAAGCGGGTCTTCCCTGCGATGGATGTTCTTAAGTCGGGTACCCGCAAAGAAGAGCTTTTGGTTGATAAGGTGGATCTTGCGAAGACATACGTCCTGCGGCGGATTTTGAACCCGATGGGGACGACCGAATCTATCGAGTTCCTGCTTGGCAAGTTGAAGCAAACCAAGACAAACGCGGATTTCTTCGACTCGATGAACACTTAACAAACCCTTATATAACAGTCTGTTAGACCTATGGACACGATCTTTGCCTTGGCGACTGCCCAAGGCCGTGCAGGCGTTGCGGTGATCCGAATTTCGGGGGACAGCGCGTTTGAAGCGGCTGGTGGGTTGATGAACTCCCTTCCGGACCGGCGGGGGGTCAGGACGCTGTTTGATCAAGACGGCGTGCACCTTGATGAAGCGCTGGTTCTGGTCTTCCGTGATGGGCAAAGCTTTACGGGTGAACATGTCGTCGAGTTGCATCTTCATGGCTCCAATGCAGTCGTCGGCGCGGTGTTGCGGGTGTTGGGAGAAAACGCAAAGCTGCGGCCAGCCGAAGCTGGTGAATTCACGCGCAGGGCGCTTGAAAATGGCCGACTGGACCTAACGCAAGTTGAAGGGCTTGCGGATTTGATCGATGCGGAGACCGAGGGACAACGCAAGCAGGCGCTGCGGGTCTTGTCAGGAGCGCTGGGTGATTTGGCTGAGCAGTGGCGGGCGAAATTATTGCGCGCTGCAGCACTGATCGAGGCGACAATCGATTTTGCTGACGAAGAGGTGCCGGTGGATGTGTCGCCCGAAGTATTGGCGCTTTTGTCCGAAGTGAAGGTCGATCTTGCGCGCGAGTCCCGCGGTGTTCAATTCGCAGAGCGGCTACGTCAAGGCTTTGAGGTTGCGATTGTTGGGGCACCTAACGCTGGCAAATCGACTCTCCTCAACAGACTGGCTGGGCGCGATGCTGCTATTACATCAGAGATCGCAGGCACGACGCGGGATGTTATTGAAGTAAAAATGGACATGCAGGGGCTGCCGGTGACGATTCTCGATACCGCGGGCCTGCGCGAAACGGATGATGTCGTAGAAGAGATTGGCGTGAAGCGCGCCATGGAGCGGGCCGCCGGAGCGGATATACGTGTTTATCTACTTATGCCTGGCGATAGTGTTGAGATACCTCTCAATGAAGATGATTTGTTGCTGCGCGCAAAGTCCGATGTTTTTGACGGTGCCGGACAAGGTATCTCGGGCAAGACGGGGGACGGCATTGATGTGCTGGTTGCCCATCTGACGATGGTTCTGTCGGATCGGGTCGCGGCCGTTGGTGTGGCAATGCGAGAGCGGCATAAGCTTGCGATGCTAAAGTCGCTTGGGTTTCTAAATCTTGCGCAGGATGCTATGGAATCAGGAGAATTCATGGCGGATCTGGTCGCAGAGGATGTGCGCTCGGCAACTCGCGCTGTGGATAGTTTAGTTGGTCGAATTGATGTGGAAGAAGTCTTGGGAGAAATTTTCTCAAGTTTTTGCATCGGAAAATAGGGATTGTTTCACGTGAAACATTTTGACGTGGCGGTTATCGGCGGTGGACATGCGGGGGCGGAGGCGGCTCTGGCCTCTGCGCGGCTTGGAGCAAAAACAGCTTTGGTTACGCTTTCGAAAGAAACAATCGGTGTAATGTCGTGCAATCCGGCTATTGGAGGGCTGGGTAAAGGACATCTCGTGCGCGAAATCGATGCCCTGGATGGCGCAATGGGTCGCGTCGCGGATGTTGCCGGGATACAGTTTCGCCTATTAAACCGCACCAAAGGCCCAGCCGTACAAGGGCCTAGGACACAAGCAGATCGGAAATTGTATCGTAACGCGATGCAGGCCGAAATCAATTCGGTGTCGAATCTGGATGTGATCGTAGGAGAGGCAGTCGACCTGATTATGGACGGCGAGCGGGTCACAGGGCTAATACTCGCTGATGGGTCCGAAATTCTGACCCACGCCGTTATCCTCACGACCGGGACTTTCCTTCGGGGCATTATTCATATTGGTGACGTTTCCAAGGCTGGCGGTCGCATGGGTGAACAACCCTCTGTCGGGATGGCCGAGCGACTGGAGAGTTTTGGACTGCCTCTCGGTCGCCTAAAAACGGGGACGCCGCCACGACTTGACGGGAAAACCATTGATTGGGCGCGGCTGGAAATGCAACCGGGCGATGACGACCCGGCACTCTTTTCGTTCCTTTCATCAACGGTTCAAGCACCCCAGATTAGTTGCGGTATCACGCACACAAATTCCCAAACACATGATATTATTCGCGAAAACCTGGCTCGCTCGGCGATGTACGGGGGGCATATTGACGGCATCGGCCCGCGTTACTGCCCTTCAATCGAAGATAAAATTGTGAGATTTAGCGACAAGACATCGCATCAAATTTATCTGGAGCCTGAGGGTATCGATGATGACACGGTTTATCCAAATGGCATTTCAACTTCACTGCCGATCGATGTGCAGATCGCCTATGTGCAATCGATTGCTGGGCTGGAGAATACAAAGATCCTGCAGCCGGGCTATGCGATTGAATATGACTATATCGACCCTCGCTCCTTGCGCGAGACGCTCGAGCTTCGTGATGTCGTTGGTCTATATCTAGCGGGCCAGATTAACGGGACTACAGGATATGAGGAGGCGGCCGCGCAGGGGTTTGTTGCTGGTTTGAATGCGGCACGATTTGCTCTTGGGAAAGATGCCGTCTACTTCAACCGTCGCGAGAGCTATATCGGTGTCATGATTGATGATCTGACCACGCGCGGCGTTACGGAACCTTACCGGATGTTTACATCACGGGCCGAGTTCCGACTGTCATTGCGGGCGGATAATGCCGACCAACGCCTGACATCCGTGGGGCGTGATATCGGTTGTGTTGGCGAAAATCGGTGGGCCGCTTTCGCCAATAAAATGGAGGAGCTTGAAAAAGCCCGGATGCAACTGTCGAAAATCTCCTTTAGTGCGCGCGAGATATCGGGGCTTGGCGTCAAGCTTGCGCCAGACGGCCCTCGCCGCACGGCACTTGAGGCACTGACGCTAACAGATTTTGAATTTTCACATATTGAGGTGTTACTCGGCGGGCCCGCGATAGTTGATCCAAAAATTCAGCAGCAGATCAAAAATGACGCACTTTATGCAAATTATATTGCGCGGCAGGCTAAGGACATCGCCGCAATGGAACGTGATGAAAAGCACGTCTTGCCTCCTGAGACGAATTACTCAGAAGTCGTGGGTCTATCGAATGAGCTTGTACAAAAACTACAGAAGACCCAGCCCCGCGATGTTGCTCAAGCGGCGCGTATCGAGGGTATGACCCCCGCAGCGCTTATGTTGATTGTTTCGTGGCTTAAGCGGCAAAAACGGACGCAGGCTGGAACAGCCGCATGACCTTGATTGCAGGCATGAATGTTTCACGTGAAACAATTGAGCGGCTGGAGAAGTTCGCGGAATTGGCACGAAAATGGAACCCAAGTATCAATCTTGTAGCGAAGAGTACGCTACCGGACCTATGGGATCGCCATATTGTTGATTCCGTACAGCTATACCCTCTTGCATCGAAAAGCCCGCGCCATTGGGTGGATATCGGTAGCGGAGGAGGTTTTCCAGGAATTGTCGTGGCTGTGATTTCTGCCGAAAAGTCCCCCGAAACTAAGTTTACCCTCATAGAAAGCGACCAGCGGAAATCTACGTTCCTACGAACTGCTGCGCGGGAGCTTGGATTGACAGTGAGTGTTATTGCGTCACGGATTGAGGAAGCCGACCCCCAGAATGCTGACATCATTTCTGCCCGGGCACTCAGTGCGCTTACCGAGCTTTTTCCACTTATATCAAAGCACTTAACCGCTGATGGAGTGGCGATTTTGCCCAAAGGAAAGACATATCAAGACGAAATTGATCTGGCTAAAGCGGATTGGCGTTTTGATGTTCAATCGCACCAAAGTATGACTGATAAGCAAGCCCGCATCCTCGTCGTGAAAGGTATTTCCCGTGATTGATCCCAGCCGTTCCGCGCAGCCGCGCATTATTGCCGTTGCCAATCAGAAGGGTGGCGTCGGAAAAACAACAACTACGATCAATCTTGGCGCCGCATTGGCGGAAGTCGGGCAGCGGGTACTATTGGTGGATCTTGACCCGCAGGGGAACGCCTCGACTGGTTTGGGGATTGAACAACACCAGCGCGATGTGACGACATATGATTTCGTTCTGGGGGACAGTGGCCCAAGCGACGCTGTTTTACCGACAAATGTCGAGAATCTGTGGATTATCCCCGCGACGACGGATTTGAGTTCGGCGGATATTGAACTGATTTCAAACGAGAAGCGCAGTTTTCTCCTTCGCGATGCCTTGCGGCAAACCGCTATGGATCATTTCCGATTTGACTATATCTTGATCGACTGTCCGCCGTCCCTGAATATTCTCACAGTGAATGCAATGGTGTCCGCGGATAGCGTGGTCGTCCCGCTTCAGAGTGAATTTTTTGCGCTGGAGGGTCTGTCACAGCTCATGCTCACAATCCGAGAAATTCGAGAAACGGCCAATCCGAACTTGCGAATCGAGGGCATCGCCCTGACAATGTATGATAAGCGCAATAACCTGTCGCAACAGGTTGAGACGGATGCCCGCGACAATCTTGGCGATTTGGTGTTTAAGACCGTTATCCCAAGAAATGTTCGCTTGAGTGAGGCGCCATCATTTGCCGCGCCTGTCCTTACTTACGATAGTATGTCGAAAGGCAGCGCCGCGTATAGGGCGCTTGCTCGTGAACTACTTTCGAAAGCGAAATCGCGGAAAAGGGATTTAATCTAAATGTCTGATAAGAAAAACAAATCACGCGGTCTCGGTCGGGGACTTTCTGCACTTATGGCGGATGTTAACCAAGATATCGCTCCGCAGCCATCTCAGGTCGCGCGGCGTGCTGATATGCGAGTTCCGATTGAACAAGTCCGGCCGAATCCTGAACAGCCGCGGCGTGCCTTTAATGACGAAGCCCTCCAAGACCTTGCCGCATCGATTGCCGAAAAGGGGGTCATTCAGCCCATTATTGTTCGTAAACACCCCGCTGCCGAGGGTATTTTCGAAATTGTCGCGGGCGAACGTCGTTGGCGTGCGTCCCAAATCGCAAAACAGCACGATATCCCAGTCATCATTCGTGATTATACCGATACAGAGGTCCTTGAAGTCGCGATTATCGAAAATATCCAGCGCGCCGATCTTAATCCCATCGACGAGGGTGCTGGTTATAAACAGCTGATGCAGAAATTCGGTCACACCCAAGAGCAGCTATCGACTGTCTTGGGTAAAAGTCGCAGCCATATCGCAAACGTCATGAGGCTTTTAAACCTGCCAGAGGTCGTCCGTGCCTATCTTGTTGATGGCAAGCTTACAGCAGGTCACGCGCGAGCACTCATTGGTCACGCGGATGCCGAAAAGATGGCGCATGTGATCGTACAAAAGGGTCTATCTGTTCGTGAAGCAGAAAGATTGGCAAAGCAGGGTCTAACAAAGCCAAAAGCGCCAAAGACTTCCAAGATCTCCTCGGTCAAAGACGCGGATACAATTCAAATCGAAGGCGAGCTTTCGGCCGCTCTTGGGATGAAGGTCACAATCGACCATAAACCAGATGCAGAAGGTGGGCGGTTGACGGTCAATTATAATAACCTTGACCAGCTCGACGATTTGCTTCGCGCGCTTTCGGGCGGTTAATCATCCAAAAGATGACGCAAAACGGCGTTCAAGATTGGTCTTCCTTTTGACGTCGTCCGCAGCTGGCTTTGGTCCAGAGAAACCAAATCCATGGCGGTCAGCTCATCAATCTTGGGCGCGATATTGCGGCGTTGTGGCTGCGGGAGGCGATCCAGATTGACACCATCCATTAGCCTGAGCCCCATCAGTAGAAACTCCGTCGCAGCGTCAGACTCTGTCAGAGCTACCCGTTCCCCTTCACCGGATCCTGTTTGTTTGACCTGATCCAGCCAAAGCCCTGGTGCGAGCGGCGTTTCGGTCGCAAACCGTTTCCCGCCAATTGTCACGCGCCCATGAGCGCCCGGCCCAATTCCGAGGTAGTCACCATAGTTCCAATAGATCTTGTTATGGATGCTCTCCGCGCCCGGTTTGGCATGATTAGACACCTCATAGGCCGGATACCCGGCATCGTCGCAAATTATCTGTGTTGCTTCATACATATCCGCTGCCGCGTCATCTTCGGGTAAGCCACGCAACTTACCAGCGGCATAACGATCCCCAAAAGCGGTCCCGCTCTCGATGGTCAGCTGATAAAGCGATACATGATCAATCGCCAGTGATAGCGCCTGCCGGAGCTCCTGTTGCCAAGCCTCAAGCGTTTGGTTCTGTCGCGCATAAATCAGATCAAAACTCACACGGTCAAAGACGTTCCGCGAAATATCAAATGCCTGATACCCCTCTTTGACGCTGTGCAAACGCCCGAGTGCCTTCAGATCCGGATCATTTAGCGCCTGCACGCCCATCGAAACCCGATTCACGCCCGCTTGCCTATATCCGGCAAAACGACCTGCCTCGACAGATGTTGGATTGGCCTCGAGAGTAATCTCAATATCGTTCGCCAAGCCCCAAGTCGCTCTGACTTTCGATAGGATCGCGTCAACAATTTCTGGGTCCATCATGCTAGGTGTTCCCCCGCCAAAGAAAACCGACCGCAAAATGCGTCCGCGCGTCTCGGCCCCGACCCTCTCAATTTCGCTTAGATAGGCCTTTGCCCAAGTCCATTGGTCGATCTTTTCGGCAACATGTGAATTGAAATCACAATACGGGCATTTAGCCTGACAAAACGGCCAGTGGATATAAAGCCCAAAACCTGCGTTTTCCCAATCTTCAGGCAAAACAGCACGCCACCAATTTCGCGAAGGCATCTGCGCGGTGGCTGATCTTGTTCTTTTCCCAACGGTCCATTTCGCCAAAAGTCACATTAAACCCTTTGGGCTGGAAAATCGGATCATACCCATGCCCCTGATCGCCCCTCATGGGCCAGACAATCTCGCCCTCCATGACGCCTGGAAAAACCTCGTCGTGACCATCGGGCCAAGCCAGCACAAGCGTGCAGCAAAACCGCGCCGTTCGAGGGAATGGGGTATTTGCTGCTTCCAACTCATTCCAACTGCGCGTCATTGCCATCACAAAATCGCGACCATTGGGTGTCTCTGCCCAATCGGCCGTATAGACCCCGGGAGCGCCACCCAATCCGTCGATCTCAATCCCGCTATCGTCCGCGAGCGCAGGAAGTCCTGTCGCCTTCGCTGCAGCATGTGCTTTGATCCGCGCATTCCCGACAAATGTTGTCTCTGTCTCGTCGGGTTCAGGTAGCCCGTGATCGTCGTTCGAGGTCAGCGTGATCCCAAAGGGCCTTAACAGATCCTGAATTTCGTCAAGTTTCCCCTTGTTATGTGTCGCCACAACCAGTTGCTGGCCATCGAACTTACGCATCAGGATACCGCCGCCAATTGCGCCGCTGTCAATTCTGCCACCCCGGCTTCGGCCAAATCAAGCAACCCGTCCATCTGCGCCCGCGTGAAGATTGATCCCTCTGCGGACATCTGCACTTCGATCAATTTGCCGGCTGTCATGACAAAGTTGCCATCAACGCCAGCCTCTGAATCCTCGGGGTAATCCAAGTCCATCACCAACTGTCCTGCATAAATCCCGCAAGACACCGCAGCAACAGGATCAACCAGTGGATCGGATGTCACCAAACCCGCTTTCATCAACTTATTGACGGCCAGTTTCAACGCCACCCAGCCGCCAGTAATCGACGCGCAACGCGTCCCGCCGTCGGCCTGAATCACATCGCAATCCACGACAATCTGCCGCTCTCCCAAGGCCACACGATCGACGCCAGCCCTCAAAGACCGCCCAATAAGTCGTTGAATTTCCTGGGTCCGACCGGATTGAGTCGTTTTCGCTTCGCGCCGCATCCGCGTATTCGTCGCTCGCGGCAGCATACCGTATTCGGCAGTGACCCAGCCAAGCCCGGATCCTTTCAAAAACGATGGCGGCCGATCCTCGATTGTTGCGGTGCACAAAACATGCGTGTTTCCGCATTTAATCAGACAAGAGCCCTCGGCGTGCATTGTCACACCGGTCTCAATTTCAATTTTGCGCATTTCGTTTGTCTGACGGCCGGATGGACGCATGTGGAAAACTCCTCTCACCAATGGTTGCGCGCATGGGATACGCTCCCCATGTCTAAAAACCAAGCCCGATTGACGTCCGACCCCAGATAGCTTTAATACGGACAGCCACAAAGCAAGGTTTCAATGACCCAAACCCCTCCACAATACGCAGAAATGAATGAGCGCTCGCGAGAGGTGTTTCGTCGTGTCGTCGAGGGCTATCTTGAAACAGGTGCGCCTGTAGGCTCGCGTACGCTCACACGGTCGCTTTCCGAGCAAGTCAGCGCCGCGACCATTCGCAACGTCATGCAGGATCTTGAACATCTGGGTTTGCTCGGCAGCCCCCATGTCTCCGCAGGTCGTGTGCCGACGCAAATCGGGCTGCGCATGTTCGTCGACGGGATTCTTGAGGTCGGCGATGTGACGGGTGAAGACCGCCAAACAATCGATCAGACTATTGGCAACAAGCAGCAGGATGTGAACACCCTACTCGACCGCGTCGGCTCTGCCCTGTCTGGTATGACCCGTGGCGCAAGTCTCGTTTTGACGCCCAAGCAAGAAGCGCCGATCAAGCATATCGACTTTGTATCCCTGTCGCGTGAGCGGGCGCTGGTCGTGCTCGTCTTTGCGGATGGCCGCGTTGAGAACCGCCTCTTCACGCCGCCCATGGGTCAAACCCCGTCGTCCATGCGGGAGGCTGCGAATTTCCTCAATGCCATCGCTGAGGGTCACACGCTTTCTGAAATGGGCGCTGTCATCAAACGCGAGATTGCCGCGCGCCGCTCCGAGATTGACGGCCTCGCTGCCGAACTTGTCGAGAGCGGCTTTGCGACATGGGAGAATGAGGGCGAAAATACCGAGCGCCTCATCGTGCGCGGGCGTGGTAATCTGCTGTCCGAGCATGAAACCGAGGCCGATCTTGACCGCATCCGCACGCTGTTTGACGACCTTGAGCGCAAGCGGGATATTGCGCAATTTCTTGAATTGGCCGAGGGCGGCGACGGCGTGCGCATATTTATTGGCTCAGAGAACAAACTTTTTTCACTTTCGGGTTCCTCTTTGGTCGTTTCTCCTTATATGAACGCCGACCAGAAGATCATTGGCGCCGTGGGCGTCATCGGGCCGACTCGCCTCAATTACGGGCGCATCGTGCCTATCGTGAATTACACCGCACAGTTGGTGGGCAAGATGATTGCCGACCGCACTTGAAGGACGAATAAGATGGCAAACGACGAACCGCAAAGCTTGGATGACCTCGCCGCTGAAGGCGATATGCAAGACGATATGCTAGGGCGCATTGCGGACCTTGAGGCTGAACGCGACGAATTCCGCGATAAATTCATGCGTGCGCTGGCTGATACCGAAAACACACGCAAACGGTCCGAACGCGACCGCCGCGAAGCCGAAAACTATGGTGGCTCCAAGCTTGCCCGAGATATGCTGCCTGTTTACGATAACATGCGTCGCGCGCTGCAATCCGTCGAGGACGAGGGCAAAGAGGTGAACAAGGCGCTCCTTGAGGGCATCGAGATCACCATGCGCGAGCTGATTTCCGTTTTCAAAAAGCACGGCATCGATCCGATTGTCCCCGAAGTTGGCGATAAATTTGATCCCCAAGTGCATCAAGCGATGTTCGAGGCCCCCGTGCCCGGTACGAAAGCTGGCGAAATCATCCAAGTCGCGGCTGAAGGCTTCATGCTGCACGACCGTCTCTTGCGCCCAGCGCAGGTAGGCGTGTCCTCCATGCCTGCAGGCTAAGGAGTAAAAACCGCCGCAAATCTCGGTTTGTGGCGGTTTTCCGATCACCGGTTTTCGAGCATCTCCCGTAACTCGTAGATTAGCGAAAGCGCTTCTTTCGGCGTCAACTCATCTGGTAGGACAGTTTTCAAGCGCCCTTCGACCTGTGAGTCCTTGGCTTTTGCTGACGGCGGAGCGGGTGTGGCGGAAAACAGCGGTAGATCATCGACAATCGCTTTGCGCGCTGATCCCCCTTCCCGCTCCCCCTTCTCCAAGGCCTCCAGCACCACCTTTGCCCGCTCCACGACGATCTGAGGCAAGCCCGCCAAGCGTGCCACTTGTACCCCATAACTGCGATCCGCCGTGCCCTTCTTGACCTCGTGCAGGAAGATCACATCGCCCTCCCACTCCTTGACGGAAACTGTTGCGTTATCCACGCCGTCCAGTTTCGCCGAGAGTTGCGACATCTCATGGTAATGCGTGGCAAACAGGGCGCGGCAACGGTTCACATCGTGCAAATGTTCCAGCGTCGCCCAAGCAATCGACAGGCCGTCATAAGTCGCCGTGCCGCGCCCGATTTCGTCCAAAATCACCAGTGCCCGATCATCCGCTTGGTTAAGGATCGCTGCGGTTTCGACCATTTCGACCATGAACGTGGAACGCCCCTTGGCTAGATCGTCCGAGGCACCCACGCGGCTGAAAATCTGGCTGACGATCCCGATATGCGCCGACTTGGCAGGAACAAAGCCGCCCATTTGCGCCAAAATCGCAATCAGCGCATTCTGGCGCAGAAACGTCGATTTACCGGCCATGTTCGGGCCAGTCAGTAACCAGATCGGCGTACCGCTCAAATCGCAATCATTGGCGACAAACGGGGTCCCAGATTTTTGTAAAGCGGCCTCAACGACAGGATGCCGCCCGCCCGAAATTTCGAAAGCGCGACTGTCGTCAATCTGCGGCCGCGTCCAGTTTTCGGCGTTGGCGAGATGGGCCAACCCAGCCGCAACATCGAACTCAGCGAGGGCCCGCGCCAAGGCTCCAATCGGCCCTGCCTGCGCAATAATCGCCGCAGTCAGGCTAGAATAGAGCCGCTTTTCGATTTCCAACGCTCGTCCGCCTGCGTTCAAGATACGCGTTTCGATCTCGGATAGTTCGACGGTCGTAAACCGCACTTGGTTCGCTGTGGTCTGCCTATGAATGAAGGTCTCGTTCAGGGGCGGCGCCAACATTTTTTCCGCGTGGGTCGCCGTTGTCTCGATAAAATAGCCCAGCACATTGTTGTGCTTGATCTTGAGTGCAGAAATCCCCGTGGCCTCAATAAACTCGGTCTGCATAGCGGCAATCACAGACCGCCCTTCATCACGCAATTTGCGGACTTCATCGAGTTCCGCATCAAAGCCCGCTGCGATAAAACCGCCATCACGGGCCAAAAGTGGCGGCTCCGCCACCAGTGCATTATCGAGCAATGTCAAAAGTTCGTCATGCCCAACCATAGCATTGCTCGCAGCCTTCAAAATAGTAGGCTCGTGACCATCAAGCAGTTGAGGAAAACGACTTGCCTGTCCCAGAGTATTGCGGATCGCGCTCATATCTCGCGGACCACCGCGATCAAGCGCCAGACGAGACAAGGCCCGATCGAGATCGTGAACACCTCGCAACAAAACACCGAATTCCTCGGTGAGACGGGCATTCTCGACAAGAAACGCAATACTATCCTGCCGCTCTGAAATAACAGAAAGCGCGCAAGACGGGCTTGATAGCCGTCGCTCCAGCAATCGTGCGCCGCCTGCCGTCACGGTCCGGTCAATCGCCGCCAAAAGCGACCCCGCACGGCCCCCTTCTGTCCCGCGCACAAGCTCCAGCGACCGCCGCGTTGCCGCGTCAATTTGCATTGTCGTTGCTTGGCCCTCGATCACTGGCGGGCGCACAAGCGGCAGGTTTCCTTTTTGGGTGATCTCGATGTACTCGGCGACAGCTGACATCGCGGAAACCTGCGCACGCCCGAAACTGCCAAAGGCATCCAGAGATCCGACCTTGAACAGGGCGGTCAGACGTTTTTCACCTGCCGTACTGTCGAAAGCAGCGCCCCCCAAAGTGGTCAGTGAAGCCCCTGAATCAGACACTAACTCTGCGTAATCAGCATCTGATCCATCGACGACGATCACTTCTTTCGGCGTCAATCGTGCAAGTTCAGGGCCAAGCGTCACACGCGGGCAATTCATCACATGAAACGACCCCGTCGAGATATCGATCCAAGCGAGAGCACCCTCGCCACGGACCTCGGCGTAGGCCGCCAGATAATTGTGACGACGGGCATCGAGCAGCGAATCCTCGGTCAGTGTTCCGGGTGTCACCAGCCGCACAACATCGCGTCGCACCACAGATTTCGCACCGCGCTTTTTCGCCTCGGCAGGGCTTTCCATCTGTTCACAAACAGCCACGCGAAATCCCTTGCGGATGAGCGTCAGAAAATACCCCTCAGCGGCGTGATGCGGCACGCCGCACATCGGAATATCCTGTTCCAAATGCTTGCCACGTTTCGTCAGCGCGATATCAAGCGCCGCTGCTGCGGCCACCGCATCGTCAAAGAACATCTCATAGAAGTCGCCCATGCGATAAAAGAGCAAGGCATCGGGATATCCCGCCTTCAGCTCTAGGTATTGGGCCATCATCGGTGTGACGGTTGGTTTTGACGTACTCATGCATCCCCCAAGGATCAATCAGGGCGACACTACCTGCCCGATGTTAGCGACGAAAGTGCTAAAGTCAGGCGTTGCCCCTCTGCCGAATTTCCATCAATGTTGGCCGAATATTAAGGGAGAACGGCACATGGCCAAGACGAAATTGACCCGCGAAGACGCGCTTGCGTTTCACATGGACCCAACACCGGGGAAATGGGAGGTCACAGCCACCGTCCCCATGACAACGCAGCGCGATTTGTCATTGGCCTATTCTCCGGGTGTGGCCGTGCCTTGCGAAGACATCGCCGCTGATCCATCGCTCGCATACGACTATACCAACAAGGGCAACCTTGTCGCCGTGATCTCAAACGGGACCGCTGTGCTTGGTCTAGGTAACCTCGGCGCGCTGGCGTCCAAACCCGTGATGGAGGGTAAATCCGTCCTCTTCAAACGCTTCGCCGACGTGAACTCCATTGACATCGAACTCGACACCGAAGACCCCGACGCCTTCTGCAATGCCGTGCGCCTGATGGGCCCGACCTTTGGCGGGATCAACCTCGAAGACATCAAAGCGCCCGAATGTTTCATTATCGAACAGCGCCTGAAAGAGGAAATGGACATCCCCGTTTTCCACGACGACCAGCACGGCACAGCTGTGATTTGCGCGGCGGGTCTTTTGAACGCGTTGCACATCTCGGGCAAGAAAATCGAGGAGGTTAAAATCGTCCTGAACGGGGCTGGTGCGGCAGGGATTGCCTGTCTTGAACTCCTGAAAGCCATGGGCGCTAAGCACGACAATTGCATCATGTGCGACACCAAGGGTGTTATCTACCAGGGTCGCACCGAAGGCATGAACCAATGGAAATCTGCCCATGCCGCGACAACAGATGCGCGTAGCTTGGCCGAGGCAATGGATGGCTGCGACGTTTTCCTTGGGGTGTCCGCCAAAGGTGCCGTGACTCAAGACATGGTCGAGAGCATGGCCCCGAATGCGGTGATCTTCGCCATGGCCAATCCTGATCCGGAAATCACGCCAGAAGAGGTGCACGCAGTGCGCGAAGACGTGATCGTCGCTACAGGTCGGTCCGATTATCCGAACCAAGTGAACAACGTGCTTGGCTTCCCCTATCTCTTCCGTGGTGCGCTGGACATTCACGCGCGAGCCATCAACGACGAGATGAAAATCGCCTGCGCCCAAGCGCTCGCGGCTTTAGCGCGCGAAGACGTGCCTGACGAGGTCGCAATGGCCTATGGCACCAAGCTTAGCTTTGGCCGGGACTACATCATCCCCACACCATTCGATCCGCGTTTGATTCACCGAATCCCAACAGCAGTGGCGCAGGCTGGCATGGACACGGGCGTTGCACGCCGTCCGATCATCGACATGGAAGGCTATGAAAACACGTTGAAATCGCGGATGGATCCAACGCAATCTATCCTGCGCAGCCTCAACGCCCGCGCCCGTTCCGCCCAATCCACGGTCATCTTTGCCGAGGGCGACGATATCCGCGTTCTGCGCGCCGCCGTTCTTTATCAGCGGTCCGGTCTGGGAAAGGCCCTCGTTGTTGGTCGTGAAAACGATGTGGCTGAAAAGCTCACAGCAGAGGGCCTCGCCGACGCCATTGGAGAGCTTGAAATCGTCAACGCCGCCAACACACCCCATTTGGAAACCTACCGCGATTTCCTTTACGAACGCTTGCAACGCAAAGGCATGGATCGTCACGATGTGCACCGCCTCGCGTCTCGCGACCGTCACGTTTTTGCTTCTCTCATGCTGGCGCACGGACATGCAGATGGCATGGTAACAGGGGTCACCCGCAAATCTGCGCATGTGCTGGAACTGATAAATCACGTCTTTGACGCACAACCCCATGACGGGGCGGTCGGTGTCACAGCGCTACTTCACAAAGGGCGCATCGTGCTCATCAGTGATACGCTTGTGCATGAATGGCCGGACCAAAACGATCTGGCGGACATTGCCGAGCGCGCGGCTGACGTGGCTCGCAATTTCGGCCTAGAGCCGCGGGTCGCTTTCGTCTCCTTTTCGACCTTCGGCTACCCCGTTTCAGAGCGTGCAGAGAAAATGCACCGTGCCCCAACCGTTCTTGACGACCGTGGTGTCGACTTTGAATATGAGGGCGAAATGGCTGTCGATGTGGCGTTGAACATGAGCGCGATGGAGCATTATCCCTTCTCGCGCCTGACGGGTCCGGCCAATATACTCGTCGTGCCTGCGCGTCACTCGGCCTCTATTTCCGTGAAGCTGATGCAAGAGATGGCAGGCGCCACCGTGATCGGCCCAATCCTTGCAGGTGTCGGCAAGCCTGTTCAGATTTGCTCTACGGGGTCTACCGTGAACGACATCCTTAACATGGCGGTCATTGCGGCCTGCAAAGTAGGGCAATAATGACAATCTATAACCTCGGTTCGATTAATACCGACATCGTATATTCCGTGCCCCACATCCCCGCGCCCGGTGAAACGCTGGCCTCAACGGGACGCGCCACATTCATGGGTGGCAAGGGCGCGAATATGTCTGTCGCCATCGCCCGCGCGGGCAGTCGCGCCAGCCATATCGGCGCACTTGGGCTGGACGGTGACTGGGCGCTGCAGCGGTTGATGGAATACGGTGTCGATACCCGTCACATCGTGCAGATTGAGACCGAATCCGCGCAAGCGATCATTATGGTCGATCCGCACGGCGAAAACGCCATTGTCCTGCATCCAGGGGCCAATGGCGAGATTCCGCAAACCGCCCTGCAAACCGCCCTTTCAGAGGCCGAGACTGGCGATTGGTTTGTCACCCAAAACGAAACCAACCTGCAACGCACAGGTGCCGCGCTTGCCAGGAAAATGGGGCTTAAGGTCGCCTATGCCGCCGCCCCTTTCTCTGCCGAGCGGGTACAGGCGGTTCTCGAATACCTCGATTTCCTGATCCTGAATGAAGTTGAGGCGCAGCAACTCACCGAGGCCACGGGAAAAGCGCCCGATGCGCTTGGGGTCCGTGATGTGATTGTCACGCTTGGTGCTGATGGTGCTGATTGGTTCGGGCCTGACGGCAAGCAGCATTTCGATGCAATCCCTGTCACGCCCATCGACACCACGGGCGCGGGCGATACGTTCACCGGCTACCTTCTGGCAGGGCTCGATCAGGGGATGCCCATGGCGCAAGCGATCAACCTTGCAACGAAGGCGGGTGCCTTAATGGTCACGCGCAAAGGCACCGCCGACGTGATCCCAGATCTCTCCGAAGTCCGCGCCTTTAATGGTTAACAAATGGGGCAGATGACCCCCAAAGCTGTTTGACCCGCGCATCTCGCCCGCAGCCTTCGCGATAGAATTTATAGGCATCCGCTTGGGTTTTCACTCCGCCTCTGGTGATAACGCGATTGGTGCCGCGATAGTAATCCTGATGGTAATCTTCCGCCGGATAGAAGGTCGCGGCTGGCAAAATCGGGGTCACGATTGTCTGGCCAAGATCGCGCTGGGCCTCGGCCAAAGCTGCGGCTGCAATGGCTTGCTGGCCAGTGTTAGACACGAATACGGCAGGTCGATAGGTCTCGCCACGATCACAAAACTGGCCGCCGGCATCAGTCGGATCGACCGCGCGGAAGAACAGATGCAAAAGCTGCGCATAGCTCACCACGTCGGCATCATAGGTGATTTCAACCGCCTCATAATGACCCGTGCCCTTGAGCGTTTTATAAGTCGGGTTCGCCGTGGTACCGCCAGTATAGCCCGAAATAACCTCAGAAACGCCGCGCACACTTTCAAAGTCGCTCTCGACGCACCAGAAACACCCTCCCGCGACCACTGCCTTCTGGATGTCGCGCGCGTCTGCTGTCGTGCCATGCAGCATTGCCCCAGCGCCGATCAAGATTGCCAAGGCTGCAGTTTTTGCAGATTGGATTGTAAAGGTCATTGTCATCTCCTGTTTCATGGCACTCTTGCCTGCCTGCGCCCTTCACACAATTCACGGCACAGTGAGTTCACGCGCTCTTTACCACTTGGAACATTTCAAAAGCGGTCATAGCCTGCGCCAAACAGAGAGGTTTCCATGTCAGATCACGTCACTACCCATCAAGCCGAAGAAGACGCACGCAACGCCGAAATCCTGATTTATGTGGATGGCAAAATCGTACCAAAGAAAGAGGCCGTGGTCAGCGTTTATGATAGCGGCTTTATGCTGGGTGACGGCGTCTGGGAAGGGCTGCGCCTGCATGCCAACAGGTGGACCTTCCTTGACGAGCATATGGACCGGCTTTTCGAGGCAGCAAAGGCCATCGACCTTGATATCGGAATGGACAGAAATGGCGTCATTTCCGCCTTGTTAGAGACACAAAAAGCGAATGGGATGACCGATAACGCCCATGCACGTTTGATGGTAACGCGCGGGGTTAAGGTGCTTCCGTTTCAGCACCCCTCTCTCTCGCAGTCCGGCCCGACGATGGTGATTATCATGGAACATTCGCGGCCCAAACTGCCGCGCCCAATCACGCTTGCCACCGTCCCGCATTTGCGCGGCTTGCCGATGACGCAAGATCCGAAATTGAACAGCCATTCCAAGCTGAATTGCATCCTCGCTTGCATCGCTGCGACAAAGGCGGGTGCGGATGAGGCGTTGATGCTCGACGTGCATGGTTTCGTGAATACGACAAACGCCTGTAACTTCTTTATCGTGCGCAAGGGTGCCGTCTGGACCAGTACGGGTGATTATTGCATGAATGGAATCACTCGCCAAAAGGTCATCGACCTGTGCCGCGCAAACGACATTCCTGTTTTTGAGCGGAATTTTAGTCTGGTTGATACTTACGGCGCTGACGAGGCCTTCCTGACGGGCACGTTCGGTGCGCAGACGCCAGTTGGCTCCATCGACGGGCGCGTGATTGGCTCGGGCGAGCTTGGCCCGATGACCACGCGCATCCGTCAACTTTACGCCGATTTGGTGCACGCTTAGCGCGCTTTATGAAAGACACAGGGGAAATCTGATGCGAATTGCGATGTGGTCTGGTCCGCGAAACCTCTCAACCGCGATGATGTACGCCTTTGGCAACCGTCCCGACTTCGCCGTTTGGGACGAACCATTCTACGCGCCTTATCTTGCGAAAACGGGGTTTGACCACCCGATGGCTGCCGAGATTATTGCCGCGCATGAGACTGATCCCGCCAAGGTTGCGGCGCGTTGTTTTGACACTATTCCTGACGAAAAGCCGCATTTCTATATGAAACATATGCCGCACCATATGATTGACGGCTTCTCGATTGATTGGACAAAGCACTGCGTCAATGTTCACCTGATCCGCCACCCTGCCCGCGTTATTGCAAGTTACGGCGCCAAACGGGCGGAGATCACCGACGACGACATCGGATTTCGGCAACAAGCGGCGCTCTTTGATCAAATTGGCGGCCTTGTGATTGATAGCGCCGATATTCGTCAAAATCCTGAGTTGATGCTGAAAAGACTCTGTGCGGCAATCGGTCTTGCGTTTGATCCTGCCATGCTTGCCTGGCCTGCCGGTCCGCGTGCCGATGATGGCGTTTGGGCCGCGCATTGGTATAACGCGGTGCACCAATCGACGGGGTTTGCCGGGGCGGAAGGTGCGTTGCCCGTTTTATCTGGCCGTGACCTTACGTTGCTCGAAAATGCGCTGCCACATTATGAAAAATTGGCGCGCCACCGATTATAGTCGGACTTCAAAATTATATTTTAAGGAAATTACCTTCTTTATCTGCTGACGGTCATACGCAGCGACCGCGTAGCAGAAGGAATTTCAGGTGGCGGAAAAGGGTCTATTTTCATTCGCGCTTATGGGCGCTTTGATCGTTCAAGGTGCTGCAGTCGCAGAGCAAGGGCACGTGCAGGAACCGGTGCTTGAAACAACCGCCGAGCTCGCCCATAGCGATCCCGCCGAACATGGGGCCATCTCGGATGCGGCTTTGATCGAGCAGCATATGGCCTTGGCGATTTCGACGGAAAAGGCGGGCTATGGCCCGCAGTCGCCGCGCGATATTGATGCGCCGCACGGGGATAATGCGCGCAATTTCGGACTGGCGCCGCCTTTTACGAAAATGAACCTTTGTGACATCCATTTTCATGAAAATGCCGAGCATCGTGGGGGCGAGTTTACGAAATATGCCGGCAACGGTGATGGCTATGGCTTTGGGACGGGTTTCAAATATGCGGGCGAATTGACCGCGCAAGAACTTACGCCGCTTGGTCATGCCATTGGCGCATCAGAGCATGGCGACCTGCAATCCGGAGACACCATCGAGGTGCATTACGTCTTTTCCACCGCGCAAGCCGCGCCAGGGCCAAGCTTGGGCACATGTTTGTCGGAGGCGATCAGCAACCCGAATTTGCGAGTTGAGGCGCAGGTTTATGTGTTGGTGAATGACCAGAATGCACTGGATTTTCGCGACCTGACACGCATTGAGGCGGTGCGTGGCCTGTATCAGGCGCCCGGTATCCCGTCCAATACAGGCACGCCTGTTGTCTACAGTGGCTCGACCACCGGTCCGACCTACAACGTGAAAGGATCACCGTTCCAAGTGACATGGAGCATTCGGCCGCGCGTCGCGCGCGTGAATATTGCGTCGGTGGGCGCGTGGCTTGAAGATAATATTTTTGAAGAGGATCACGCGCATGGCGTGCGCAACTTGGTCATTGATCCCGCACTGCTTTCCGAAATTGAACGGTAATTTGGCAAAGAAAAAGGCGACCCCCTGTATAGGTGGCCGCCTTTTTTGTCTTGTTTGCTTTTGATTACTTAACGCGACGGTTCCGTGTGGCGATCAGTTTCAACCGTAACGCATTCAATTGGATGAAGCCCTGCGCGTCAGTCTGATCGTAGGCGCCAGCGTCTTCTTCAAATGTTACATGTGCTTCGGAATAGAGACTGTTTTCCGACCAGCGGGCGACTGTCGTTGCGGAACCTTTGTAAAGCTTCACGCGGACGGTGCCGCTGACATGCTCTTGGCTCTTGTCGATCAGGGCTTGCAGCATTTCGCGCTCTGGCGAGAACCAAAAACCGTTATAAATCAGCTCGGCGTATTTCGGCATAATGCTGTCTTTCAGGTGACCTGCCCCTGAATCAAGCGTGATTTGCTCGATACCGCGGTGGGCCTCCAACAGGATCGTGCCGCCTGGTGTTTCATAGATACCGCGCGATTTCATGCCGACAAAGCGGTTCTCGACGAGGTCCAGACGACCGACCCCATGCTTGCCGCCAAGTTCGTTCAGCTTGGTCAGGATCGTCGCAGGCGACATCATTTCGCCGTTGATAGACACTGCATCGCCGCGCTCAAAGCCGATCTCGACCATTTCGGGTGTATTCGGTGCATCCTCGGGCGCAACAGTGCGCTGGTAGACGTAATCCGGTGCTTCTTGCGCGGGATCTTCCAGAACCTTGCCTTCGGAAGATGTGTGCAAAAGGTTCGCGTCAACCGAGAAAGGCGCTTCGCCCCGCTTGTCCTTGGCGACGGGGATCTGGTTCTTTTCCGCGAATTCAAGCAAGCGGGTACGGCTGCTCAAGTCCCATTCACGCCAAGGCGCAATCACCTTGATTTCAGGGTTCAACGCGTAGGCGGCCAATTCAAAACGGACCTGATCGTTGCCCTTGCCTGTCGCACCGTGGGATACCGCATCAGCGCCTTCGAGGGCAGCGATCTCGACCAAGCGCTTGGAAATCAGCGGGCGGGCGATGGATGTGCCGAGAAGATACAGCCCTTCGTAAAGCGCATTGGCGCGGAACATCGGGAAGACGAAATCGCGCACGAACTCTTCGCGGAGGTCTTCGATATAGATGGAAGACGCGCCCATCATCTCGGCCTTTTTGCGTGCGGGCTCTAATTCTTCGCCCTGCCCCAAATCGGCGGTGAAAGTGACAACTTCACAGCCATATTCGGTTTGCAGCCATTTGAGGATGATCGAGGTATCCAGACCACCAGAATATGCGAGAACAACTTTTTTCGGAGCAGTCATTGGTATAGCCCTTGATTAATGCGGTAATTGCATCGCGCGATACCCGTTTTTGCGGGGCCGTGCAAGGATATGGCGTTGACGGCCCGTTTGAGGAATGCGACCAAAACCCGACTGACCCTAAAGGAGCGTTGACTATGGCTTGGAATATTGTGCGCCACGCGTTTTTGATGGTTTTTGGCAATCTGGGCCAATCATTGAAAGTGTCCCTGCCGCCGCTCGTCATGCTGGCTGCATTTACCGTATTTGTCTTGGCCTCGACGGGTATTCCTCTGGAAATGACATCGACAGATGACGTCACAGCGGTTGCGTCGCGCTTGACAGTCTTGGATCTCATGCTGGTTTTGGCGTTGATTGGCTTTTCATTGTTTGTGATGAGTTGGGTAGCGGTCGCTTGGCACCGGTTTATTCTTCTTGAAGAATACACAGCGCTGATCCCCGCAGCGCAGAACCGCCCGATCGGGTCATACCTTTGGCGGAGCCTTCAACTTGTGCTTTTGATCGCACTTGTCGCGATGCCAGTGATGTTTGTCGTCGGTATAATTTTGCTCCCGTTTCAGGGCGGTGCCGGATCAAAGCTAGGCGAGACTTTCGTAGGTTTGGCGCTGGGCGTGGTCATGACGTTCTTATGGCTGCGCTGGGCGATTGTATTGCCTGCGATTGCGGTTGATCACGCGATGACGTTGACCGAGGCCTGGGCGGAAACCAAGCCTGTCAGTGGTGTCATTTTCAATGTCGCAGTGATCGTCACGATTTTAAAAGTTCTCGCGACGATCGTCGTATCGCTGTTTTACGGCGCACTGCCGCTTGTCGCGTTTGCATGCGATATCATCACAAATTGGGCGGCGCTCATGGTTGGCGCGAGTATTTTGACCACCATTTACGGGCACGTTGTTGAGGGCCGCCCGCTCGTCGATTAAAACGTCAGATTTGCTACAAACGCCGCATCGCCATCGTTCGCCAATTCCTGGATTGCGTCGCTGACATCCATCCAAACCGCTTCATGACCGTCCTCGCTTGGGAGGCCATGTTTGCGGACAGGGATTGCTGTGTAGACATGGCAAAGCTTCTCCGCATGAATTTCGTATTCTGGCATCCAGACAAATCGGCGGAAGGCACCAAGGCGCCGCGGTTTGGCGATGCGCCAGCCAGTTTCCTCAAATACTTCACGGTGAAGCGCCTGAATCGGGCTTTCGCCGGCATCAATGCCGCCGCCAGGGAGCTGGAATTCATAGTGAGGGGCTGCCTGATAGGTCAGCAACAACTGCCCCATATTGGGCAAAATGGCATAGACACCAGCGCGCATTTTATAGCGTTCGCCAGCTTTTGGCGTATTTCCGAACCGTTTGATCATTGTGTCACCCCTTGGACCTTGGCTTGTCCTACCTATATAGTCGGGGTATGCCAATTCCGCACATGTTAGGAAAGCCCATGACGACAAGCAAAATTGCTTGGGACGACACCGTCCTGCCATTTCAACTCGACGCCTCCGATATTCGCGGACGCGTCGCCCGTTTGGACGGCACCTTGGAAGAGGTGTTGCGTCAGCACGATTATCCGCCAGCGATTGAAGGCTTGGTGGCCGAGATGGCGCTGCTTACCGCGCTGATTGGCCAGTCGATGAAGTTGCGTTGGAAGCTATCGCTGCAGGTGCGTGGTGATGGTCCCATCCGTTTTATTGCAACCGATTATTATGGCCCGACCGATGGCGGGGCACCTGCCCGCATTCGCGCTTATGCGAGCTATGATGAAGAGACGATCAATCTTGATGCGATCCCGTTCAGCCAGATCGGTAAGGGTTATTTTGCGATCCTGATCGACCAGGGCCCCGATATGACGCCCTATCAGGGTGTCACGCCGTTGACGGGGACGTCGCTCTCAAAATGCGCCGAGACCTATTTTGCGCAATCCGAGCAGATCCCGACCCGCTTTGAGTTGACCTTTGGCAGGTCCCAAATTCGTGGAGAGGATGAGCATTGGCGCGCAGGTGGTGTGCTGTTGCAGCACATGCCAAAGGCGTCCCCTGAAATGAAAGGTGACGGCGGATCAGGCGAGGGCGGTCTTCTGCTTCCGGAGGATATTCTTGACGAGGTCGAGGGTGAAAACTGGAACCGTGCGAATGCTCTGCTCGATACCGTTGATGCGCTCGAATTGATCGGCCCGTCGGTGACGCCAAGCGAACTGCTGGTCCGGCTGTTCCACGAAGAGCAGCCACGCATTTATCCTGCGCAGCCAGTCAAGTTCGGCTGCACCTGTTCTGCTGACCGTGTCCGTCAGTCGCTGTCGATCTATTCCGCCAAGGATATCAGCCACATGACGACGCCAGAGGGCACAGTGACCGCGGACTGTCAGTTCTGTGGATCACATTACGTTTTCGCGCCCGAGACGCTCGGGTTCGAGGCGGCAAGTGACGAGGCCTGAGCTTCGCCAGATGCTTTTGGATGCGCTGTCCAGCGAGGGCAGCGCATCCTCTGATTTTGACCTGAATAAAGACGTGATCTTACCCGAGGGGCGCAAATTGACACCTGCGGCGGTTCTGGTTGCTGTGCGGGTCGAGACGCGGTCTGTGATCCTCACGAAACGCTCTGCAAGGCTTAAACATCACCCCGGTCAGATTGCCTTTGCCGGTGGCAAGCAAGACCCGACTGACGCCGATCCCATCGCCGCTGCCTTGCGCGAAGCACATGAGGAAATCGGGCTTGATCCCGCGTTTGTGGATGTCGTTGGCGCATTGCCTGCCCATGAAACGGTGACTGGCTATGCGGTCACGCCGGTTCTCGCGCTTATCGACGGGCCCTTTGCGCCGATGGCAGAGGAAGGCGAAGTCAGCGAGGTCTTCGAAGTGCCGCTTGCGCATCTGATGACACCTGCGAATTTCAATATCGAGGGTCGCATCTGGCAGGGAAAAATCCGCAGGTACTACACCGTGCCTTTCGGCCCCTACTACATCTGGGGCGCGACGGCGCGGATTTTGCGCGGATTGGCGGAGCGGATGCAATGAAGCGGATCACGGCCGAGTGGCTCAATGGCCCCGCCCAGCGTGTTTGTGCTATGCTGGAGAATGCGGGCTATCAAGCGTGGTTTGTTGGTGGTTGCGTGCGCAATGCCCTGTTTGGGGTGCCTGTTTCCGATCTTGATCTGACGACAGATGCACATCCCGAAACGGTCACCACACTGGCCGAGACGCTCGGGTTCCGCGTGGTTCCGACGGGGATTGAGCACGGCACAGTCACCGTTGTCGTGGATAGCAAGCCGTTCGAGATCACCACCTTTCGGTGCGACGTGGCAACCGATGGCAGACGCGCTGTCGTGGCGTTTGCCGACAACATGGAAGACGACGCCCGCCGCCGCGATTTCACCATGAATGCCCTGTATTGCAATATTGATGGCGAGATTGCCGACCCGCTTGGTGGCTTGCCTGATCTGGAGGCGCGGCGTGTGCGGTTCATTGACGACGCGGACCAGCGGATCAAGGAAGATTACCTGCGCATCCTGCGCTTCTTTCGGTTCCATGCATGGTATGGCGATCCGGAGGGCGGGATTGATGCCGATGGTCTGGCCGCTTGTGCCGAAAATATCGACGGTCTCGCAGGCCTGTCAAAAGAGCGGGTGACTTCCGAACTTCTCAAACTTTTGGGCGCGCCAAACCCTGCGCCCGCTGTTGCCTCGATGGCTGCGGCGGGCGTCTTGGGGCAAATCCTACCGGGTGCGATGGCTGAAATTTTGGCTGTCCTGGTGCATGTCGAAGGGCAGGCGGGGCTTGCGCCCGATCCTGTCCGCCGCTTGGTTGCTATTGGCGGAATGCGTGACGGTTTGCGGCTCACGAAGGCGCAGGAAAGGCAGATTGAACAGCTCACCAGAGATATGAGCTTGCCTGCGCTGGCCTTTGAGCATGGCGCGGAAATTGCGGTGGACCGCGCGGCGATCGAGGCGGCCTCTTGCGCGCAGAAGGTGTCATCCGAAACGCTCGCGCAGATTGCCTTTGCGGCGCGGCAAGTTTTCCCGGTTAGCGCCGCTGATCTGATGCCAAAACTGCAAGGCGCCGCACTGGGAAAGGCGCTCCAAAAAGCCAAATCGGACTGGATTGCGTCCGGCTTTCAACTCACGAAGGCCGAGTTGATTGGCTGATCTCATCCCGCTTTTTGGCTTTGTGTTCTTTGGGCTTTTTTCACCTGGTCCGAATGTGATCTTGCTCACCACCAGCGGCGCGCGTTTCGGGTTCCGTCCGACCTTGCCGCATATTCTGGGCGTCGCACTTGGGGTGGGGATCATTGCGGGGATTGTCGGGCTGGGCCTCGGCGCAATTCTTGCTGCATTTCCGTCGCTGACCATTGCGCTCAAGATCATCGCATGTGGTTGGATCCTCTGGATGGCTTATAACCTCTGGCGGGCGGATCCCGCGAAACGCAAAGCGGGCAAAGATCGCCCGTTTACCTTCATCGAGGCCGTCTTGTTCCAATGGGTGAACCCGAAAATCTGGGCTGTCGCCCTGAGCGCGTCGGCCTATGTCGCCACCTTCTCACCAGTCGGCCAAGCGACCCATCTGGCGCTGTCATTCTCGTCCATCAACCTTGGTGTTTGCTTGTTTTGGACGTGGGCGGGTACGTTGCTTTCTTTGCTGCTTAATAATCCGACGGCTTGGCGGATATTCATGCGTGTCATGGCTGTCGCTCTTGCTAGCTTTTCGATGGCGGTTTTCCTATAGTGCTTTTCGCGCTATGTCAGAGAGACTGTTATTTGAGGCTGCTTGGCTTGTTTCGCTTTTTTGAAGACTTCGTTGATCCCTCTATCGCCTATCAGGAGACCGACCATCCACCGCAACGGCTTTTGCCGTTTTTGCGCGCCTACGCGCGTCCGTTTAAAAAGGTGTGTTGGATCACGGGCATTGTGTCGGGGATGATGCAGGGTAAAACCGTCATTGCAGTCACGCACCTATTGTCCGCGACGGACCGGATTACCGAAAACGGCACGCTTGATGCGCTTTTGGCGCAAGACGGACAAAATGCAACGTTCTGGCTGCGGCAGTCGGGCGGATTCTTGGGAAAAATACAATGAGTGTTTCAGATCTGATCGACCCGTTCGCCCCCGCAGAAGGGCCACCGCCCCACACCCTGATTGCCTTCATGCGCTGGGCCTTTCGGGGCAGTTTCCGCTATATGACCATCGGGAGCATTGTTTCGGTTATGGCGGGCGCTCTCGAAGTCCTGTCAGCGCTCATCTTGGGTCTTGTGATCGACGCGGCGTTAGGTTCCACACAAGAGCAGTTTTTCACCAGTAACTTGCCGCTCTTGTTGGGGGTGACGGCGTTTTTCATCATCTTGCGGCCGTTGGTCTTGGGCCTTTCAGGCGTAATGCAATCGGTCGTTCTGGCGCCGTCGATCATGAACCTCGTATACTCGCGCCTGCATCGGCACACCCTCGGGCAGTCGGTCCAGTTCTTTGACGATGACTTCGCGGGACGAATTGCGCAAAAGCAAGGACAGGCGGCGCGTGCCGCGACCGATCTGGTGATCGAGACGATCCATACGGTGATTTTTGCCCTGGCCTCTCTGATAGGCTCGGTGCTGTTGATGCTGACCATTGATGTGCGCACGGCGGTTCTGCTCGCCGTCTGGACCGTCGCCTATATCGTGATGATCCGCTACTTTATGCCCCGCGTCCGTGCCGCGTCGAAAAAGCGGGCGTCGAGCCGTGCGATGGTGACGGGGCAGGTGGTCGATACGGTCACGAACATCAAAACGGTGAAGTTGTTCGCGCATGATCAGTTCGAGGATCGGGCGGCCATTGATGCGATGGAGACCATGCGCTTGGCCTCTGTCGGCTTTGGCTGGCTGTCGGCCGGTTTCCGGTTCAGCCTGATGACGCTAGCGGGCATTTTGCCGCTTATTATGGTTGGCGCGACGCTTTATTTCTGGACGCAGGGTGGTGCAACGGCGGGCGATATTGCGGTCAGTGGATCGATCGGCTTGCGGCTTGCGCAGATGACGGGTTGGGTTAGCTTCACGCTTTTGGGAATGTACGCGAACGTGGGCGAGGTTGAGGATGCGATCCGCACATTGAGCCCCGCGCATACGCTTGTGGATTCGCAAGGCGCGAAAGAGTTGATCGTGACCAAGGCCGAAATCACCTTTGAGAATGTCGCGTTCCGTTATGGCGGCGGGCAGGGTGGTCTGAACGGCATTAACCTCGCTGTCGCAGGTGGCGAAAAGCTGGGCATCGTTGGTGCCTCTGGCGCGGGGAAATCCACGCTCGTTTCCCTGCTCTTGCGCATCTACGACACGGAGGGCGGGGCCATCAAAATTGACGGTCAAGACCTGCGCAATGTGACTCAAGAAAGCCTGCGACGACAGATCGGGATGGTGACGCAGGAGACGGCGATGTTTAACCGCTCTGCGCGCGACAATATCGCTTATGGCAAGCCTGAAGCCACGCAAGACCAGATTGATGCCGCTGCCGATCAGGCCGAGGCGCTCGGGTTTATCGGTGACTTGCGCGATCATGGCGGGCGCGAAGGCTATGATGCGCATTTGGGCGAACGTGGCGTGAAGCTGTCGGGTGGTCAGCGTCAGCGCATCGCGATTGCCCGCGCGATCCTGAAGGATGCGCCTATTCTGGTGCTGGACGAGGCGACAAGCGCGCTCGATTCCGAGGTCGAGGCGTCGATCCAAACGGCGCTTGAAACTGCAATGGAAGGCAAGACCGTTATTGCAATTGCGCACCGTCTTTCGACGCTTGCGCGCATGGACCGGATCATTGTGCTTGACGGCGGGCAGATCAAGGAACAGGGAACACACGCCGAACTGCTGGCGCAAAACGGGCTTTATGCCCGTTTTTGGGACAGGCAGTCGGGTGGATTTATCAATGTGCAAGATGCGGCGGAATAGATAATGGCGATGATCGAAGGACTAACCCATCTCGGCTTGGGCAAGGTAGATGACGGGCGCACATTGCTGCCGCGCGTCTTGCCCGGTGAAGAAGTGGCCGTCGCTCAAGACGGGACCGTGCGCATTATCACGCCGTCGGCTGACCGTGTTGCGGCGCCATGTAAGCATTTCAAAACCTGCGGCGGTTGCGCAATGCAGCACGCCACTGACGCTTTCGTCGCAAATTGGAAGCTGGAGATTGTGCAAAAGGCGTTGGCGGCACAGCGGATCGACACCGTTTATCGCGACGTGATGACCTCGCCCGCCCAATCGCGCAGACGCGCAAAGCTGGCAGGCAAGCGGACCAAAAGCGGGGCGATGCTTGGTTTCCACGCCAAGGGCACCAATACGCTTATCCCTGTGCCAGAGTGCAAGCTTTTGACGATCGGGTTGATGTCTCAATTCCCGATGCTTGAGGCCTTGGTTGTGATTGCTGCGTCGCGTAAAGCAGAGATCGCCTTGACCGTGACAGAGACCAAGAACGGGCTCGACATTTTAGTCGAGACCGAAAAGCCGCTGACGCCTGAACTTCGCGCGGAACTCGCCGTTTTCGCGCAAACCCATAACATCGCCCGCCTCGTTTGGGTCGATGAGCCTGTGGTGACGATGCAACCCCCGATCCAGATGTTTGGAACCACGGCAGTCGTTCCGCCTCCGGGTGCCTTTTTGCAGGCGAGCAAACATGGCGAGACAGCGCTTTTGTCGGCTGTTGAGGAAATCACTGCAAAGGCCAGCCGGATCGTTGATTTGTTTGCTGGCGCGGGCACCTTCACACTGCCGCTTGCGACCCGTGCAGAGGTACATGCCGTTGAGGGCGAAGCCGAGATGATCGCGGCACTTGATCGAGGTTGGCGCGAGGGCAAGGGTCTCAAGCGTGTCACGTCGGAGGCCAGAGACCTGTTCCGTCGTCCGCTTGAGCCTGATGAGCTTCGCAAATTTGATGCTGCCGTGATTGACCCGCCGCGTGCGGGGGCCGAGGCGCAGATCGCAACGCTGGCCGCATCAGAGATCAAGGTGATCGCTATGGTCTCTTGCAACCCCGTGACCTTCGCGCGTGACGCCGTGACCCTCCAAAAAGCGGGCTTCACGCTTGATTGGGTGCAGGTCGTTGATCAGTTCCGATGGTCCGCCCATGTCGAGGTCGTCGGCAGCTTCACGCGAAAGTAGTCGGTCGGGGTGAAATACCCTTCTTGTTTTCTGGCGCGATAGTGTAAAGCAGCTTGAAAAAGCGGCAGAGACCGAGGGCAGAAATGAAGATTAGCAGACGTGTTCTTATGATGGGGGCGGCCCTTGGCTTGGCGGGCTGTGCCAGCAAGTTTAAGTCCTATCACGGCCCCGAAGTAACGCGGATTCAGGTCTTTAAGGGCGCGCGGATCATGCAGTTGCTCAGTGGCTCAGCGGTGTTGAAATCGTATAATTTCGAACTTGGCTTTGCGCCGACAGAGCACAAGCAGATTGAAGGTGACGGGCGCACGCCCGAGGGTGCCTATTACATCGACCGTCGCAATCCAAATAGCCGTTATCATTTGTCGCTGGGTATTTCATACCCGAATATCAACGACATCAATAAGGCGCGGGCCATGGACAAGCAGCCTGGCGGCGAGATATTTATCCACGGAACGCCGTCGCTCTATGCCGGTCAGGATGATTGGACATGGGGCTGTATCGCCGTGACCAACGCAGACATCGAAGAGATCTATGCGATGGTCAACGACGGAACAAAGATTTTCATCTACCCTTAGTTGGTGATGGCCGAGATTGTCGGCCTGAACCCTGTGAGCGACGATTGTGAAAGCGCGGGATCGGCGCCCATGTTCATGGTCCACCACAACTTGCCTGCAGGTTCTTGAAACCATGCAAAGCCCATGCGCCGCGCTTTTGGATCCAGAATAACGCTCCGTGTATCCGGTTGGCTCATCCATGCGGCCAGCGTTTCAAGCTCGGTTTCGTAGGATTCGGAGATATTCTCGCCGACGATCTGACCAAAGAAACCCACGCGGCGCGCCCGATCAAGCGGCGACGAGCCATCCGAGCCAAACAGCCAAGGGCGGTTTTGTGCGGACATGTCGCGCGAGTGGGTGGCGGCGGCAGCTGTCAATTGCGCATCAAGCTCAACGGGGGAGACCCCTGCGGCGCGGCGCAACGTGTTGACGCTATCAAGCATGCGAAACTGAATGTCGCTCGTGTCATTTGGGCCTATTTTGTATACTTGCGGCAACGGAAGCCCGTCTGGCCCGATACGCGCGCGCGTTCCGCTCGAACAGGCCGCAAGAGCCGTAAGCGCCAAGCCAGCCAACATTTCACGTCTAAACATAGTAGCACCCATTCCCTGAATCTAAGCCCTCTTAGCGCCTATATTGACACACTTCAAATGCTGTTCGGCAAAGCTCCGCCGTTCTGACAATTGTTTGATTTGCATGGTATGAGGTTGAGCCCTAAAACACCGCAATAGTCAGCACTGTAGACTGATGGAGCATATGATGAGCAAGTTTCTGAATTCCAACCTATCGCGCCGCAGCTTTATCGCTGCGACTGCCGCCTCGATCGGCACTGGCGCTTTGGCACAAACCCAAAATAGCACCGAGATTGAGGCCGATATCTCTTCTGGTGTTTCGCGCAATATTTCGAGCTTCCGCTCGCTGGATTGGCAGCCCTATTTCAGCAGCCTCGCAGGCGGCGCTGTTTTGGTTGATATTCAATCGCGTGCTTTGCACTACTGGTCAGAAGATCAAAGCGTTTATAAGCTTTATCCGACATCTGTGCCGATGACAGACGATTTGACACGCAAGGGTCAGACCGAGATCACCCGCAAAGTGGAAGGTCCAGAATGGCGTCCGACGCCATCCATGCGCGAGCGGAACCCAGAGTGGCCAGAATATATTGGCCCCGGTCCGGACAACCCGCTTGGCACACACGCGCTACACCTGTCGTGGCAGTATTACCGTATTCACGGCACGCACGACACGCGCAAGATCGGCCGCCGTTCATCCAATGGGTGCATCGGCTTGTATAACGAGCATATCCAAGAGCTGTACGGTATGACGCAGATCGGCACACAGGTCTTGTTGATCTAGGATTGCATTACATATTTTCGGCAAGAAACGGCGGGGACTCCCCGCCGTTTTGCGTTAACGGATCACCCAGCCGAGCAAGTTCTCGTCGATGATACCACAAAGCGCGGCGATGTGGGCAGGGTCGTCGTTGAGGCAGGGAATATAGGTGAACTGCTCGCCGCCTGCGTGCTCAAAGCTCTCTTTGATCTCTTCATTGATTTCTTCGAGTGTCTCGATGCAATCGGCGGAAAAGGCGGGCGCGCAGATTGCGATATTCTTGACGCCCTCGTCCTTGGCCAAACGCGCAACTTCTTCAACCGTATAGGGTTTCAGCCATTCTTCGCGCCCGAAGACGGATTGGAACGTGGTCCTGATCTCGGTGTCTTCCCAGCCCAGCCGCTCTTTGAGGAGACGCGTCGTTTTCTGGCATTGGCAGTGATAGGGATCACCCTCGCGCAGATAGCGTTGCGGCATCCCGTGATAGGAACAGATCAGCAGCTCGGGCTTTTTGTCGAGTTTCGCATAGGCGGTTTCGATCGATTGTGCGAGCGCGTCGATATAGGCGGGATCTTCGAAATAGGGCGCAACAACGCGGGCAATCGGCTGCCATTTTTCATCCATCAAGGCGCGAAAGAACTGGTCGTTTGCTGTGGCAGATGTGGCCCCCGCGTAATGCGGATAAAGCGGAAAGAAGAGGATCTTGGTACAACCGGCCTCAACCATTTCGCGGACCTTGGATTTGGTCGACGGGTTGCCGTAGCGCATGCAGAAATCAACCATGACATTCTCACCGTAACGGTCGGCCATCGTCGCCTTGATCGCGGCTGTCTGCTGCTTTGTGATCGTCAGAAGCGGGCTTTCGTCCGCTTCGTTGTTCCAGATCGACCGATAATTCGCGCCAGATTTCGACGGGCGGGTTGTCAGAATGACCAGCTGCAAAAGCGGCTGCCAAAGCCAAGCGGAGTAATCCACCACGCGCTTATCGGAGAGGAATTCGTTCAAATAGCGCCGCATCGACCAATAATCCGTTGCATCTGGTGTGCCTAGATTGGCGACCAAAACGCCGACTTTGGCGGGCTTGATCTTGGGGTGGTCTTTTGGCGCGTGCATGGGGCAAACGGCGATTTGGTCAGTCATGTCATGTTCCTCTTTGCGCGAAAACTAGTAGGAATGTGTCGCGCGTTAATCTTTGCCGTTCAGCGGCTTTTCTTTTGTGCCCAGAGCGTCAGCCAAGCGTGTTGCCGCACTTCCGGGGCGGAGCGGTTTTGGTTGGTTGTCCGCAGGCGCCCATCCGGTCAGGGTGATCACTTCAAAGGTGGCTTCAATCCGCCCGTCCTCGTTCGAGAAGTTCTCGGCATAAACCGAAGCGGCTTCGGTGATGATATTGCGCATCGTGAAGTGGCGCGACCTATGGGCCAAGGCATTGGTTTCGCCCATTTTGCGCAGATCATGCATCAGGTGAAACAGGTTCGCGTAATTCACGCTATAGGGCGCACCGTCCGCAACTGGCAGGGCAAAGCCAGCGCGCTGCAGGAGTGCGCCAAGGTCGCGAATTTCACCCATCGGGGCGATGCGCGGGGAAAGACCACCTGCGACAACTGCCTCGGCCTCGGCCAAAGAGGCGCGCAGCTCATGGAGCGTCTGACCGCCAAAACATGCGGCCAAAAACAAGCCATCGGGTTTCAGCGCATGACGGCATTGCACCAGTTGCCCCACGGGATCGTTCGCCCAATGTAGGGCCATTGCATGAAGGACCAGATCATGGGTTTCCATTTCAAGGGCAATAACCTCGTCATCTGCCACTACGGTCGCATCTGGGAATTGATTTTGCCAGAAATCGGGAAAGCCGGTCACAATCGCCACGGACGTAAAGGTTCTGTTAACCTCTATGAGTCTTTCCTTAAACTCATCAGCGACGCGTTCGTGTAAAAACAAGGCGTCCGAAACGGTGCGCTTGCGGTTACGCAGGAGCGCTGGACGATCGGTGAGTTGAGGTATTTTTTCCATAAGGACCATTTAGGGTGCAATCATGTGGATGCAAAGCGTCATTCGGGCAATTTATCCTTCTCATTGTGTCGCATGTGATGCGCCGTCCGAAGGCGACTTCGGGCTTTGCGGGGCCTGTTGGCGTGAAACACATTTTATCGGTGGGACGATCTGCGGGAAATGCGGCACCCAATTGCCGGGGGATCATGTTGCCGATGATCTGATCTGCGACGACTGTATGACAATCGCCCGACCGTGGTATCGGGGGCGCGCGGTTCTGGCCTATACGGGTGTCGGGCGAAAATTGGTGTTGTCGCTCAAACATGGTGATCGCACGGATTTGGCGCAGCCGCTTGCAAGGTGGATGGTGCGTTTGGCGGGTCCTTTGCTGGCGGACGATACAATTTTGGTCCCCGTCCCGCTGCACCGCGTGAGGCTTATCCAGCGCCGCTACAACCAATCCGCCCTTTTGGTGAATGTGTTGGGCGGCTTGCTGGCGCGCGATACTTGTGTCGATGCCCTTGTGCGCCAGCGCAATACCGCGCCGCTCAAGGGTCACAGTCGGGATGCGCGATTTGCCGCTTTGGCGGATTCCATTCATCCCAACCCGAGCAGGTCAGCAATTCTGAAAGACAGACATGTGCTGCTGATTGATGATATCATGACTTCTGGCGCAACGCTCGCGGCCTGCACAGAGGCCTGTATGTCAGTCGGCGCACGCAGGGTTGATATCCTTACACTGGCCAGAACTGTAAAAGACACCTAGATAGGGAGCGGAACAGTTTAAGGATCAACCAGATGAAGCCTGTCGAGCTTTATACGAAAAGTACATGCGGATTTTGCCACGCGGCCAAGCGGCTTTTGTCAGCGAAGGGTGTCAGCTTTACCGAGATTGACATAAACGTGCACCCCGAAGAGCGCGGCAAGATGATCCAGCGGTCGAACGGCGGGCGCACCGTGCCGCAGATCTTTATCGGCAACGTGCCGATTGGCGGATATGACGATCTGAACGCCCTTGATCGCGCGGGCAAACTGGACGCGCTTTTGAAGGGATGAAAACCGCTCTCCTCCAGCTTTGCGCAAGCGATAGCCCGCGTGACAACCTGATCACGACACGGGGCTTTCTGCGCGAGGCGGTAGGGCAGGGTGCGCAGTTTGTCCTCACCCCAGAAGTAACGAACTGCGTCTCGGCAAGTCGGGCGCATCAGATCGAGGTTTTGCAGCACGAAGCCGATGATCTCACCCTCAAGGGGTTGCGGTCCGAGGCGGCCGCTCTCGGGATATGGCTTTCGATTGGTTCACTCGCGCTGAAAACGGATGATGCCGATGGGCGGTTTGCCAATCGGTCGTTCCTGATCAATCCGAAAGGGCAAATCGTCGCGCGTTACGACAAGATCCATATGTTTGATGTGGACGTCAGTGAAACGGAATCCTACCGCGAATCAGCTGGCTATCGCCCGGGCGATCGTGCGGTTGTCGCGCAAACGCCGTTCGGCAATATTGGCCTGTCGATCTGTTATGATCTGCGATTTGCCTATCTGTATCGGGCATTGGCGCAAGCGGGTGCGGATATCCTCCTCGTCCCTTCGGCCTTTTCGACGGTGACGGGTGCGGCGCACTGGCAGGCGCTTTTACAGGCGCGGGCGATCGAAACCGGATGCTTCGTTCTTGCGGCGGCGCAAACGGGGGTCCATGCTGCATCGGCGGGCAAACCTCGCGAAACCTATGGGCACAGTATGGCAATTTCGCCGTGGGGAGAAATTTTATTGGATGCGGGGACCGAAATTGGTCCGGTATTGGTTGATCTTAACGTTAAGGAAGTGTCACATGCGCGCAACCGTGTAGCCGCGCTCAAACACGATCGCGCTTTCAAAGGTCCCTGATGTCAGATTCGACCCAAAACCTCGCAGTGACGCTATTTAGCGAAATCCTCGCTGTGGACCAATTGGCCCGCAGCTATCTGGCGCGTGTATTGCCAAAGGGGATGGAGCTATCGCATTTCTCGGTTCTCAATCACCTTGCCCATGCAGGTGAGGAGCGCTCGCCGGCGCAATTGGCGCGCACTTTCCACCTGACGCGCGGGGCCATGACGAACACATTAAGAAAGCTGGAGTGGGCAGGCTGGGTGCATATTCGGCCCGACTGGGAAGATGCGCGGCGCAAGATGGTTTCTATTAGCCCTTCTGGCACCGCCGCTCGTGATGCGGCTGTCGTTGCGATCGCGCCAGTCATTGCCGAGGTCGTCGAGACTGTGGGCGCCGATAGGGTGCGCGTTGCATTGCCAGTTCTGCGCGAAATGCGGATGAAGCTGTCCAAGGACGAATAGGTCCTAAGGTTTTATCGCTGCCGTGACGTAGTTGACCGACAGGTCCTTGTCAGAGACCGACCATGTGAAGCGCGCGAAGTTGAACACAAACCCTTTGCGATCCACGGGTTCCAGGCCCGCCTCTGTCAAAAGTTTGAATAGCTCGTCAGGGCTGATGAATTTCGCCCATTCGTGCGTGCCCTTCGGCAGCCAGCGCATGACCCATTCCGCCCCGACAATCGCCATGGCGAACGACTTTGGATTGCGGTTGATGGTCGAGCAGATGTGCAAGCCACCTGATTTCAAAAGCTGCTGACAGGCGGTCAGATAGCCCAGCGGATCGGCCACGTGCTCGACGACTTCCATGTTCAGAACCACGTCGAATTGTTCGCCCGCGGCGGCCATCGCTTCGGCTGTTGTGTGGCGATAGTCGACGACCAGCCCCGATTGCTCGGCGTGAATTCTGGCGACAGGGATATTCCGTTCAGCGGCGTCCGCCCCCACGATCGTCGCGCCCAAACGCGCCATCGGTTCGCACAGCAACCCGCCACCGCAGCCGATATCGAGAATGCGCAGACCTTTGAATGGCATGGGGGTATTGAGATCGCGCCCGAACTCGGCAGCAATCTGTTGCGTGATATAGCCAAGGCGGACGGGATTCATCATATGCAGCGGCTTGAACTTGCCTTCGAGATCCCACCACTCGGCGGCCATTGCCTCGAATTTGGCAATTTCAGCGGGATCAACGGTGTTGGTGGCTTGCATAGTCGGCTCCAGTTTTCGCGTGGTCGTTTGAATTCAGACGCTATATAGTCCGAATATGGACAAGGTCTTAGGTCAAAAACGCGCAGTGTCGCATCTTTATCCTCCGATTGACCCTTTCGACCAGCGTATGCTGGACGTGGGCGATGGGCATGTCGTTTATGTCGAGCAGTGCGGGCGGCCTGATGGCATTCCTGTCGTGGTTCTTCATGGCGGCCCCGGCGGCGGGTGTAGCCCGACGATGCGGCGTTACTTTGATCCAGATATCTTTCGTATCATTCTCTTCGATCAGCGCGGCTGTGGTCGGTCGCGACCCCATGCTAGCGTCGAGGCGAATACGACATGGCACCTCGTGGCAGACATCGAATTGATCCGCGAAACGCTGGGTATTACTGCGTGGATCGTGTTTGGCGGAAGTTGGGGCGCCACTCTCTCGTTGGTCTATGCGCAAGCACATCCGTTGCGTGCGGCAGCGTTGGTTTTGCGTGGCGTGTTCTTGATGACGAAGCCGGAAATTGATTGGTTTTACGGCGGCGGCGCGGGCAAGTTCTGGCCCGACCTCTGGGAGCGCTTTGAGGAATTGATTCCCCGTGAAGAGCGCGGTGATCTGGTCGCGGCTTATCACAAGCGGCTTTTTTCCGGTGATCGCAGCTCGGAGATGACCCATGCGCGGGCTTGGGCCAATTGGGAAAATGCGCTTGCGTCGATTGATAGCAACGGGATCACGGGCGAGGCCCCATCCGAGTATGCGCGCGCCTTTGCGCGGCTTGAAAACCATTATTTCGTCAATGACGGGTTCTTGTCGCAAGAGCAGCAAATCCTCAATCAAATGGACAGAATCGCGCATATCCCTGCGGTGATCGTGCAGGGGCGCTATGATATGATTTGCCCACCAGTTTCCGCGTATAAGCTGGCATCGCACTGGCCAGCGGCGCGGCTCGCGATGATCGGGCGGGCGGGGCATGCCCTGTCGGAATTCGGGATTAGCGCAGAGTTGGTGCGCAGCATGGATGCCATCGGAGCCTCGCCCGAGGCGCTTCGTCTTTAACCTTTACAGCTAGAGTTCAGCCGTTAAGGTGAAGCCTGTAGAAACGGGGAAGACCAACTTGGGTAATGTCCTGACTATTGTGCTGCAGCGTTTGGCCCTTGGCCTTTTGACGCTCCTGATTGTTTCAATCGTGATTTTTGTCGCTGTTAACTTGCTACCCGGCGACTTTGCGGAATTGATTCTCGGACAGGGGGCCACGCCCGAGGCGGTTGCCTCCATTCGCCATGATCTTGGCTTGGACCAGTCTTTGGTCACACGCTATTTCGGCTGGCTGGGCGGGATGTTGACGGGTAATCTTGGCACCAGCTTTGCGCAATTGAATTTCCAGACGAACCTAGGCGGCGGTGGCGGTGTGACCGTTGCCGAGCAAATTGCGCCGCGCTTTGCCAATACGATGTTTCTGGCCTCGGTGACGGCGATGATTGCCGTGCCGATTGCCGTGACCTTGGGCATCCTTGCCGCGCTTTACCGCAATACCGTTTTTGACCGCGCCACGAATATTCTGACGTTGAGTTCGATCAGTAGTCCCGAGTTCTTTATGGCCTACATCCTGATCCTCTTCCTTTCCGTGCTGAACACAATTCTCCCCTCTTTGTCGAATATCTATGAGGGTATGGCCTTCGCTGAGCGTCTGGAAAAAACGCTTTTGCCTGCGCTGACGCTGACGCTTGTCGTGACTGCGCATATGATGCGGATGACGCGTGCGGCGATTATCAACTTGCTGGCCAGTCCTTATATCGAGATGGCGCGGCTCAAGGGCATGTCGCCAATGCGCGTGATTGTAAAACACGCGCTTCCAAACGCGCTTGCGCCGATCATCAACGTGATTGCGCTGAACCTTGCTTATCTCGTCACTGGCGTTGTCGTCGTTGAGGTGGTTTTCGTTTATCCGGGGATTGGGCAACTATTCGTTGATAGCGTCAAGATCCGCGACATCCCTGTTGTGCAGGCCTGCTGCCTGATCTTTGCAGCCGCCTATATCCTGTTGAACCTGACAGCCGACATCCTGTCGACCCTGTCGAACCCACGTCTGAGGCACCCGAAATGAGCGCAGTTTCCACGATCGCGCTGGGCATCGCCCTAATTGCGGCCCTCGCTTGGGTGTTCCGTTTGGCGGGTCAAAAAATGACGGGCAACGCCCCGCGTTTCCGCGATATGCCGTTTGGCGTGGCCTTCGGTTATATCCTTGGGGCGCTTGTGCTCGTATGGCTGGTTTGGGCGTTTGTGCAGTCGCGCAGTGCTGATCTGGCCACCGCGAATAAATTCTTTTTCCTCGGCGTCGCGATCAAGGGCTTCCTGCTGTTTGCGGCTGCCGCTTGGGTATTTCGCCTGCTTGGTCGGCACGTCGGCACGGCAGGCACGCGCAAGCTTTTCCGCACTATCCCGCTGACCGCCGCCTTTGGTATCCTCGTGATTATCGTTTACGCAATTCTCGCAATTTTCGCGAATGTGATTGCTCCGCACGGGCAGGACGAGATTTTGCAGGGTGTCGCGGCGAACATCATCCCGGGGAGTGATCCTAACTTTCCCCTTGGGACCGATCAGATCGGGCGCGATATTCTGTCGCGATTGATTTACGGTGCTCAAAATACGGTTGGCATCGCTTTCGCAACGACACTTCTGGCGTTCTTTATCGGCGGCAGCCTTGGCTTTCTCGCTGCCGTGGTGGGTGGCTGGACGGATCAGATCCTGAGCCGCGGCATTGACGTTCTCATGGCGATCCCGTCGTTGATTTTCGCCCTGCTTTTGATGACAATCGCGAGCGTCTGGTCGTCGCGCTTGGGCATTCCGCTCACCGTATTCATGGTTCTGATTATTGCGGTCATTGATAGTACGCGGGTTTTCCGTCTTGCGCGTGCCGTGGGGCAAAACATTGTCGTCATGGATTACATCGAAGCGGCCAAGTTGCGCGGCGAGGGGATGTGGTATCTTGTATTCAAGGAAATCCTGCCGAATGCAACCGCGCCGCTTTTGGCCGAATTTGGCCTGCGCTTCTGCTTTGTCTTCCTGACGATTGCGGCGCTGTCATTCCTTGGCGTTGGCATTCAACCACCCTTGGCGGATTGGGGCACAATGGTGCGCGATCTCGCGGCCTTCATCAGCTACGCGCAGTTTGCGCCGTTGGTTGCGACATTGCCTTTGCTGGCGGCAGGCGCAATCGCTTTGCTGACCGTCGCTGTCAACTTTGTGGTCGACTGGATGCTACAAAAATCATCGGGGCTGAAAGAATGACGGAACCGCTCCTGAAAATTCGCGGACTCAAGCTTGAGGGTCGCAGTGACGAAACTTGGAACCCGATTATCAACGGGGTTGATCTGACGCTTGCGCGGGGCGAGGTGCTTGGCCTCATCGGTGAATCTGGCGCTGGAAAATCGACGCTCGGGTTGGCCGCGATGGGGTTCACCCGCGACGGCGTGCGTATTTCGGAAGGCTCTGTCGTCTTCGACGGGATTGACCTGCTCAAGGCCTCTGCGTCGGTCAAGCGCGGTTTGTTGGGCAAGCGGATTGCCTATGTCGCGCAATCTGCCGCCGCCAGTTTTAACCCTGCGCACCGCATCATTGACCAACACGTCGAGGGGCCTGTTCAGCATGGCGTGATGTCACGTGCCGAGAGCGAAGCTGATGGCATCGCGCTTTATGAAAAGCTGCGTTTGCCAGATCCCGAGAACATCGGCTTCCGTTATCCGCACCAAGTGTCGGGCGGGCAGTTGCAGCGCGCGATGACGGCGATGGCGATGGCGTGCCGCCCTGATCTGATTATCTTCGACGAGCCGACGACCGCGCTTGATGTGACGACGCAAATCGAGGTTCTGGCGTCAATCCGCGACATCGTGAAGGACTTCAATACGGCGGCGATCTACATCACCCATGACCTTGCTGTCGTGGCGCAAATGGCCGACCGGATTAAGGTTCTGCTCAAAGGCGACGAGGTTGAAACCGCCGATACCCGCACCATGCTTTCTTCGCCGACGCAAGAGTACACGAAATCCCTGTGGGCTGTGCGCAGTTTCGAGCGTCCGTTGAAAGCGCCTGTTGTAGCTGGATCTGTGCCGGTTGTGTCCGTGCAGAATGTAGATGCGTCTTATGGCACCGTACCGGTATTGCACGACGTCAGTTTTGATATGCATGCAGGTCGCACCGTCGCCGTCGTGGGTGAATCGGGGTCGGGCAAGTCAACGACGGCGCGCTGTATTACGGGGCTTTTGCCGCCAAAGGCGGGGCAGATATGCTTTGGTGGCGAGGTCATGCCAGCCGATTATCGCAAGCGTTCAAAGGACCAGCTGCGCCAAGTGCAGATGATCTATCAAATGGCCGATACGGCGCTGAACCCCCGCATGTCGATTGGTGATATCATCGCACGGCCTGTGCAGTTTTATCTGGGTCTGACAGGTAAGGAAAAGCGGGCGCGCGTCGATAACCTGCTTGAGCAAATCGAACTTGAGCCATCAGAATATTATAACCGCTTGCCGTCCGAGCTGTCAGGTGGGCAAAAGCAGCGGATCGGTATCGCGCGCGCGCTGGCCGCCGATCCGAAGTTTATCATTTGTGACGAGGTCACAAGTGCGCTTGATCAGTTGGTTGCGGAGGGTATTCTGCGGTTGCTGGCCAATTTGCAAGATAACCTGGGTCTGTCTTATATGTTTATCACCCACGACCTTGCAACGGTGCGGGCGATTGCCGATGAGGTGGTTGTGATGAAGAATGGCCGTGTGGTTGAAGCGGGCCCGAAAGCGGAAATGTTCCGGCCACCGCATCACCCTTATACCGATCTATTGTTGTCGTCGGTGCCAGAGATGGACCCCGACTGGTTAACTAATCTTCTGCAAGAACGCGGAGTTGATAACATCGGTGATGCGGCTGTGGGTAAGATGTAATAACGAATCACCGCGCAGGCGGCGAAAATGAATGGCGGAAAACGCCGATATGACCAACCAGGGAGAACAAAAATGTACGGAATTAGCAGACGCGGATTGATGAAATCTGGTGCCGCCGCTGGTGTGCTTGGCCTGACAGGTATGCCTTTGCGCGCCGCGACGATGGGTGGTAAGTTTACGGCGGGCCTGAGTGGCGCGAACACCTCTGATAGCTGGGACAGCCGCACCCACTCCGACTTGTTTATGATTGCAAGTGCCCAGGGTGCTGTTTTTGACAGCCTGACAGAAGTGGCGGCTGACGGGTCGCTTCGCGGCGAGCTTGCGGAAAGCTGGGAAGCAACCCCTGACGCAAAAACATGGACGTTCAACCTGCGCTCTGGTGTCAACTTCCATAACGGCAAGGCTTTTGGCGCGGATGACGTCATTGAATCCCTGCAAATGCACCTTGGTGAAGAGTCGAAATCAGCCGCAAAGCCGATCGTTGAGGCGATCACCGAGATGAAGAAAATGTCGGAGACACAGGTGCAGTTCACGCTGGCCGCTGGCAATGCCGACTTCCCGTATCTGATGTCTGACTATCATATCTGCATTTACCCTGCAGGCATGATCGAAGAAGCGATTGAAAAGGGTATCGGCACTGGCCTTTATTCGGTCGTTGCGTTTGATCCAGGTGTGCGCATGGTCGCAAAGCGTGTTGCCGATCACTACAAAGGTGACACTGCGGGCTTCTTTGAAGAGATCGAATACATCGCGATCAACGACAACACGGCCCGCATGACCGCCCTGATGACGGGTCAGGTCGACGCGATCAACCGGATTGATTTCAAAACCGAAGCCCTGCTGAAAGCGAACCCGGCGTTGCGCATTCAGGAAGTGACCGGCAACCAGCATTATATCTTCCCGATGCTGACAGATGTTGCGCCATTCAGCGATGTGAATGTTCGTAAGGCCTTGAAATATGGCATCAATCGTCAGGAGATGGTCGATAAGATCCTGCAAGGTCACGGCATGGTCGGGAACGATTCACCGATTGGTCCTGCAAACCAGTATTTCAATGCCGATATGGAACAGCTTGAGTTCGACGCGGATAAGGCGAAATACTACTTGGGCCAAGCGGGCCTGACGTCGCTGGATATCGACTTGTCGGTTTCAAACGCCGCTTTTGAGGGCGCTGTTGACGGCGGCCAGCTTTATAAGGCGTCTGCTGCAAATGCAGGGATCAATATCAATGTGGTTCAAGAACCGGCAGATGGCTATTGGTCGAACGTCTGGATGAAAAAGCCATGGTGCGCCAGCTACTGGTCGGGCCGTGCGACAGAAGACTGGATGTTCGCAACCGCATACGAAAAAGGCGCGCCGTGGAACGACAGCCATTGGGATCACCCACACTTCCAGTCGCTCCTGATTGCTGCGCGCGCTGAGCTGGACAGTGATAAGCGCCGTGGCCAATACTATGAAATGCAACAGATCCTGCGTGACGAAGGCGGCGTGATCCTGCCGATGTTTGCCAACAACGTGCAGGCCGTGAACAACCGGATTTCCAGCCCGGAGACCATCGGCAACCTGTGGCAAATGGATAACGCGCGCATGGCCGAGCGTTGGTCGGTGGCGTAAACGATGCCTCGCTAGAAACACAAGCGCCCCGCAAATTGCGGGGCGTTTTTCGTTTGTGATTTGCGTGCGAGACGCACCGGAAATAAGCCGACGAGATTGGTTCAAAGACAAGCCTTGCAGACTCACCCTTCCTTCTCTATATGACATTCAACAGCGGCGTGCTGGCCTCCACCCCCAGCGCCCAACCGGAAATTTGTAACGGGCCGCGCGCCCGTTTTTTTGTGCTTGAGAGAATAATGAACGATCTAGTCGCCAAAGCTGCCATTGATCGCCGGATCGCCGAGATCATCACCCCCGTTGTCGAAGACATGGGTTTTGAAGTTGTGCGCATCCGTCTGATGACGGGCAAAGAAAGTACGCTGCAAATCATGGCCCAAAAGCCTGATGGCACGATTGAAGTGGATGAATGTGGCAAGATCAGCACGGCGATTTCCGCTGTGATGGATGTCGAAGACCCCATTCTGGATGCCTATACGCTTGAGGTGTCCAGCCCGGGCATTGATCGCCCGCTGACTCGCATGAAGGATTTCGTCCAGTGGGAAGGGTTTGAGGCCAAGATCGAGACCGACGAGTTGATCGATGGTCGCCGCCGCTTCAAGGGCCAGCTTGCCGGCGTTGAGGGCGACGAGATCTTGATCACGATCCCCGAGGGCACGATTGGCCTGAAGTTTGAATGGCTGTCAGACGCCAAATTGGTGCTGACAGATGAGTTGATCCGCGATGTTTTGCGCGGACGTAAGGATGCGGGTCAAATCGACGAGACCCAGTTTGACGAAATCGAAACCATCATTGATGGTCAGGAGGATAACTAAATGGCAATTACTTCTGCAAACCAGCTGGAGCTGCTGCAAACCGCCGAGGCTGTGGCCCGCGAAAAGAACATCGACGCCAATCTGGTTGTCGAAGCGATGGAAGAATCGCTCGCACGTGCGGCGAAATCCCGCTACGGCGCCGAGATGGACATCCGTGTCGCGATTGACCGCAAGACGGGCCGTGCCACATTTACCCGCGTCCGCACAGTTGTTGCCGATGACGAGCTTGAGAATTATCAGGCCGAGTTCACAGTTGATCAGGCCAAGGATTACATGGAAGATCCGCAGATTGGTCAGACGTTCGTAGAGATCGTTCCACCTGTCGAGTTGGGCCGTATCGCGGCACAATCCGCCAAGCAGGTTATCCTGCAAAAGGTCCGCGAAGCCGAGCGCGACAAGCAATACGAAGAGTTCAAAGACAAGGCTGGCACTATCATCAACGCGCTTGTGAAGCGTGAAGAGTATGGCAACGTTATCGTTGATCTGGGCTCTGGCGAGGGCATCTTGCGCCGCAACGAAAAGATCGGTCGCGAGGCTTACCGCCCGAACGATCGTATCCGTTGCTATATCAAGGAAGTTCGCCGCGAGCAGCGCGGTCCGCAGATTTTCCTGTCACGCACAGCGCCTGAGTTCATGGCCGAGCTGTTCAAGATGGAAGTACCCGAGATTTACGAAGGTATCATCGAGATCAAGGCCGTTGCCCGTGATCCGGGTTCGCGCGCCAAGATTGCTGTAATTTCGCATGACGGTTCGATTGATCCGGTCGGTGCCTGCGTTGGTATGCGCGGCAGCCGTGTTCAAGCAGTTGTGAACGAATTGCAGGGCGAGAAGATTGACATCATTCCTTGGAATGCAGATATGCCTACTTTCCTTGTGAACGCATTGCAGCCCGCCGAAGTGTCCAAAGTTGTTCTGGACGAAGAAGCTGGAAAGATCGAAGTTGTCGTTCCTGATGAGCAGCTGTCCTTGGCAATTGGTCGTCGTGGCCAGAACGTTCGTCTTGCATCCCAGTTGACCGGTTTGGACATCGATATCCTCACAGAGGAAGAAGAAGCCAAGCGTCGTCAGGCCGAGTTCGAGATCCGCACAAAGCTGTTCATGGAGGCGCTTGATCTGGACGAATTCTTTGCGCAACTGCTTGTTGCTGAAGGGTTCACCAACCTTGAAGAGGTCGCTTACGTTGACGTGTCTGAATTGCTCGTCATCGAAGGTATCGACGAGAGCACCGCAAGCGAATTGCAGGCTCGCGCCAGCGATTACCTTGAGGCGATCAACACGAAGGCCATGGAAGCTGCCCGCGCTTTGGGTATCGAGGATAGCCTCGTGAACTTCGAAGGCTTGAGCCCGCTGATGTTGCAGGCATTAGCCGAAGATGGCGTCTTGACGCTGGAAGACTTCGCCACTTGTGCGGACTGGGAGCTGGCCGGCGGCTGGACGACCGAAAACGGCGAGCGCAAAAAGGACGAAGGCGTTCTTGAGAAGTTTGACGTTTCCTTGGAGGAAGCGCAGAACATGGTGATGACCGCCCGCGTGATGTTGGGTTGGGTTGATCCTGCCGATCTGACTTCTGACGAAGATGACGCAGCAGAAGGTGATGAGGCTTAAGGCCTCATTTGAGGAGTAGAGTTTACTGATGTCACGTGGTGGTCACAGCAAAGCGAAAAGCGACGACGTTGAACGCAAGTGCATCGTCTCCGGAGAGGTCGCGCCAACGGCGGGGCTGATCCGCTTTGTCGTGGGCCCTGATGATCGGGTGTATCCTGACGTCTTGGGAAAGCTGCCCGGACGTGGTATGTATGTGACTGCAAATCGCGCGATGTTAGAGGCGGCCACAAAGGGCCAATTCTCGCGGAGTGCGAAGCAGGCCGTGTCTATCCCCGATGGTTTGGTCGATGAAGTGGAGCGCCAGGTGGCGCGGCACGCCCTCGACCTGATCGCGTTGACCCGCAAGTCGGGTCGTGCGGTCTGCGGATTTGAAAAGGTTAAGGGTTGGCTCGCCGGTGGCGAGAATGTCCGCGTTTTGTTGCAAGCCTCTGATGGATCAGAGCGCGGCAAGGCAAAGTTATGGACCCCAGAGGGCGCCCGATATTTCGGGTGTTTCACCTCTGAGGAATTGGGTTTGGCATTCGGGCGCGGAAGTGTGATACACGGCGCGCTCTCGACTGGAAAACTCAGTAACCGTGTTGTAGAGGAAGCCACAAAGCTACGTGGCCTACGAGAGATAGACGGCGACAACGTGTCAGCCGGGAAGGATAAAGAAGCCAAATGAGCGATAACGACGGCAAAAAGACACTCGGT
>CBFHTU010000003.1:0-2020 GCA_965658825.1 Yoonia sp.
TCACCCATGAAACTTGAGTTCCACCATATCAACTTTGTTTCCGAAGATGTGGACCGCTTGCACGACTTTTACACGCAAGTGCTTGGCCTTGATGATATCCCTATCCAGTCGTTCCCCAGACCCGATGCGACCAGTTCTAGTGGCTATGATGGAAAGATCAGATTTGCCACGGATGGCAAGATACAGATGCATTTGGCCACCAAGGACCTAACTGTCGCCTTCAAGAATGGTGAGGTTATCAACCCAATAGAGAGAGGTCATATAGCCTTCCGCACTGACGATATTGCGGCGTTCATGGCCCTTCTGGACAGCAAGGGCATCTTCTACTCAGATTATGGCACAGCCTTCGCTAAAGAGTGGCATCAAGTATTTTTCCATGATCCTGAGGGCAATGTCATCGAAGTCCATCAATCAGTTGGCTGAACCACCACTACGCTGAATTTGTTGCCAGTAATTGTGAATACCGACGACTGCCGCTGGAATGTCCTCAGCGGCTTGAGCTAAAACTTCATCTAACTCTTCTTGCGGCACACCCATCACTGAGCTCCCATTGTCGTCCATAATGTGTAACATGATCGGCGTTGTTAGATGCCCATCGGACCCGCTCTCCGTTAGCCTCAGCCATTCCTTTGGCCTCATTGCTACGGCCTCCATGAAGCCTTCACACCAATCCATAGCGATGACATGGCCTTCATGGGCTTGCCAGAAGATAGGCTCAGCAACTGCTGGATTACTTAGAAAACCTGCCCTAATCGCAGCAAACTGCTCTTTGATTTCATCCACAACCCATACAGGTAAACCGTCCACTTCAGAACCAAGAGCCACTACCATCCACTCTTCCGCAGGAATGACTACTGGAGAGCAAATGATACCATGCAAAAAGCCATCTAGATCAGACAACATCATGCAATCCTCAGGGCTATCCTCCGAGGCAAGATATTGATCCAATGCCTCTAAATCTAAATCGTCGTTCATACTGATTTGATTCCTAACTCAGTGTGGATAAGATATAGGTGGTTCAAGGTGACGTCATTTGTGTCTGCCATCGCAGACATGACGACTTTGCTAGTTTGGACAGGCAATTTAACCAAGTAAATCACCTATCCGTTAAATTGGAAAATGAATGATCATAAGATTTCTAGTCAGAAAAATGGTGTTGAAGTTTCTCATCAGGAAAACTCCCTTTCTGATCATCATATGGCTGATCATTTCTGAACTAGCCCAAAGTTAAGATGAAAGTGCCGATTGGCCTGAATGCAGCTTTGGTGCTATGAACCCAAGCGATTAATGGTATTAATCTGACGCATTAGAAATCGTCTTTAAGCGGCCCGCTACATTTGCACCAAAATCTACTCTGATCTTTTCGGCTTGAATTTCACCGACAAAAACCGATGCCGGACCTAATGTTACATCTAGGGCTGAGATCGTACCATCGACATAACCCTCGATGGTAACTGACCGAGCTCTCACATTGCCGTCCACTCTACCTGAGGCGCCGTTCACTAAAGCGAATGGTAACCCTTACTTAGAGGTGCATCATATCAAAAAGCTGTCAGATGGCGGCCTCGATCATCCAGTAAATTGCGCAGCAATAACGCCAAATGCTCACAGAGAAATTCACTTTGGAGTTAACGGGAAAATACTGGACGAACGACTTGCTGACTTAATCCGTTACAAAGAAGCCACTTTATCTGAGAGCTAGGCTAAACTGTGCATAGCCTAAGCACCTACCCCGCTGATTTGTGAAACACTGTGAGCTAGCTGACAACTTTTCACAAAGTTGGTCGATAGGATATTCGAGCGGTCTCGTACAATGAATGGCCCATCAGGACCACTTTCATCTGATAGATTGGTGATGTCGCTCATACTTGATGAACCTCACAACCCATTGCCTTAGTCTGCTAATGGAAATCAACGACAACAAGCATCGTTAACGTGTGTGGTCAGCGTGTGTGGTTAACGTGTGTGGTGGGCATTTCGACGACAGCCGCCAAAGCCCTTATTTATATGACTATCATAA
>CBFHTU010000003.1:2030-129345 GCA_965658825.1 Yoonia sp.
CAGGCCAACATTATCTACGCAGTTATTGATGCAAATTAATTGGTATACAGCATGGTATACAAAACCGAGTACACCTCTGTTTTATCGTTTATTTACAAACTCATATTGGAGATTTATGGCGGAGGCTCAGGGATTCGAACCCTGGGAGGACTTTCACCCTCGTCGGTTTTCAAGACCGGTGCATTCGACCACTCTGCCAAGCCTCCGTTGCGGGCTTCTTATCGGTAGAAATCTGATTCGGAAAGACCATACCTGCGTTGGGGAAATCCGCCGACAAAATACGACGGTGCCTTCCAAAATGTTGCGTCGCAGGTTAGAGTTTGGCAAGACAGGCGGGATTTTGTGCTGCGCAGACCAGCGCGCCACGAAAACTGCATGAAACATGACGCGTGGAATAGCCTGACAAACAGGCCGCTCTGGATAGAACAGAGCACGCTTTTAGGACAAAGGCCAGAGATGTCGGGTAGAGGAATTATTGTTTTGAAACAGGCGCGTATGTCGATCATTTTGATCGCGGCAATGGGGCTTACTGCCTGTGACGAAAATGGCAAATTCAGCCTCGCGCCCCCTGCGACAGATGCCGCCACAGCCGCCGCCCCCACGAGCGGCACCACACAATTGGTCGAGCGCGACGTCGAAGCCCCCGATGTGTTTCAAATCACAGGCGCGGGTCTTTGGGACGGTCGCCCCTCTTTGGGCGGTGTTTGGGTGGCTCACCCTACAGTCACCGACCCCGAGCGCGTGATCATCCGCAACGAGGCCAATGGCAAATTCGTGATTGGTGCCTTGTTCCGTCGCGAACGCGAAAATCCGGGCCCTGCTTTACAAGTGTCATCAGATGCCGCCGAGGCGTTGGGCCTTTTGGCGGGCGCGCCGGCGACATTGAACGTGACCGCATTGCGTCGTCAGGAAACACCCGTAGCTGCGGCCCCGGAAGCGACGACCGATTTTGGCGAGCCTGATGAAATCGCCGCAACCCCGCTCGACCCGATTGCAGGCGCTGCAGCAGCGATCGAAACCGCAGAACTTGCAGCGGCAGCACCTGCGCCTGCGCCCACCGCGCCAACACCGGCCCCGCAAGCCTCGAGCCTGTCAAAGCCGTTCATCCAGATCGGGATATTCAGCATCGAGACCAATGCAACCTCGACGGCCGATAAACTGCGCGGCGACGGGATGTCGGCAAAAGTCATCGCTCAGGAAAGCCAGGGGCGCAGCTTCTGGCGCGTTGTCGTAGGCCCTGCCCCCACAGAAGCGGACCGCGCGGCGATCCTTGCCAAGGTAAAGGCGCTCGGCTTCAGCGATGCGTATTTCGTCACGAACTAATTACTAAAACGGAGCTGTCCCATGTTGAGATCGATGCGCCACTTCGCGGCCTGTGCCGTGCTATTGATGTTTGCACCACTGGTCGCAAGCGCGCAGGCGCTCGATACCAAGGCGACGGCCGCATATGTCTTGGACCAGACAACTGGCACCGTACTGTTGTCAAAGAACGCCGACGAGCCGCTGCCGCCCGCGTCGATGTCCAAATTGATGACGATCTATATGGCGTTTGAGGCCATCGCTGACGGGCGCTTGCAGATTGACGAGTTGCTACCTGTGTCCAGCCATTCGGCGGCATATGGCGGCAGCTCGATGTTTCTGGACACAACCGACCGCGTCAAAGTCGAAGACTTGCTGCGCGGTGTAATCGTTTTGTCGGGCAATGACGCGAGCTCGGTTCTGGCCGAGGCGCTTTCGTTGGACGGCACCGAAGCGGGCTTTGCCCGCATGATGACGCAGCGCGCCCAGCAAATGGGCATGATGAATTCCCATTTCGCCAACTCCAATGGGTGGCCCGCAACGGGTCAACGCATGTCAATGAAAGACCTTGGTATTCTTGCTGACCGTCTGATCACCGACTACCCGACATTCTATCCGATCTTCTCAGAGCAAGAGTTTCTCTTTGACGGTCGCGTGCCATCCAACAGCCAAAACCGCAACCCGATCTTGGGGCTGGGTATTGGCGCAGACGGCCTCAAGACAGGGCATACAACTGAAGCAGGCTACGGTCTTGTGGGCTCTGCCAAGCAAGGGGACCGCCGTATCATCTTTGTGATCACCGGCCTGACAAGCCCCCAAGAGCGTCGTGAAGAAGCCGAGAAAATCGTCAATTGGGCGTTCCGTCAATTCGCGCAGAAGAATGTCGTCAAGGGCGGCGCGCGTCTTGCGCAGGCTGATGTCTGGATGGGTGACATTCCGACCGTTGGCCTGACCGTTGCAGAAGACCTGTCCCTGCTCGTACCACTGATGAACACGGCAAACGGCATTTCAGCACAGATCGTTTACGACACGCCGGTTCAGGCGCCGGTGACAAAGGGGCAAAAGCTGGGCGAACTGGTCATTGCATTTGAAGGCATGCCCGAAACCCGTATCGCACTTGTGGCCGATCAGGATGTCGCCCTTGGGGGTTTTACCACAAGATTGCGCACGGCCGCCTTGGTTCTATGGGAGCGCTTCGGCCCGAAACCTGTCGCTCTGACAGACGACGCAGCATAACCTGCGCGTTATGGCTGGCCGCTTCATCACATTTGAGGGGATCGACGGATCGGGGAAATCCACGCAATCGCGCCGCTTTGCAGCGCTGCTCGAAAGCCGTGGCGAAGCGCATATCCTCACCCGAGAACCCGGTGGCAGCGCTGGCGCCGAAGAAATCCGCAATCTGGTTTTGACCGGCGCGCCTGACCGCTGGAGCGCCGAAACCGAAATCCTGCTGTTCACCGCAGCGCGCCGCGACCATCTGGAAAAAACGATTACCCCCGCTCTTGCGGCAGGCACCACCGTGATTTGCGACCGGTTCGCCGACAGCACCCGCGTTTATCAAGGTGCTACGCGCGGCGATCTGCGCGGCAAGGTGGATGCCTTGCACGAGCTGATGATCGGCCGCGAACCGGACCTGACGTTCATCATCGATATGGACCCGCAAATCGCCCTCGCCCGCGGCCTTGCGCGTGGCTCTGGTGAGGACCGCTTCGAAGACTTCGGGCTTGGGTTTCAAGAGACCCTGCGCCACGGCTTTCTGACCCTTGCAAAAGCCTACCCCGCCCGCTGTGTCTTGATTGACGGCAACCGCACCCCCGACCAGATCGCCTCCGAGATCGCGGCCTACGCATGAGCGATGATGCCCTTCCGGAACCAGACCGCATTGAGGGTGCGCCGCATCCACGCGAAACCCGAACCCTGTTTGGCCAGTCGCGCGCCGAAGCGGACTTTCTGGACGCCTACAACACAGGCCGCCTGCATTCCGGCTGGCTGATCACTGGCCCGCGCGGTGTTGGCAAGGCGACGCTCGCGTGGAAAATCGCCACGTTCTTGCTCGCGGAACAAACCGGCGGCGGCTTTTTCGGCGAAGAGCCCCCTGCCGCTACCGCCCTGACCGTCTCGTCCGAGAACCGCGACGCGCGGCTGGTCCAATCGGGTGCGCATCCGCGGCTCTCGGTTGTGCGCCGCCCCTATAATCACGACACCAAGAAGCTACGCCAAGAGATTACGGTGGATGCGGTGCGCGGGCTCAAAGACTTCTTTCACATGTCCTCCGCCGACGGTGGCCGCCGCGTTGTGATCGTGGATGCCGCCGATGAATTGAACCGCAACGCGGCAAACGCGATCCTCAAAGAGCTTGAAGAACCGCCCGCACGCACCACGCTCTTTCTGATCGCGCATCAGCCGTCACGACTGCTGCCCACGATCCGGTCGCGGTGCCGCGAATTGCGGTGCGGCAGACTGGAGCCCGATGATCTGCATAGCGCCTTGGTGCAAGCGGGCTTCGACAGTGAGAGCACACAGAGCCTTGCTGCACTGTCAGGCGGCTCTGCGGGTGACGCGATCAAGCTCTTGCGCCACGACGGGCTTGCGCTTTATGCCGAGCTGGTCCGCCTGTTCGAGGGCGCGCCGCGCATCGACCGGACTGCCGCGCTCAAACTGGCCGATGCCTGTGCTGCGCGCGGTGCCGAGATGCGCTATGGGCTGACGCTCGACTTGATGGATCACTTCCTTGCCCGTACTGCCCGCGCGGGCCTATTGGGCGAGCCGCACAGTCAAGGAGCGCCCCATGAAGCGCGACTGCTTACCCGTCTGTCGCCAGATGACACCGCCGCGCGCGCATGGGCGGAATTACAGCAAACGCTCTCCGAACGGGTGCGCCACGGCAAAGCGGTCAACCTTGACCCTGCCTCGCTGATCCTTGATATGATATTCAAGATTGAAGAGACGGCGCGCCGCGTCGCGCAAACCTAAAAAGAGAGATCCGCATGGGCCAAGCCACGATTGTCGACAGCCACTGCCACCTCGATTTCCCCGACTTTGACAACGAGCGCCCCGAGATCATCGCGCGTGCGCTTGAGGCCGGTGTGGAGCGGATGGTCACAATCTGCACACGGCTGCGCAACGAGTCTGCGGTGCGGGCCATCGCAGAGGCCAACCCGCAAGTGTTCTACGCCGCAGGCACCCATCCGATGAGCGCCGCCGAAGAGCCATTGACCAGCGTGGACGAGCTGGTTGCGCTGTCCAAACATCCGAAGTTTGTGGGCATCGGCGAGACAGGGCTCGACTACCATTACACCGCCGAAAGCGCTGATATTCAAAAGGAATCTTTGCGCATCCATATTGCAGCGGCCCGTGACACCAAGCTGCCGCTGATCATCCACGCGCGCGCCGCAGACGACGACATGGCGCGGATACTGGCCGAGGAATACGCAAACGGGGCCTATACTTGTGTCATGCATTGCTTTTCCAGCAGCCCTGCACTGGGTCGCGCGGCACTTGATCTTGGTTTCTATCTGTCGATGTCGGGCATCGCCACCTTCCCCAAAAGCCAAGAGGTCCGCGATATCTTTGCGAGCGCTCCGATTGAGCGCATTCTGGTCGAGACCGATAGCCCCTATCTCGCGCCCAAACCCAAACGCGGCAAGCGCAATGAGCCTGCCTATTCCGTCCATACCGCCGCCGTTGGGGCAGAGCTTTTCGGGCTGAGCTATGACGATTTTGCGGTTCAGACGACGGCCAACTTCGACCGGCTGTTTTGGAAAGCAAAACTATGAGTGCCGATACGATCACCTTTCGCATCCTCGGCTGCGGCTCGTCGGGTGGCGTGCCACGTCTTGGCGGGCAATGGGGGGCCTGTGATCCGGCCAATCCCAAAAACCGCCGGCAGCGCTGCTCGTTGCTGATCACCCGCATGCGCGGCGACCAGCACACCCGCGTGCTCGTCGATACCTCGCCGGATATGCGCAATCAGTTGCTGGAGGCTGGCATAGGCGCGCTAGACGCTGTGATCTATACCCACGCCCATGCCGATCATGTACACGGCCTCGATGACCTGCGCATGGTGGTGTTCAACACGGGACAACGGCTGCAAATCTGGGCCGATGGCGAGACCTCCGACGCGCTGCTGGCGCGGTTTGGCTATGCCTTTGTGCAGCCTAAGGGCTCGTCCTATCCGCCGATCTGCGAGCTCAATACACTTGACGGCGATGTGACGATTGACGGCGCTGGCGGCCCGATCACCGTGACGCCGATCACCGTGACCCATGGCAATATCGACGCCCTCGGACTACGCGTGGGCAATGTGGCCTATATGCCCGATGTCTCGGAGATCCCTGATGCCGCTTGGGCGCAACTGCAAGATCTCGACATCTGGATCGTCGACGCATTGCGCCGCGCGCCCCACCCCACCCATAGCCATCTTGAAAACACGTTGGCATGGATCGCGAAATCCGAGGCCAAACAGGCCGTGCTGACCAATATGCACGTCGATCTAGACTATGAGACCGTTGCGCAAGAAACGCCAGACCACATCCAGCCTGCCTTTGACGGGTTGGAACTGACCACGAGCGCTTAAGCTTCTTTTGGCCGTAAATACCTCCGCCGGAGGCTCCGACACCAGCCGCAACCGAAAAGATCCGCCCCATGAACGCACTCATCGACGTCATCCTGCCCGTCTTCATCGTTTTGGGGTTCGGCTATATTTCCGTGTGGCAAGGCTATTTCAGCGCGGCGCTGGTCGACAGCCTGATGAAATTCACCCAAGGGTTTGCCATCCCTTGCCTGCTATTCCTCGCGATCTCCTCGCTGGATCTGGGCGAGAATTTCCATTTCCCGCTGTTATTCAGTTATTACGCCAGTGCCTTGATCTGCTTTGCAATCGGGCTTTTGGGCGCGCGGTATATCTTTGAGCGTGATTGGGAAGACAGCGTCGCCATCGGCTTTGTCGGGTTGTTTTCGAACTCGGTGCTCTTGGGGTTGCCGATTACCGAACGCGCTTATGGCAGCACAGCGCTTGAGTCCAATTTTGCGATCATCGCGCTGAACGCGCCGATTTGCTACACCACAGGGATCATTGCGATGGAAGTGGTGCGTAATCGCGGCGGATCGCTCGCCGCTTTGCCGCAAAAGGTCTTTAGGGCGGTTTTCAAAAATGCGCTGATTATCGCCCTTGGCGCAGGGTTTTTCATCAACCTGACTGGCATTACTCTGCCCAAAATTCTCGTCGATGCGGTGACGATGACGTCAAAGGCCGCGCTGCCTGCAGCGCTCTTTGGCCTTGGCGGCGTGCTTTATCGCTACCGCCCCGAAGGCGACGTGCGCACGATCCTATTTGCGGTGGCAATATCCCTGATCTTGCACCCTGCCCTGACATTCGGCTTCGGCAAATGGCTCGATCTGACAACACCGGAACTGCGCTCGGCAGTTGTCACTGGGGCGATGGCACCGGGTGTGAACGCCTACTTGTTCGCCGATATGTACGGGCGGGCCCGCAGGGTGGCCGCCTCCGCCGTTTTGATTGCGACGGGGCTGACCATTCTGACGGCATGGGGCTGGCTTGCCCTGCTGCCCTAGGTTGGCGACATGCCGCGCAGGCGCTCGGAGCGGCGGCGCAGCACTTCGACGGTTGCCAACAAGATAATCGAGAAGATCACGAGGATCGTGGCCACGGCCAGGATCGTCGGGCTGATCTGTTCGCGCAGGCCTGTAAACATCTGCCATGGCAACGTCTTTTGTGCAGCAGCCCCCACAAAGAGCACCACAACCACCTCGTCGAATGACGTGATGAAGGCAAAGAGCGCGCCCGAGATCACACCAGGCAAAATCAACGGCATCTGTACACGGAAGAACGTCACCGTCGGTGTCGCCCCCATGTTGGCAGCCGCTCGTGTCAATGAATTATCAAAGCCCACAAGCGTCGCGGTCACAGTGATGATCACGAAGGGAATCCCCAAGGCGGCATGCGCCAAAATCACCTTGATATAGCCTGACAGCGATTTGGAGATCCCAAAGGTGTCTTCCATCCACAGACCCATCTGGCTGTAGAAAAAGAACATGCCTGTCGCGGAGATAATCAAAGGCACGATCATCGGCGAAATCAGGATCGCCATGATCCCACGGCGGAACGGCACATGCGACTGGCTCAGACCAATGGCCGCCAAGGTGCCCAAGGACACCGATATAATTGTCGCGAATGGCGCGATAATCAGCGAGTTCTTCATCGGACGCAGCCAGTCGTCATTGGTGAAGAAGTCTTGGTAATGCTTGAGCGAGAAGCCCGCCGGATCCAGCGCCAGCATTTCTGGCGTGAACGTAAAGAAGTCTTGTGCGTTAAACGACAGCGGAATGATCGTGATGATGGGGGCGATCAAGAAGAAGAAGATGACGCCGCAGATGAATTTGAACGTATTGTGCCACAGCACTTGACCGGATGTCGCATAGGGAGGCAGGCTCTTGCGGTAGCCGCCCAAGTGCAGCCAATACGCGCACCAGCCAAGCAGCGCGCCTGCGATCAGGCCAACGACAAGGCCAATCGCGCCACCCGTAAGCAAGCCCACGACCCCGATCACCCCGATGGCAGACCAGCGGCCCACTTTGTAGCTCAACATCGTTGCCAGCACGAAGGCGATCGCCGCCCCCGCAATCGCACCGACAACAATCCCTAATAGCGCGCCAAGCCCAGTCGATTGCCCTGCAATCAACCCGAAAAATGCGCCCATTGCGGCTGTGACCGGCATGGTGAACCCTGTCAGGCTCGGCGTTGGCACTGTGCCGTTATAAACTACGCTTGCCATATTCTTAGCCCCCCAGTTTCACGTTATCGATGCCGACAATCCGGTCATACGCCCAATAGAGCAGCATAACGACGGCGAGTAGAATGGTGCCAAGCGCGGCGGCCAAACCCCAGTTCAAAGAGCTGGAGATATGGTAGGCAATCCGGTTGGAGATAAAGACCCCTTTGGTGCCGCCCACGATTTCAGGCGTAATGTAGTAACCGATGGACAGGATGAACACGAGGATCGAGCCTGCACCAATGCCCGGCACGGACTGCGGGAAGTAGACGCGCCAGAAGGCGGTCCAGTTCGTAGCACCCAGTGACTTTGCCGCGCGCAGATAGGTTGGCGGGATCGTCTTCATCACCGAATAGAGCGGCAGGATCATAAACGGCAGCAAGATATGCGTCATCGCAATGATCGTCCCTGTTGCGTTGTTGATCAATGCCAGCCGGTTGTCATCTGCAACAAGCCCGAGCCACACCACGATATCGTTGATCACCCCCTGCTGCTGCAACAAAATCTTCCAAGCGGATGTACGCACCAAAAGCGATGTCCAGAATGGCAAGAGCACAAGGATCATCAAAAGGTTCGCGGTCCGCGCGGGCAAGTTGGCCAAGAGCCATGCCACGGGATAGCCCAACATGATGCAGGAAATGGTGATGGTCATGGACATCAAAAGCGTGCGCCAGAACAGCGTCAGATAAATCTGCTGGTCTTCGGGGCGCCAAGCCGGCCCGTCGACGGTCTTTTCCATGTCGATGGCGTTCAGGAAATAGCCGTTTGTGTAGGGCGGGCTATACCGCTTGATCGTGCTCCAGACGTCTGGATCAAGCCAGTCTTTGTCGATCTTTGCAAAGGAGGCCGATAGCGTCTCGGTCTCGAAGGTCGGCACTGCGGCCGCGGCGGTCCGCAACATATCGCCGTAGGCGCCAGTCATCGTGATTTCGGGGGCCGCGCGCAAATCTTCGAACAATGCCAAGTGCAATGTATTCCAAGGCTTTGATTTCGCGGGGTCTTTGCCTTTGTCGGCGATCATGTAATTGGCAAAAGAGGTATAGGCAGCCGCCGTGCGTGGCAAAAAGGCCGACACGTCCTCATTCACCTCAAACCGGTCCATATCGGCAGCGGCTTCGACCTGTGCTGCATCAGCAAGCCACTCTGGATCTGCCAGAATCTCGGAGAATGTGTTGGTTTCGGCCCAACGCTCGTCGAGCGCGTCAAACTGCTTGGCGTAGCCCTCGCCCATGTCTTCCACCTTGCGGCCGGATTTCCGGAACAACGACGAAATGCCCGGATCTTCGTAGTTCAGGCGCGAGCCAAGGCGCGTATGCTCTTTGCGCTCGGCGGCCAAGACCAAATCCTGTGTCAGGGCAAAGAAAACCTCTTCGCCCGGAGCCTCGCCCGATTTGACGGACCATGCGTCCAACGCCACCACGGTAGTCGGCAAAACGTCACTGACGATCTGGTTTTCAACCGAGCGGAACAACATCTGCCCGATCGGTATGATGAACGTGATCATAATAAAGAAAAGCAGGGGTGAGATCAGCAGCAGCGCACGCATTTTCTGGCGGCGCAAGGCACGGTTCAAGCTGGCCTTGAGAGGGCGGCCATCGGCGGCGACCATCGGTCCGGTTGCATCAGTCATATCATTTATCCCCTGTTCTTGTGCGGCAGCCCCTCGTTTGATGGAGGCTGCCGCGATCTTAATTCAGAGCGCTAACGCTCTGAAAGATAGGCTTATTGTGCCAACCAAGACTGGAATTTCGCATCCAGATCGTCGCGGTAGTCAGCCCAGAACTCGTAGTTCGTCACAAAAACGTTTGTGGAGTTTGCTGGATCTGTTGGCATGTGCTCGGCCATTGGAATACCCAATTCACCGTGGTTGCCAACCAGTGGCGCAGAAGATGCACGCGCTGGACCGTAAGAGATGTACTTGGCCTGATCTGCAAGACGCTGTGTGTCTGTTGCGAACATCAGATAATCCATGACGCGTGCAAGACGCTCTTCTGACAAGCCAGCTGGAACGATCCAGCCGTCAAAGTCCAGCATCTGTGCGTCCCAGAGCATGCCGATTGGCTGGTTCTGTTCTGCGATTGCAGAGAACAAACGACCGTTGAAGGTCGAGCCCATCACCACTTCACCGTCAGCCAAAAGCTGTGGTGTTTCTGCGCCTGCAGACCACCAGATTGTCTCTGCTTTGATGGTATCGAGCTTTGCGAAAGCTTGATCTTGGCCTTCTGGTGTTGCCAGAACGTCATAGATGTCGTCTTTTGCAACGCCATCACAAAGCAAGGCCCACTCTACGTTTGCCAATGGCTTTTTCGCCAATGCGCGCTTGCCTGGATATGTTTCCAGATCGAAGATTGCGCAGATGTCTGCTGGCGGTGTGTCGCCAACCATGTCTGTGCGGTAGCCAACAGTTGTCGAGAAAACGATCTGCGGGATAAAGCAATCGGACACGATCGAAGAGCCGAAATCGTCAGAAGCCAATGTGCCGTCTGGCGCAGCGGCAAGCATTGTGTCGTGGTCGATTTCCATCGCCAGACCTTCGTCGCAAAGACGGATGCCGTCGGCAGCTTCAACGTCAACCAGATCCCAGGTGATGTTGCCGGCTTCGTTCATCGCACGCAGCTTGGCCACAGCCTCGCCCGAGCTCTCGTCGTTCACAATTGTGATGCCAGTGTTTGCTGCGTAGGGCTCGTGGTAGGCGCCCTGCTGTGACGCGGAGTAAGCGCCGCCCCAGCTGACGATTGTCATTGTATCGGCCATATGCGCGTCTGCGAAGGCGGCGGAGCCTGCCAATGTCAGCGCCGAAGTGGCCAAAAGTGTCGTAGTCAGTTTCATTAGGTATTCTCCCGTTGAGTGTCCGGTCAATTTATCCTGAGGCCGCCCACCGGACGGAACGGGCCCCTGTTTTGCGAGGTGGGGCACGGTTTACGCGTCCAACGCACGGCAATCTTGAGCAAGCCAGCCGATTTCGATCTGCTGGCCTGGCGTAAGGCGCACTTGATCGGGGGCGTTGCGTGATTTGATGATGAAGTTGTCAACACCAGCGACCCGCAGACGGGTGCGGAAAATATCGCCCATATAGATGAACTCAAGCACTTCCGCCTTGAGCGTATGCGCGCCCGCTTTCAGACGGTCCTTGTTGAATTCAACCCGCTCGGGGCGAATGGAAACTTTTGTGCGATCCCCGACGGCTGCGACGTTCACCGGAATGGCGTCAATAATATCGCCGCTATCAAGCTGCACGATACAGGTGTTGCCTTTGATCTCTTTGACGACGCCTTCCAACGTGTTGTTTTCGCCGATAAACTGCGCAACAAAGCTGTTTTGCGGCGCTTCATAAAGCTCGTCTGGCGGTGCCAGCTGTTGAATGCGCCCATCGTCGAACACCGCAACGCGGTCTGACATGGTCAGGGCTTCGGTCTGGTCGTGGGTGACATAGACAACAGTGATACCAAGCTGGTGTGCAAGGTTTGTGATCTCGAACTGGAGCGTCTCGCGCAGTTGCTTGTCAAGCGCGCCAAGCGGTTCATCCATCAACACCAGTTCAGGTTCAAACACCAGCGCGCGGGCCAGTGCGATCCGCTGCTGCTGACCGCCAGAAAGCTGGGTCGGACGACGCCCTGCGAAATCTTGCATTTGCACCATGCCCAACGCGCGCATGACCTTCTGTTCCCGATCGGACTTGCCCATCTTGCGGACTTCCAGCGGGAACGAGAGGTTTTCGGCCACGGTCATATGCGGAAACAGCGCGTAGTTCTGGAACACCATGCCGATGCCACGCTTATGGGGCGGAATGTGGTTGATCGATACACCATCAAGACGAATCTCGCCGTGAGTCGCTGTCTCGAACCCTGCCAACATCATCAGGCAAGTTGTCTTGCCCGACCCTGATGGCCCAAGCATCGTCAAAAACTCGCCCTTGGGCATTGAAAGGTTCAAATCCTTTACGACCAGATTCTCACCATCGTAGCTTTTTTGCACACGTTCGAATTCTACGAATGCGCTTTCGTTTCCAGATTTTGACACGGAAGTCCCCCTGAGATCTTGGCAGCTTAGGCTGCACTCTTGGATGGAGACTAAATCAAGCCGTTTGGCCGATTGCAACATCTATCAGGTGAATCCGAAGGTGTTAGCGTAAACGGCGCAAAATTGAGCAAAATCGCCCGCCAATATGCAATGCTGTAGGCGATTGTCCTGCAAAACTCATGCCGCGCAAACCGCACGATGCATAACTTGCTCTACCATAAGGGGAACGTCTGGTGCGGTCGGAGGGACTCGAACCCTCACTCTTGTTACAGAACAGCGACCTCAACGCTGCGCGTCTACCAATTCCGCCACGACCGCAAAATCGATGACTTCCGCTCCTCTAGACCATGGTCGCAGGCTTCTCAAGAGCAAAAACGCGAGATTTTTGAACTGATTTGTTCAGGCGGGTTTTTTGGCGGATTGCATGGATCACCAAGCTACGAACACCAAGGCCAATCACAACAAAGCCGAGCTACTGGTTTTCAGAGAAAAACGCGTTGTTTGTGGCGCGTCCGCGGAGAAAGCTGGCAAGACCCGCACGGTCAAGCCCGTACCAATAAAGTTTGCGCAGCACCAAACGATGGCCCTGAATGACGTGGCGGATCCGGGAATCAGCGAAACCGCTGCCAGCAAAATGTGCAGTTGCCTGTGCGAGGCAGCAGCCGGATAAGCGGCACGTGCTATTGAAATCTCCTTCATTGGCTGTTTGACTGCACCAAAGACGTCTTAGCGCGGCGGATTGTATACGCCGATGCGAAACAGGCAAAGTAAGGGTTTCTTTTTGGATCAGCCGCAAATGCAGCCTGCGCATCCTGACTGGCGGGGCCATCTGGGCGCGCCGATCACGCGCTTGGTGCCGGATATCAGGGAGGCTGGCCTTCGGGTCTGATAACAATGGTTGAATGGATCGTATCTGAAGGGCTGACCGATTACGCCGATGCCGTGGCCATCATGGAGACCCGCGCCGAGGCGATTGCGCGGGGCGAGGCCGACGAGCTGATCTGGCTGGTCGAGCACCCGCCCCTTTATACGGCGGGCACCTCGGCCAAGCTCGAAGATTTGGTCGATCCTGACCGTTTTCCGGTGCATGAAGCAAAGCGCGGCGGGCAATATACCTATCACGGCCCCGGACAGCGGGTGGCTTATATCATGCTGGATGTGGGCAAGCGGGGCCGCGATGTGCGGGCCTTTGTCAACCAGATCGAGAACTGGATCATCGCCACGCTCGATACCTTTAATGTCAAAGGCGAACGGCGCAGCGGCCGCGTCGGCGTTTGGGTCACCCGCCCCGATAGGCCACTTGGCCCCGATGGCTCTCCCCAAGAAGACAAGATCGCAGCGCTGGGAATACGCCTTCGCAAATGGGTCAGCTTTCACGGGCTGTCGATCAACGTCGAACCTGATCTGACGCATTTCACAGGCATCGTGCCTTGCGGAATTACCGCGCATGGGGTCACGTCACTGGTCGATCTTGGGCTGCCTGTGACGATGGATGACGTGGATGTGGCGTTGAGGCAGACCTTTAATTTAAGTTTTCCGCCCCGCGACACATGAGGACACAGGCTTTCGTCCTTGGGGTTTCCGAAGAATTTCACAAGGGGTGCGCCAAATTAACCCAGTGTTATTGCGCGATGAAATATTGCCCCGACAGGCACAACACACTAGAACAAACGCAAATGTGTGGGCGCGCGACGACTCGTGCCTGCATTTCCGTTGCAATTTGAGGAGAGCCACATGGCAGATGCAGCCATCCACGGCCATGACCACGAAGACAACCGGGGCTTCTTTACCCGGTGGTTCATGTCCACCAACCATAAAGACATCGGTATCCTGTACCTTTTCGTCGGGGGCCTCGTAGGCTTTATCTCGGTGTGTTTCACAGTTTACATGCGCTTGGAGCTGATGCACCCGGGCGTGCAGTACATGTGCCTTGAGGGCGCTCGTTTTATCGCTGACTCGGCTGCGGAATGTACGCCAAACGGCCACCTTTGGAACGTGATGATCACCTACCACGGTGTTTTGATGATGTTCTTCGTGGTTATTCCTGCCTTGTTCGGCGGCTTTGGTAACTACCTGATGCCGCTCCAGATCGGCGCGCCGGATATGGCGTTCCCTCGCCTCAACAACCTGTCCTTCTGGATGTATGTTGCTGGTACGTCTTTGGGTGTCGCATCCATGCTGACTCCTGGCGGCAATGGCCAGCTGGGCTCAGGGGTTGGTTGGGTTCTTTATCCACCGCTCTCCACGTCCGAGGCAGGCATGTCGATGGATCTCGCGATCTTTGCGGTTCACCTTTCAGGTGCCTCTTCGATCCTTGGTGCGATCAACATGATCACAACCTTCCTGAACATGCGCGCACCGGGCATGACGCTGCACAAAGTGCCGCTGTTCTCCTGGTCTATCTTTGTGACGGCTTGGTTGATCCTGCTGGCGCTTCCAGTGCTTGCAGGCGCGATCACAATGCTACTGACAGACCGGAACTTTGGCACAACCTTCTTCCAACCAGAAGGCGGCGGCGACCCGATCTTGTACCAGCACATCTTGTGGTTCTTCGGTCACCCGGAAGTGTACATCATCATTATTCCGGGCTTCGGGATCGTTAGCCACATCATCGCAACATTTTCGCGCAAGCCGATCTTTGGCTACCTGCCAATGGTCTACGCGATGGTCGCAATTGGTGTTCTGGGCTTCGTCGTTTGGGCGCACCACATGTATACGGTCGGTATGTCCCTGACACAGCAGTCCTACTTCATGCTGGCCACAATGGTGATTGCGGTCCCAACAGGGGTGAAAATCTTCTCTTGGATTGCGACCATGTGGGGCGGGTCGGTTGAGTTCCGCGCACCAATGGTTTGGGCAATGGGCTTCTTGTTCCTCTTCACCGTGGGTGGGGTTACAGGGATCGTTCTGTCACAGGCAGCCATCGACCGCGTTTATCACGACACCTACTATGTGATCGCGCACTTCCACTATGTGATGTCGCTTGGCGCTGTTTTCGCAATCTTCGCGGGTATCTACTTCTATTTCCCGAAGTTCAGCGGCAGGATGTATCCTGAGTGGGCTGCACATCTGCACTTCTGGATGATGTTCATCGGTGCAAACCTGACGTTCTTCCCACAGCACTTCTTGGGTCGTCAGGGCATGCCACGTCGTTACATCGACTACCCGGATGCCTTCGCAACATGGAACCTTGTATCCTCTTATGGTGCATTTCTGTCCTTCGCCTCGTTCCTGTTCTTCATAGGCGTCATGGTCTACTCCCTCGTGTGGGGCCGTCGTGTGACCGAGAACAACCCATGGAACGAATTTGCGGATACACTGGAGTGGACATTGCCATGCCCACCGCCAGAGCACACATTCGAGACGCTGCCAAAGCAGTCCGATTGGGACAAAGGCCACGCGCACTAGCGTTTGCAGAAATGAAATAAGAAATGGCCCCGCAATGTGCGGGGCCATTTTTTTATGCCGCGACCAAAGCACCTATTTGCCATAGCTACGCGGCGCGCTAAACCTAGGACATGCCATATGAATGGACCCCCTCTCCCGCCGAAAACCAAGCGCAGTGGCAGCTTGACCTCTGGCCCTATCGGTCCTTGCTGCGTAAGGATTTTGTCCTGTTTATCGCAGGCACAATTGCGGTCATCGCACTGCCACTGATCGCGTTGATCGGCAGTGTGATTCTCTGGGTCATCTTGGGGTTCTTTGGAGCGATGCTCTGGGCGCTTTGGGGGGCGATCCATATCAGCTACAAACGTGGCGAAACGCTCGAAGTCTTTCAGGCCACGCCAGAGACGGTGACGCTCACGCGCCACAATCCAAACGGACACCTGCAAATCTGGGAAGCCAACAGGTATTGGGCCACGGTGCACCTTCATCCAACGAACGGACCTGTAGTTAACTATCTGACACTCAGAGGCGGTGATCGCGAGGTTGAGATCGGGTCGTTTCTGGATGCCTCAGAACGGTTAGCACTCTACGGTGAAATCAAGCGGGCGTTGCGGCACGATTAAGAAGGGCGATGGGTTAAAACCCATCCTACAGGGCTGTTTTTCCCACATCTGTGTAGGATGGGTTTTAACCCATCCCCTTTGTCATTAGCCGAGGCGATTCTTCACCAGCGGGCCGACTTTGGCAAAATCCATCTGGCCGGTATACGTGTCCTTCAGGACCGCCATCACCTTGCCCATGTCACGAATTGTCTGCGCGCCAACCTGTGCAATCACGGCATCAACAGCGGCCTCGGATTCGGCCTCACTGAGCTGTCGCGGCAGGTAATCCTCAATAATCTTGATTTCAGAGAGCTCCTTTTCCGCAAGCTCAAGACGACCGCCCTCTTCATAAGCGCGCGCGCTTTCTTGACGCTGCTTGACCATCTTCCCCAAGATCGCAAGGATTTCCGGATCCCCGACGCCGCCGTCTTCACCCGTCCCGCGCAACGCAATATCGCGATCCTTAATCGCAGCATTGATAAGCCGCAGGGTCGATAGACGTTCTACGTCCTTGGCTTTCATTGCATCTTTGAGGGCCGCTGTGATCCGGTCGCGCATCTGATTTCGTTCCTTCAAATCCTGTATCGTCGAGGGCGGAACATAGTTGGAATGCAGCGATCTGACAACCGTTGCCGTGACGACGCAGCTGCCTTGTTTTTCTGGACACTTCGGCCCTTGACCCGCCCCCTCCCCGCCCTTAAACCCAGCACAATTTGGCGCAAAAAGGGGATACGCACGATGGCTCAATCTGAACAGATCAAACCCACGGCTTGTCTTGCCCTTGCAGATGGCACTGTGTTTTACGGCTACGGTTTCGGGGCGACTGGCGAAACGGTTGCAGAGCTTTGCTTTAACACAGCAATGACCGGCTATCAGGAAATCATGACCGACCCGTCCTATGCGGGACAAGTCGTGACATTCACCTTCCCTCATATCGGCAACACAGGTGTGACGCCCGAGGATGACGAAACCGCCGATCCCGTTGCGGCCGGAATGATCGTGAAATGGGATCCGACCGCCTCGTCGAACTGGCGGGCAACCCAAGAATTGGCGCCCTGGCTGGTTGCGCGCGGGCGCATCGGCATGGGCGGAGTAGACACGCGCCGCCTGACACGCGCCATCCGGCAGCAAGGGGCGCCACATGTGGCCCTCGCACATAACCCTGCGGGCGAATTCGACATCGGAGCACTGGTACAAAAGGCCCGCAGCTTTGCAGGGCTTGTCGGGCTTGATCTGGCCAAAGATGTGACCTGCGCCCAGTCCTACCACTGGAACGAAATGCGGTGGGTATGGCCGAACGGCTACGCCGCGCAGACCGCCCCGAAGTATAAAGTCGTGGCTGTCGATTATGGCGCAAAGCGCAACATCCTTCGCTGTCTGGCCTCCGCGGGCTGCGATGTGACGGTTCTGCCGGCGTCTGCAACAGCCGAGGATGTTCTCGCGTTGAACCCTGACGGCGTGTTTCTATCCAATGGTCCGGGCGATCCCGAAGCGACGGGTGCCTATGCCGTCCCCATGATCCAAGGGGTTCTGGCAAAGTCGGACCTGCCCGTCTTCGGAATCTGTCTCGGCCACCAGATGCTTGCGCTCGCCTTGGGCGCCAAGACAATCAAAATGAACCACGGCCACCACGGTGCCAACCACCCCGTTAAAGATAATGAGACAGGCAAAGTTGAGATCACCTCGATGAACCACGGCTTTGCGGTTGATAGCCAGACATTGCCCGAAGGCGTGATCGAAACGCATGTCTCGCTGTTTGACGGCTCCAACTGTGGCATCCGCATGGCTGACAGACCTGTCTTTAGCGTGCAATACCACCCCGAGGCCAGCCCGGGCCCGCAGGACAGCTATTACCTGTTTGAAAGGTTCGCAGCCGCTATGGCGAAAAATGCAGCCTAGTAACCTTTCTTAACGGATCATTAACCGCAATTCGGCATGGTGGCGTCCTATGGGTTAGGATGACCATGTCGATAGAGCCGTCACAAGCCGAGATGAAGGTCCCGCCGCTGCGCGAGATAAATCCGCTTGCGCAAATACTTATCCTCGAAGGGGCGGTAAGCGCGCAGCATGCGGCGCAAGCTGAGGCGGTTGCCGTACAGTCCGGGCTGCGGTTTGCCGATATCCTCGCGGCCAACTACGGCGTCGCCGCGTTAACCATCGCGGATGCCTTTTCCACACTCTATCAGACGGCACGGATTGACCCGCGCGACTTGCCGCCCGAGCGCGGCTTGGTGGCAGAATACGGGCCGGCGCGCGCCATCCAAACAGGCATTTTGCCTTGGCGCCGGATGGGCGAGACCACCATAATTCTGACCGATAAGCCCGATCAGTTTGACCGCTGGCTCCCCGAACTTTCGACAAAATTCACGGGCGTCCGGATGGCGATCACCACGCGGGACCAGCTTGAAAAGACCGTGACGGGTCTCTTTGCGGACCAGCTTTCACAAGCCGCCGAACAAAAAACACCCTCACATATGTCCAGTCGGTCATGGCGGGCCAATCATGCGCTGGTATGGGGGGCGGGAATTCTGCTCTTGCTTTGCGCGTGTTTGGTCACCTTCCCAACCGCTGCTTTTGGCGCGATTTACGGGGTCGCGATTGCGATCTTGCTGCTCAACTCCGGACTTAAGATTGCGGCCTGCCTCGCCAGCCAAAAGGCGGAATACAGTGCAGTCAGCCCATCAGCCATCCCTGCGAGACTGCCAAAGATCACGCTCCTTGTTCCGCTTTTTCGCGAGACCGATATCACAGACCATCTGGTCGCCCGCTTGCGCGAAATCGACTACCCGATTGCACTACTCGACGTTTTGCTTGTGACGGAAAGCGACGATCTGACGACACGGGCGGCCCTTGGCAAGACAACCCTGCCGACGTGGATGCGCCCACTCGTTGTGCCTGTGGGGAGCCTGCGGACCAAGCCGCGCGCCTTGAACTTCGCCTTGGATTTCGCGCAAGGCAGCATCATTGGTGTCTATGACGCAGAAGATGCGCCAGCGCCGGATCAGCTACGGATCGTGGCCGCGCATTTTGCCAATCGGGGGCCAGAAGTCGCCTGTTTGCAAGGGATATTGGACTATTACAACGATTCGACAAATTGGCTCACCCGCTGCTTTACCATTGAATATGCAACGTGGTTTCGCGTCGTTCTGCCCGGTCTGGCCAAGCTCGGACTGGTCGTGCCTTTGGGCGGCACCACGCTTTTCTTCCGACGCGAGGTGCTCGATCACCTTGGCGGCTGGGACGCCCATAATGTGACCGAAGATGCCGACCTCGGGGTGCGCCTTGCGCGCGCGGGGTATCGTACCGAATTGATCAGCTCTGTCACACAAGAAGAGGCAAATGGCCGCTTTTGGCCTTGGGTCAAGCAGCGGTCACGCTGGCTCAAAGGCTATGCGATCACCTATGCCGTTCATATGCGCTCTCCGCGGCAGCTTTGGCGCGATTTAGGGCCAAAACGGTTCTTTGGCGTGCAGTTACTCTTTTTGGGGACACTCGCGCAATTTGTGCTCGCACCGTTGCTTTGGTCATTCTGGCTGATCCCCTTCGGCTTTGCCCATCCGTTCGTCACGCTTCTGTCACCTGTCGGGTTCTGGACGCTTGTGGGGGTCTTCGTCGCCTCCGAGCTGACAAACCTTCTTATTTCGGCAATCGCCCTGCGCGCTGCTGGCAAGACCTGGCTGATCAAATGGGCAATCACGCTGCAATTCTATTTCCCGCTCGCAGCGATTGCGGCCTATAAAGGGCTCCTCGAACTCGCGTGGAAACCGTTTTATTGGGATAAGACGATGCATGGAGTCTTGTTGCCCAAAGCGTCTACTGCCCCGCCTCCACCGCCCGCGCGTCCAGCTTCAGCCTTGTAATATAGGCCTTTGAGATATGATCGCGCAGCGCCGCATAGGCCGCATCGCCGTCCCTTGCTTCGATTGCCGCCACGATCTTGGCGTGCTCGGCCAATGTGCCTGCAATGCGCCCCTCCGCCGAAAGCGATGTCGTCGCCAAAAGCGCCATGGAGCGGTGCACCAGATCAAGTTGCTGCACCAGAAACCTGTTGTGCGAGGCAAGGTGGATTTGCTTGTGAAACCTGCGGTTGGCACGGCTGAGCGACTCGGGGTTGCCGCCCAGCTTGTGGTCTGCCTCAAGCATATCGCGCAGCACGCCCACCTCTTCGGGGGTAGCGTGACGGGCAGCCAATCTGGCGGCCAGCCCTTCAAGCTCTCCGCGCACCACATAAAGATCCGACAATTGGGTATGATCCAATGAGGCCACAATCAAGGAACGGCCATCGCGGGTCAGCAGGTTTTGCGTCTCAAGCCGTTGTAAAGCCTCGCGAATAGGTGTGCGCGATACGCCAAACCGTTCGGCAAGATCACTCTCGACCAAGCGGTCGCCCGGCGTATAAATGTGGCTGTCGATCGCCTCAAGGATCAAGGTATATGCGTCTTTGTGCGTGCCGCGATTTTCTTGCATGAACAGGCCTTTCGTGTTGGGGCACACTAGCCCCAGCGCGGCGTCGCGGGCAAGCTTAAGTGTGCCTGCCAGCCTGATTGTGTGCGCTTGCCGATAATATTGGGCACAAGCTGTCCTTCTTGACGCAGCATGTCCGACGCCCCTTTCCGAAAACCCCGTATCGGCCTATGTCTGTTTCATGGATAGAATTGAGACAGATATTTTCATTTCGGGCGGCGGCGTGGCTGGGCTGACGGCGGCGGCGGCATTTGGCACAGCGGGGTTCGATGTGGTCATCGTGGACCCGACCCCACCTGTGATGCTCGCCGATCAGACCGGTGCCGATCTGCGGACCACTGCGTTCTTGCAGCCCGCCCAAGCCTTTCTTGACCGCGCGGGTCTTTGGTCAAAACTCGCAGCCCACGCCGCGCCACTGCAAATCATGCGGATCGTCGATGCCAGCGGCGATGACGGAGACATCCGCACGCAGGCGGATTTTGATGCCAGCGATGTCTCGGACAGGCCTTTCGGATGGAACCTGCCCAACTGGCTGTTGCGCCGCGAGATGGTCGCCCGCCTTGCGGAGTTGCCCAATGTCACCTTCCGCACAGGCGTTGGATTTGCGTCGATGGTGGCGCGCTCGGCCTATGGGTTGGTCACGCTGACCGACGGATCCCAGGTCCGCTGCAAGCTTGTGATCGGTGCCGACGGGCGCGGATCGGTGGTGCGCCAATCCGCAGGAATAGACGTAAAAACAAAACGCTACGGGCAAAAGGCGATTACATTCGCCGTCACTCATGACGCGCCGCATCATAATGTATCGACCGAAGTGCATCGCGCGGGTGGCCCTTTCACGCTTGTGCCGCTGCCCGATCATCACGGCAAGCCTTGCTCGGCGGTCGTCTGGATGGACAGCGGCCCCGCGACCGCCGCACATATGGCGCTTGATGAGACGGCCTTTAGCGCCTTGGCCACCGCGCGCTCTGCAGGTGTGAACGGCCCCCTGGCACTCGTCTCGAAACGCAGCGTCTGGCCCATCATCAGCCAGATTTCGCAAGCCATGGGAGGCCCGCGCATTGCCCTCGTCGCAGAGGCCGCCCATGTGATGCCGCCCATCGGTGCGCAGGGCCTGAATATGTCGCTCAATGATCTGGATGCGCTGCTTGAGCTCGCGCTCAAACACCGCGACGATCTTGGCGGGCGCGTGATGCTCGATGCCTATCAGGCCGCACGGCACAAGGACGTGCGACTGCGGGTTGCGGGGATCGACGCGCTTAATCGCGCCTCAATCGCAGGCAATCCGTTGATACAGGATATGCGCGTCGCGGGAATCAAGGCGCTTTATAAAGCCACCCCGATCCGCCGCAAACTCATGGAAATGGGCCTCGGCGCGCGGTCCTAAAGGACCGCATCCAAAACAGGCGTCAACCGCGCAACCGTGCCGTCCACATCGTACAACTTATCAAGGCCGAACAGGCCCAGACGGAACGTGCGGAAATCATCGGGTTCGTCGCATTGCAGCGGCACACCAGCGGCGATTTGCATGCCCTTGGCGGCAAAGGCCGATCCGTTTTGCACCGCAGGATCATCCGTATAGCTGACCACAACACCCGGCGCCTGAAAGCCCTCTGCAGCAACGGATTTGATCCCCTTGGCCGCAAGAATCTCGCGCACCTGCTGACCCAAGGCCCATTGCGCCGCTTTCAGCTTTTCAAAGCCGTAGTCCTTGGTCTCAAGCATCGTATCGCGGAAGGCACGCAGACCGTCTGTCGGCATCGTCAGGTGATAGGCATGTCCGCCGCCCTCATAAGCCGCCATGATGGCGCGCCATTTCTTGAGGTCCATAGCAAAACTATCAGAGGTCGTCTCGGACAACCGCGCCGCGGCCCGTTCGGACATCATCACAAGGCCCGCAGAGGGTGTCGCCGACCAGCCTTTTTGCGGCGCAGAGATCAAGACATCCACGCCCGTGGCCTTCATATCGACCCAAACACAGCCGCTTGCGATACAATCAAGCACCATAAGCGCGCCAACCTCATGGGCCGCATCGGCCATCGCTTTGAGATAATCGTCGGGCAGGATCAATCCTGCGCTTGTCTCGACATGAGGGGCAAAGACCACATCGGGCCTGGCCTCGCGAATGGCGGCGACAACTTCTTCAATCGGGGCTGGCGCAAAAGGCGCGCGGGTGTCGTTGCCCGCTTGACGCGCTTTCAGAACTGTCGTCTTCGCGGCAAAATTGCCCGCCTCGAAAATCTGCGTCCAACGGTAGGAAAACCACCCGTTGCGCACGATCAACGCATGGGCACCACCGCCAAACTGACGCGCAACAGCCTCCATCCCGTAGGTGCCGCCGCCGGGCACGAGAGCCACTTCGTCGGCCTGATAGACCTCTTTCAACATGGATGAGATATCTGTCATAACCCTTTGAAAGGTCTTGGACATATGGTTCAGCGAACGATCCGTAAATACAACGGAAAATTCCATCAGGCCATCTGGATCAACAGGGGTTTGAGCGGTCATCTTTGTCTCCAATTTGAATTGGAGCTAACATGACGCGTGACGGCCATGATGGCAAAGTCTATCTTGGTATACCGTTCAAATCGGCCCCGGCCGGCGCTCTTCACTCAAGAGCACATTGGCCTCGACGTTCCCGACCCCCGGCAAGGTCATGACCCGCCGCCGCAAGACCCGCTCGAAATCGGCAAGGTCGCGGGCCACCACCCGTAAGCGGTAGTCATATAGCCCGAGCACATGTTCAACCGTCTGCACCTCGGGGATAGCCCCCACGGCCCGCTCGAAATCCTCAAGGCTGACGCGGCCCTTGGTGGCGAGTTTGACCCCAAGAAACACGGTCACGCCAAAGCCTATCTTTTCGGCGTCCAGCAGCAACGCGCGCCCTTTGATGATCCCCGCATCTTCCAAGCGCTTGATCCGCCGCCACATGGCAGGCTGGCTCAGGCCGAATTTGCGGCCCAACTGGCTCGCGGGCTGGCTCGCGTCGGCATAAAGCGCGCGCAGGATATCACGGTCGAGATCGTCCAAAGTCATAGTGGCAACACCCTGTCCGATTTGATCTCTGCGACCGTCATCAAGGCCTCGATATCGGCGATATGCGGCAGTGTGAGAATTTGCGCACGGTAGATCTGCTGGTAATGCGGCAGATCACGCGCCACGAGCGAGAGGCGCACATCGACGCGGCCCAAAAACGTTTGGATTTCCAGAACCTCGGGCACCAGCCGCGCTGCACGCAGGAAATCATCAAAGGCGCGCGCCACCGTTTTATCAAGCGTCACGCGCAGCGACACCTGCACCGCATATCCCAGCGCCGCCCAATCAATGACCGCCACCTGGCCCAGAAAAACGCCGTCAGCGGCCAGCTTTTCCAGCCGCCGCGTCACCTTGCCCGTGGTCAACCCCGTCAGCTCCGCCAAATCTGGCGCTGTAAGGGTTGGATCAATCTGTAGATGGCGCAAAATCGCGCGGGCGTCACTATCAAGCATGAAAAACTCACTAATTGTGATTTTTACACATGACAAGATAATAATGATCGGAAATATCACCCTTTGCAACCTCCCCAAGCCGCAGGTCGCCCGTTATAAGTGCCGCAGAAACCAACTCAAAGGAATGCCACTATGCGCGTTTATTATGATCGTGATTGCGATGTTAACCTCATCAAAGACAAAAAAGTCGCCATCCTCGGCTACGGCTCCCAAGGCCACGCCCACGCGCTGAACCTGCGCGACTCTGGCGCAAAGAACCTTGTTGTGGCCCTGCGCGAAGGCTCCCCTTCCGCGAAGAAAGCCGAAGGCGAAGGCCTCAAGGTCATGGGCATTTCCGAAGCTGCCGCTTGGTGCGATGTGATCATGTTCACAATGCCCGACGAGCTTCAGGCAGAGACATACAACAAATACGTCAAAGACCACATCAAGCCAGGCTCCGCGATTGCATTTGCACACGGCCTGAACGTGCACTTCGGCCTGATCGAGCCAAAAGACGGCGTTGACGTGATCATGATGGCGCCAAAGGGCCCAGGCCACACTGTGCGCGGCGAATTCACCAAGGGCGGCGGCGTGCCTTGCTTGGTTGCGGTTCACACAGATGCGACTGGCAAAGCCATGGAAATCGGACTGTCCTATTGCTCCGGCATCGGTGGCGGTCGCTCCGGTATCATCGAGACCAACTTCCGTCAGGAATGCGAAACCGACCTCTTTGGTGAGCAGGCTGTTCTTTGCGGCGGTATCGTTGAATTGATCCGCATGGGTTTTGAAACGCTTGTTGAAGCTGGCTACGAGCCTGAAATGGCGTATTTCGAGTGCCTGCACGAAACAAAGCTGATCGTTGACCTGATCTATGAAGGCGGCATCGCCAACATGGATTACTCGATCTCCAACACAGCAGAATACGGCCAGTACGTCTCCGGCCCACGCATCCTGCCATATGTTGAGACAAAAGCCCGCATGAAAGCAGTTCTGGACGACATCCAATCCGGCAAATTCGTGCGTGACTTCATGCTCGAAAACGCTGTTGGCCAGCCAACAATCAAAGCGTCGCGTCGTGCCAACGACGAGCACCAGATCGAACTGGTCGGCGGCAAGCTGCGCGACATGATGCCATGGATCTCCGCTGGCAAAATGGTCGACAAGTCAAAGAACTAAGCGCACCTATGTAGGATGGGTTTTAACCCATCACACGGGGCGTCCCTCCTGGGGCGCCCTTTTCACTTGCAAATGGACGGAACACGCGATGCAAACCCCAACCCTTTCCAATTGGCTTTCTGTCCTTGCCCTTGGCCTGATCTGGGGCGGCACGTTTATGGTGGTCTCAATTGCGTTGCGCGGTTACGGCCCGCTGACCGTTGCTTGCGCACGGACCACTTTGGGCGCAATCGCTTTGCTCACGCTCATGCGCGTTATGAAACGCCCACTGCCCGTCCTTGACGCCCGAATGCTCAAATATCTGGGCGTTATCGGCATTTTGAACACGGCTGTCCCCTTCGCGCTTTTGAGCTGGGGTCAGCAATATGTGGCCTCTGCCTTTGCAGGGATCTCGATGGCAGCCCTGCCGCTATTCGTGTTGCCGCTGGCGCATATTTTCACCGATGAAAAGCTCAGCACCCGCAATCTGGTGGGCGTCGGCCTCGGCTTCACGGGCGCGATCGTCCTGATCGGGCCTTCCGTCCTCAAGATCGGCACAGGCATGGCGCCATTGGGCCAAATCGCCTGTATTATGGCCACGGTCTCCTACGCGATCTCAAGCATCATGACCCGCCGTTGTCCGCCGATCGACTCGATCACAATGGCAGCTTTGCTTTTGCTCGTCGGGGCCATGGCCCTGATCCCTGCGATGCTGATATTTGAAGGCGTACCTCATATCGCAGACCGCACCTCGACGATCGCGATTATTTTTCTGGGGTTCGTGCCGACCGCCTTTGCCGCGCTGTTGCGGGTCACGACGATCCGTAGCGCGGGCGCGGTGTTCATGACACTCGTGAACTACCAAGTCCCTGTTTGGTCGATGATTTTTGGCACTGTTATTCTTGCCGAGAACCTGCCGTTGCGCTTTTTTGCCGCGCTCGCACTGATCCTGATCGGCCTGATGATCAGCCAGTGGAACGGCCTCAAGCGGATCTTCGGCCGGGTTTAAACCGCCCGTTCGACCTCGGCCACGATCCCGTCCACGACATGCGCCAACAAGTCCGCATCTTCGCATTCGGCCATGACGCGCACCAAAGGTTCGGTCCCTGACTTGCGAATGAGCAAGCGGCCTTTGCCGACCAGTTTGGCCTCGGCATCCGCAATCACGGCTTTGACCACTTGTGCATTCATCGGGTCCGTGCCCAAGCTGTAGCGCACGTTCTTGAGCATCTGCGGCACGGTCTCGAAACTCTGGGTTAATTCGCTGGCCTTTTTGCCTGTCTCCAGCATCGCGGCCAGGAATTGCAGTCCAGCCAAAAGCCCGTCACCTGTCGTCGCATAATCGGTCATCACAATATGACCAGACTGCTCGCCGCCAAGGTTGAACGCGCCAGCACGCATGGCCTCGACCACATAGCGGTCGCCCACACCTGTGCGCAACAGGTGCAAACCCTTGCTGGTCAGGAACCGCTCGAGACCAAGGTTGGACATCACTGTGGCGACAAGTGTCCGGCCATTGAGCCTGTCACTTTGCGCCCAACGGTCCGCCATTAACGCCATGATCTGATCGCCGTCAGCGACCTTGCCGTTCTCGTCCAAGATCATCACGCGGTCCGCGTCACCATCAAGGCAAATGCCAACATCCGCGCCATGCGCGACAATTGTCTCGGCGGCAGAAAGCGTCGAGGTGGACCCACAGCCCGCGTTGATGTTGTAGCCATCGGGAGACACACCCACCGGAATCACAGTCGCGCCAAGCTCCCAGAGCAGCTCCGGGGCGACCTTATAGGCCGCACCGTTTGCACAATCGATCACCACCTTCAGCCCATCCAGACGCATCCCGTGCGGCAGGGTCGTCTTGACCCGCTCGGCATAGCGGAAACGCCCGTCATCGATCCGCTTGGCGCGCCCGATATTATTGGCTTGCGCCGGCTCGATATCCCCCGCAACCAAAGCCTCGATTTCGGCCTCGGCCTCATCAGACAGCTTAAAGCCGTCAGGACCAAAGAACTTGATCCCATTGTCATGGTGTGGATTGTGACTGGCCGAAATCATGATGCCAACATCGGCACGCATAGAGGTCGTGAGCAGCCCCACCGCAGGTGTTGGCACGGGACCAAGCAACAGCACATTCATGCCCGTGCTCGTCAATCCCGCCGTCAAAGCGCTCTCGAACATATAGCCCGAAAGCCGCGTGTCCTTGCCGATCACAACACGGTGGCCATTGGAGCCGTCATTGCGGAAATAGCGCCCTGCAGCGGCCCCGATCTTGAGGGCCATTTCGGCGGTCATGGGGTAAACATTTGCCTTGCCGCGCACACCGTCTGTGCCAAAAAGCTTCCGTGTCATTTCTACTCCACCATTGCCATTTGCAAGCTCACAGCCTGTCTTGTTTGATATGTATCGTGAACCCGCAAGATTTGCACCCCTGCCGCGACTCCGTGCAATGCCACCGCAACAGACCCTGCCATGCGGTCTTTGGCCTCGGGGGCATTTCCTATCGTTCCGATAAACCGCTTGCGCGATGCACCCAAGAGGATCGGACAGCCCAACCCATGAAAGAGCGATAATCCGCGTAGCAATTCCAAGTTGTGTTCCAATGTTTTACCGAATCCGATACCGGGATCAATGACGATCAAACCGCGCGCAATGCCTGCAGCTTCGGCAAGGGCAATGCGCGCGGCCAAATAATCGTAAACATCCAGCAAGACATCGTCATAGGTCGGATCATTCTGCATCGTCGCAGGGTCGCCGCTGGCATGCATCAGACAAATCGGCGCTTTCGCCGCAGCCGTAATCCCCGCCATCGCCGGATCATACGACATCGCGGCCACATCATTGACCAGCGTGGCACCAGCATGCAGTCCAGCCGCAGCAACATCGGCCTTGCGCGTATCAATTGAAATCGGCACCGCCGATTTTGCACGAATAGCCGCAATAACAGGTGCAGTACGGGCAATTTCGGCGGCATTATCGACCGTCACAGCGCCGGGGCGCGTGCTCTCGCCGCCGATATCAAGTATATCCGCCCCCGCAGCGATCATCGCTTGGGCATGGGTCACGGCAGCGGACGCATCCTGAAAGTCGCCCCCGTCCGAAAAGCTGTCGGGCGTCACATTCAAGATGCCCATGATCCGCGGCACGTCGAACGTCAGACCTGCGACGGGCGCGCGCGGCGCAGTCAGCACGCGCAGCACCTCTGCGGGCACGTCGCGGGCGGCGATGACTTCGGGCGCTCTGTCACGGCGCAGCACGGCCACCCGATCAAACCAGCACCAGCCCAGCGCGACCGCCACCTCTGGGCGCGGTCCTGTGATTTGCAGCAACGGTTTGAAATAATCCGTCATGTCAGATCGGCTTGCTCCAACGGGATCGCGCGAGCGGTCACTGTCGCGGCAGGCGCATCCGCCCCGATCACAAGCAATTCTTTCGCTTTCATTTCAGCGGCAAACCACGCAGCCAGTGCCAAGGCATCGCGCGGGCTGGCCGACGGGCCATCCACCGCATCAAGCACGATCTTGGACGGCGCCCAAACGCAAATTTGTCCGTTCTTCATGGCCCAATCCAGCTCGGTGCGGGTCTCGACGACCTTGCAGCGCAAGTCGCGGGCAGCGAGCACCCATGCATTCTGCTCGATCGCCAACAGATCGATGCGGCGCTGTGTCATGGCATGCATCGTCTGTGGCGCGGCAAAGTCAGAGGCCCCGACACATAAGATAAGCGGCGCGTCCATTCCGGCCAAAGCGTCGATCCAACCTTTAAGATGCGCCGATGCGCATGCCTCATTGGTCAAATAGACAACGCGCGGGTGTGGGGCTTCCTGATGGGCTTGACCCGCATGAGACTGGCCGTCGCGCGACCGCACGATCTCGACGCCCAAGGCAAAAGGCCCACGGTCCAGCTTCTCGATGCGCACAAAAACGCGCTCGGCTTGCGGCTCTAGCAAAATCCGCTCTGCCACACGGGCTGCCAAGGTCTCCAGAAGGTTGATCCGCTCGGCATGCAGTTCCACGCCAATCGCTTCAGTCACGCGGTCATAGGACAAGATACGGTCGACATCGTCATCAATCGGACCTGTCAGCGGCGTGACCTCAACGACGATGTTAAAACGGACACGCTGAAGCTTGCCACGTTCCAGCTGAAACGCGCCAATTTCAACCTCGACGACATAGTCGCGCAGGGAAATACGGTCACAGGGCGCAATGGCACTGGCTTCGGCGCGTTCACTTGGATGCGCGAACGCGAGGCGGATATCATCTGTCATTGTAATCTCAATCAAGGGGCCTTTGCGGCATACTAGCCCAGACGGCCCCTTGCAAGGACGGCAAAGACGGCAGCACCGCCGTCACTTGCGACCTTAGTTCGAGGCCGTGCGGGTTGGCTGACGGTAAAAGTAGTGGGAGCCAATGGTCGCGGTACGCGGAAAGCGTTTGGCCCAAGACGGGCTGACGGCTTTCGTATGGTAATGTGTGGCGCCATCGGTCAACGGGCGCTCGGCCCCATCCACAAGGATCCTGGCAACCTTCCCAACGCGGACCCAAGCGCCCTGCTCCGCGATGCGGTCTGCGATGCCGTCACAGGTATAGGTGAACTGGCATCCGAATTTGCGGCCTGTGCCCTGATTGATAACGGCACAAACCGAATTGGGATAATCCGCGCTGGAGACGCGGTTCAAAATCACTTCACCCACGGCAAAAATGCCCTCGACAGATTCGCCTCGCGCCTCGAAATAAAGCGCCTCCGACAAGCAACGCCATTGCGCGCCACCGGATGCTGTTGGCAATGCGGCCAAGAAGGAACGATCGTAAGAGATATCAGCCGACGACAACATCAGATCACGCTCGGATGCGGGGGGTAATGTCGTCAACGCTGTCATGCGTGCTTCGGGCACAACGGACAAAGACTGTCGCTCTTGTCCCAAAAGGGCAGAGAGCCTGCTGGCAATCACCTCGTCTGCTTGGGCGGTTCCCGCCGCAATGATCAGAGTGGCCGTGGCAGCAGCCTTTATCATCGTCCCAAAAGTAAATCGCATTGCGAAAATCCATAGCGTCACGTAGTCAGCCCTACGCAGGCGCTGGCTTCCTAGGCGATCGAAACGATTCGGTCCACCCTCTCAGCCTGTGACATACTGCGCCGCAGCAATTTCGGCCGATTCATGCCTTTTGGCCCAGACGATCGGCGATTGCCAGCTGTGCCGCCGAGAGCCGCGCGACAGGCACGCGGAATGGAGAGCAGGATACATAGTCAAATCCCTGCTTCCGGCAAAAATCGATCGCCGTCCGACTGCCGCCATGCTCACCGCAAATCGACAAAACGATATTGGGGTTACCCAGCCTGCCGCGCACCGCACCAATCGACAACAACTCGCCGACGCCCTCGACATCAAGCGTGTGAAACGGGTCTTCGGCATAAACGCCCTGCTGGACATAGGCCGACATAAAGCGACCTGCGTCATCGCGCGACAACCCATAGGTCATCTGCGTCAAGTCATTCGTACCAAACGATAAAAACGCCGCATGTTTGGCGATATCTTCGGCGCGCAAGGCCGCACGCGGTGTCTCAACCATCACGCCAAGGCGGTATGTGAACTCCACGTTCTTCTCCGCACGCACCGCGGCCGCGACGCCTTCGATCTGCGCTTTGACCAGCTCGACTTCGCGCATGGCGCTCACCAGAGGGATCATGATTTCGGGCACAATCTTGACGCCCTCTTTCGTGATAATCGCTGTGGCCTCGAAAATTGCGCGCACCTGCATCTCGTAAATTTCAGGCACGGCAATGCCCAAACGGACACCGCGCATCCCCAACATCGGGTTATATTCGCTCAAAGCGGCGACGCGCTCTGTCACCTCGTGAACCGGCAAAGCAAGCTGTTCGGCAAGGTCGCGCAATCCTGCTTTACCAGAAGGCAAAAATTCGTGCAAAGGCGGATCGAACAGGCGGATACAGACGGGCTGGCCGTGCATGATCCGGAAAAGCTCTTTGAAATCCATACGTTGCATCGGCAGCAGGCGATCAAGCACCGCACGCCTGTCGGCGCTACTGCCCGCAAAAATCATCTCGCGCATCACGCCGATACGGTCGCCGTCAAAGAACATGTGCTCTGTGCGACACAATCCGATGCCCTGAGCGGCGAAATTCCGCGCAGTTTGGGCGTCAGCTGGGGTATCGGCGTTCGCGCGGACCCCGATATCGCGGAATTCATCGGCCCATTCGAGCAAAGTCTGGAAGGCGCCATCAAGCGTCGCCTCCATTGTTGCAGGCTCACCCACAAGAACATCGCCCGTTGTGCCGTCCACGGTGATCATATCGCCCACGGCAAATCTGCGCCCGTCAGGCGCAATCAGGGTCTGTGACTTGCGGTCGATGACTAGGTCCGATGCACCCACGATGCAGGGTACGCCCAAGCCGCGACCGATCACCGCTGCGTGGCTGGTCACACCGCCGCGCATGGTCAAAACAGCCACCGCCGCGTGCATCCCGCGAATATCTTCGGGCGTGGTTTCGCGGCGCACCAAAACGCAAGCCTCGCCACGCGCCGCACTCGCCTGCGCCTCTGACGCGGTCAAAACGATCCGCCCCGAGGCCGCCCCCGGACTGGCGGCAATCCCCGTCACAATGCGGTCGCGCACAGCGTTGGGGTCAACCTGTCTGTGAAGCAAAGCTGACAGCGCCGTGGGCTCCACGCGCATCACCGCCTCTTCACGCGGAATGATTTTGTCTTCAGCCAAGGCCACAGCGACCCGCACGGCGGCCCGCGAAGCGCGCGGCACGCGGACCGCATCCAGCACCCACAATCTGTCGTTTTCAATTGTGAACTCGATCTGCATCTCTTCGCGCAGCTTCGAGCGGCTGACAGCGCCTGCTTTCACCAACTGGTCAAAAACGGCGGGGCACTGCTCTTCGAGCGACGGGCCGCGCGTGTCTTTGGTCAAATAGAGCGCGCCTTCCACGTCACCCAAAGCGGCACGCGCCTGACTTTGGCCAAGATAGCGGCCCGTAATCTGCGGCAGACCGGTCGCGCTATTGATAAACTGAATGACGCCCGTGCCACATTCGCCCTGCCCGACGCCCAAAACCATCGCCTGCACAACCAGTCCGAGACCCGCATCCGCTGGTGCGCCCTTGGCTTGCCGCAAAAGCCGCGCCGTTGTACCGTCCCAAGCCCGCGCCATGGATCGCAACACTTCCGCCAGTTGCACAGCAGGATCCTGCGGAAACGGCTCGTCGGTTTCATGCTCGTAAGAGGCGAGTATTTGGGCCAATGCGGTGCGATCTGCGACCTCAGGCAGATCAAAAGCATCGGGATCAAGCCGCGAGACGTGCAGCGCGAATGACCGTACGAAGCGGATATAGATTTCTGTCGCAGCCTTCTCGCCGATGTCATTGACCATCGCGGCATGACGGACGTCATTCATCCCGATGTTCAAAATCGCACTCGGGCCGCCCCAATCAGGGTCTTGGCTTGAGGGACGCACCGAAAGCAGCGGGTTTGGCCCAAATGGCGCAAGGATCGCCGCCATGTCCGGCATCACCCCGATCGCGATATCATAGACCGCGCGAAACGACAGCGCGACCGTTTTGGGCACGGGCATGTCGAGGCGCACGAGGCGCTGCAAGCATTTCGCCCGCCCGCCATGCACAACAGGGTTCATCAACGCCGTGGGCGTGATCAGCGTGACGGGTTCACATTCGAATTCATTCTGCACTGCGGCACCACTTTCTTTTGTGAGTGCAGCATAGAAGCAGAAAGCGCCTCAGGTAAAGGACAGACTAGCCCTCTACCCGCGTCAAATCGGCCACCGACAAACAGATTTTCCGAATGCGCGACAAGAGGTTAAGCCTGTTGCGGCGCACCACCTGTTGCTCGGCATTCACCTGCACGTCCGTGAAGAACGCATCAATCGGTCCACGAAGCGCGGCCATCGCCGTCATTGCCGCGCCAAAGTCTTCGTCCTTCATCGCAGGATCAATAGTGGCCTCGGCCTTATCAAGTGCAGCAAAGAGCGCCTTTTCAGCATCTTCTTCCGCATATTTCATATCGGCCCCGTAAGAATACTCCACCCCATCCTTTTCCTCGGCTTGGGTGAGAATATTGTTCGCGCGCTTAAAGCCCTGGATAAGGTTTACACCATCATCAGTGGAAAGCGTCTCGGACAAAGCGCGAGCACGCTTGACCAACAACGTCAAATCATCCGAACCGTCCATCGCGATGCACGCATCAATGATGTCATGACGAATGCCTTGGTCTTTGAGGTAGGTTTTCAGGCGGTCGTGGAAGAAGGAGAGGAGTTCGACATCTGGCTCACGGAGAGTGGACCAATCTAGTTCTGAAATAAACTCTCTCAATTTATTCGCTTTTTCTTTCCTTACCTCATCGCTTTCAGCTTTTCGAATTGCCTGTTCGACATTCCGAAGTCCTTCAATACTCAAATTTAGATAATTTGCAGTGTCGACTTCCCACTGCCAATTTTCATCATTAATTGGCTTCATAATATGATGCTCTACTGCGGCGCGGCCACTATAGAAAATAGCATTCATTTTCAGGCTTACATCATTCTCCAAAACCAACCGAATAACACCCAAGGCCGCACGACGCAGCGCAAACGGGTCTTTCGACCCTGTCGGCTTTTCGTCAATCGCCCAGAACCCTGTCAGCGTGTCGATCTTATCGGCAAGCGCCACGGCGACGGATACAGGCGCAGTGGGTACATCATCTGACGGCCCCAGCGGCGAGTAGTGTTCTTGCGCGGCAGCAGCAACCGCATCCGAAAGCCCCGCCTCTTTGGCATAATAACGGCCCATAAGCCCTTGAAGTTCCGCGAATTCATAGACCATCTCGGAGGAGAGATCAGCCTTGGCCACACGTGCGGCCTCGGCCACCTCGTCAGCATCAGCCCCAACAATCGGCGCAATCTCACGTGCCAGTGCAATGATACGGTCAATCCGCTCTTTCTGGCTCCCGAGCTTATTGTGGAAGGTCACGTTCGAGAGGCTGTCGAGCCACGGCCCCATGCCCGCTGTCGCCACGCGCAAATCGTTCTCCCAAAAGAACTTCGCATCCGACAGACGCGCGAAAAGCACCTTCTGGTTGCCCTTCAAAATCGTGGCCCCGTGGTCTGCCGTCACCGTGTTCGCGACGGTCACAAAACGCTCGATCTGGTCCGACTTCGGATTGCGCAGAGAAAAGAACTTCTGGTGCTCTTTCATCGAGGTTTTCAGCACCTCGGCAGGCAGGCCGTGGAACGCTTCATCGACGTGTCCGAGCAGCACAACAGGCCATTCGACCAATCCTGCGACCTCGGCCAGAAGGCCCTGATCCTCGACGACCTCGAGACCCAGCGCAAAGGCTTGGTTCGTGGCGTCGTGCCAGATCATCTCGGCACGCTCATCGGCGCGCAGCATAACGTTGGCACGCTTCAACTTCGCCTCGTAATCCTCGAAAGAGGTTACAGAAATCACGTCAGGCGAAAGAAAGCGGTGACCGCGCGTCTGCTTGCCAGCGGCAATGCCGTCGACCTCCATTGGCACGATTTCTGCCCCCGCCTCATCGGTCAGAATACAAATGATCGAATGCAGCGGGCGCACCCATTTCAGGCTGCCCGTTCCCCAGCGCATCGACTTTGGCCAAGGGAAGTTCCGGATCGCATTTTCCAACACTTCAGCGATGATCTCGGCGGCCATACGGCCCGGCTTTTCGATCACGGCAAAGTAGGTCTGACCCTTTTTGTCGTCACGAGCCTCTAACGCGTCACGCGCAACGCCTGCCCCGCGCAAAAAGCCCTCGATCGCCTGCTCTGGTGCGCCGACTTTCGGGCCCTTGCGCTCTTCACGCGCGGGTTTGCTCTCGGAGGTCAAATCCTCGACCGACAAGGCCAGACGGCGCGGTGTCGAGAACGACGCAGCCGACTTGTATGTCAGCCCCGCCTCAACAAGGCCATCGGTCACCAGCTTTTGCAGATCAGCCGCTGCTTTGCCCTGCATCCGCGCCGGAATTTCCTCGGAGAAAAGTTCAATCAGGAGATCAGACATCAGTTTAAGCCTTCTGGAGCAGGTGGGCATTCAGGGGGTGTCGGGTTACCATCAAAGACGACGTCGCCGCAGGAATTGATCTGGTGCCATGCAAACGCACGACCATCGGGATAAACGGCGATCACGCGGTCGATGCCGTATTGGATATCACGGTTACCCAGAAAGGCCACCGCTTCGCCCGCGACAAGATCCGCACCGATTTGTTTGGCGTCAAAACAGTCAAACCAGTCTGGTGCGATGCGTGGCTCCGCTTCGTCATAGATGTCGTAGGTTTCGGTCAAAAGCGCCAAGGACAGACCAATATCAAAGCAAGCCCGATACCGAAGCGGGCTTGAATTGCTGTCAATCGCCTTGACATTTTCGAACAAAATGTCCTCTGCGTCGCCGGAAACCACCGAGGTTAATTGCACTTCTTCAATATTTGCGGAAACGTCATCATAGTAGGCGTAAACCTGCAAATAGTAGAGCAAACCGCCCGCCACCAAAGCAATCACAACTGTCCCCAATATCGCTATCCGCGCCATCATGCCGCAAACCCACCCGCTGGCGTCTGCACAAAGGCATCCGCACAGGCCTTCGCCAAAGCCCGCACCCGCCCGATGTAGGCCTGCCGTTCTGTTACCGAGATCACGCCGCGCGCATCAAGAAGATTAAACAAATGGCTGGCCTTGATACACTGGTCATAAGCCGGATGTGCCATGATGATGCGCTTGCCGGTTTTCGGGTCAACCGCAGGCGCGTCCAGAATACGCTGGCACTCTGCTTCCGCGTCCTTGAAGTGCTGTAAAAGCACATCCGTATCGGCGACGTCAAAATTCCATCGAGCGTATTCTTGCTCTGTCTGAAAGAAGATATCCCCGTATTTCAGCGCAATCGGCGCGTCCGGGTCGTTGAATGGCATGTCCATCACATGATCGCATTCAAGCACATACATCGCCAGACGCTCCAGCCCGTAGGTCAACTCGCCCGAGACGGGCTTGCAGTCATGCCCCCCGACCTGTTGGAAATAGGTGAACTGGCTGACTTCCATCCCATCGCACCAGACCTCCCAGCCAAGCCCTGCCGCGCCCAGCGTCGGGCTTTCCCAATCGTCTTCGACAAAGCGGATGTCATGCACCGACGCGTCGATGCCGATGGCCTTGAGCGAGCCGAGGTAGAGGTCCTGCAAATCGGGCGGGCTTGGTTTGATGATCACTTGATACTGGTAGTAATGCTGCAACCGGTTCGGGTTCTCGCCGTAGCGCCCGTCGGTCGGGCGGCGCGAGGGTTGCACATAGGCCGCAGCCCAAGGTTTGCTGCCCAAAGAGCGCAGCGTCGTGCCGGGGTGAAATGTGCCCGCACCGACCTCCATGTCGTAGGGCTGCAAAATAGCGCAGCCCTTTGCCGCCCAGTATGTCTGGAGCCGCAGGATGATTTCCTGAAAACTACGGGGTTTATCGGTCATCGTCAGCCTCATGAATTGGTTGCACACCTCTTACGGGGGCGGGGGCAAAGGGTCAATTAGGCCACGGGTGCTTAATTCTTAACAAATCAGGTCGATTCCTACTGCGCGCCACGATTCCTCTGCTAACTTCCGCCGAAGTCAGTAAAGATTCGAAGCATTACCAGATTGAGGCCCCTATGATCCGCCCCCTTATTGCGTTTGTTTTCATTGCGCTCTCTTCGATTTCCGCCAGCGCGCAAGACACCGTTTGGGTACAGGTCGAGGCCCAGCCGACCCTTTCGACCGCACAAGCGCGCGCACGGGCCTACGCGGGCCAGCTTGAGAATGTAAGCGGATATTTCCTGGGCGGGCGCTGGTATGGGATCGTCTTGGGGCCTTATCGGGCGGCGGATGCGGAAACCCTGATCCGTGATCTGCGCCGCAAGGGGCAAATTCCAACCGATAGCTATCTCGTCGACGGCAGCCGTTTCCGCCAGCAGTTCTGGCCTGTGGGCGTTGGGGCGCAAACCACCGCGCAGCCGCTGCCGGCATCAATCGACACCAGCCCCGACCCGCAACCCGCCGAGCTCACCGTGACACCGCTGGTGAGCGTTGATGTCGCTGCTGACATCGCGCCCGTGGTTGATCCCGTCCAGATCCCTGACGAGACCGCCAGTCAGGCACGGGCCTCGGAGGCACTTTTGGACGGCGGGCAGCGGATGGACCTGCAAACCGCCCTGCAATGGGCCGGGTTTTATGATGCCGCGATCGACGGGGCATTCGGACGGGGCACACGCGCGTCGATGCGCGCTTGGCAACAGGCCAACAACTACGTGCCCACAGGCATTCTGACGACCAACCAGCGCACAGCACTTTTGGCCGCATATAACGCCGTCCTTGACGGGATGAACCTGCAACTGGTGCGCGACGATGCCGCTGGCATCGAAATGCTGGTGCCGACGGGTGTTGTGGCATTTGATGCCTATGAGCCGCCTTTCGTACGGTTCGAGGCCAAGGGCGAGATTGATGCAAAGGTCTTGTTTATCAGCCAAGCGGGCGATCAGAACCGACTTTACGGGCTTTATGAAATCCTGCAAACCCTTACGATCATCCCGCCTGACGGAGGCCGCAAACGCAGCGCCAATTCGTTTGAAATCGAAGGTATCGGCGATGGCATCCATTCCTATACCTATGCTGCTGTCAAAGACGGCGCGATCAAAGGCTTTAGTCTGGTCTGGCCACAAGGCGACGAGGCGCGCCGCAGCCGGATTTTGGCAGAGATGCAAAACAGCTTTACGATCGTTGACGGGCTGCTTGATCCCGCGATGATCGCCCCAAGCGACGATCAAAGCATCGACATGATCAGCGGCTTGGAAGTCCGCCAGCCAAAGCTTTCGCGCTCCGGCTTCTTTGTGGACACCAAGGGAGCTGTGCTGACCACATTTGACGGGTTGGACATCTGCGAGAAAATCACCATCAATAGCGCACATGATGCAGAGATTATCGCGTCGGATGCGGGGCTTGGGATTGCTGTGCTGCAACCCAAGGAACGCTTGTCCCCCCTGAGCGTGGCGACGTTCCAAACAGGCGTGCCACGGCTGCAAGCAGACGTCGCTGTCGCGGGTTTCCCCTATGGCGGGGTGCTTGTAACACCGTCACTGACCTTCGGGCGGCTCGCAGATTTGCGCGGATTGAACGGAGAAGAGAACGTGAAGCGGTTGACCCTGACCGCCCAAGAGGGTGATGCGGGTGGGCCTGTGTTTGACAACGGCGGTGCTGTGCTTGGTATGATGATGCCGCGCCAGATCGTGAACGGTCAGGTCCTGCCGCCAGAGGTCAGCTTTTCGATCAACGCGGCCCCTCTTCTCGATGCCTTGGCCGCCGCAGGGGTTGCTGCGCAGACGACGGACACTTTGGCCTTTATGCCTCCCGAGACGCTAACCTCGCGCGCCGCGGAAAGTACAGTGCTGGTGAGCTGCTGGTAGAGGAAAGATGGGTTAAAACCCATCCTACGCCATTGCGTCAGGCTCACAGATGTCTGCGGTCACATGAATAAGTGTCGGCCCCTTGGTCGCAAGGGCCTTTGACACTGCTTCCTGTAGCGCTGCAAGCGACTTTGGCGCGGCAGTAGCGGCACCGTAAGCCTGCCCCAGCTTTACAAAGTCAGGGTTCTTCTGGATCACCGCATTTGGCGCGATTTGCGCACGCACCATGCTATCCTCGATCTCGCCTAGCTTGCCGTTGTCCCAGATGATGATGGGCAGGCACAGCTCCAACTCAACCGCCACCATCAATTCCTGCAACGTATATTGAAACCCGTAGTCGCCAGCGACGGCAACGACCGGCTGGTCCCCCACCCCGATCTTGCCGCCAATCGCGGCAGGGAGCGCGTATCCGAGCGTGCCAAAGCCGTAGGGGTGATGCCAATGACCGGGGCGGTCCATGGGCCAGATCTCCTTGGCCGCATAGGCGAATTGGGTCATATCGGAGTAGATCATCGTCTCGGGCGGCAGCGCCTCGCGTAAGGCATCCGCAACGGGCAGTATTCCGGGGCGCTCAAGCGCGATCTGGCCGCGCATCCGCATGCGAAACCCGTTGACCTCTGCCTCGGTCCATTCTGACTGCGAAGCCTTGAGCAACCCACTTTTGTTGACCGCATAAAAAAACAGGCCCGCATCGCAAAGCTGCGCAACATCGGCGGGTCCACACCGCGCCAAGACTTCGCTGTCTTGATTAACAACGATCATCCGGCAGTTATGCCCCAACGCATCGCGCCATAAATCCACCTCGGCCAAGTCGGTACCGACGCAGATCACCAAATCAGCCTGCGCCATAATATCCGCACTTTCCGGACGGGCCAAAAGTGCGCCAAAATGCAGCGGATCCTGCGCGATCCCACGCCCGGCATAGGTGCAAAATGACGCGGCCCTGACCTGCGCGAGCGTTTCGCGCAGAGGGTCAGTTGCTCCCACAGCCCCGCCGCCAAGCACAAATATGGGCCGCTTTGCCTTGGACAATGCCTCTGCAAACGCCGCCAGAACCGGCTTTATCGGGATGTTAAGATTGGAGATTGGTTTGTCGCCCAGATCCCTTGCGGCTGTCGTGGGTGTCTGCAACAGCGCAATCGGCACACTGATGTGTTTAGGGCGTTTGCGATCACTCGAAAACTGCAAGAAGGCCCGATCAATCAGGGCATAAGCCGCCTGTGCCGTACGGGCCGTTTCGGACCAATCGCAGACCGCGGCTGCAGCCCCTTCTTGGTCTTTCATCTGGTGCAACTGACCGCGCTTGGCGGCAGTCTCATCCAGACAAGACGATAGTACCAGCATCGGCACGCTGTCGCTATAGGCCTGCCCCATCGGCGTCATGATATTGCACAGCCCTGGCCCTGTGATGACATAGGCCACCCCCGGCTTGCCCGTCGCGCGGGCATAGCCGTCGGCCATGAACCCAGCGCCCTGCTCGTGACGTGCAAGCACATGGCGGAGACCCGCTTCTTCAATGCCGCGATACATTTCTTGGTTATGCACGCCCGGAATGCCGAAAATCACCTCGACCCCGCGATCCTTGAGCATGTGCGAAATTTGCGCACCAAGAGGACGTTGCGACATCAGCTTCTCCAAAAACCACTGGTGAATAGGACGAGCACGGCCATCATCTCTAGGCGGCCGACAAACATCGCCAGCGCAAGAAGCCATTTGGCCGTGTCATTGAGGCCCGCAAAGTTGCCCGACGGGCCAATCTCGGACCCCAATCCTGGACCGACGTTTGCGATCGCCGTGGCCGCGCCAGAAACGGAAGTGATGAAATCAAGACCTGTGAGGCCGAGCAAAACCGCAAAAAGTCCGAGCGTCAAAAAGAAGGCCACAAAGAAGGCCATGACCGAGTTCAAGACCTCTTCCGAGACAGGGCGGCCTTGATAGCGGGGCGTGAAGACGCCGTGCGGCGAGTGGATTTGCCGGATTTGGCTTTTGATCGATGCAAAGAGCAACTGATAGCGGAACACTTTGACCGAACAGGCCGTCGAGCCCGCGCAGCCCCCGATCAGACCGATGAAAAAGAACATGACAACAGGGAATGTGCCCCACGTCATATAGTCCGCGCTGGCATAGCCCGTACCCGTCATAATAGAGACCACGTTGAACAGGGCTTCACGGAAGGCGATTTCTGTAATCTCCCCTTCGCGGCCCCAGACCCATGCGGCAACGAGCAACACGCAAACGAAAATGATCCCGAAGAAGGCGTGAACCTGCGTGTCTTGCAGCAATGGTTTGGCGCTGCCGTTCAGAATCTGAACATAGCGAACAAAGGGCAAAGCCGCCAAAATCATAAAGACTGAGGCTGCATAGTGAACGGCCTCGCCGTAATAGCCAAATGACGCATCCGAATTGGCCATCCCACCCGTAGACAAGGTCGTCATCGCATGAACAATCGCGTCAAATGTATCCATGCCGAAGGCCGAGTAAGTCAGCGCACAGGTCACGGTAAGGCCTACGTAAATGACCGAAATACTGCTGGCGATAGCCCCTGCACGTGGCAGGATTTTACCGCCGGTTTCAAAGCCTTCCGTGCGGAAAATCTGCATACCACCGACGCGGAGTTCGGGCAGAAACACCATCGCGACAACGACGATACCGATACCCCCGAGCCATTGCAGCGTGCCGCGCCACATCTTGATCCCCGCGGGCAAGGCCTCCAACCCGCTAAAGACCGTCGCGCCCGTCGTGGTCAGCCCCGACATGGCCTCAAAGAAAGCATCCGTCAGGCTGGCATTGGTGGCCCCCATCACAAAGGGAATTGCCCCGAACACAGGCAAGGTCAACCAGACCAGAGAGGTCAGCAAAAACGTCTGCCGCAAGGTCAGGCCCTCGCCCACGCCATTGGCGCAGGCCAAGGCAAGAAGCCCCCCTGTCAGCATCGTCACAATGGCGCTTTCCATGAAAACAGGCCAATGGCCGTTGCCTTCGACCAAATCAGCCGCCAAAGGCGCCAGCATGGTAAACCCAAGCGTCGCCACAAGCAGACCGATCACATATCCAACTGGGCGCAAATCAAACATGCAGGCAGCGTTGGCCCGCTCAAAGCGCTATGTCAAGAACCCGCCCCCTCAGGCGCTGCAAAATATCTCGAAGAAAGCCGTCTTAGCCGACGTGGAACAGGGTCTGGAACAGGCGCGGGTCGATTGATGTCGCCGTAAATGTCGTCCCTTCCGTCATGACGGACACCGCATCATGGCTGTGCAGGCTTTCCTGATGGCTCGCAACCACGCGGAAATCGCCCACGCGGGCATCGGCCAGCAGTTGCTCGCTGAACAGACGCGCGGCATCCTCGACAAAGATCGGGTTTGCCGCGTTCAGTTCTGCAAATGCCTGCTCGTCTTCGCGTTTTACCATCACTTGCGTCTCGGTAGGCACTGCATTGCGCGCCATGTCGATCACGTCTTCGAACCACAAACAGTCGCCCGCATCCTCGACCACAAGCGACATACGCGCGACAGAACGCTGCGAATGGGGTGTCGCAAGCTGGCCGCGGAACTGGCGGGCGTGCTCGGACAGCTCAAGCGAACAGGGGCATGTGCTGGAATAGACGTAGTCCAAATGCACGATCTTGGTGCGAACACCTGCGACCTCGACCAACTCGAGGGCGATGTCATAATACTGATAGCCAAAAAGACCGGACCGCAGGCTTTGCACCTTCATCGGGAAAGAGAACCGCATCTGAATGCGCGCGTCAAAGCTTTCAAGATCGGTTTTATAGGCATCCAAGGCCCGTTCGATCACATCGAAACTAAACGTCTCTTCGGCATGCTTGTAGAACGTGCGCATGATCCGGGACATGTTGATGCCCTTCTTCTCGGCCTCAAGGCTGACTGTCCCCGTCACCGAGGTCTCAAGCGTCAGGTCACCGCCTGCACGGGTATGAAACCGGATCGGCAGCCGGAAATTCGAGATTCCAACATGCTGGATTTGCTGCTTGGCACCCTTGATCAGGCTGGACGGCCCGTTCTGCAGGTCAGGCATGGACGCCTTATAGGCCTCGTTGACCTCAAACGCCTCGGGGTAGGCACGTGCCAAGGCGGGATAATTGCCGACCTCCTGACCGGGAATCAAGCGGCTCACCAGCGGGTCGAGTAATGACACCTCTTCAGGGGTCACGTTCCTTGCCCATTGACGCAAAAGCATCAGGGCTGTTTCCGCTTCTGCGCGGGTTGGTTCACGGTCAAAATCGGTGGAATGGATATTCATGTCTTGGTCCCCGCGAGATGTCTTTGCCCTTTCACCTTGAGGGGCAACATCGGCATCCCGATGATTTTCGTAGTAGATACGTGACAATTCAGCCCGTGGATCAGTCATATTTCGGTCTCCCTAAAGGAGAGTATAGCAGCCCCCGCACGCGATGTGCGGGGAAATACGGCTAGACATGGTCAAGAGCCGCCAAAAGATCAGAAATCAAGTCCTTTGGATCCTCAAGACCAACCGACAACCGAATCGTGCCCATTGTGATCCCCAAAATATCTTTCTGTTCTTGTGGCAACCGCTGGTGGGTTGTGGTCGCCGGATGGGTCACAATCGACTTTGCATCAGCAAAATTGTTCGAAATTGTGAATATCTGTAAACCATTAACAAAACGGAAACAGGCGTCACGCCCGCCCGCCACCTCAAAGGCGACAACCGTGCCGCCGCTTTGGGCTTGCGACGAGGCAAGCGCGTATTGCGGATGGGCAGGATGGGTCGGATAACGCAGACTGACGAGCTTGGGGTGGGCGTGCAAAGCCTGAGCCACTTCCATCGCGGCGGCGGCTTGAGCACGCACGCGCAGGTCAACCGTCTCCAGTGACTTCAGGTGGGTCCATGCCGTCAACGGGTTCATCGCGCCGCCTGTGTGCTTCATATAGGTTTCAATCGGACCGCGGATCAATTCGCGTGATCCCAAAATCGCGCCCCCCAGCAGGCGCCCCTGCCCGTCCACGTGTTTTGTCGTCGACACGATTGCAATATCGACGCCACACGCGCTGGCATAAGAATAGACGGGCGTGGCCATCGCATCGTCCGCCAAGACCAACGCCCCGACATCATGGGCCGCTTTCACAACGTGGCGCATATCGACGACTTCAAGCGTCGGGTTCGAGATGCTCTCAAAAAACACAAGCTTTGTGTCGGGGCGAATAGCGGACTCCCAAGCCGCGTTATCGGTGCCATCGACGAGAGTAATCTCAACGCCAAAACGGCCCAAAATATCCTCAAGCACATAAAGACAGGAGCCAAACAAAGCGCGGCTCGACACAACATGATCGCCAGCCTTGAGCAGAGCCGTCAGTGCCCCAGTCACCGCGGCCATACCGGAGGTGCAGGCAAAACAATCGTCATAGCCCAGCAAAGCGGCCATGCGGTCTTCGAACATACGCACGGTCGGGTTGCCATAGCGGGCATAGATAAACTCATCGGGACCGGATTGGATAAAGCGCTGCTCGGCATCTTCCGCCGATCCATAAACAAACCCTTGGGTCGCAAAGATCGCCTCCGACACTTCGCCATATTGGCTGCGGCGCGTGCCTGTATGAATTGCCTTTGTGCGTTTGCTCCAGTTGTCCATCTCAATCTCCAAGCCCTATCAGGCAATAAAAAACCCCGACACCGAGGTATCGAGGCGAAAATGCACTCTACCCTCTTTAGCGGCATATTTAACGTGGCCCGCAATCCGGTAACAAATCGCCACGCATGAAGGGTACGCCCGCTGCACTGCGGCGTCAAGATAGTGACGATTTTAACTGATAACGCAAAATTATCTATTTTACCGGCAAATAGTCGCAACGCACCGTCAGGAGGTTTCGATGCAATTTCGCCCACACAGATATCGGACAGAATTTCCGACAACGCTGTCGACCCCAATTGGAAAGGTAAAAATTGTCATTAACGACGTGAATGAAACAGGTGCGCTCATCACGCTGGACGAGACACTTTCGCGCGGACACCGCGTGGAAATGGTGGTGCTCAACCAACGGATTACCGGCATTGTGCAATGGGCCATGCGCGGAAAATGCGGTGTGACGTTCCGCCCCCACCTGTCAATCGCGCAGGTCGATTTGCTGCGTTACAAACAAGGCGGCCATCGCGGCGCGCGGCATACGCCCAATCGCTTCGCTGAAATGCGCTAGGCGTCGGGTTCGATCAAATACTTCTGCAATAGAACGATCTGCGCCCAGAGAAACAGGAACAGCACGATGGGAAAGGCGAATGTCTCCAGCTTGACCCAAAGCTCGGTCGACTGCGTGCGCCAGATATACTCATTGGCCAAGGCCAAGGCGCCAAACATCGCGACCAGACGGCGCGTCAGAATCATCCACCCCGCGTCTTGCATCGGCAGGAAATCCTCCATGATGTAGCGCAAATAACTGCGCCCGCGCAGCAAGCCTACAGCAAGAATCGCTGCGAATGTGCCGTACACGATGCTCGTCTTCATCTTGAAAAAGCGCTCGTCGTTGAACCAAGCGGTAAGCCCGCCAAAGAAAATCACCATAAACGCGGTAAAGACCTGCATGCGGCTCAATTTACCTGTCAACTTCCAAAGAACCGCCATCGCGCCGAGCAAAATGGGGATAAATACAAGCGTCGCCATGATGAACCCCGAATATTCGGCACCTGCAACCTTATAGCTGTTCTCTTTAATCCGCAGATAAATAATGAAAAAAACCAAGGTCGGGCCAAGCTCCAAGACCTGCTTCAAAATTGGATTGATCTGTTTTCCAGCCATGTTGGTCTCCCTTATCCGCCCATTTCAACGATCACGGCCCCGAGTGCAACCATTGCCATGAGAAACAAGCGGCGCGGACCCACTTTTTCGCCCAAGATAAACCAGCCGATCAGGGCCGCAAATACCGTCGAGGTCTCTCGCAAAACCGCAGCTTCGCCGACCTTGTCCAAGCGCGTGGCCATCATCACGCCACCGAAACTGACCCAAGCGATGAGCGCGCCCGCAAATCCGCGCCACATCAGCGGACCCAAGTCGGGTTTCACCGCCATGCGCCGATAGCGCCATGCCGCCAAAATAGGGAAATCGAGTGCGGTGATAAAGAAGAACCACGCGAGGAAAGTGAACGGATTGATGCTTGAGCGGATCCCGTAGGCATCCCATGTCGTGTAAACCGCGACCATGATGCCGCCTGCGACCGCCCAAGCGATGCCCACTTGCAGGCTGCGCAAATCAATCTTTTCTTCCAACAGGTTCCGCGCCGCCAGAAGCAAGATGCCGCCCGACAAACAGGCCACGCCCACCCATTGCATCGCGGTGAAGTGCTCTTGGAAAAACACTGTCGCCGCGATCACCGTCACAAGCGGCCCCGTGCCGCGCACAACAGGGTAAACCACTGTATAGGCGGCCTTTTCATAGGCCGCCGCCATCGTGCACTTGTAAATAAAGTGGATGACCAAGGCGCCTGCGAGCAGCCAGAAGGTATTGGCCGTGGGCCAAGGCACCAGGAAGAACGCGACTGGAGCCGAAATCACGGCCAGCCAGCCGTCAATCGCGCCCCGCGTCAGCCAAGGATCAAACCGCCCCTTTTGCAGCGCACCAAAGGCCGCATGTGCCACCGCCGATATCAGCGCCAGCATCGTCGCCAAGCGCGCGCCCTCGGGCGTGCCCGCGATGGAGACAATCCACTCGCCCATTTTTACTTATCAAGCCCGACAAGCGCATTGGCGAAATCTTCAGGGTCAAAGGCTGCCAGATCATCAATCTGCTCGCCCACGCCAATGGCATGAATTGGCAAGCCGAATTTATCCGCCAAAGCGACCAGCACGCCGCCCTTGGCCGTCCCGTCAAGCTTGGTCATCACAAGGCCTGACACATCTGCAAGCTCTTGGAATACCTTCACTTGTTGCAGAGCGTTCTGTCCCGTCGTTGCATCCAAAACCAGCAAGGTATTATGCGGCGCGTCGGGGTCTTTCTTACGAATAACCCGCACGATTTTTGACAGCTCTTCCATCAAGTCCGCTCGGTTCTGTAACCGTCCTGCCGTGTCGATCATCAGCAGATCGGCACCGTCATCATGGGCCTTTTGCATCGCATCAAACGCGAGGCTCGCGGGGTCGGACCCTTCGGGCGCCGTCAATACCGGCACGCCTGCGCGCTCGCCCCAGACCTGCAACTGCTCGACAGCCGCCGCGCGGAATGTGTCGCCTGCCGCGATGACAACTGATTTTCCCGCTGCCTTAAATTGGCTCGCAAGCTTGCCGATTGTCGTCGTCTTGCCCGAGCCATTCACACCGACGACCAAAACTACCTGCGGTTTTTTGGCATAAAGCGGCATGGGACGCGCCACAGGCTCCATGATGCGCGCCACCTCCTGCGCCATCAACCCTTTGATTTCTTGGGTGGAAAGCTTCTTGCCCATGCGCCCTTCGGCCATGTTTGCGGTGACGCGCAGGGCCGTATCAACGCCCATGTCTGTGGAGATCAGCAATTCTTCCAGCTGTTCGAGCATGTCGTCGTCAAGTGCACGGCGCACGACAACCTTCTCGTCCTTGCGGCCCACCAAACGGCCCAAAATGCCAGCCTGTTTCGCTGGCGCATCAGCCTCTGGCAGGTGAAGCGGCGACGGCGTCAAAGTTGTCATCGGGGCCACGACAGCCGCACGCTGGGGGGCTTCTGGCTCTGGCTCGGAAACGGGTCCTGCCACCTCGATCTCTTCGGGTTGCGCGACCACTTCGACTGGCTCCGCCGCACCCTCGCTGACAATCGCGTCAAGGCCTTCATCAATTTTTGAGGACGACCGCGTAAGCTTATCTTTGAGCTTTTTGAAAAATGACATGACTTCGCCTTTGAAAACGCTGTTGCATCCCACCTAATCGCGAAACGAACCATAGGAAAGGGTCAGAGCGGCAATTGGCCGCCAAAGCCCAGCAAAAACAGCAACTGCGCGGCAAAATATGTCCCCCAGACGATCCGCGACGTGATTTGGCGGACCGGCGCGCCGTGGCGGAGAATAAAAACCTCCACTGACAACACCGCATCTGATACCACAAAGACAAGCGCCGCCGCAGTCCCCAATCGAGCCGCCTCAGGCAAGCCAAGCGCCAATATCCCCAGTGCTGCAATGATCACTATATAGACCAAAACAGGGCCACGAAGCGCGCCCGCGGGCTGCCAAAGATAGAGCGCCATCGCGGCAGAAAACCCCGCGAGCAGTACCGTCCAGATCGAGACTGCCGCAACTGCGCCGAACTGCCAAAGCAGGACGATATAAGCGATATGCCCGATGGCAAAGCTGACAAGACCAAGCAAAAACGGACGCTCGCCATCACGCGAAAGCCAAAAATCCCCCATCGTGCCAAACAGTAAGCCAAGCACCAAGGCAAACGGCCCGCCCCCGATAAAGGCAAGTGCCGCCAGAATCAGGACAGAGCCCGTTTTGATCACGGATTTTGTCCAGCTGGGGCCAGCAAGGCTGAACCGGACTCCATAGATCAGGGCCAAGCCACAGGCAAAGCTCAGTAAAATCACATTCATAGCGCCACGCTATCGCGCATGTGCCATTGCGTGAACAGTTTTGTGCGATCTTTGCGCCTGACGTGAGGCAGACTGCGTGCTAGATCTGTCCCATGTTCAAACTGCTTTCCCCGATGCGGCTCTTTAGCTTGGCCACTTTGACCCCCGTGATCCTGATCGCGGCCGCGGCACTTTGGGGCGGCTGGTGGATTGCAGCCGCTTTGGTGTTCCTGTCTGCGCTGACCGCCACCCTCGACGAGGCCGTGCACCACGTCACGCCGCCCGCCTCGCAAAGCGAGTTTCCCGCAGCGGCATGGCTGTCGGTCACACTCGGGCTCACCCATTTCATCTTGCTGGCCCTTGTCGTGTCTACGCTGGCAAATGCGCCAATGTCGCTTGGCGGCAAGTTCGCTCTGTTTATTGCCGCCGGTTTTTTCTTTGGGCAGGTCAGCAATTCAAACGCGCATGAACTGATCCATCGCGGCGGGCGCGGGATGCACTCTTTAGGAAAATGGGTCTATATTTCGCTCTTGTTCGGGCATCACACCTCGGCCCATGTGCTTGTTCACCACCGTTTTGTGGCGACCCCCGAAGACCCGTCGACATCGCGCTTGGGCGAGAGCTATTACCGCTTTGCGCCGCGCGCTTGGCGCGGGTCATTCCGCAAGGGGCTGGCCGCCGAGACACAGCGTCAAAAGCGCGTTGGCGCGCCTATCTATTTCCACCCATATGTCAGCTATATCCTTGGAGCGATTGGATTTATCGTGGCGGCTACTGTGATAGGCGGCGCCAAAGGCGCGCTGCTCTACATCGCTCTGGCCAGCTTCTCCACATCGCAACTCCTGCTCTCGGATTATATCCAGCACTACGGCCTAATGCGCGCGAAAGTGGACGGCAAATATGCGCCCGTTAATGCGAGCCACAGCTGGAATAGCCCGCATTGGTTCTCCTCTGCTGTCATGCTCAATGCGCCGCGTCACTCGGACCATCACGCCCACCCGTCGCGGACTTTCGAGACGCTGGTGATCCGTGATGGCAGCCCCATGTTGCCGCGTTCCTTGCCGATGATGGCCACGCTCGCGTTGTTTCCCAAACGCTGGCGCAGGGTCATGGACCCGCTGGCCGCGACTTGGTCCGCACGACAATAAACCGCTGGTCAAAACGCCCCGCTTTTGGCAGCCTCCTCCCATGCGCATCCTTACTTTCATACTTCTTGCCGCCAGCCCGCTCAGTGCCGAAAAGGCCATGAACGCTGCGGCCTTCGACGCCTATACCGCAGGGAAAACCATTACCTTCGGGCGCACGGACGAGCCTGCTTACGGCGTCGAGCAATATCAGCCCAACAGGCGCGTCGTCTGGCAGTTCATTGGCGGCGATTGTAGCAACGGGGTCTGGTATGAAAGCAAGGGAAGCATCTGTTTTCGCTATGATTTTGATCCGGAAAGCAAATGCTGGAAGTTCTATGACGACCCCAAGGGGCTGCGCGCCGAATTTGTAAACCGCCCCGAAAGCGGGGTTTTCTATCAAGCGCAAGACAGCCAAGAAACGCTCTCTTGCCCCGGCCCTGATCTGGGGTCTTAGGAGAGCTTGACGCGCCCGTCTGCGAATTCGATTTCCAGCGCTGTCGCGGCCTTGACCTTCGCCACGCTCGTCACAACGGCACCGTCTCCGCGCACCACCGCATAACCGCGCTTGAGCGTCTCGACATAGCCAAGAGTTTCGCGCAAGCGGTCGAGGGCAGCCAGTCTGGCACTGCGCGCCTCTTGCTGGCTGCGGGCACGGTCGCGAAGCCTGCGCAAGATAACATCCAAGCGCTCGGCCTTACGTGTGACATCCCGTGCGATCACATCGGCCCTGAGCCCACGCGCTGTATTGTCCAGCTTGTCCTGCGCCCGCCCGACACGCGCCTGCAAGGCAGGCTCCAACCGCGCCCCAATCTGCGCAAGCCGCCTGCGATCCTCGGCCAAACGGCTGCGCAACACCGCAGGGCGGAGCGCGCCCGCCGTCTCTGACAACTTGAGCCTTTTGGCCCCGACCCCTGTCTGCAAGGCAGATGGCAGCTTCTCGGCCCAGTAATCAAACCGTTGACGTGGCCCATCCAATAGGCTGTCTTTATTGGGCAATCCCCGTGACAGATCTCGCAACCGCTGCCCGCGCCCTGTCAATCCATGCGACAATGACTGGCTGAGCCGCGCCCCTTGGGCATCGACCCACGCCATCAACTCAACGCGCACAGGCACCGCCAATTCGGCAGCCGCCGTCGGCGTCGGCGCGCGCATGTCGGACACAAAATCGATCAAGGTCGTATCCGTCTCATGCCCTACCGCAGAAATCAGTGGAATATCAGAGGCCGCCGCCGCCCGCGCGACACTCTCCTCGTTGAAGCCCCACAGGTCTTCGATCGAACCGCCGCCGCGCGCCACAATGATCAGATCAGGCCGTGGCAATGCACCGCCTGGGGTCATGGCGTTAAAACCGCGGATCGCATTTGCCACCTCGGGGGCGCAAGATTTCCCCTGCACGGCCACGGGCCAGACCAGCACCTTGCGCGGAAACCGATCCCGCAAACGGTGCAGGATGTCCCGGATGACAGCCCCTGTCGGCGAGGTCACAACCCCAATAATTTCAGGCAAGTAAGGCAACGGTTTCTTGCGCGCCGGGTCAAAAAGACCCTCGGCCGCAAGCGCCGTTTTGCGCTTCTCAAGCATCGCCATCAGCGCGCCCGCGCCCGCGACTTCGATCGTATCCACGTTGATGTTATATTTCGACTGCGCCCCAAAGGTAGAAAGCTTGCCTGTGACAATAACTTCAAGCCCCTCTTCGGGGATAACGCCAAGCCCCTCGACCTGCCCCTTCCATGTGGTGCAGGCGATGACATTTCTGTCGTCTTTGATATCGTAATAAATATGGCCTGAACGGGCGACCATGACACGGCCCACCTCACCGCGCACGCGCACACGCCCAAAAGTGCCCTCAAGGGTCTTTTTCACCGACCCCGTCAGCTCGGATACAGTAAACTCTGGCGTATTTGTCGCCGCAGGTTCGTCAAAAAGGTCCATTGTCCGCCCTTGTGGTCATGTCTTTGCAACCTTAGAACGCAGGGGACAAAAGGCCAAGCGGGAGACGACCATGAACATCCTCATATTAGGCAGCGGCGGACGCGAACACAGCCTCGCTTGGGCAATCCAGCAAAATCCGAAATGCGACCGGCTCATCGTGGCGCCCGGCAACACAGGGATCGCCCAAATGTGCGAAACCGCGGACATCAATGTTCTCGACGGTGATGCGGTCGCAACCTTTGCCGAGGAAAATACCATCGACTTTGTGATCGTCGGCCCAGAAGCCCCCTTGGCCGCAGGCGTGGCAGACCGCCTGCGTGATGCAGGTCTTTTGGTGTTCGGCCCCTCCAAAGCCGCAGCTGCACTGGAAGCGTCCAAATCCTTCACAAAGGCAATCTGCGACGCGGCCAACGCCCCCACCTCCGCCTATGGCCACTTCACCGACGCCGATGCCGCGCGTGCCTATATCCGCGCGCAAGGTGCGCCGATTGTCGTCAAAGCTGACGGCTTGGCGGCAGGCAAAGGCGTGATCGTCGCCATGACCGAAACCGAGGCCTTAGCTGCCGTCGACGATATGTTTGACGGCTCATTTGGCGATGCAGGCGCAGAGGTTGTGATCGAGGAGTTCATGGAAGGCGAAGAGGCCTCCTTCTTCGTGCTCTGCGACGGCAAGACCGTTCTGCCCATCGGCACTGCCCAAGACCACAAACGCGTGGGCGACGGCGACACGGGGCCAAACACAGGCGGTATGGGGGCCTATTCCCCCGCTCCTGTGATGACGGATGACGTGACGCAAAAAGCGCTTTCCGAGATCGTGCAACCCTGCATGGATGAGATGGCCAAACGCGGCATCCCTTTTGAGGGCGTGCTCTTTGTGGGGCTCATGATCAAGGACGGGCAACCGCGGCTTGTCGAATATAACGTGCGATTCGGCGATCCCGAATGCCAGACGCTCATGATGCGCTTGGGCGGGCAAGTGCTCGATCTGCTGCAGGCCTGCGCTGAGCATCGTCTGGCGGATGCCCAGGTCAACTGGGCCAATGACCATGCGATCACAATCGTCATGGCGGCCAATGGCTACCCTGGTTCGTATACAAAAGGGACCGTGATCAACAATTTAGATGCGCTGCCAGAAGACAGCAGGAATATGGTCTTCCACGCGGGTACTGGCACCAAGGACGGAAGAATCATCGCCACGGGTGGCCGCGTCCTCGCTGTGACTGCGCGCGGCGATACCCTCTCGGAGGCCCGCGACCGCGCCTACGCAATGACCAAAGAAATTGACTGGCCTGATGGTTTCTACCGCTCGGATATCGGCTGGCGCGCGCTCTAGACTTTCCATGTCCAGTCAAACTCCCGCCGGAGGCATCCTTTTTTCGACGAAAAAAGGCCGCACCCTTGAGAGTGCGGCCCTCAATCTAGACTGGCGCAATTAAGCGGCGCGGCCAACCAATACGGAATCGATCTCGGCAGCGGCTGCATGCTCATCGTTCCCCGCAACCGCAGCAATTTCGCGCGTCAAACGCTCCAAAGCGGCCTCATACAATTGGCGCTCGGAATAGCTCTGCTCGCGCTGATCGTCTTGACGGTGCAAATCGCGCACAACTTCCGCAATCGCAATCAAATCACCAGAGTTAATCTTCTGCTCATATTCCTGCGCACGACGGGACCACATGGCCTTCTTGACCTTAGCCTTACCGCGCAACGTCTTCATCGCATGAGACACAACATCAGGCGTTGCAAGCGCACGCATGCCCACATCAGTCGCCTTATGAGTTGGCACGCGAAGGGTCATCTTGTCTTTCTCAAACGCGATGACAAACATCTCAAGCTCAAAACCCGCGACCTCTTGGGTCTCGATCGAGACAATCTTGCCCACGCCATGCGCAGGATAGACCACAAATTCATTCGGGCTAAAGTCGTTCTTCTTCTTAGTCATGTTCGTCCTTTCGGTGACGGACCAGATATCACCACAACAATAAGCGACGGGAACAGAGGTTTCCGTCGGGCTTGTCGCACTCAAGTCTGGTTAAATTTTCAGCAGCATTGGTGGCACTATACTATAAAAACGGTCACAAAAAAAGCGCCCTGATTGCAGAGCGCTTTTCCATATAAACAAGGGGTTTATGCGAGAATGATCCCGAATCAGCCGCCTTCACCCGGTGCTTCGGAAAACAGCTCCAACTTGCCGTCCTTGCCGTCCATCTCATCTGCGTTTGGCAGCGGATCTTTCTTCGTGATGATCACCGGCCACATCTCGGAATACTTGCGGTTGAACTCAACCCATTTCTCCATGTCAGGTTCAGTGTCAGGCCGGATCGCATCCGCCGGGCACTCGGGCTCGCACACACCGCAGTCGATGCACTCATCAGGGTGGATAACCAGCATGTTCTCGCCTTCGTAGAAGCAATCCACTGGGCACACTTCGACGCAGTCGGTGTATTTACAGGCGATACAGTTGTCGTTGACTATATATGTCATGATCTCATCCGGAAATTTCTCACGCGTTAGCTAGGACAGTCTGCCGCGTCATTCAAGCGTGAAAGACCCATCACCCGCCCGATGAGACAGCATGTCCCGCCGATCCTTCTTTGTCGGGCGACCTTTTCCCTCAAATCCGGGATTTTTCGGAACATGCACCTTGCGGGGAGACATATCTTCATAAAGTGCTTGCGCCTCGGGGGCTGGGCCGCGCCGCGTGCCACAGGCCAGAATTTTCACGATCCGAATATCATTGGCTTGTTGAAACGTCAGAACATCCCCTGCCCCGACGGCCCTTGCAGGCTTGACAGCGGGCTGGCCCTCGATGCGGACCTTGCCCCCGGTTATCACCCCAGCAGCCAGCGAGCGCGATTTGAAAAACCGCGCTTGCCAGAGCCATTTATCGAGGCGGATCGTTTCGCGCCCTTCACTCAACCTTTGTTGAATCCTGCCAAAGCAGCTGCAAAGGGGTTGTCAGGGTCGATTTTCTTTTCGACCTTCGGTTTTGCGCTGAACTTCTGACGTTCGCCGCCGCCCTTGGCAGGCTTGCCGCGCGGCTTGCCTTTTGGTTTCGCGTTTTCACGTTTTGGACGGACATCGGCACGCGCCGCACGGCCTGCCCAAGTGAAAGTATAGAAGACTTCCATCTCTGGTGCTTCTTCAGCAGTTTCACCCTCAACCTCAGGCTTCGGCGCTTTCACTTTCGCGCGCTCGCCCTTCTCGGCCTTATAGCCCAGACCAGCCATCAAATCAGCGAACTGATCCAGCGTCATACCAGTGATCGACAGCATATCCGCGTTGGCCTCAAAACCACCACGGCTATCCTTGTCGCGCAGCATGTCGGCCAAACGCTCCAGCATATCGATACGGATCGCCCGCTCGCCCGCAGCGCGGTAGCCAGACATCGCGTAATAGCCATCAACCGCATCTTTAGCGGCAGGCAGCGTCACAAGACCAGGAGGCGGGCTTTCTGGAAACTCGGCCAGCCCGTTGGACAGCGACCAAAGCACCAGACGCAGACGCGTTGGCGCAGGCTTCAACAACAGCGGCATGAAAATCGTGAACTGGCCAAAACGAATCCCATGTTTGCGCAGCGCGCCACGGGCATCCTGATCCAAGGCCTTGACCTCATCGGCAACCTCGCCGCGTGGCAAAATCCCGAAATGTTCAGCCATGCGGAAGGCAAAACCCTTTGCAGCACCCGTCAGGGTCTCGTCATTCTTGAGCTTCAACAGTGGCTCGAAACCGGCTGCAATCTTGCGGTCGATGAAATGCTGCAACCGACGGGTGACTTTTTTGGCCACATCTTCGCCCGCTTCATCGTCCACAAATGCGACCACAGTCGGCTTGAGCGGATCAGCGCCGGCTGTGAGCTTGCCCACCGCCGTGTCGCCCCACATCAGCCCGCCTTGCTCTGTGAAATCAATCTCTGGGTCGGGGGCGTTATAAAAACGATCCGCGAGCAGATGGAAATGGGGGACCAGTGCAGCAACAGAAGCCTGACGCAATGTCTTGGCCTCGTCAGGGCTACCAGCCTTGTCCATTTGGAACCGGAAACCTTGCAGTTTCCCTACGAATTCACCCTCTACGGTGACTTCACCTTTGTCGTTTACGTCGGCCAAAAGGCTCTCCTTCTGCTTGAGCCGGCGAAGCAAAATGCTTGTCCGCCGATCCACAAATCGTTGGGTCAGTGCACCGTGTAGCGCATCTGACAAGCGGTCTTCTACCGCACGCGTCTCGTCGCGCCAATGACTTTCGTCACGCAGCCACCCTTTGCGCTGCGCGACATAGGTCCAAGTGCGAATATAGGCCAAACGCTTTGATAATGCATCAATATCACCGTCCGTCCTATCAATGCGACGCACTTGCAGGCCAAACCAATTGCTGTCGACATGGCCATCTTGGTGCAAATCCGTGAAAATCTGGGTCAAAAGCCCCGCATGTTCGCCTCTGCTTATACCACGAAAGTCGGGGATTCGGCAGACATCCCACAACAGCTTGACCGATGGGCCGTCTTTTGCGCGGGCGGCAATTATCTCGTCTGCGGCCAGTGCCCTGAGTGCCGCCAGATCATCGCTCTCGCGGACCCTGGTGAGCCAGCGGTCATCAGTGCGTTCTTCGAGCGTCGCAATCAGGCGTTTTGTTGACCCAAACTGCAACCGGCTATTGCGCCACTGCAATTTCTGGATCGGTGCAAAGCGGTGCTCGCAAATCGCGTTCGCCACGTCCAAATCCAGCTCAGGCGCCTCGCCCGTGACGCCAAAAGTGCCGTTTTCCTTAAATCGCCCTGCCCGCCCTGCAATTTGTGCCAGTTCGTCCGGCATCAGGTGCCGCATACGGTGGCCGTCGAATTTGGTCAGGCTCGAAAACGCAACGTGCGAAATATCAAGGTTCAGCCCCATACCGATCGCATCCGTCGCCACCAGATAATCAACATCACCGTTTTGATACATCTCGACCTGCGCGTTACGCGTGCGCGGGGAAAGTGCCCCCATTACCACCGCAGCACCACCCTTTTGGCGGCGGAGCAACTCGGCAATGGCATAGCAATTTTCAACCGAAAACCCCACTATTGCCGCCCTCGCGGGCATCCGGCTCAGCTTTTTCGAACCTGAGTAGGTCAGCGTCGACATCCGCTCGCGCTGCATGAAAGCGGCTTGCGGGATCAATTCCGCAATCGCGTTGCGCATGGTTGCGGTCCCCATAAACAGGGTCTCGTGCAGGCCACGGGCATTGAGCAAACGGTCGGTAAAAATGTGGCCGCGCTCCGGATCGTTACATAGCTGGATCTCGTCCACAGCCAGAAAGTCGCAGCCCATTCCCTCGGGCATCGCCTCGACGGTGCAGACCCAATAGGCGGCGCGCGGCGGGACGATCCGCTCCTCGCCTGTGATCATCGCGACCACACCTGGCCCCTTGATCGCTACGATGCGGTCATAAACCTCGCGCGCCAAAAGGCGTAGCGGCAACCCGATTACCCCCGTACGATGCGCCAGCATCCGTTCGATTGCATAATGGGTTTTACCGGTATTCGTCGGCCCCAAAACAGCCGTGACACGGGATTGTAACATAGGTTTTCCCGTTCTACGGGTCGGGCGCTAGAGCGCCTGACCTTCCAAAGCCAGTTTAATACGATCAGCGGCTTCGGCGACGCCCTCCGCCAAGGGATTAATCTGCAAAATCGCCTGATAAACCTCCAGCGCCTCGGCGGGGCGCTCCATGCCTTCGAGAATCACCGCCACGCCGCGCATCGCACCAAAGTGGCGCGGGTTCAACACCAGCGTCATGCGCAAATCATCAAGCGCAGGCCCGAGCAGACCCACACCATAATAGGCCGTTGCCCGCTCACCATAGGCTTCTGCGAAGGTAGGATCATGGTCCACAAGAGCCGAAAAATGCTCAATCGCCGCCTCGGGATCACCTGCCGCAAGCGCGTCTTTGCCGCGCTGGAGCAGCAAATCGAGGCTGGGAGAGCCGCTTTTCTCCCATTGCGCAATGATCTGACCCTCAATGCGGGCATGGCTCGCAGCATCGGCATCAACCAATTCGTTAAACAATTCGTCTAACGTGACGGCGCCAACAGGTAAGGAATAGCACACTATCGCGGCAAATGCCGTAAGGGTATGTTTGAAGGTGTGTAAAAGCATGCTCATACTTCCTAATGTAGCGCATCACACGACCAGCGCCAGAGGGGCAAAGGTCACAAACAAAAACAAAGGATCACAAATGAGCGACGTCATCACCGAAGCCGTAGCACAACTTAACGCCAAACTCGGGAGCGCGGGCTTCGACGGATCTGCAAAGTTCGTCCTGACGGGTGAAGGCGCGATCATCATGGACGCCGACGGCGCACGTAGCGGCGATGACGACGCGGATGTCACCCTGACGGCCAGCACCGAAACCTTCAAGGCGATCCTCGACGGCGAACAGAACCCGACAGCGGCTTTCATGACAGGCAAGCTTACGGTTGACGGCGATATGGGTCTCGCCATGAAGCTTGCCGGCGTATTGTCATAATTCATGACCAACGCCCCGTTTTTCAACGATATCGCGCAAGGACCCGATGGCGGAAGCGCCAATTGGGTCAAAACCAACGACGGGTTGAATATCCGCGTGGGGCATTGGTTGCCTGCGGAAAAGGGGGCGTTTGGCGCGCTCAAGGGGACGGTTCTGCTCTTTCCGGGGCGTACTGAATATATCGAAAAATACGGGCCTTCTGCGGCAGACTTTCTGTCGCGCGGCTATGCCACCGTCGCGATTGACTGGCGGGGGCAAGGGCTTTCGGATAAGACAACCGTCAATCCCCTTTTGGGTGATGTGGTTGATTTCAAAGACTATCAGCGGGATGTCGCGGCATTTATGGGGCATGTGAGCAGCCTGAACTTGCCCAAACCCTACTACCTTGTAGCGCATTCGATGGGCGGCTGCATCGGCCTGCGCGCTCTCAACGAAGGCTTACCCGTCAAGGCGGTTTCATTCTCCGCACCCATGTGGGGTATCTCAATGGCGGCACCCATGCGCCCGTTGGCATGGGGCATCTCGGGAATCTCGCGCAAAATGGGATTCGATCATGCGCTCGCGCCGGGCCAATCCGCGCAAAGCTACATCTCGCGGGTGGCCTTCGCCGAAAATACGCTGACCTCGGACCGCGACATGTTCGAGTTTATGCGCGGGCAACTCGACGCACATCCGGAATTGGAACTTGGCGGGCCGAGCCTGCGTTGGCTCAACGAAAGCCTGCATGAAATGCGCAGCCTGAAGAAAATCGCGTCTCCCGAGCTGCCTTGCCTCACGTTTTTGGGGACAGAAGAGGCCATTGTTGACCCTGCCGCGATCCGCGCCAGAATGGGCAATTGGCCGATGGGAGGACTGCAATTGGTCAACGCCGGCCGCCACGAAGTGATGATGGAAGCACCCCCCATGCGCAAAGACGTCTTCGACGCGATGGCCGGATATTTCGACCGTCACCGATAACGGTCTTTACCGCTTCAAAACAGCGCCGCGCAGGCCTATATCCATGGGAGCATAAACAAGAGGTTTTCCCATGGCGCATTCCACCCCCCTATTCGACGCAAACACAAGCGGCGGCAAAGGCTTCGGCAATCTGCCAGAATGGGATTTGACCGATCTCTACCCAAGCCCGGACAGCACCGAATTCAAGCGCGACATGGCGTGGTTGGAAACGGCTTGTGCCGAATTTGCCGATGACTTTGAGGGCAAACTCGCCAGCCTTTCCGCCGCCGACCTGCTCGCGGCCGTGCAACGTTACGAGAAAATCGAGACCATCGCGGGGCGTGTGATGTCCTTTGCAGGGCTGCGCTATTACCAGATCACTACCGACAGTGACCGCGCCAAATTCATGGCCGATGCGCAAGACAAAATTACAGCCTACACCACGCCGCTGGTGTTTTACGGTCTTGAATTCAACCGCTTGGAGGACGCGCATCTGGCAGACATGTTGGCCCAAAATGCCGATCTTGCCCGTTATAAACCTGTTTTTGACCGGATGCGCGCGATGAAGCCGCATCAGTTGTCCGACGAGTTGGAGAAATTCCTGCACGACCAATCCACCGTCGGTGCCGCCGCGTGGAACCGCCTGTTTGACGAAACCATGGCAGGGCTCGAATTCGATGTGGACGGCGAGACGCTGAACCTTGAGGCTACGCTCAACCTGCTCACCGATCAGGACCGCAGCAAACGCGAGGCCGCGACCCACGCTCTGGCCGCCGTCTTTGAGGCCAATATCAAGACCTTCGCCCGCGTGCACAACACGCTTGCCAAGGAAAAAGAGATTGAGGACCGTTGGCGCAAGATGCCGACCCCGCAAACGGGCCGCCACCTGTCCAACCACGTCGAGGCAGAGGTCGTCGAGGCCCTGCGCAACGCCGTGGTCGCCGCCTATCCGCGTCTGTCGCATCGCTATTACGCGTTGAAAGCCAAGTGGTTAGGCCTTGATCGCATGCAAACATGGGACCGCAACGCGCCGCTGCCGATGGAGATCACCCGCACTGTCTCTTGGGACGAGGCCGAAAAGACAGTCATGGGCGCCTACGCTGACTTCTCCCCCGAAATGGCCGAGATTGCTGCGCCCTTCTTCACCAAAGGCTGGATCGACGCGGGCGTCAAACCGGGCAAGGCACCGGGCGCTTTCGCGCACCCCACCGTCACCACCGTGCACCCTTACGTCATGCTCAACTACCTTGGCAAACCGCGCGACGTGATGACGCTGGCGCATGAACTCGGTCACGGTGTGCACCAAGTCCTTGCCGCTGGCCAAGGCGAACTCTTGTCCTCCACGCCCCTTACTCTCGCCGAAACGGCCTCGGTCTTTGGCGAAATGCTCACGTTCCAGAAACTGCTTGAGAGTGCCAAGACCAAGCAAGAGCGCAAAGTCCTGCTCGCAGGCAAGGTCGAGGATATGATCAACACGGTCGTGCGCCAGATCGCCTTCTACGACTTTGAATGCAAACTGCACGCGGCGCGGGCACAGGGGGAACTAACCCCTGACGACATCAACGCGCTTTGGATGTCCGTTCAGGCGGAATCCCTTGGCGACGTCTTCGATTACACCCCCGGCTATGCGACCTTCTGGGCCTATATCCCGCACTTCGTGCACTCGCCCTTTTACGTTTACGCTTACGCGTTTGGCGACGGGCTGGTGAACGCGCTCTATGCCGTCTACGCGGAAGGCGACCCTGATTTCAAAGAGAAGTACTTTGATATGCTGCGCGCAGGCGGGTCCAAACACCACTCTGACCTGCTCGCCCCTTTCGGCCTCGACGCCTCGGACCCCAAATTCTGGGACAAGGGCCTGTCTATGATCGAAGGTATGATCGACGAGCTGGAGGCTATGGAAGACTGACCTTGACGGGTCTGCCTTTGGGCCATCACACTACAGGCAGACCCAACCAAGACACGGTTTCAGAATGAACGACAACGTCAAAGGCCCCGCCTCCTACTTCCCCTCCATTGAAGCGAAATACGGCCGCCCGATTGCCGAATGGTTGGACCTGATCGCCACCCAATCCGACCAAAAGCACATGGAAATCGTGAACTGGCTCAAACAAGATCACAGTCTCGGACATGGCCACGCAAACGCGCTTGTCGCCCACGCATTGCGCGAAAAAAAGGCTAATCCCCGCGATACGCCGCCTCAAGTGTGGTAATGTCAATCTTGCCCATCTGCATCATCGCAGCCGTCGCGCGCTTGGCCCCCTCGGCGTCAGACCCGCCCACGGTGCGCGGAAGTGCTTCGGGAATAGCCTGCCAGCTGACGCCGAACCGATCAACGCACCACGCGCATCGGCTTTCCTTGCCGCCATCCGCAATCAGCGCATCCCACAAACGGTCCGTCTCCGCCTGATCCTTGGCGCTCACCATAATCGAGGCGGCAGGGCTCAATGCATAGTGCGGCCCGCCTTTCAAAATCATGTAAGGCACCCCTGCCAAATGGAAATTCACCAGCAAAGGCTCTGCCCCTTCCGGCAAATCCCCTCAATTGCCGAGCCATTAATCAGCGAGACATAAAACCGCGCGGCTTCTGCACCGTGGCCGTTCATTCACAAGCAGGTGCGAATTTTGTCCATCAATCCAGCTCGGTCCACGGCCAAGGTTTCACCTCTGACGCCGCCGTCTGATACCGGATCGCCTTTGCCATCCAGACCCCCATCGTCGTGCCGAATTCGGCCAGTTGCTCGTTGGGCACCCGCTTATTGGCCACCATGATGATGAATTGAATCACCGCAATCAGCCAGAACAGCGATTGCGCGAAGCTCAGCAACAGCCCGATGATAATCATCGAAACCAGCCGCATCCACATGCTCTCGAAATGCGGCTCTTCGTCGTGCTCGGTCATGCGGGGCCTCCGGCGTCAAATACCATGTCCATCATCACTTGTGTGCCACGCGAAAAGGCCAGCGGGCAAGGGTAAGCTGCCCCCGTTGTCGCACTCGCCCCGAAATTTTCGACCTGCAACACATAGTGGTTCGCGGCAGGCCAGCGTTCTGTCACCACCCGCTGCCCGTCGTTCTCCAACACCAATTCCGCCAGATCATGCAGGTTCGCGTTGAAAGGACAGGTCAGGCGCAACAGCCCCTTATCGCCATGAAACGTGATCTCTTGGCGCGGCTGCATCCGGATCGAGACGATGGCACTATAGGTAAATTCGGGGAAATCCGCCGCCACTTGGGCAAATACATCGACGCCATTTTCGTAACGCACCTTGGCATAAGGCACGCTCACAGGCTCCGCACCCGACACAAACCGCGCGGCCCCAAAGGTATAAACCCCGATATCGCGCAAACCGCCGCCGCCCATATCCGCCTTATTGCGAATATTGGTCACGTCGCCCGCGTTGTTGTAGCTAAACACCGTATCGACATGCACGAGCTTGCCAATCGCACCGCTGCGCACCAGCTCGCGGGCACGGATAAACTGCGGGTGATGCACGATCATATAGGCCTCGGCGCACAGCTTGTCCGCCTCTTGTGCGGCAGCCTCCAGCGCATTAAACTCGCTGGCCTGCATCGCAATCGGCTTTTCGCACAGAACATGTTTTCCCGCTTTGAGGGCCTTCAACGTCCATTCAACATGCAACGTATTGGGCAGAGGGATATAGACCGCGTCCACATTCGGATCCGCCAGCAGCGCGTCATAGCTGTCATGCACCCAAATCTGCGGGGCAAACGCCAAAAACGGCGCGGCCTTCGCAGGATCAGAAGTCGCCAAGGCGACCAGATCCGCGCCCTTCGCTGCATGAATGGCAGGCCCCATATGTTCGCGCGCGAACTTCGCCGCCCCCAAAATTCCCCAACGCAATGTCATACCAATCTCCCATAAAATGTCATCCGCACATTCTCGGACAGTGCAACATCCGGCTCTGCATTATAAGCCAAAACCGCCAGCATCCGTGTTTTGTCGCTCTCATTGGGAGAGACACGGTGGATCGAGTTGCGCCCACGGAACAGCACCAACGTGCCAGGGTCCATCGTCAGAACCTCAGGCTGCACGCGCCCCTCCAGAAGATCATCGACGCCCTCGTAATTCATCCGCCCCGCCCCCGCATCGCGTAGGTCTTTGATAAACTCGAAACGGCTGCCCGCATCGGGTTTCTGGATCAGCAAGGTGATCGCGAAAGACGAATTGTCAAAGTGCCAACCGAGCTCCTGGCCGCGCTGCGCATAGTGGATGTTGATCGACGAAAGCGCATCGGCATAGGGATGCAGCGCCGTTTGACCCGTCGTGCCAGCCACAAAATCGCGGAATTGCGGGGCATCATAAAGCAGACGCAGCGGCGACTCTTGCGCCACCTCGTCATCGCAAATGCAGCCTTTGGTCGAGACAACCTGCCTGTTCGCAGGGTGATCATTGGGAAAGGCGGAGTTGTGCGGCGTCAAATAGACCGAATGGTTTTGCGCACAAAAATAGGCGCGATCCTGTTTGGCCAGACTTTCGGCATGCACGGCCGCCAACGCCTCGCCCTGCAAAAAATCTGACAGCACCAGCACACCATCGCGGTCCAGTGTCGCACGACACCGCGCGATAAACGCCGTATCCCCCAGTGCAAACCGCTCCAGATTAACAATTTCGCCGAGCTGCATCACATCCCCCCAGTTGCGACAAACCTAGCGCAGCAAAAAGGAAACGAAAACGCCCAACTTCTTTTGGCCTAAAAATACCTGCGCCGCAGGCATTCGTTTTCATCGAAAACGAAAAAGGGCCCCCGACTACGGATGCCCAAAAACGCGTTACAAAAGCATTACGCGTCCGCCAGCATGCCCCGCTCACGCGCCAATTCATGCATTCGCGCCTGCAACTTCTCAAACGCACGCACCTCGATCTGGCGAATACGCTCGCGGCTCACGTTGTACTGGCCGCTCAAGTCCTCAAGCGTGACGGTCTCTTCGGCCAAGCGGCGCTGCACCAGAATATCCTTCTCGCGCTCGTTCAAAACGTCCATCGACTCGGACATCAGTTCGCGTCGTGCAATCAGCTCGTCAGACTCTTCATATTGGCCAGCCGTATCGACGCTGTCGTCCTCAAGCCAATCCTGCCACTGTGTCGCACTATCGCCATCAGAGCCCACCATCGCATTAAGCGAGGCATCGCCGCCCGACAAACGACGGTTCATCGAGACAACTTCATCCTCGGTCACACCCAGATCGGTTGCGATCCGTGCCACGTTTTCGGGGCGCAAATCGCCGTCTTCGAGCGCGCCAATGCGATTCTTTGCCTTGCGCAGGTTAAAGAACAGCTTCTTTTGCGCCGACGTCGTGCCGAGCTTTACCAGCGACCAGGACCGCAGCACATATTCCTGAATGGACGCGCGGATCCACCACATGGCATAGGTCGCAAGGCGAAAGCCCTTCTCGGGGTCGAACTTCTTGACGGCCTGCATCAGGCCCACGTTTGCCTCCGAGATAACTTCGGACTGCGGCAAGCCGTAACCACGATACCCCATGGCAATTTTGGCCGCCAATCGCAGATGCGACGTGACCATCTTATGGGCCGCCTCCGTGTCCTCATGGTCGACCCAGCGCTTGGCCAGCATGTATTCTTCTTCAGGCTCCAGCATCGGAAACTTGCGGATTTCCTGCATATACCGGTTCAGGCCTTGTTCCGGCGAAGGTGCCGGCAGATTCTTCAGATTACTCATTCTCAGTCCCCCAACCCAATGTTTACGAGCTTAACATGGATATGGTCACAGCGCAGACATCTTTCAAGTCCGTGTACCCATCATTTCTTAATACAATATGAAGATAGACTCGTCGAAGTTAAAGACCTGTGTCAGTGCGCTCACGCACATGAGATCACCTGAAATGATGAAACCCCCAATGTGCCGTCTCTGACCGACAGAACACGTCGCCGCATGTGACCGGCCTGACCCTGCGCATCTGAGCCGGGCTCGGCGCCTGCGCGGTGCCGGGGCTGAAATTCGTGCTGCTGGCCGATTTCTTCGGGCGGCCGATGGCGGCGCTCTTTGGCTAGACCGTCCCGCCCAGCGTCTCCAGCAGATCAAGCATATCATCGGGCAAATCGGCCTCGAACTCCATGAACTCATCGGTCACCGGATGCACAAAGCCGAGCGTCGCCGCATGAAGCGCCTGACGGCGGAAGCTTGCGACAGCCTCTACCCCCGCCTCACCAATCGCCTTGGGCGACATCTTGCGCTTGCCGCCATAGGTCGGATCACCGATCAGCGCATGCCCGCAATGGGCCATGTGCACGCGGATCTGGTGGGTGCGGCCCGTCTCCAGCCAGCATTCGATCAAACAGGCTACCGCGGGGGTGCCCAGAGGCTCCAGAATGCGGCAGCGGGTCACAGCATGACGGCCCGTGGTAAACGACACAGCCTGCCTTTGACGATCCGTCTTGTGACGACCCAAAAACGTCTGCACTTTCAGAATATTGCCCGGCTCGAACGAGGTGCCCTTGATCCCGCGCAGACGCGGGTCATTCGCCTCGGGGACGCCGTAACACATGGCGATATAGCGGCGCTCGACGGTGTGATCGGCAAATTGCTTGGCAAGGCCATGGTGGGCGCGGTCCGACTTCGCGACCACAAGCAGCCCCGTCGTCTCTTTATCAATACGGTGCACAATACCGGGGCGCTTCATGCCACCCACGCCCGAGAGGCTCTCGCCACAATGATGGATCAGCGCATTCACCAGCGTCCCCGTCGGCGTGCCAGGCGCGGGGTGCACCACCATCCCCGCAGGCTTGTTGATGACGATCAGATCATCATCCTCGTAAACCACCTCCAGCGCGATATCCTCGGCACCGATATGGCTCTCTTCGGCCACCTCGACAGTCACGGCAATCTGCGCGCCCTCTTGAACCCGAAACCGTGGATCTGTGACGATAACGCCATTGACCTGCACAGCACCGTCGGCAATCAGTTTCGACAGCCTTGAGCGCGAGAGTGACGCATCCTCGGGTACATCACGGCCCAGCGCCTTATCCAAACGGGGCGCCGGATTGGCCTCAATTTCAAATTCGATCAAACGCGCGGCCATGGGACAGGCTCCAAAACTATTCTCAAAAGGCTCTGTAGCCGCTGCTTGCACAGATGTCATCGCCCGTATTTCAGGCAGACGTCAGGTCGCGCGCGATTTAGGGGAGATGGTACCGCCTCCCCGGCTTGAACGGGGGACCCCTGGTTCCACAAACCAGTGCTCTAACCAACTGAGCTAAGGCGGCATCGGGGTTGGATTTAGCCCCATGCGGATTTGAATGCAAGACCCCTGCCCGCCTTTTCCTTGCCAAGGGGTCAAACAGCAGGATAGATCAGCATCAACAGTGAAAAGGAGCCTCAAACATGGGTATCAACGACGAACGCGACGTAGAAGCAAACATGCAAATCGGTCCGACCGACACGGGCATGGTGCGGCTTTTCATCGAATCAAACGGCATCGAAATCCCGATGGACTTCGAACCCGAAGAAGCCGAAGAAATCGCGGAAGAGATGCGGGCCGCGGCCATGGCCGCCCGTTCTGTCAAAAAGCGCTGATGCCTTCTTTTGGCTAAAAATACCGGCGCGGGGGCTGGCCCCCGCCCTTGCAGCGCTACTTCAGACCGTAGCGCTCGGCCACACTCGGATCACGCGCCGCCTGCGCACGTACCGCGGCATGTCGGGCAAATTTCTGGGTCATCACACGACGCCGTGCGCCTGCGAGCTTTGTCTCTGGCCCCATGCGAATAATTTCCGCATCATACCCATCCGCAATGATCAGTCCCGTATCATCGGGCAGCAATTCGGTCGGAAAGCTCTGGTCCACCGCCCAAAAGAAGCGGTCGCACCATTCCAGATAACCTTGCCATTTGCTGTCGGTCTGGAAATCAACGCGACTTGATTTGCACTCGATCACCCAAATCTCGCCTTTTGGTCCAAGCCCCATGACATCGACCCGCAGGCCCCTCGCGGGGACCAGTTCCTCGACGCTGACAAAGTCATGGCTGCGCAAATGGCGCGATACGCCGCGGGCCAGAAGTTGGCCGGGCATCAGGTCAGGAAGGATCAGGTCGTCAGGCATAAGCGGAATATGAACAAAAGGTAAACATCGGTCAAGACCCGCAGGATTGCGGCGCAAATTGGGCAGGTTATCGGGGGGAACCGGAAAATGAACCCAATCCGGACATGATTTGGGCAGATTCGGGGGCCAGAACAGGGGCAACTTAATGATGGAGCTGCCCCATGACACTTTTCACTGACATCACATTCGCTCAAGTTTGCCTCGCGGCCCTGACAGTTGGCATCATTGAACATGTGGTCGTGCGCTTCGCACCCGATACGATCCTGCGTCAGATCGGTTATACCGCCTGATCCGCAATGCCTCTTGCAGGTCAGGCTCCGCCGCCCTATCTCTAGGCTTGGCGGGTTTCTGCTCTTCTCGATCGCTATAGGGGTTACATTCCAGTGGCCGTAAGCAAATCCCAGGGAGCTGGCTCTGTTTGGACCCTGGTCCAATTACCTGGCGCCCACCTGTACATACAGGTTCACGGGAATAAACCCCTGACCGGCTGCTGCGGTTCCCGCCACCTATTCGTCTAATGGCCCCGCCGCATTCGCCAAGGCCACAAAGGCGATGCCGGACATCAAAAAGTTCAGCCCAAGAAACAGCCCGATCGCCCAAAGCGCCGTTGACGGCAGCCCTGCGATGAGCAAAATTCCCAGCGACAGCGTGACCACACCATTGACAGCCAACCACCCCCAGCCCTTTTGTGGACGGTGCTGGCTGGCGATATAGGTCTCGACCGCGCCTTGGACCAAAAAGATCACTCCCATCAAGAACGTGAGCCCCACAAGGCCTGTGAGGGCGAAAAAGCCAAGGTAGACGCCCAATGCGAGATGCATCAAGGCGATCAACCCTGACCAGATAGCTGACTGCCACTCTTGCGACTGGAATGCGTGATAGAGCATGACGCCGCCCGTCAGCAGGAACAACCAGCCCAGCAAAGTCTTGGCCGCAATCGAGAAAACCAGCGGAAACAGGATCGCCAGAATGCCCAGCGCAATAAGTGCATAACCAACGTTTCTGAACCGGTTGCGGAACTTGCGCACCGCATCCATAATATCGGGCTTTAGGGCATTGTTGAGGTCGGTCATGGCGTGCTCCTTGTGCTGCAAAGCAACTCTAGCACGAATCGGGCCAACTTAAAACGCGTCTGGACGCGCCTCACGGGCCATATGGTCAAGCACCGCATTCACAAACTTCGGCTCTTTGCCGTCATGGGCAAAAGCTTCGGCCACTTGGACGAATTCAACGATGACAACCTTTGGCGGAGTCTGCTTGTTGCGAAGCTCCGCGCCTGCGGCACGAAACAGCGCACGCCACGTCGGGTCGATCCGGCCAATCGGCCATTTCGCGACCAAGGCCCGGTCGGTCATCTGGTCAATCGCGGCCTGCTCGTCAACGGCCCTTTCAACAAGCATCCGGAATGTATCGACATCACCCTCTTGCATCTCGACGTCGTCGAATATCTCGCCAAAACGGTGGGTTTCGAATTCTGCAATGACCCGCTCAACCGTTTGGCCAGTAACTTCCATCTGGAATAGCGCCTGCACCGCATAGAGGCGGGCTGCGGACTTCATCTTGCGGAGTTGGTTGTTTGAGATGGTCATGCTGTCGTCTTGCCGCCCTGCGCCAATAGAATTTCGCTTGTGAACCCGATACCCTGATCGGGACGGCCCCACTTACGGCTGGTTGCAACAAGGTGCAAGGCCGCAGCGGCCGCCATTGTGCCTTTCTGAGCCAATTCGGCATCATTTGCGCCTGCCGCGACGATACCATGCCCGATGCACAGCCCCTGAAGGCCCAGCATTTGCAGGCTTTGGCCGATTTCGGCACCGCGCGTTTTTCCGAGAGCAATATACCCATCGAAGTTGCTCAATCGGGCGGCGATCGCAATGGCGGAAGGAACCTCGGTGAGAGAGGGCATCTCAATCCGTTCGAAACTGACACCTGCGGCGTCAAGTGTCGCGATGGCTGCGTCAGAAAGGGCCGGCAAATCACCGGCGACAACGAGCAGAAGTTTGACTGGCTTGTCGAAATCAGGAAGCGCTAAAACGGTCATCGCGGTCTGTCCTTTTCGTTGCAACGCGATGGTGGGTTAAAACCCACCCTACGCAGTTTCACCAGAACACATGTGTTTGGCGCAGATATCGTAGGATGGGTTTCAACCCATCGTCGTGTCGTCAAATTCGCGCAAGCGGGCCACATAGCGGGCCATCGTATCAATCTCGAGGTTCACCTTATCACCCACGGCGCTATCGCCCCATGTGGTGACCTCTTTCGTATGCGGGATAATATTGACCCCAAAATCACAGCCATCGACCGCATTCACCGTCAATGAGGTGCCGTTGAGCGCAACAGAACCTTTGGGCGCTATGAACTTCGCCAAGGCTTTGGGGGCGCGAAACACAAAGCGCGTGCTATCGCCCTCCTCTTTCATGCTGATAATCTCGGCCACCCCGTCCACATGGCCCGACACGATATGACCACCCAGCTCATCGCCCAACCGCAGCGCGCGTTCCAGATTCAGCCTGCGCCCGACAGTCCAAGCGCCGATATTGGTCGCGCCCACGCTCTCGGCAGAAATCTCGACATCAAACCAGTTGCCACCATCGGTGCCCATCGAGACGACTGTCAGACAGACACCGTCACAGGCAATCGAGGCCCCCAGATCAATGCCGGCCACATCGTAGGATGTGCCAATGCGGGCGCGCAAATCACCCTTTTGATCGAGCTTACGCACGACGCCCAAATCACTGATGATCCCTGTAAACATGGCCAGTCCTCTTGGTTGCTCTGGCCAGACCTAGCGCCTCGCAGTGATGCAATCAAGCCATGCGCAGCGCAAAGCCTTTGCGCCGCGCCATAATCCTGCCAAAAGGGGGCGCTAGATATGTAATATTAACCAGTCTGAGGATAGCCTCCCGCCGTGACCGACTTAAGCAACCGCCGTTTTTTGTTCCTTCAGGGACCGCATGGGCCATTCTTCCACAGGCTCGGAAAAATGCTGCGTGCAGCTGACGGTGAGGTCTGGCGTGTCGGCTTTAACGCAGGTGACCGCGCTTTCTGGTTCGGGGCGCCCAATTACATCTCCTACCGCGGGACGTTGGAGGAGTGGCCGACTGTCTTCAGCGCGTTGGTGGACGACCACAAGATCACCGACATCGTGCTTTACGGCGATACCCGGCCAATCCATGCACAGGCCATCAGCCATGCAAAAGCGGCTGGCCTGCGGGTGCATGTTTTTGAAGAAGGCTATATGCGCCCCTATTGGGTGACCTATGAGCGGGGCGGCACCAACGGCAATTCGCGGCTGATGGATCTGACGGTCAGCGACATGCAAGAGGCGCTCGCCCTTTCCGATCTTGAGATCGCGACGCCCCCCGCGAAATGGGGCGATATGCGCCAGCATGTGTTCTACGGCGCACTCTATCATTGGTTCGTGCTGTTTCGAAACAGGCACTACAAAAAGCTGGTACGCCACCGCGAATTGCCGGTGGTGATGGAGGCGGCGCTTTACACCAAGCGATTGCTCCTGATGCCCTTTATCGCCCTTGACCGGCGGATTGCGACCGCGCGGATCAGATATGGCGGCTTCCCCTACCATCTGGTGCTGATGCAGCTGGAGCACGACTCCAGCTTTCAGATGCACTCGCCCTTTACCCGTATGGCCGAATTCATCGAAGTCGTGATCGACGGTTTCACCAAAGGCGCGCCCAGACATCATCACCTCGTCTTTAAGGCGCATCCGCTTGAAAACGGACGCTCGCCGTTGCGCAAAATCATCCGCGCTGTGGCCAAGGCTCACGGCGTCGACAAGCGCGTACATTATGTGCGCGGCGGCAAGCTTGCGCAATTGCTCGACAACGCACGGACCTCTGTGACCGTCAATTCGACCGCAGGGCAGCAGGTGTTGTGGCGGAGCATTCCGCTCAAGGTTTTTGGCACGGCCGTCTACTCGAAACCGGAATTCGTCTCCGAGCAACCGCTCGAAGACTTCTTTAGCAACCCGACGCGGCCGGACAGTCGGGCGTTCAAAGACTACAGGCGCTATTTGCTGGAAACCAGCCAAGTGCCCGGCGGATTTTACTCCGCAGGCGGGCGCAGACAATTGCTGCGGCAGGTCGTCGATATGATGCTGAGTGACGAAGATCCTTATGATGCGCTCAAATCGGGGCGGGTGCCCCCGCGCCAGCCCTTGCGGATCGTCACCTAAGCACCACTAGACCTAGGGGTTGGTCCGCCAATCGCGACATCAGCGCAACAGTTTGGCGCATCAGGTCGGGCTTCTTTAGATGCTCGTCTAGCTTTTGCGACGCGATTCCCGTAGGTTAAAAAGAAAAACCTGAGGCATAATAATAACAGGTCGAGGAGACCGAGCAGTGATTTCTCTGACATTGCGCTTTGCAAAAGGCGCGGCTCTTGTGGTGACCCTAGGCCTCGTGGCCTCTTGTGGCCTGCCCCGCTCAGGGCCGAATAAATCCGAAATCTATTCCGGCTCCGTCATGGAGCAAGGCGATGCTTTCATTCTGATCGTGGATGACCGTATCAACCGGATCGCGGCCGTAGCACCCGCTTTGGGGTTCTCATCCGGCTTTGCTAACGCAGCCGTCTTAGGTTCTGATACGATCCGCGCAGGCGACGTTCTGGGTCTGACGATCTGGGAAAATGTGGATGACGGACTGCTGGTCCCGCAAGGCCAAAACGCAACCGTGCTTGAAGAAGTGCAGGTTGATGGCTCGGGCTTTATCTTTGTCCCCTACGCGGGACGGGTCAAGGCCGCTGGCAATTCACCCGAAGCCATCCGTAGGATCATCTCTGAAAAGCTGTCCGAACAGACCCCTGATCCGCAGGTGCAAGTGCGCCGCCTGGCAGGGGACGGCGCGACCGTTTCGATCGTGGGCGCTGTGGGTGCACAGGGCGTCTACCCGATCGAGCGTCCAACCCGGACCCTCTCGGCAATGCTGGCCGCTGCCGGTGGTGTGGCTATCCAGCCCGAGATCGCGCAGGTGACCGTGGTGCGCGGCGGGCATACAGGCTCGATCTGGTTCCAAGATCTCTATAGTCATCCGGGCCATGATATTGCCTTGCGCGCCGATGACCGGATCATCGTCAAGCAAGACACGCGCAGCTTTACCGCTTTGGGCGCGACAGGCACGCAAGACCAAGTGACGTTTGAGAGCCAGACGCTTTCGGCGATCGAGGCCATCGCCCAAGTTGGCGGTCTGCAATCCTCGCTGGCCGATCCGACAGGTGTTTTCGTGTTCCGCAACGAGCCCGAGGAAATCGCGCGCCAGCTCTTGGGTCGCAATGACATCACAGGCACCCAGCGCGTGATCTATGTGCTCGACCTGACCAAGCCAAACGGCATGTTTATGGCCCGCGACTTTGCGATCCGTGACGAAGATACCGTCTATGTGACCGAGGCACCGTTCTCACAGTTCAACAAGTCGATTGCAGCTGCAACTGGCTCACTGAGCGCCGTGAATGGCCTCTCCTCAGCGACTGGCAACTAAACAATGGCCCGAAGGCCAAGCCAAGACGCCGCGCGTGAAAATGCGCGGCGTCTTTTCGTTTATAACGGCGGTTTCTTGACCAATGCGCGCGTGCGCCGCATCCTGACCCTGTCCGGCTATGACATCAAGTTGGGCAAACCAAGCGAGACCGACATGATCGGGATTTGGGGGGCATAGTCCGACCGCCCCACGCGGCCAAGCCGTCGCAGCCAAGACCAAATCCCCCATTCTGCGCGTCGAAGATGCCTTTCTGCGGTCTGTCCTGACAGGACGCGGCGGAGACGATCCGATCGGCCTGCACCTTGATACGCAAGGCGTGCATTTCGACCCTAGCACAGTCTGTGAGCTTGAAGAGATACTGCGCAGCCATCCGCTCGACGATAGTGCCTTGCTGGGCCGCGCACGCGACGGGATCGAGCTGCTTAAACAGCAGCATCTGTCCAAATACAACGCTTTTGATCCTGCCAGCCCCGCCCCTGATCCGGGGTATGTGGTGGTAATCGACCAAACGCGTGGGGACGCCAGCGTCAAGGCCAGCAGCGCGGACCTCAACACCTTTCGCGAGATGCTGTTTTACGCCCAGACAGATCATCCGGGTGCCCAGATCATCATCAAAACCCACCCCGAGACCGCCGCAGGCCATCGCGGCGGCTATTTCACGCAAGAGGACTGCACCGCGCGGATCGCACTCCTCGACACCCCGATCTCGCCCTATACGCTGTTTGAGGGTGCGATTGCGGTCTATACCGTGAGCAGCCAGATGGGCTTTGAGGCGATCCTGTCGGGACATAAACCCGTGGTGTTTGGCCAGCCCTTCTATATGGGCTGGGGGCTGACGGATGATCGCAAGCCGCTGGACCGCAGGCAACGCAACCTGACCCGCAACCAGCTCTTCGCCGCGGCCATGCTGCTCTATCCCAAATGGTATGATCCGTTTCACGACTGTCTGTGCAGCTTTGAGCAAGCCACAGCGACCTTGACTGCGGCCGCCCGTGCGTGGCGCGATGATCACGCAGGCTGGGACGCGCATGGTATGCGGCTGTGGAAACGCAAACCGCTCCAGAGGTTTTTCGGGCGCTACGCCCCTGTGAAATTCACCGACCAGATCGGCACCCGCAATCAGATGGTCTGGGCGGGCAAAACCACCCCTGCCCTTGAGTCCCATGGTGTCGCGCGGATTGAAGACGGGTTCTTGCGCTCGCGCGGACTTGGGGCCGATCTGATCGCGCCGCTGTCGCTCGTGGTCGATGATCTGGGCATCTATTACGATCCGACGCGGCCCAGCAGGCTGGAGGCGCTGATTGAGGCCAGCCCGACCTTGCCCGACCACGCCCGCCGCAGGGCCGAGGCGCTGATTGCGACGCTGATCGGCGAGCGGTTAACGAAATATAACCTTGGCGGGGAGGTTCTGCATGATCTGCCAAGCGGGCGGCGCATCCTCGTGCCCGGACAGGTTGAAGACGACGCCTCTATTCGACTTGGGACCACAGAGATCAACACCAACCGCGGGCTTTTGGAAGCGGCACGCAAGGCCAACCCCGCCGCCGTCATCATCTATAAACCGCATCCCGATGTGGAGGCGGGCCTGCGCAAGGGCGCAGTGCCGGACGCCGACACTTTGGCAGATGTGGTGGCAACCCATGCCGATCCTGTCATGCTGCTTGATCAGGTCGATGAGGTCTGGACGATGACCTCGCTCTTGGGCTTCGAGGCGCTCTTGCGCGGGAAGAAAGTGACCTGTCTGGGCACGCCGTTCTACGCGAACTGGGGGCTGACGGATGATCGGGCCATGCCACTCACGCGGCGCATAGCCACCCCTGATGTGATCGCCTTGGCCCATGCGGTTTTGATTGATTACCCACGGTATTTTGATCCCAAAACAGAGCTGCCCTGCCCTGTTGAAATCGTCGTCGAGCGGCTGGCAACGGGGGATATTCCCAAAGCGGGGGCGCTCAACCGGATCACCGCGAAGCTCCAAGGTGTCTTCGCAAGCTATGCGCATATGTGGCGTTAGCGAACGCGCCAGCGGCTCATCATATCGTCCCCGAGGGGGCGCTGTTCCAGCAAAGTAAATCGCGGCGCATCCGCCAAAACTGTCACCCCCAAAAGGCCAAGCGCGGACAAGCCGTCGCCGCCGATGACTTTCGGGCCATGGAACAGGACCAGTTCGTCGACCAAACCCGCCGCGATCAAGCTTGCGGCCAACTGCCCGCCGCCTTCGCAGAAGATGCGTGTCAGGCCCGCCGCTGCGAAATCACCCAGCGCCGCCTTCATATCGACGGCGCCCGCGGTAAGGGGCGTGGGAAACGAGCGCGCGCCTTGTGCTGTCCAACCCGCCGCATCCGCCACTTGCCCGTGACATAGCCACACGGGTTGTGTCCGCGCCGTCCGGCCAAGCCTGCAGTCAATCGGCAGATTGAGGTCCGAAGACACGATCACGCGGACGGGTTGCTTGACCGCGCCCATGTCGCGCACGTCCAGCATCGGATCATCCGCCCGCACGGTGCCTGCACCGACCATCACCGCGTCATGACGCGCGCGCATGGCATGGACCAAACGGCGCGCCTGTGGCCCCGTAATCCATTGGCTGTCGCCTGTGGACGTGGCAATGCGCCCGTCGAGCGTTGTCGCGAGTTTCAACGTCAGATAGGGCCGCCCGCTGGTTTGGGTGAGAAAGAAGCCCGCGTGATCCGCATCCGCTTCGGCCTGCATAACCCCAATACGCACGGTGATCCCCGCAGCCGCTAACATGGCAATTCCCGCACCAGAGACTTGCGGGTTCGGATCGCCAGTGGCCACGACGACCTCGGCCACACCCGCCGCGATCAGCGCATTTGCACAAGGCGGGGTTTTGCCGTGGTGCGAACAAGGCTCCAAGGTCACATAGGCCGTGGCCCCTTGCGCCGCCGCGCCCGCTTGCGCCAGCGCCTCGGTTTCCGCGTGCGGCCTGCCGCCATCCATCGTGTGGCCACGGCCCACGATCCTGCCGTCACGCACGATCACGCAGCCGACCGCAGGGTTGGGCCAAACACGGCCCATCCCCCGCCGGCCCAAGCTCAGGGCAAGCGCCATAAAGCGGGCGTCATTCTTCTGGTTTAGCATCCGGACGCAGTTCGCTGACGAATTTATCGAAATCATCTGCGGCTTGGAAGTTCTTGTAAACACTCGCAAAACGCACATAAGCGACGGTGTCGATACGGGCCAAGCTTTCCATGACAATCTCGCCGATCGCCTTGGAGCTAATGTCGGTTTCGCCCATGCTTTCCAAACGGCGCACAATGCCCGAGATCATCTGATCCATGCGCTCCGGCTCGACAGGGCGCTTCTGGAGGCTGATCCTGATCGAGCGTTCCAGCTTGTCACGGTCGAAATCCTCGCGACGGCCATTGGATTTGATCACGACCAAATCACGGAGCTGCACACGCTCATAGGTGGTAAATCTGCCGCCGCACGCAGGGCAAAAGCGACGTCGGCGGATGGCGACGTGGTCTTCCGCTGGGCGTGAATCTTTCACTTGAGTGTCGACGTTTCCGCAAAAGGGGCAACGCATGGGCCTGTCCTCGCCTTATTTTTACTGCCAGTCGTGGGTATTTTCCCACTTATCCACAGGATTATAGGAGGCTTGGCACAAATTGGGTAGTCGGAAAATCGATACACTAAATGGTGTGTCTGATCGGACTCACTGGGCGGGCAGAACCGCAACTTGATTTGACACGACTTCTGCACGGCACGCAGGACTTTCGCCGCTGGCACCATGCAAAGGCGCGAAGGCAGGTCACTGTTCCTGAATGGATTCCAGATAGTAGGCCAATGAAAGGATCTTGCCGCGCGCATAGGTCTCGCTGCCGTAGGGTCCCATTTCGTTCTCTACCTCGGCTTTGAACTGATCGCCCCAGACCGGCATGGACGTGCCGTGACCCCGCACGCCAGTGCGCCCGTCGATAATATGAATGACCTTCAAGAGCGGGAACACACCGTCGTTCGCAACCGTCAGCCCGCGCAGATCGGGCACAGGAACGTTCATAAATTCAGCCAAGGGGCCTTGGCCCATGCCAGCGGCACCGTGACAGGACGAGCACGCGGTCATGTATTCCGCCTCGCCAGCCTCGTCGGCCTTGACCGAATTGGCCCCACCGATGAGCGCCGCAGCTATGGCAGCGACTGTAAATGAAATATGGCTTCGCATGTTCGTTCTCCCTATATGAGGTGCAAATTTGGCAATTGTTACAGACGGTTCGCCTCTGAAACGTTGATACTTAACAATAGGTGGAGGGCCGCCACGCCGCGTTGACATTTGTCAATCGCCTTGCCCGTCAGATCCCGGGAAGTGCTGGTAAACAGCTATTCGCGTCAAGCGTCAGAACAGGATCTGTCGGCCCACATTGGTCGCCAGAAAGGGGATATTGTTTCGTGTCTTCACAGCCCGCGAGCCCCATCGTGACGATGACGGTTCCAATCCAGATCGAAAGTCTCATGGCGTTTTTCCTCTCCTTTCGCGCCACTTGCATCCATCGCAAGCGGTCCATAAAAAAAGGATATGTGAGGAAAGCAGGGTGCAATTGACATTGCGCAATGACGCCACGACAACCGCGCGCGGCCACGCCTCGCTCAATCAGGACGTTCGTCCCATGTCTGCGCGCCAACCTCCCGGACAAACCCGCGCTGGTTTTTAGCGATAGCCGCCGCTCCAGCCGTCAGGATAGAGGTCACTCAACGCTGATTTCAACGGATCGAGTTGGGTTTCGTAGTTTTTCCAACGGCCAATTGCCTTTGTCGACAAAGGTTCTCGTATCTGCGCGGACGATAAGGTGCGGCTATGATTCGTGCTGTTGGTATGGTCCAAGACAGCAGGTTCCCATGCCAATCCAAGGAACTCCAAGACTTTGCGCAGTTCCGCCTCGGGATTGGCGATCAGGTCTTCATACCGCAGCGACAAGATCGGATTTGGCAAAACCGCCCGCCAATGCGTCATCAACTGACGGTAAAGCGCATAAGTCCGCCCCAGCAGTCCGAGGTCTTGTGTATAACTGTGCCACGCAGAAAGCGGCTGGAGATAACACGACACGCAGGTATCCAGAGGATCGCGGCGCACGTCGATAACCCGCGCATTTGGCAGCATTTTTGCGAAAAGTCCCAAAAGCTCGAAGTTGTGCAGCGCCTTGTCAATCACGCGTGCCGCCACAGTTTCGCCTGCCGTTTCCGCCTGATACCGCTCGGCAAAGCGCTGCGCTGCGGCCTGTGGAATTTGGCGAATGGCCGCAACCATATCAGGGCCATTGTGAGACCGCATGCCCACGGACTGACACAAAATGGGCAGCGCGGGGCTTTCGCCCGCGGTAGCGATCTGGCTATGGTTGCTCAACATTTGTTCAAGCAAGGTCGAGCCACTGCGCGGAAACCCAACGATTAGAACGGGTTGGTCACTCTGGCTGCCAGTGGCGGCCAAATAGTCGGCTTTGGTCAGCGATTTGGTCAGCCCCTGCACAAAGGCGGCATAGCCCTTTTCATCGCGGCGCATCGGAGCGACCGTTTTGGCGCGGGTGAAGGTCTCGAAAGCCGCATCATGCGCGCCCGCGTCCAACTGCGCCTTTCCCAAAAGCTTGAGAGCATCCGCATATGCGACCCCACCCGCAGTTTCCAAGCGCGGCAAAATCTGTGTCTTTAGATGCTGCAAAACAGGGTCGTCGGGGGCGATCCGAGTGGTTGAAAAGACGAGGCTGATCGCATCGAAATTATCGGGATGCGCCAGCCATATGGACCGCGCCACATCAGCGGCGGCTGTCAAATGACCCGCCGCGCGCAGATAACGCCCCTTTTGAATCAGCGACGGGAGGTGATCGGGCCGCTGCCCGAGGGCTTGCTCAAGCTTGGCAATCGCCGCATCAGGTCGATTGAGCGCGGCATCAACATGGGCGGCAATAAACAGGTTATCAGGATTGACGGGATCAAGGCGCAAGCCCGCCGCCGCATGGGTCGCGGCCTGCGTTAAACGTTGGCAATTGCTATAGGTTTCAGCCGCAAGCGCGCGCGCCTCGCCCGACTTCGGCTTCAGCGTGACAAGCGTTTCCACCGCAGCGACGGCCTTGCGAAACTTGCGGGAATAGCGATTGTGAAACCGGATGTAGGCGGTCAGAACCACCGGATTTTTAGGCTTGGCCTGCAACAGCTTGTCAAACAACAGATCCGCGTCTGCGATCCGCCCACTTGCGGCCAGCGCCTTGGCTTTATCCAACGACACCATGGTGCCTTAAGCCACCGGCCTAAGGCAATTTTTGTGGGGCTTACTGATCAAGGAACGACCGCAATTTGCGCGAGCGGCTTGGGTGCTTGAGCTTGCGCAGGGCCTTCGCCTCGATTTGACGGATACGCTCGCGTGTCACGCTGAACTGCTGACCCACCTCTTCCAAAGTGTGGTCGGTGTTCATGCCGATCCCGAAACGCATGCGCAAAACGCGCTCTTCACGCGGTGTGAGTGACGCCAGAACGCGGGTTGTGGTTTCCTTCAGGTTTTCCTGAATGGCGCTGTCCAGCGGCAGGATTGCGTTCTTGTCTTCGATGAAATCGCCAAGCTGGCTGTCCTCCTCGTCGCCGATTGGCGTTTCTAGAGAGATCGGCTCTTTCGCGATCTTCATGACCTTGCGGACCTTTTCCAGCGGCATTTGCAGCTTGGCTGCCAATTCCTCTGGTGTCGGCTCGCGGCCAATCTCATGCAACATCTGGCGACCTGTACGCACCAGTTTGTTGATCGTCTCGATCATGTGGACCGGAATACGGATCGTGCGCGCCTGATCTGCGATAGAGCGCGTGATCGCCTGACGGATCCACCAAGTGGCATAGGTCGAGAATTTATAGCCGCGACGGTATTCGAATTTATCAACAGCCTTCATCAGGCCGATGTTACCTTCTTGAATAAGATCAAGAAACTGCAGGCCGCGGTTCGTGTATTTCTTCGCAATCGAAATCACGAGACGCAGGTTCGCTTCGACCATTTCTTTCTTGGCCTGACGCGCCTCTTTCTCACCCTTTTGAACCTGCTGCACGATGCGACGGAATTCGGTGATATCAACGCCGACATATTGGCCAACTTGTGCCATGTCGCCGCGCAGTTCTTCGATCTTGTCGGTGGAACGCTCGATCAGGGCCTGCCAGCCACGGCCAGCCTTCTCGCCCATTTCCTCAAGCCAGTTCGGGTCCAGCTCGCGCCCCTTATATTCGTCGATGAATTCACGGCGGTTAATGCGGGCTTGGTCGGCGAGTTTGACCATCGCACTGTCAATCGACATAATTCGGCGATTGATGCCGTAAAGCTGGTCAATCAGCGCCTCAATACGGTTGTTATGCAGGTGAAGCGAATTCACCAGTTCCACAATCTCGGAGCGCAGCTTCTGGTATTTCTTTTCGTCTTTGGACGAGAACGACGTATCCTCATTCAGGGTCGCGGACATGCGGGCGTCTTGCATATCAGACAGCTTGCCAAAACCGCGCGCGATGATTTCGAGCGTTTCCAGAACACGGGGCTTGAGCGCCGCCTCCATCGCGGCCAGCGACATATTGGCCTGATCGTCCTCATCCTCGTCGTCGTCCTTGCTGATCGGGTTCCCGTCAGCATCAACCTCCGACACATCATCCTTTTCCTGCGCCACAGCACCGACGACAGGAGCCACAACAGGCGTATCATCGTCGTCGTCGCCAAGCTGGTTGCCGAACGTCGTTTCAAGATCAATGACGTCGCGCAACAAAATGTCTTCAGACAAAAGTTCGTCGCGCCAGATCGTGATCGCCTGAAATGTCAGCGGGCTTTCACAAAGCCCCAAAATCATCGTATTGCGGCCCGCCTCGATGCGCTTGGCAATCGCGATTTCGCCTTCGCGCGACAACAACTCGACAGAGCCCATTTCACGCAAATACATTCGGACCGGATCGTCTGTGCGGTCCAGCTTTTCAGCCTCAGCGCCGCCCAGAATGATATCGCGAGACCCCGCAACCGTGGCCACCGCAGTGCCGCCCTGGTTCTCTTCGGTCTCTTCGGATTCTTCTTCCTCGGTCACCTGAATGCCCATTTCGGAGAGCATCGACATCACGTCTTCGATCTGGTCGGAGGACACCTGCTCTGGAGGCAAAACCGCGTTCAACTGATCGTAAGTGATATAGCCGCGCTCGCGCGCATCGGCGATCATCTTCTTGACTGCGGCTTGAGACATATCGAGGCTGATGTCGCCGTCTTGGTCGTCCTTACGGTCGTCGTTATCTTTCGCGGCCATGCGGGGCTCCTTCAAGAGGTCAAGCGAACCAAAATGATTCGGATGATTCGGTTTCAAACGAATCAACCTGTATTTGGGGTGATTCGCAAGGTGAGGTCGGTCAGTTTCTCAGATATGTTGCGCCACCGCGCACCAGACCAGATATCCTATATCGTGGTTATTTCTTTTTCTTTTCCATATTTAGGGCGTTCAACAGGTTTTCGAAGGCGCTGCGCTCGCTTTTGTTCAATTCAACCCCATTTTTGGCCCGTTCGAAATCGGCACTATTGTCCACGTCCTTGCGCACCGAAGTGTCGATAGAGGCCGCCGCCCGTGCGAGCCGCCACGTCGTGCTTTCATCCGCGATCCCGTACATTTCATCCATGCTGTCACTGATCTCGCGCGAGTGACCGCGCCGCGCCATAAGCTTGCCGAGTTCTTCGGTCAGAAGCTGTTTTGCAATCACCTCGTCGCCCGCCCGACGCACCGAGGGTATGATTGCGAGATGAGGGCTGCTCATCAGCTTTTCAAGTGCCTCAGAGCCAACATCTGCAATGACCGCGTTTTTCACATCCGGTGCCGTCGCGTGGCGGAGCACCGCATTGCGCAGGTTGGCATGCAGCGGATCACGGCATTCCATACGCTCGATTTGCACCTCAAAGGCCACGATAACGGCAGGCGTATGCAGTAACGTCGCCAAAATCACCGCCTCGCGCAGATGGTCCACATCGCTGGTCCCTGCCCCGAGTTCGGACAATTTGCTGGTGCTCACGGGGGCGATATCCTGTTGCCACGGCTCAAGCTTTTTGCCCGTCCACGCCCGTTTGGGCCCGCGCCGCACGCCAGACGTACCGCCCTGCTTGCGGGTATTGAAAAGCGCCCAACGCAGTTCTTTTATGGCCTCGCCGTAATGGCTGCGCACGGATGGATCGGCGATCAGTTTGATCTTTTCGCGCAGGGTCTTGTCGAGGGCCGCGCGCCGTTCGGGGCTATCGAAAATCTTGCCTTCGGTCTCGCGGCGCCAGAGCAGTTGCACCATCGGGATCGCCGCATCCAAAAGCGCCTGCATCGCGCCCTTGCCTTGCGCCTTGATCAGATCATCGGGATCAAGCCCCTCTGGCATGAGCGCAAAACGCAGCGAGTTGCCGGCCTCCAGAAGCGGTAGCGCGATATCGATCACCCGCATCGCTGCCAGCAGACCAGCCGTATCGCCATCAAGCGCGATGATCGGTTCAGGCGCGATCCGCCACAACAGGCGCAATTGATCCTCTGTCACGGCGGTCCCAAGCGGCGCGACACTCGCGCCAAAACCTGCCTCAGAGAGCGCGATCACGTCCATGTAGCCTTCGGCGACGATCAATGGCGCACCCTTGCCCGCTGCCTCGCGCGCGGGGCCGTGGTTATAAAGGCTGCGTCCCTTATCGAACAAAGGCGTTTCAGGAGAGTTGAGATATTTCGCCCGCGCATTGGGGTCGAGCGACCGCCCGCCCAGACCGATTGCACGGCCGCGCCCGTCACGGATCGGGAAAATGATACGGCCCCGAAAACGGTCATAAGGCGCGCCGCCGCGATCACTTTCGGCTGAAAGCCCCGCTTCGATCACCAGCTTGGGATCAACGCCCTTGCCCGTCAGATGCGCCAACACCCCGCCATTTGCAGGGGCAAATCCGATGTCCCAACGGTCCTGCGCCGCTGGTGATAATCCACGCCGCGCCAGATAATCCCGCGCCTCTGCGGCTGCTGCGGTTTGGAGTTGCAACCTGTGCCACTGCACAGCCTGCTCCATCACATCGCCAAGCTGGGTGCGCAGGTCCGCTTTCTCTTGGGCACGCGGGTCTGACGCAGGGACAGGCATCCCCGCTTCGGCCGCCAAAATCTTGACGGCCTCCATGAAATCGACGTTTTCGGTTTCGCGCACAAAGGAGATGGCATCTCCTTTCGCGTGGCACCCGAAGCAGTAGTAAAAGCCCTTGCGGTCATCGACATGGAAGCTCGCCGATTTTTCCTGATGAAAGGGGCAAGGTGCCCATAGGTCACCTTTGCCCTGGTTGGACTTGCGCGTATCCCACATGACTTTACGACCGACGACCTGCCCGAGAGACAGCCGCGTGCGCAATTCATCCAGGAAACCAGGGGGCAAACTCATAGTGTCCAGTATCGCCCCAAGCCGCGCCAGAGTCGAGACCGAGCTTTGCTTGGAGCGCCGCCAATTTTCGACGAAAATTGGTTACCCGCGCGCCGCAACTCCTGTCGCGGCAACCGCGAGTTCATGCACAAGCGTCTTGGCCATCGCGCGCATTACCATCACGTCGATGACATCGTCGTCCCGAACAATAATAATCGCCGACATATGCCCGATCATCGAGCGTAACGCCCCGGACTGCTTGCGAAGATCAACAGGCACAAGCCGCGCCAGAACCTCCAAAGCCCGCCCTTCAACCCGGACACGCGCCCAGCCGTCGCTTTGATCCGTCACCGCCGCTGCCAGCTTTGGCAAGGCCGCCACATCAAAGACCATTGCCTGATCCTGACCCAACCAGACTACCGAAGGCACACCGCTTTGCACCACTTGACCCGGTTCAGGAAATGTCAGCCCGATCTTCTGCAAAGCCCGCGCTACCGCGAGCTTCTGGCCCGCGAAAGGCGCCACCGACCAAATGGCCCCCTGCGGTCGCTCCGACAAGGCCGTCTGCCCAATCTGACGCGGCAACAGGCCAGCGCAGGGGGATGTCTCCAGCAATTTAACCACGCAAACGCCCTCCTTCGGGATCAAAGAATACCGGATCACAGACCTCAAGCGTCGCATCAATGCCGCGCAAATGATCGACCATGCGGATCACCTCTCCGTGCCGCGCCCGCCCCCGCTGCAAGAACCCGAGCCCGATCATATGACCTAGCGTTGGCGAGAATGCGACAGAGGTCACATATCCCTGATCGTTCACGCGCACGGCCTCAGCGCCCGCTTCAAACAGGTGCGCACCTGCCGCTATTTGCTGAACAGCACCAGCGGGCTTGAGGCCCACAAGCTGCGCACGGGACTCATCCATCAGCCCTTCACGCGCGGCCATCGTCTGGCCGATACAATCCTTCTTACGGCTGACCATACGGTCCATTCCGATGTCAAAGGCCGTTACCCGCCCATGTATTTCCGCATGTGTGATAAAGCCCTTCTCGATGCGCAGCACATTCAGCGCTTCCATCCCATATGGCCCGCCGCCCAGTTTGGCGGCATCTGCGACCAGCTGCTCATAAAGGCTCGCGCCAAAGCGGGCTGGCACCGCAAGCTCATAGGCCTGCTCACCCGAGAACGAGATGCGGAACAGACGCGCGCGGATCCCGTCGATGGTCACGTCACCGCAGGCCATATAAGGAAAGCTCGCGTCATCAATCGGTGTATCAATGATCCCATTGATCACATCGCGCGACTTAGGCCCCGCGATACCAAATTGCGCCCATTGCTCGGTGACAGAAATAACCTTTGCATCAAGGTCAGGGCGCACAATTTGCAGCACATACTCAAGGTGGCGCATAACCAGACCCGCCGCAGCAGTGGTCGTCGTCATGACATAGTGGTTTTCGCCCAGACAAGCCGTCGTGCCATCATCCAGCACATGACCGTCTTCGCGTAGCATCAACCCATAGCGCACCTTGCCAACCTTCAGCGTCGAGAAGGAGTTGGTATAGACAAAATCCAATAGCTTGGCCGCATCCGGACCCTGAATATCGATCTTGCCAAGGGTCGAGACATCCACGATGCCCACGGCGCTGCGGACTATGCCCACCTCGCGGTCACACGACTGTCGCCATGTGGTTTCACCCGAAATCGGGAAATAGCTCGGACGATACCACAGCCCCGCCTCGATCATCGGCGCACCAGCGTCGACACTCGCCTTATGGGAGGTCGTAAACCGCTGGGGGGCAAAGCCCTTGCCTTGGCTTCCCGCGCCCATTGCCGCAATCGGCACAGGGACAAAGGGCGGACGGAACGTGGTCGTGCCCGTCTCGGGGATGCCGCGCCCAGTGGCATCAGCCAGCACAGCCAGAGCCACCACATTCGAGGATTTGCCCTGATCTGGCGCCATCCCTTGGGTCGTATACCGCTTCATATGCTCCACCGAGCGGAAATTTTCCTGCGCCGCCAGACGGACGTCTTTGACATGCACGTCGTTCTGGAAATCAATCCACTTGCGGCCCTTGCCTTCGACCATCCAGAGCGGTGCGATATTGTAGGGCGACTGATCGGCCTGCGGCAAAGCCACCTTCGCCGCCTTGATATCCATGTTGCGCAATGCGGCCTCGGTGATCTGCGCGGCATCCGCCAAGCAGCCCATCGTGTCAAAAATCCCATGACAGGCACCCGCCGTCACAAGGTTGGGCACCGCCCCCGCACTTGGCACAAATGAGGCAATTGCAGGGTCCCAAACGGGGCGGCCATTCATATGACAGGTCAAGTGAACGGTAGGGTTCCAGCCGCCGGTGACGGCCAGACAATCCGCTTCGATTTTGCGGGTCTTGCCGTTCTGCGCGACCTTGATACTCTGCAATCCATGCCGCCCTGCGGTATCGATCACGCGCGCGCCCGTGCGACTGTCAAGCTCGGCCACAACCTGAACGCCCGCAGCGCGCAGATCACGCGCCGTGCGGGAGACGTCGTCGTTATTGCCAAAAATCGCAACCTTCCGGCCGGGGGCCACGCCCCAACGGTTGACGTAAGCGCGCACAGCGCCTGCCATCATCACACCTGGGCGATCATTGTTGGGGAAGGCAATCGACCGTTCCAGCGATCCGGCACAAAGCACCGTCCTCTTGGCCACAATCCGCCAGAAACAGCTTCTGGGAAGGCCAGCACGGCGCGGCGCGAAATCACCCACGCGCTCCAGCGCCCCAAAGGTGCCTTGGTCATAGGCTCCGGTGACGCTCGTGCGTGTCATGATACGCACGTTAGGCATCGCGGCCAGCTCTGCGGCAACCGAGGCCACCCACGCCATCGCCGGTGCGCCGTCGATCTGCTCGACCTCTGACAGCAAACGGCCGCCCAGCGCCGTATCTTCCTCAGCCAAGATCACATCCGCGCCAGAAAGTGCGGCCACTTTTGCAGCCATCAGGCCCGCAGGACCCGCGCCAATCACCAGCACATCACAAAAGGCAAAGGCCTTTTCATAGGTGTCAGGATCGTTTTTTCCGCTCAGGGCCCCAAGCCCCGCAGCCCGCCGAATAACCGGTTCATAGAGCTTTTCCCAAAACGCCTTGGGCCACATGAATGTCTTGTAATAAAATCCCGCACCCAAGAAAGGCGCTGCAAAATCATTCACCGCCATCACGTCATTCTTGAGGTTCGGCCAAGCATTCTGCGAAAATGCCTCCAGCCCTTCGTAGACCTCCTGCACCGTGGCGCGCACATTGGGATCGGCCTGCGCGCCGGAGCCAATCGTGACGAGCGCATTGGGCTCTTCGGAGCCGGACCCCATCACGCCGCGCGGGCGGTGGTATTTGAAGGAACGGGCGACCAGCTTCACACCGTTGGCGAGCAATGCGGCGGCAAGGGTTTCGCCCGCAACGCCTTGATATTTCACACCGTCAAAGGTGAAAGGCACCGTCACAGCGGCTTTGCGTAGTCTCATCTTTTGGCCTCCTTGGCCAAGGCCACATCCGAAATCGCATGGGTCACTGTGTTGCGCGTCACCACGAGCCAAGCACCGCAACCCGCCTCGTGGTGCCACAAATCGCGGGTCTGCCCCGCTGGGTTCTCGCGCAAATGCACATAGTTATCCCACGCATCAACACCTGCGTCAGGCGCGGGGCGGTGCAACGCAACAGCGTCGCCACCATAGTAAAACTCGCGCCGATCCCGCTCGCCACATACTGGACAGTTAATGCGCATAAGACCCTAGCCTCGCTTTGCTCAATGTATTGTTAGTGAAGGTTATGTTGCGCACCTGTGCCCTCCTCATCCATGAGGCCACGCCCTGTGCGGAAACGGTCAAGGCGGTATTTCGCGGCAGGTTCGTGGTGGTTGCCCGTCGCAATCAGATGCGCAAGGCTATAGCCCGATCCCGGCACCGCTTTGAAGCCGCCGTAACACCAGCCGCAATCCACAAAGAGCCCGTCGATATGGGTCTTGTCGATGATCGGGCTGCCGTCGGGGGTCATATCCATGATCCCGCCCCAAGAGCGCAGCACCTTCGCCTTGCCGATCATCGGCATTAGCGTCATCGCCGCATCCATCACATGCTCTTTCATCGGCAGGTTGCCGCGCGAGGCATAGCTTGAGTAAAAATCCAGATCGCCGCCAAAGACCAAACCACCCTTGTCGGACTGGCTGATATAGAAGTGGCCCATGCCAAAGCTGACGACGTGATCAATCACGGGCTTGAGGCCCTCGGTCACAAAGGCCTGCAAAATATGGCTCTCGATCGGCAGGCGCATCCCGGCCAGGGCAGCCACCTGTCCCGAGCGGCCAGCAGTGACAATCGCGACCTTCTTGGCACGGATCGCGCCGCGTGTGGTCTGTACGCCTTTGACGACGCCGCCCTCAACATCAATGCCTGTCACTTCGCAGTTCTGGATCAGATCCACACCGCGCTGATCGGCGCCGCGAGCATAGCCCCACGCCACCGCATCATGGCGCGCAGTGCCGCCACGCGGATGCAACAGCCCGCCATAGACCGGAAAACGGATGTTCTCAAAGTCAAGGTAGGGCAGATGCTTGCGCACACCCTCACGGTCCAGCAAAATCGCGTCATCACCCTGATTGATCATCGCATTGCCGCGGCGCACAAAGGCGTCGCGCTGGCCGTCCGAATGGAACAGGTTAATCAAACCACGCTGCGAATGCATGACGTTGTAATTCAACTCGTTCTCAAGATTCTCCCAGAGTTTGAGCGAATGCGAATAGAACTCCGAATTGCCCGGAAGCTGGTAATTGGCCCGCACAATCGTCGTGTTACGCCCGACGTTGCCGCCGCCTAAATAGCCCTTTTCAAGCACGGCGATATTCTTCAGCCCATGCTCTTTGGCGAGGTAAAACGCGGTCGAGAGACCATGACCACCGCCGCCGATAATGATAATATCATATTCGGCCTTCGGCTCTGGATTGCGCCAAACGGGCTTCCACCCCTTCTGGCCAAACAAGCCTTCTTTGATCACCCGAAATCCCGAATATCCCATTGCGCACTCCCGCCTCAATCTTGGCCACGCTAGGGGGGATTGCGCCAGAAGAAAAGCACAAGAGCGACAAAAAATGGCGCGCAACGTCCGCTGCACGCCATTCTAAAAATGTCTTGCGCCGAAAGGCGCGCCTTTGGATCAAAGCCCCTTGGCTTGATAGCTCAACGCGACTTTGCTGATCGACACAATATAGGCGGCAGTGCGCAAATCGGTGACATCGTCGCGCCCGTGCCAGACCTTGCGCATCGACTGATAGGCCGCGCGCATCGTATCATCGAGACCGGAGCGCACCAGCTCCAACTCATCCGCCCCGCGCAGGTATTTTTCCTTAAAGTCCTTGGACATCGACCAATCGGCACCCAGATAGCGATCGAGCCGCTGCAACTCGTCGACCAGCAACTGGTGACGCGCTTCTTCTGCGCGGCGCTGCATCCGGCCAAAGCGGATGTGGCTGAGGTTTTTGACCCACTCGAAATACGACACCGTCACACCGCCCGCATTGGCATACATATCGGGGATAATGACACAGCCCTTGTCGCGCAGGATCTCGTCAGCACCCGCCGTCACAGGGCCATTCGCGGCCTCGACGATCAACGGAGCCTTGATCCGGTCCGCGTTAGAAAGGTTGATCACCCCCTCTAGGGCGGCTGGGATCAGAATATCACAATCCGCCTCCAGCAACGCGGCACCATCGGCGTGGCGGTTCGCGTCAGGATAGCCCGTCAGCCCCCCGTGTTTCGCAATCCACTGGCGCACGGCCTCGACATTGAGACCCTCTTCATCGTGCAGCGCGCCGTCCCGCTCGATGATGCCTGTAATCAGGCAGCCGTCCTCCTCGGACAGGAACTTTGCCGCATGATACCCCACATTGCCAAGGCCCTGCACGATTACGCGCTTGCCCGACAGATCACCCGTGAGGCCCGCCATTGCCTTGTCCTCGTCATACCGGAAGAATTCGCGCAGCGCATATTGCACCCCGCGCCCTGTGGCCTCTGTGCGGCCCTGAATACCGCCCGCGTTGATCGGCTTGCCCGTCACGCAGGCAGCAGAGTTAATATCGGTCGTGTTCATGCGCTTATACTGGTCCGCAATCCACGCCATCTCGCGCTCGCCCGTACCCATGTCGGGGGCGGGCACGTTTTGCGCGGGGTTGATCAGGTCGCGCTTGATCAGCTCATAGGCAAATCGGCGGGTGATCTGCTCCAGCTCATGGGGTTCCCAATCGGCGGGATTGATCCGCAAGCCGCCCTTGGATCCGCCAAACGGCGCCTCAACCAGCGCGCATTTATAGGTCATCAGCGCCGCCAAGGCCTCGACCTCGTCCTGATGCACCGAGGGCGCAAAGCGGATGCCGCCCTTTACAGGTTCCATATGTTCGGAATGCACCGAGCGATATCCGGTGAAGGTATGAATAGCCCCGCGCAGACGGACCCCAAAACGGACCGTATAGGTCGCATTACAAACGCGGATCTTTTCCTCAAGTCCGGGGCTGAGATCCATGAGCGCGACAGCGCGGTTGAACATCATATCAACGGATTCGCGGAAACTCGGCTCAGCAGCAGTCTGATGGGCAGTGGTCATTGGGTCGTGTCCTTCCTGTGCCGGCACTGTGGTCGGGCTATTCCATTGGAGCGATCCGCTCTTGCCCACCTTAACGACAATTTGACTAATTATGAGGCAAATTGAAAACTTTAGGGCAAATCGGGAAAATCGACGCTCAGTGATCGGGGCAGCAGGACAAACGCGCAAATTCAACCGCCCCTCACGGCAACAATCAACCCAAGAGACGTCGATTGATCGCGCTGATCCTGTGAATTGACACAATAAATGACGCGGTTTCGCCTCAATTCGGCCACAGGGCTTTGATCTAAAGACTTCGGGAAAAACCGTAATTCGCCCCCTACGAGAGGCGGCTTTTACGGAAAATGGTGAGAAGTGGTGATAAAGATGAACTGGGTCAATCAGAAAGAGCCTCAAGGGCTGTCGCAGCGAGTCGCAAGGCGGATCGCCCACTTTGGCCGCGCCGAAGACGGTACGATTATCGTGATGACGCTCACGTTCCTCATGCTCATGCTGATTGTCGGCGGCATGGCCGTTGACTTCATGCGCTTCGAATCCAAACGCGCGATACTGCAAAGCACCGCCGACCGCGCGGTTTTGGCTGCGGCGAACCTTTCCCAAGATAAAACCCCCGAGAGCGTCGTGATTGACTACTTTCAAAAAGCGGGCCTCGCAGATTCGATCGTCTATCCGATCGACGTCATCGATACAGGCAACTTCACCTCTGTTGGTGTGATTGCAAAATTGCAGATGAAAACCTTCTTTCTGAAATTCATGGGCATCGAAGACCTGAAGGCCCCTGCTGCTGCAACCGCTGTAGAAGGTGTGGCCGATATCGAAGTGTCTCTGGTTCTCGATATTTCCGGTTCCATGGGGTACCCTGTGACACCAAGTGGGGGCTCTACAACCTCGGAAACGAAAATCGTCGCTCTGCGCCGCGCCGCAGGTAAATTTGTCGATGCAATCCTTTTGCCGGAATACGCGGGCAATATCTCGATCTCTTTGGTGCCCTATTCCGAGCAAGTGAACGCAGGACCTGACCTGTTCAACGAATTGAACACGAACAAAATGCACGACTTCTCTTACTGCATCGAATTCGACGATCCGGACTATAAGACTTTGGAAATCAAACCAAAACAGACCTCAACGCACATTTATAACCAGATGCAGCACTTCCAGTGGAATGGTGGCGGTAATGACCTGAGCGAACCAGTGTGCCCAAGGTGGAGCTATGAGCGGATCATCCCTCTGACCCAAAACGTCACAACGCTGAAAACCGCGATTAACGCTTTGCAGCCACGCGCAGGTACAGCGATTTATATGGGCTTGAAGTGGGGGCTTGGGTTGCTTGATTCCGAAATGGCGCCGGCTATCTCCAGCCTGATCACGAAAGGTAAAATCGACGCAAGTTTTGCGGGGCGCCCTGCTGCCTTTACCGTACCCGGTCAGGCGGTCACGATGCAGAAGGTGATCGTGTTGATGACAGACGGAGCCAACTCACGATCCGAGCGGATCATGCCATTTGCCTATAGTACACCCAACCATGTGGCCTTCTGGGCGAATAACAACCTGTGGTATTTCGTGAACCGGGAACTTGGCGGCAGAAACCCTTACGGGCTCTACACCACACAGCGCTACGCAGACGATCCTACAAACACGAATCAAACCTATGGGCCCCTTGGCGGCACCAATGGCGATGTGTTGATGCAGGACATGTGCACACTGGCAAAGAAGAAGGACGTCATCATTTACGCGATTGCGGTAGAAGCTGGCACACATGGCGCCAATGAAATGTCCGCCTGCGCGTCCTCTCCTTCGCACTTCTTTAACGTGAATGGCGACCAGATGGAAACTGTGTTCGAAGGCATCGCAAAGCAAATCACTGAATTGAGGCTCTCCCTATGATCCGCCCTTTCACGCCATTTCGTCGTCACCTGCGCCGCTTTCGGCGCAAGGAAGACGGCACAGCGAGCATCGAAATCCTTTTCATGCTGCTGCCTTTCATGATCCTGTTTATGTCGGCCTATGAAGGCGGCATGGTATCAACGCGGCATGTGATGCTCGAACGCGGGGTGGATCTGGCTGTGCGCGATGTGCGCATCGGCAAGCTCAAGGAGCCGACGCACGCCCTGTTGAAAAAGCAGATCTGCGATTATGCGGGGATCATTCCCGACTGCCTTGAAAACCTGCAACTGGAAATGGTGCGCATGGATGTGCGCAACTGGAGTACAAAACTTGACGGACCGATCAAATGCGTTGACCGCGCGCTCGATGTGCAGCCGGCAGTGCAATTCAGCAACGGCCAGAACAACGAATTGATGGTGCTGCAGGTTTGCTCCTTGTTTGATCCCGTGGCGGCTACGTCCGGTTGGGGCCAATACACACTTTCTGAGAAAATTCCGAAAAAGAGCGGGGGCGCCTATGCGCTTGTTGCCTCCTCTGCCTTTGTGATGGAGCCATTCCAATGATCGGTCTTGACCGCGTAAAGCGCCGCTGGATCCGCTTTAAACTCGAAGAAACCGGCACAGCTGTCGTCGAAATGGTGCTGATGACGCCGATCCTCGTTTGGGGGTTCGTAATCACTCTACAGTTTTTCGACGCCTATCGGGCGGAATTGGTTTCGACGAAGGCGGCTCTCACCGTGGCTGACCTCTATAGTCGCGAAACGGGCCTGATCGATGAGAAATATCTCGACGGGACCGCTGGTCTTCTGAAATTCCTGAACCTGACGAAGGAAGAAATTGATTTTCGGATCACTGTGTTTTCTTGGCACGCCAACGACAAAGAATACGGCGTCAACTGGTCGAGTGCGCGCGGGTCCCGTGCAAAAATGACCAAGTCCGAACTGAACACTTACGCCGACAAACTGCCGCTATTGTCGAACGGAGAGAACGCGGTCCTTGTCGAGACCTGGACCAAATATAAGGCCAAATACGGTGACGGTATCGGCACCATGATGGGGACGGGATTGCAGGGAAACATGGAATTCTTCACCTTCGTGCCGATCCGCCCCCGCTTTGCGCCGACGCTTTGCTACAACAACACGCCGAGTGATCTGTCACAGCAAAAGTGCTAATTGGCGTCGCGCGTCGCAATCCGTAACGCAATCTGTTCGGCCATGAATTTGGCCGGACCAGCGCCCGTCACACCGCCCACACCGAGGCGGCGACCGAAACGCCACCACATACCCGGCACCCAGACGCGCGGGGCGCGGGACTTCAACACAAGGGTGAAACCGTTTGAGGGTTTGAGAGCAAATGCGCCGCGCTGCACGCTTACCACATCGTCCATCCGCGCAAGAATGCGCCCCTCGCTATCACGCACATCTTCCGCTGTGAGCAAAATCTCGACGCGCGAGGAGTTCCGCAACTTTTCAGCGACATACAAAGATACCGCCGCAAAGATCAGCAAAAACAACAGCCAAAGCGCCTCTGGCGGACGTGCAAGGGCGACGTAAAACAACAGCGCCGACAGCCCGTAAAGCACAGAGCACGCAAAGCCGCGCCTGATCGTTGACGCCCCTACCCGCGCAAATACACCGTCCTCATCTGGATCAAACATGGCACGAAGCTCCCTTTTGACCCTGCTTACGGTGCAAATGCTACCTTTGACCAGCCCTATCGCGGCGGGACCACCTCATAGCCCTGCTCTTCGGGCTCGTCGTCGATCATTTCTGACGGGAATCCGGGGGCGAGGATGCTCAGACCTGTTGGCTCTTCCAACCTGCGGATGATGTCGTCCGATTGTGCGCGCGGGCCGTAACGTTTGATTCCATCCTCGAAAATCGACACCATCAGCGGCGAGATTTCCAACGGCACGCCATGGTCCTGCGCAATCTGCTGAAACAGGCCGATATCCTTTTTCACCAGATCCATCGTGAAGTTGATGTCGCGGCACCCGTTCAGGATCATCTGGCTCTCGGTTTCATGCACAAAGCTGGTGCCAGAACTGATTTTGATCGCCTCGTAAGTTGTGCCAAGATCCAATCCCGCAGCCTTCATCGTCACGAGCGCCTCGCAGACGGTCAGAAGGTTCGCGGTGGCCAGATAGTTGGTCATCACCTTCAATGTCGAGGCCGATCCGACAGGACCCGTGTGCAGAACGCGGCGGCCCAATGTGGTCAGAAGCGGTAAAACCCGCTCGAACGTCTCCCGCTCACAGCCCGCAAAAATCGAGATGTTTCCCGTCGCAGCACGGTGACAGCCACCAGATACAGGGCAATCAACAGCAGCGCCGCCTTGGGCGATTACAGCATCCGCCAGACGCGCCACTTCATTGGCGTCCGTTGTGGACATCTCCAACCAGATTTTGCCCGCCGTCACCTCTGGCAACATCGCCGTGACAACCGCCTCGCAGGCCTGCGGGCTTGGCAGGCAGGTGATCACTGTCTCACAGACGCGCATCAAATCAGCAGGGCTTTTCCCATCCTTTGCGCCGCGATTCACAAAATCAGACACAAAATCCGCATTCAGGTCATGCACATAAAGATCGTGACCATTGCGCAAAAGGCTTCCTGCCAATTTTGCACCGACATTTCCAAGACCGACAAAACCGATTTTCATAGTGCTCTCCCAAGGCAAATTTCACCTCGAAACGTGGAACCAAGCACAGCCTGCGTCTGGTCTAAAAACGACGGATTTAGACGGCAACGGATTTTCGCACCAAATCCCAGTAGATCTGCGCGACTTCTGCAAGGCCAAGGCGCCCATTGTCGCGATACCATGTGTTCAGCCCGTTCAAGAGCGCGATCAGGGCCATGGTGGTGATGCGCAAATCAGGCAGGGCGAAGTGTCCTTGAGCGACACCATCACGCAAAATATCTTCCAACCCTGTCTCATACCTACGCCGCATTTTTTCGATTTGGGCGAAATTTTCGGGCGAGAGATTGCGCATCTCCATATAGGAGATAAAGACCTCATCGGCGCGCGGCAGATTGAATGTGATGTGAAATCGGGTGAAGCGCTCAAGTCGTTCCAAGGCCGTCCCTGTTTTGTCTTGGGCATCCCACGCAGCGAGCACATCCTCCATGTGGACGCACATGATGTCGAACAAAAGGCTTTGTTTATCAGGTGTATAGTTATAAAGAGCCCCCGCCTGCACCCCCACCTCGGCTGCGATTTGGCGCATGGACACAGCCGCATAGCCATGCCGCGCGATCAAATGCAGTGCCGCCTCCCGCACCTTGGGGCCAGTGATACCGGAATGTGAACCTTGTTTGCGCGCCATGCGGGTATTTAACTGAACAGATGTTCAAAAATAAAGCCCCATTCGGCGAGCCTTGCCCTTCCCCGCCTCAGACGGATACTGTGCGCAAAATGACCTTAGTAAAGCAGCCTTCAAGATGCGCCTGACAGTGATGATTGCGATTGTGGGGCTGAGCGCATGTGCCGCGTTCCCGACGATCGACGGCACCATCGGCGCCTCTGCAAGGGCGGCCGATTACCCGAGACTTGTGCCGCTCGATCCGCTTTTGGCGGCAGCAGCGGCGACGGGCGGCCAAATCTCGCCGGCCTCGGAGGCCGCATTCAACAGCAAAATTGCGGCCTTGCGGGTCAAAGCCATCCGCCTGCGCGGCCCCGTGATCGACGCACAAACCCGCAGCCGCATGCAGCGCGGCGTTGCGGTGCCCGCCGCAATTCGCTAGACCCTCTCCAACGCACACTAGCTCATGGAATCTGACACAATGACCAACCCTCTTCGCCTTGGAATTGCTGGCCTGGGAACCGTGGGCGTGGGGATCGTGCGCATCGTACAACAGCACGCAGAGCTTTTGGAGAAACGCGCAGGGCGGCCCGTCGTGATCACCGCCGTATCAGCCCGCTCCAAGACCAAGAATCGTGACGTCGACTTGTCGGGCTATGCGTGGGAAGACGACCCTGTGCATCTGGCCAAACGCACAGACATTGATCTGTTCATCGAGGTCATGGGCGGCTCTGAGGGCCCTGCCAAAGACGCCACCGAAGCCGCGATTGCCGCAGGCCACGACGTCGTCACCGCCAACAAAGCCTTGCTCGCGATCCACGGTCAGGCACTGGCAGAGGCTGCAGAGGCCTCTGGCCGCGTGATCCGCTTTGAGGCCGCTGTTGCAGGTGGCATTCCTGTCGTCAAAGCACTGACAGAAGGGTTAGCCGGCAACGAGATCACGCGCGTAATGGGCGTGATGAACGGATCGTGCAACTATATCCTGACCCGCATGGAAAACGACGGCATGACTTACGCCGAGGTCTTTGATGCCGCCAACCAGCTTGGCTATCTTGAGGCCGATCCGGAGCTGGACGTGGGTGGCATCGACGCGGGCCATAAGCTGGCCCTGCTGGCCGCCATCGCCTTTGGCACACAAGTGAATTTCGACGCGGTCGCGCTTGAGGGGATCGGGTCCGTCACCATCGAGGACATCCGCCAAGCTGCCGATATGGGCTATAAAATCAAGCTTCTCGGCGTGGCGCAGATGACGGGGCGCGGGCTGGAGCAGCGCATGACGCCTTGCCTCGTGCCCGACACCTCGCCGCTGGGCCAACTCCAAGGCGGCACCAATATGGTCGTGCTGGAAGGCGACAGCGTGGGCCAGATTGTACTACGCGGCGCAGGCGCGGGAATGGGTCCGACGGCAAGTGCCGTGATGGGCGACGTGATGGATATCGCGCGCGGGTCACGCATGACGACTTTCGGGCAGCCTGCAACCACCTTGCGCAAAGTGCGCGCGGCCACGGCTGCCGTGTCGGCGCCCTATTACTTGCGCCTGCAATTGCTGGACAAACCGGGCGCCTTGGCGAAGGTTGCCTCCGTTTTGGGGGATGCAGGCATCTCGATCGACCGGATGCGCCAATACGATCACCACGACGCAACTGCGCCAGTGCTCATCGTGACGCACAAGACGACCAAGTCAGCGCTCGACGAGGCGATCAATGCTTTCGCAAGCACGTCCGTTGTCACAGGCACACCCGTCGCGATCCGTATCGAAGCTGTTTAGCGCTAACAAACTTGCGCCCCTACCGCAGGCACCGTTAGGGGTGGTTTAAGTAGTATCGCAAGGACAAATTCCATGACTAAAATCGATTTTAACGACCGCGCGCTTTCGCTCGGATTAGCCCGTGTTTCAGAGGCCGCGGCCATCGCCTGCGCCCCACTGATCGGGCGCGGCGACGAAAAGGCCGCCGACCAAGCCGCCGTTGATGCGATGCGCACCCAACTGAACAAACTCGACATCTCTGGCGTTGTCGTCATTGGTGAAGGCGAGCGCGACGAAGCGCCGATGCTTTATATCGGTGAAGAAGTCGGCAACGGCACTGGCCCCGGTGTTGATATCGCGCTTGACCCGCTTGAGGGCACCACGCTGACCGCCAAGGACATGCCCAACGCTTTGGCCGTGATCGCGATGGGGCCGCGCGGCTCCATGCTGCACGCACCTGACACCTATATGGACAAGCTGGCGATTGGTCCGGGTTACGCGGAAGGTGTAGTTTCCCTCGATATGACCCCACGCGAGCGGGTTGAGGCCTTGGCACGCGCCAAAGGTTGCACCACCGCCAACATCACCGTTTGCGTCCTTGAGCGCCCGCGCCACGAAGAAATCATCGCTGAAATCCGCGCCACAGGAGCTGCGATCCGCCTGATTACTGACGGCGACGTCGCGGGCGTCATGCACTGCGCCGAGGCCGCGAAAACCGGCATCGACATGTATATGGGCAGCGGCGGTGCGCCCGAAGGCGTGCTGGCAGCAGCAGCGCTCAAGTGCATGGGCGGGCAGATCATGGGCCGCCTGTTGTTCCGCAACGAGGACGAAAAAGCCCGCGCGCGCAAAGCAGGAATCACCGATTTCGACCGCGTTTACTTGCGCGACGATATGGTCACCGCCGATGTGATTTTCGCGGCAACTGGCGTAACCGACGGCTCTCTCGTTTCTGGCATCAAGCGCGAAGTGGGCTTTGTGACCGCAGAAACCATTCTGATGCGTTCCAAAACCGGCTCTGTGCGGCGGATGATATACCGCAACCCCGTCTAGGCCAAATTGGGGCGTGGCATTGCCGCGCCCCTCCTATATGGTGTGTCGTGATGACACAGACACCAGATAAACCCGCCTTCCTCCATATTGCAGCCTCCGCCACCGGGCGGCGTTGGGTCGGTCCAACCATAGAAGAGGACCGTCTCGCCGAAGCTATGGCGCAGATCACCAAGCTGCCGGCCCCGCTGTGCCGCACGCTGGTCAAGCGTGGCGTGCAGGCCGATGAGGCGACCGCATTTCTTGCCCCCACACTCCGCGACTTACTCCCCGATCCGCATGACCTGCGCGATATGGAGAAGGCTGCAAAACGCTTTCTCAAAGCGGTGAAATCCCGCCAGAGAATCGCGATTTTCGCGGATTACGATGTGGATGGCGGCACCTCTGCCGCCCTGTTGATCTGCTGGTTGCGCGATATGGGCCTGAAATCCAAGCTCTATATTCCCGACCGTATCGACGAAGGCTACGGCCCCAATGACGAGGCGATGTCCGCGCTGGCAAAAGACCACGACCTGATCATCTGCGTCGATTGCGGCACGCTCTCGCACGGGCCCATTGCAGCCGCGGTGGGGGCTGACGTCATTGTCCTTGATCACCACTTGGGCGGGGAAACCCTTCCTGACTGCGTGGCCGTGGTGAACCCGAACCGCCAAGACGAATCTGGTGATCTGGGCCACCTGTGTGCTGCGGGTGTCGTGTTTCTCATGCTTGTCGAGGCGAACCGCCAGATGAAGGCCGAGGGTGCTGCCGGTCCAGACCTCATGGCGATGCTCGACCTTGTGGCGCTTGGCACCGTCGCCGATGTGGCCCCGCTTATTGGCGTCAATCGTGCGCTGGTGCGGCAGGGACTGACCGTAATGGGGCGCAGACAACGTATTGGGATCACAGCGCTTTCCGACGTCGCTGGTATGAATGAAGCGCCCAACAGTTACCACCTGGGCTTTCTGCTCGGCCCGCGCGTGAACGCAGGCGGGCGTATTGGCAAGGCGGATCTTGGCGCGCGGCTGCTGGCCACAGACGACCCACATGAGGCCAGCGCCTTGGCCGAAATGCTCGACCAATTGAACACAGAGCGCCGCGAAGTCGAATCCGCCGTGCGCGATCTGGCCATCAAGCAGGCAGAGGCGCGCGGCTATGACGCCCCGCTGGTCTGGGCGGCGGGCAAAAACTGGCATCCGGGCGTCGTGGGCATCGTCGCCTCGCGCCTCAAAGATGCCTCCAACCGCCCCGCCGTCGTGATCGGCATCGATGAGGACGGCATGGGCAAAGGCTCTGGCCGCTCGGTCTCGGGTATCGACCTTGGCGCCGCGATCCAACGGTTGGCCTCGGAAGGGTTGCTGATCAAGGGGGGCGGTCACAAAATGGCGGCGGGCCTGTCGGTTGAAGCCGACAAGATTGACGCCGCGATGGCGCGTTTGGGCGTACTTCTGGCAAAACAAGGTGCCGATAGGATTGGCCCTGCGGACCTGAAGCTGGACGGGGTGCTGATGCCTGCTGCGGCCACGGTCGACCTCGTGACCCAAATCGAACAGGCTGGCCCTTTCGGCGCTGGTGCACCTGCCCCGCGTTTTGTTTTTCCTGATATGCAAATTCTTTTCGCCAAAACCGTGGGGGCAAATCACCTCAAGCTTACCTTCGGTGACGGGCTTGGCGCGCGGATTGATTCCATCAGTTTCGGCGCGATGGACGGCCCGCTCGGCCCAATGCTGACAAATCATAACGGGGCACGATTTCATTTGGCGGGGCGGCTCGAGATTAACACGTGGCAAGGGCGGCAATCGGTGCAGTTGCGGCTCGAAGATGCGGCCCCGGCCGCTTAAAACCGCTTAAAATCGCGATCCGCACGACGCGCAGCCAGATGACAAACAGCAACCTCAACTTTTTACAATTATTTGCAAAAATCCTCTTGCCCTTCCCGCGCAGTTTTCTTAGAAGGCCCCTACCAAGTGCGGTCCCTTCGTCTATCGGTTAGGACGTCAGGTTTTCAACCTGAAAAGACGGGTTCGACTCCCGTAGGGACTGCCATGGTACCCCCCACACAGTGTCCGATGTAATGGTGTGCAAGGCGTATTTGCAGTTGATCGCAGGCCGCATGTTCACCTATGTCTCATGCAACATCTGCGAAAGGGAACAACCCCATGACCAAATTGATCACAGTCCTGAACGGGCCTAACCTGAACCTTCTGGGGCAACGCGAGCCGGAGAAATACGGATCCAAGACTCTCGCGAATGTGGCATCCGAGATGGAGGCCCTTGCGCCGGAACTCGGTGTCAAGATTTTGTTTTTGCAGACAAACTCTGAGGGCACGCTGGTGGATATGATCCATGAGGCGCGGCAAACCTCGGCAGGGATTATTATCAATCCGGCCGCCTATTCGCATACCTCTGTAGCGATCTTTGACGCGCTGAATACCTTTGATGGTCCTGTGATCGAAGTTCATATTTCGAACATCCACAAGCGCGAAGCCTTCCGCCACCATTCCTTCGTGTCCGCCCGTGCGGAAGGGATTATTGCGGGGTGCGGAACGCATGGGTATTCCCTCGCGCTCCGCCATATTGCAACGCTGGTTTAGCCCATCGCCTGCAAGCGTTTGAGCAGCGCCGACGTATCCCAGCGCCCGCCGCCCAACTTCTGGACGTCCTTGTAGAACTGGTCCACCAGAGCGGTGACGGGCAGGCTCGCGCCATTTTCATTGGCCGCGGCCAGACATATCCCCAAATCCTTGCGCATCCAGTCCACGGCAAAGCCGTGTTCGAAGTGATCTTCGAGCATGGTCTTGTATCTATTGGACATTTGCCAGCTTCCAGCCGCGCCTTGGCTGATCACTTCCACCACCGCCGCGCCATCCAGCCCCGCTTTTTGCGCGAAATGCAGCGCCTCTGACAGACCTTGCACCAAACCTGCAATCGCAATCTGGTTGCACATCTTGGTCATCTGGCCCGCGCCACTTTCGCCAATTCTGCGACACATCTTGGCATAGACCGCGATGACAGGTTCAGCCGTTTCAAAAGGGGCGATATCGCCGCCGCACATCACGGACAGCTGCCCGTTTTCGGCCCCTGCCTGCCCGCCTGAAATCGGCGCATCGACAAAGGCAATCCCGCGGGTCTCTGCCGCCTCGTAAAGCGCACGGGTTACGGCTGCCGAAACAGTTGTATGGTCAACAAAGATCGTGCCTTGTGCCATGCCCGCGAAGGCGCCGTCTGGCCCAAGGCACACGCCGCGCAGATCGTTGTCGTTACCGACGCAAGCCATGACCAGCTCGGCCCCTTCCGCCGCTTTCGCAGCAGTTGCGGCCATTTTCCCACCATGCTGCGCCACCCAAGCCTCGGCCTTCGCAGCCGTGCGATTATAGACCGTCACCTCATGGCCAGCGGCTTGCAAATGCCCCGCCATCGGATAGCCCATCACGCCCAAACCCAAGAATGCTAATTTCGCCATGTCGATCTCCTTTGTTGTTGGCCGCATTGTTCCACAACCTGACCCACAGACAAGGCCAAACCCGAAAACCCTAATGTTATTGTGCAATGCACCCCGTTTGGAGTAGGAAGCACAAACAGAATTTGCTAAGGACCAGCCCGATGAAAATGACCGACACCTTTATCAAGCCAATGCACCCCGAGGGACGCAAATTCGTGGCGATTTTCGCGGCGATCAGCATTGTTCTGGCGCTCATCTGGGAGCCGCTTGGCTGGCTCGGCCTTGGCCTCACGATCTGGTGCTACTACTTTTTCCGCGATCCAAAGCGCGCAACGCCTGTGCGTGACGGGCTGGTCATCAGCCCTGCCGACGGCATCGTGTCCCTGATCGAAAAGGCCGTCCCCCCTGCCGAGCTTGGCATGTCAGACGCACCCTTGACCCGCGTCAGCGTCTTTATGAGCGTGTTTAACTGCCATGTGAACCGCGCCCCGATCGGCGGCACAGTCAAAGCAATCGCTTACCGTCCAGGCAAATTCTTCAACGCGTCCCTCGATAAGGCCAGCGCCGACAACGAGCGCAACAGCCTGTGCATCGAGATGGCAGACGGGCGTCAAATCGCCGTGGTCCAGATCGCGGGCCTCGTTGCGCGCCGGATCGTTTGCTTTACGTCCAAGGGCGCATCGCTGAAGACGGGCGAGCGTTTCGGCCTCATCCGCTTTGGCTCGCGTCTTGATGTTTACCTGCCAGACGGGGTGCAACCTTTGGTCAACTTGGGCCAAACGATGATTGCAGGCGAAACGGTTCTCGCTGATCTGGTATCGGATGAAGGCGCACGCGCAACGCGGCTGGATTAAAAATGGTGCGGGCGGTGGGACTCGAACCCACACGGGCACAAGGCCCAACAGATTTTAAGTCTGGTATGTCTACCATTCCATCACGCCCGCAACACTGAGGCTGCGCCACGCGCTCTTCCTAAGCGGGCGAGCGTTGGGGTGCAATAGGGGTCAGCCCCTCTTCTTTCACAGCCTGCATTGCGACATAGGTCGAGGTATTGGCCACATGCGGCAAAGTCGAGATTTTCTCGGCCAAAACGGCGCGGTATCCGGTCATGCCCTCCGTGCGCACCTTCAAGAGGTAATCAAAGGCCCCTGCAATCAGGTGGCACTGCTCAACTTCAACAATTTTCATCACCGCTGCGTTAAATGCGGCAAGCGCTGCTTCGCGGGTATCCGACAGCTTGACCTCCACAAAGGCGACATGATCCCTGTTCAACCGGATCGGGTCATAAATCGCGCGATAGCCGCGAATGACGCCGCGATCTTCCAGACGCTTGAGCCGCGCTTGGGTCGGCGATTTGGACAGCCCGATGCGCCGCGCCAGTTCTGTGACAGAGATTCGGCCGTCTATCGCCAAGACATCAAGTATCTTGCGATCGAAACCATCAATCTCACTTGTAATTTCAGTCATGATTCTACCAAATTTCAGACCATGCGGTTTGCCGATTTCTAAATAGAGGTCGAATAGCCTTCTGACAACCCGATATGATGGGACAAGTTTACACCTCAGGAGAACCCCATGCCTACCTCAACAAAAGCCGGTCTGCGCGAAAATATTGATTCCAAGATGTATACCTCCGAGGCAAAGTCGGTCGCGGTTTTGCGCGAGACGGCGGCACTCTCCGCTGAGGATCGTGCACGGATTGGGGCAAAGGGTGCCGATCTCGTTCGCCAGATTCGTGGCAGCGCGGAACCCGGCCTGATGGAAGTGTTTCTCGCCGAATACGGCCTGTCCACCGACGAGGGCATTGCGCTGATGTGTCTGGCAGAGGCGCTGCTGCGCGTGCCTGACGCCGAGACGATCGACGCGCTTATCGAAGACAAAATCGCGCCCTCCGACTGGGGCAAGCACCTTGGGCACTCTGCGTCCTCGCTTGTGAATGCCTCGACTTGGGCGCTGATGCTCACGGGGCGGGTTCTGGACAATGAAAAGCCGGGCATCACCCGCCATTTGCGTGGCGCCGTGAAACGGTTGGGCGAACCCGTGATCCGCACCGCCGTTGGTCGGGCCATGCGCGAAATGGGCCGTCATTTTGTGCTGGGTGAAAACATCGACAAGGCGATGAAACGCGCCGAGGGGATGCAGGCGCTTGGCTTCACCTATTCTTATGACATGCTCGGCGAGGCGGCCCGCACCGACGCCGACGCCCGCGCCTATCACCTCTCTTATAGCCGTGCGATTTCCAACATTGCGCAGCATTGCATCCATGGCACAGTCGCCGAAAATCCCGGTATCTCGGTGAAGCTCTCTGCGCTTCACCCGCGCTATGAGATCGCGCAAGAGGCCCGCGTGATGGAAGAGCTTGTGCCCCGTGTCCGTGCGCTGGCTATGCTCGCCAAATCTGCTGGTATGGGCTTTAACATCGACGCGGAAGAGGCTGATCGCCTTGCACTTTCCCTTGATGTGATCGAAGCGGTTCTCGAAGAGCCTGCACTGCGCGGTTGGGAAGGATTCGGCGTCGTCGTGCAGGCCTACGGGCAGCGCGCGCCTTTGGTCATCGATGCATTGCACGAAATTGCCACGCGCCTTGACCGCAAGATTATGATCCGGCTTGTGAAGGGCGCCTATTGGGACGCAGAGATCAAGCGTGCGCAAGTTATGGGCATGAAGGGCTTCCCGGTCTTTACCCACAAAGTGCATACCGACATCAGCTATATCAGCAATGCGCGCAAACTCTTGGGCCTGACGGATCGTATCTATCCGCAGTTTGCGACCCACAACGCCCATACCGTTGCCGCCGTGCTCGATATTGCCGCCCAAATGGGTCGCACCCCTGCCGACTACGAATTCCAACGTCTGCACGGCATGGGCGAGGCGCTTCATAAGATCGTCTTGAAGGCCGAAGGCACCCGTTGCCGCATCTACGCACCTGTTGGTGCCCACGAAGACCTGCTTGCCTATCTCGTGCGCCGCCTGCTTGAAAACGGTGCCAACTCCAGCTTCGTCAACCAGATCGTCGACGAGAGCGTCTCGCCCGAAACCGTCGCGGCAGATCCGTTCGAGGCCACAATCAGCGATTTCACACTACCAGAAGGACCAGCACTTTTCGAACCTGAACGGAAGAAGTCCAAAGGGTTTGATCTCACATATCCACCAACTCTTGCAGAAATCGAACAAACGCGCGGTAAGTTCCTAACCCATAGCTTCCTCGCGCATCCGTTGCTCGTAACCGAGAAAAAATACGCGAAACCCAAGTCGGCATTCCCTGTCATCAACCCTGCAAAGCTGGGCGATATGGTCGGGCAGGTCGTGACGGCGACCGACAAGGATATTGCCACAGCACTTGACGGAGCAAAGCCTTGGACCGCCGACGTCGATACGCGCGCCGCAGCGCTGAACGCTGCCGCCGATGCCTATGAAGCGAACGCGGGCGAAATCTTTGCAATCCTGTGCCGCGAGGCGGGCAAAGACCTGCCCGATGCCGTCGCCGAATTGCGTGAGGCCGTGGATTTCTTGCGGTACTACGCGGCCCAAGCCCGTGAGGGTGCGGCCCCGCGCGGGGTCTGGACCTGCATCAGCCCTTGGAACTTTCCGCTCGCGATTTTCACCGGCCAAATTGCCGCGGCCCTAGCCGCAGGCAACGCCGTTCTGGCAAAACCTGCCGAGCAAACGCCGATCATCGCAACGCGTGCCGTGCAAATGCTCTATGCCGCTGGCGTGCCCCGTAGCGCGCTGCAGCTCTTGCCAGGTGGCGGGGCAATCGGTGCAGCGCTGACCTCTGATGCGCGGGTGGGCGGCGTGGCCTTTACTGGTTCCACGGCCACGGCTCTCAAAATCCGCGCCACAATGGCGGCCCACTGCGCCCCCGGCACACCGCTGATCGCCGAAACAGGCGGTCTGAACGCCATGATTGTGGACAGCACCGCCCTGCCCGAACATGCCGTGCGCGACATCGTCAACGGCTCGTTCCGCTCGGCGGGCCAACGTTGTTCGGCGCTGCGCTGTCTCTATGTCCAAGAGGATATCTCCGAGAAGCTGATCAAGATGCTCAAGGGCGCGATGAATGAACTCGTGGTGTCCGATCCGTGGCATCTGTCCACCGATGTCGGCCCCGTCATCGACGCGGCGGCGCATAAAACCATCGCCGACCACATCACACAGGCCGAGGCCGAGGGCCGTCTGATTCACACGCTGCAAGCGCCAAGCACAGGCACATTCATCGCCCCCGCCGTGATCCGCGTGAACAGCATCGCCGATATGACCCGCGAAATCTTTGGCCCCGTGCTACACATTGCGACCTTCAAGGCCAATGAACTCGACAAGGTGATCGACGAGATCAACGCCACGGGCTACGGTCTAACCTTCGGTTTGCACACGCGGATCGACGACCGCGTACAGACGATTGTCGAAAAGGTCGAGGCGGGTAATATCTATGTCAACCGTGACCAGATTGGCGCGGTTGTGGGCAGCCAACCCTTTGGCGGCGAAGGCCTTTCCGGCACGGGACCAAAAGCGGGCGGCCCGCACTACCTGCCGCGCTTCACTGCATCCGCACCGGCCCCAGAGGCGCAGGCATGGACAAGCGAGGCGGATGTTGCAGCCCTGACCAAAACCCTGTCGGGCAAAGTCCACGCTGTGCCAAACGCGCCAACCGACCTGCCTGGCCCGACGGGAGAAAGCAACCGCCATAGCACACGCGCGCGCGGCCCGATCCTGTGCATGGGGCCAAGCGACGCGGCCGCACAAGCTCAAGTCGCGGCCGTCACCGCTCTTGGCGGCCTGGGCATTGGGACCGATGGCCAACTCGACCCATCAGTCCTCGCCACCCTGCCAAACTTGGCCGGCGTGATCTGGTGGGGGGATGCAGACACAGGCCACGCGATCGAGCAGGCCTTGTCACAACGGACGGGTCCGATCACCGCGTTGATTACCGCCTATCCTGACGCGGCACATGTGCTCCACGAACGCCACGTCTGCATCGACACGACGGCGGCGGGCGGCAACGCGGCGCTCTTGGCCGAAGTCGGCAAAGCCTAAAATGAACAAGGTGGGCCCAGCGCCCACCTTGACGCCCCGCCTGCAATCGCACAACGTCGGCGCATGATACCTATCCGCGACCACAACCCCTCCCAGCGCACACCTTTCGTGACCTATCTGCTGATTGTGATCAATGTCGCGGTCTATCTGTATGGCGTAGCCTTTGTGACCACCGAACAGGCGATGTCACAATTCCTCTTTGACTATGCGATGATCCCCGCCCGCATTTCAGGAGGCGAGAATTACAGCGCGCTGCTGACCTCCATATTCTTGCATGCGGGCGCGATGCACCTTGCGGGTAACATGCTGTTTTTGTGGGTCTTTGGTGACAACCTCGAAGACGTCATGGGGCATATCCCCTTTCTGGCCTTTTACCTGATCAGCGGGATCGGGGCGGACCTGTCGCAATTCGCGCTCGATCCCTATTCCGCCCTGCCGCTTGTCGGGGCCTCGGGCGCTATCGCCGGGGTTATGGGAGGCTATCTGCTGCTCTTCCCGAAGGCGAAAATCGATATTTTCGTCTTCCTGATCATCTTTGTCCGCATTATTCCACTACCCGCATGGATGACCTTGGGGCTTTGGTTCGGCCTGCAGCTGATCGAAGGGCTTACCGCAGATATGAGCGCGGGCGGCGTGGCCTATTGGGCGCACGCAGGCGGCTTTGTTATCGGATTCATGTTGGTTTTGCCGCTGTGGCACAGGCTTGGCGGGAAACGCTGGTGGCATGCGACAGATTTCCATCCGCCGCATCCCGAAACGCATTACCCCAGCAGAATTCCAGTCGTCAAAAGACGTTAGGTCTTGCGGATAACCTTGGCAAAGGCATCAAAAATTGGCTCATTCGAACAGATCAGATCGCCTTCAGCCAAAAGATCGCCGCCGATGGTCAAGGGTTCGACAATGGCACCGGCTTCGCGGGCAATAATCAGGCCTGCGGCCATATCCCAGATCTTCAGCTTGCGCTCCCAGTACCCTTCATAGCGGCCGGCGGCCACATAAGCGAGGTCAAGCGAGGCTGCCCCAAAGCGGCGCACACCGGCACAAGCAGGCATCAAACGGGCCAGATCCTGCAACGTATGTGGCAGATCGGCACGGCCAGCAAAAGGAATACCCGTCGCAAAAATGCTCTCGATCAGACGGTGGCGCGACGACACGCGCATGCGGCTTTCGTTCAGCCAAGCGCCGCCGCCCTTTTCCGCCCAGAACATCTCGTCCTTGACCGGGTCGTAGACAACGCCCGCGACGATCTGGCCTTTATGTTCAAGCGCAATCGAAACCGCCCAATGGGGCAGGCCGTGCAAAAAGTTTGTGGTTCCATCCAGCGGATCGACGATCCAACGGCGGGTCGGGTCTTCGCCTTCGATCTCGGCGCCCTCTTCGCCCATGAAACCATAGGACGGACGCGCATGCATCAGATCTTCTTTGATCGTGGCTTCGGCCTGTCTGTCGGCACGCGAGACAAAGTCACCGGGCCCTTTGGTCGAGACCTGAAGGTTTTCGACCTCGGTAAAGTCCTTGAGCAATGCGCGGCCTGCCTTGCGGGCGACCTTCATCATCACGTTGAGATTTGCACTGCCAGCCATCTGGACCTCCGAAAATTCATGATCAAGCGGGGCGTATAGGCCCAAGTCAGGCTGCAAACAAGGGGGGAAGGCCCGCAGGGAGGGTGGAAATATTCATGTGACGTTAACCTATTGTTTTCGTTTAGACGCGATACTCTGGTTTGACGCCTGCAACGGAAAGATCATGCGCAAAGACTGGATCGATAAATTCATCTATCAAACGCGGATTTCGATGCACATTGCTTGGCGGGATCTGCGTAAACGTGTGGCGAGCGCTGGCATGATGGTTGGCGTGGTAGCCTGGAGCGGGAACGCGATCGCAGGTTACGTTATCGGCGCCACGATTTTGGTTATTGAAATCACCGTCATCATGTTGCGCTACATGATGCCGAAAAAAGACAATGAAAAGGCGCTCTATATCGGCTTGGTTTTTTGGGCAATTAATGCGACGTCGATGCTCGTGTTTCTGTCCTTTTCCGTCGTTCTGGTCATCCATACCTCAGTGGCCTTTGTGGTCGCAGGCTATCTCTGGCTGTTTGGCACCTATGTGCATACATCCAACAGTTTTTCGTTCTTACCAATTTACAACTGGACCCTGATGCCGCCCGCGTTCATCGCGGCGTTTGTGCTCTTCTATCTGTCGTCGCAAAGCGAGGTGGCGGCGGGCACGCGTGCCGAATGGCTCATTGCGTCTGTTTTGATGGTAATTTACGTCGTCAATACAATCGAGACGATGGAAAAACACAACGACACGCAAGCCGCACTGGCGCAGGCGCGGTCTGAGGCGGTCGCGCGGTTGAACGAACTGGAGTATCTGACGCGCCATGACAAGCTAACCGGGCTGCAAAATCGGCTCGCCTTTGACGAAGCATTGGAAGAGCTGCTTTTGGACGTCCGCAAGCTTCATGGATTGACCATCTATTTAATCGACCTTGATGACTTTAAGCCGATCAATGACAGTTATGGTCATATGGCAGGGGATGCTGTTCTGGTGGCTGCGTCAAATAGCTTGAGGCGCAACGCAGGCTCAGATGCCATCGTGGCAAGGCTTGGCGGGGACGAGTTTGCGGTCATCGCGCCCAATGTCCCGTCCGACGCCGCAGCCGTCCGTCTCGGCACCTATTTTGTGCGGGGCATCAATGCGCCAATTCGGTTTAAAGACAAGCAACTGCGAGTCGGAGCGAGTGTCGGAATCGCCCGAAGTAACGCAAGCTTTCGGACCGCCAAAGAGCTTCTCGCAGGCGCCGATCAGGCGATGTATGCCGCGAAAGGCGACCCGAATAATAAGGCCGTGCTCTACGACCCACTGTCGTTTCCTGCGCGCGCCTCGCTTGAAGACCGCAATAACCTGTTTTACGCGATCAGCGACGGACAGATCATCCCCTATTATCAACCGAAAGTTTGTTCAAAAACCTTCAAAATTATTGGATTTGAGGCCCTGTCACGATGGGTCCATCCAACGCGCGGTATATTAGATCCTGCCGAGTTTCTGCCGCAAATCAAAGAGTTCGGACTGCAAGGCGAGCTCTTGATGCATATAGCAAGGCGCGTATTGACCGATATGGCCGCCCTTCACCAGTCGGGACACGAATGCGGGCAAATCTCGATCAATGTGCCAGAGGTCACTTTGGCCACCATATCGGGGCGTTCAGATCTCGCCAATCTTATCAATCAACATGCATATCTCAAAAGCCACCTCACGCTCGAAATCACCGAAGACGTCTTCATTTCGCGCTCCGGCGATCTTGTGCAGCGCGCAATCAAGACATTCCGCGACGAAGGCATCCGCATTTCTCTTGACGATTTCGGAACAGGTTTCGCCTCTTTCCAGCATTTGCGCGAGATGGAATTCGACGAACTCAAGTTGGACAAGGCTTTCGTGGCGGGCCTCGGCATCGACCCCAAGGCGGCAGTTTTGGGGCGGGGTATCATGAAGATCGGGAAGGGTCTCGGCATTCAGGTCGCCGCAGAAGGCGTTGAAACCATCGGTCAATTTGACCATTTGATCGAAATGGGTTGCGATGTCGTGCAAGGCCATCTGTTCGGTGCCGCTGTCCCTGTCAATGAGGCGCTAGTGCTCCTCAAAGCAGGACCCATTCAACTTGACGGGCGATCCGAGAACGCAGCCTAGCGGCGCTGCATACGCACCGCTTCTTGGCGCGCCAATCGAATAAGATGCGCAACAAAGGGGCGTTGTGTATCTTCGGCCCGCGTCGCCGCATAAAGCCTGCGGGTCTTGCCTCCCTTGGTGAGGGGACGTGTGATATAGTCTGCGTTATATTTCACCTGCTGGACCACCCAATCCGGCAGAACCGCGACGCCACGGTTTGATGCCACCAGCAACAGGATCACCGCCGTCAGTTCGACCTGCCGCAAGGCTGCGGGTTCGACCTTCGCGGGGGTCAAAAGCTGTGTGAAAACATCCAGACGGGCGCGGTCAACCGGATATGTGATCAAGGTCTGATCACGGAAATCCTCGGCCTCAATTACATCCTTATGAGCCAGAGGATTGTTTGCAGAGGCAACGAAGACAGGTTCATAATCAAAAATCGGCGTAAAATCCGTTTCCGCCAAATCCTCTGGGTCCGACGAGACCACAAGGTCCACCTCTTCGCGCCGCAGCGCAGGCAAGGCATCAAACGCCAGTCCGGGACGGATATCGACATCAACATCGGGCCAGGCCTTGCGGAATTGTTCGAGAACCGGAAAAAGCCACTCAAAACAGGCGTGACATTCGATCGCAATATGCATCCGGCCCGCCTTACCCTGCACCAATCCGGCAAACTCGGCCTCCAACGCGGCAACTTGCGGCAAAATACTTTCTGCCGCCGCCAATAACTTCAGCCCTGCCGCCGAAAGTCGCAACGGCTTAGAACGCCGCGCAAAAAGCGCAACGCCGGCTTGATCCTCAATGCCCTTGATCTGATGGCTCAGCGCAGATTGCGTCATATTCAACAAGTCGGCCGCGCGTGCCAGCCCACCCGTTTCATGGATGGCCTGAATAGTACGCAAATGTCGGAACTCGATCCGCATGTGAATAAACCTCATAATAAATCTGAATTTTATGAGTTTGTTTCACATCCCAAGGTGTGAGACAAGGTGGAAACACCTCTTAAAGGATTGCTCACATGACACGCCCTGCTCTCTCCTTCGAATTCTTCCCCCCCAAAGATCTCCCCGGCTCGTTTCGCTTGTGGGACGCTGTACAAAGCCTCGCACCTTTTGATCCCTCTTTCGTTTCAGTGACTTACGGCGCTGGCGGCACGACACGCAAATTGACCCATGAAGCCGTTTCGACACTGACGTCGACCTCTGGATTGCGCGTCGCGGGTCATCTGACATGCGTTGATGCCACCCGCAAGGAGACCTTGAAAATCGCAGACGACTATGCGGCTTCGGGCGTCAAAGATATTGTCGCGCTGCGCGGTGATGCTCCGAAAGGCAGCGCAGGATTTGCGCCAAAGCCGGACGGTTTCCAGAATTCTGTGGAGCTTATTGCAGCGCTCGCCGACACTGGGAATTTCAATATCCGCGTCGGCGCCTACCCCGAGAAACACCCTGAGGCCCGTAATCAAGCCGCTGATATCGCTTATCTGAAGCGCAAGATTGATGCAGGCGCGTCAGGCGCGATCACCCAGTTTTTCTTTGAAGCGGACACCTATTTCCGCTTCCGCGACGCTTGTGGGGCTGCGGGCATCAATGCCCCGATCATTCCGGGTATTCTGCCAATTGAAAACTGGGCTGGCGTGCAGAAGTTCGCGGCGCAATGCGGCACAACTATCCCCAAGGTGATCGTCGATGCCTTCCACAATGCGACCCGTGATGGCACAGAAGCCCTGCTTGCGACGGCGCTGGCCGCTGAACTATGTGATGATCTCCTCGGGGGCGGCGTGGACCACTTGCACTTTTACACGCTTAATCGCGCAACATTGAGCCGCGACGTGTGCAATGCCCTTGGATTTGCCCCTGCCCGTTCCTTGCAAAACGTCGCCTGAGGTGGCGGGCGTCGTTCATGCAAAAACATCACGCTGGTCATGACGCCCAAACCTTGATTTTTCCGACGGTCGTATGCAGGCTCTCGGTCTGATCGACCAGAATAATGCGCCTGCGTCGCGACAAAAATAACTTGCCCCAACCGCGCCAAGACCCTGCGGATGGGGCATCCGGATCTTGTTTAAACCGCGCGCGCCAGCCCTCCGGTAACGGCAGTCCGCAGGTTTCGAGCCTTTCCAGCATCCAGACGAGCGGAATATTCGCCAAAGGGCGTGCATGCGGGAACACGCCAACCTGTCCGCCCACGTCCGCATGTGTGCCACGAAACCAGACCTGCTCCATATGGCCGCTCCAGCCTGCGGGCGCATACCACATCACGGGCGCATAGGCTTCGCGTGTTTCGTTCAGCGCCAAAGCGTGAAACCCGTTGCGCACATGCGGCCCGAGCCGGTGGCTGTGATAGGCATGTTGCGCTTGCGCCCAGCGCCAGACAATCGGCAATCGCAGGCCGAGCGCCTTGACGGTATCCCAAACGCCCACGGCCTCGATTTGCACATCGGAATGGCAATAAATCTCGCGGAACTTTTTAGCTGCAACCGATTTCGCCCCCGTTTTATAGTGGCGATAGGCCTGACGGACCGCGCGCACGGTTGCCTGATCCGCCCGCACCAGCCCCACATAGTCAATCACGCCCGCCAGCGACCGCACCGCATAGGCGCCCCGCGAATAGCCGATCAGGATGATCTTGTCGCCGTCCCGATAGCGCGAGGCAAGAACGCCGTAGGCCCGTTCGATCTGACGGTTGATTCCCTTGCCAGTCATCACGCCCCAAGTGCCCGCCCAATCGCGCCACTGGATGCCTGCCTCGTAATAAACGGTCAGGTTTGCCTGATGTCCCGCTTCGCGCAACAGTTTGAACGCCAGCCCCGCGTTGGTTTCCTGCCCCTCTTCAAGCGACGACATGGTCCCGTCGAGTATAATCACATGGGTCGCAGGGCCACGCTTGCGGCCGCCTGCCTCTTCCAAGCGGGCCTCCCGACCGAAGAGGCCAAATATTCTATCGGTGAGTCGCAAAATCATCCTTGGTTATGAGGGCGGTATCAGATCACTTGAACACGCACCAATTATCTTATGACCGTAAACTGCTTTGCCCGGCTGTCCACTAAAACGCATCATCCGGATTTGTGCAAATGTGATCTCTCACTGTTACTCAAGCCATATTAAGGTTAATTTGCTACTGATGAAGCGCGTGTTGCATGCAATTGATCACATTCACGGCAACGCCAAACGCCAAGGTCCAACGCCCCTGATCACATAGGCCTTTTCCCCCGCACACCCTTTCGGTAAACCTGACCCAAATCGAAAAGGACGGCAAAAAAATGGCGATGGAAAAGACATTCGACGCAGGCACACGCGAACCCCTCATTTACAAAAAATGGGAAGAGGCAGGCGCGTTCAAAGCAGGTGCAAACGCAAAGGCGGGGGCCGAGACCTTCACCATCATGTTGCCGCCGCCCAATGTCACGGGGTTCCTGCACGTCGGCCACGCCTTCAACCACACGCTCATGGACATCCTGATCCGGTGGAAGCGGATGCAGGGCTTTGACACCCTCTGGCAGCCGGGCCTCGATCATGCGGGGATCGCCACCCAGCTTGTCGTCGAAAAGCAGCTTGCCGAGCTCGGGCAAAAGCGCACCGATTACTCCCGTGAGGACTTCATCGCGAAAATCTGGGAATGGAAGGCCGTCTCTGGCGGCACGATCCAAGAGCAGGACAAGCGCATCGGCGCAGGCATGGACTGGGACCGCTCCGCCTTCACCATGGACGAAAACTTCCACGAGGCCGTGATCAAGGTTTTCGTCGATATGTATAATAAGGGCTACATTTATCGCGGCAAGCGTCTGGTGAACTGGGACCCGCATTTCGAGACCGCGATTTCCGATCTTGAGGTCGAGAACATCGAAACCGACGGCCACATGTGGCACTTCAAATACCCGCTCGCGAATGGCGCCACCTATGAATACGTCGAAAAAGACGAGGACGGTAACGTCACCCTGCGCGAGACCCGCGACTATATCGCCATTGCGACCACCCGCCCCGAGACCATGCTCGGCGATGGCGCTGTGGCCGTGCATCCGTCCGATGAACGCTATACCCCTATCGTTGGCATGCTCTGCGAAATCCCCGTCGGCCCCAAGGCGCAGCGCCGCCTGATCCCGATCATCACCGACGAATACCCCGACAAGGACTTCGGCTCTGGTGCTGTGAAAATCACAGGCGCGCATGATTTCAACGACTATCAGGTCGCCAAACGCGCGGGCATTCCGATGTATAACCTGATGGACACCAAGGCCGCGATGCGCGCCGACGGCAAGCCATATGTCGAGGAAGCCGCCACCGCCCAAGCCATCGCAAACGGCGAGATCAAGTTCGACGAGGCCATGATCGCCGCCATGAACTTGGTCCCCGAAGAATACCGTGGCATGGACCGTTTTGAGGCCCGCAAGGCCGTGATCGACGCCATCACCGCCGAGGGCCTCGCCGTCATGCATGACGTGACGCGCACGGAAAAAGACGAGGACGGCAACAAGATCGAGATCACCGAGACCGTCCCATACGTCGAATCCAAAAAGATCATGCAGCCCTTCGGCGACCGCTCAAAGGTCGTGATCGAGCCGATGCTGACCGACCAATGGTACGTCGACACCGCCCAAATCGTGCAGCCAGCATTGGACGCCGTCCGCGAAGGCCGCACCAAAATCATGCCCGAAAGTGGCGAAAAAGTGTACTACAACTGGCTCGACAACATCGAGCCATGGTGCATCTCTCGCCAGCTTTGGTGGGGGCACCAGATTCCGGTTTGGCACAGCCTCCCCGATTTCGGAAATATCTTCCTGAAAGAAGAAAAATTGACGGGTGGCAACTACAAACAGCTTGGCAAAGACCAGGGTTTTGGCGAACCAATCGGCTTGGATGGCCTGCCCGAGGATCCCAAATTCTGCGCCGCATCCGAAGCCGACGCCTTGTCCTATTTTGAAGATATAAAAAATGCCCTGCGGGTTAAATTCAGCCAAGGCACCCGCATTGCAATGTCGCTGCAACTCAAGATCGTCGAGAACGAAGCGGAGGCACGCCGCCTCGTGGATGACGCAGCAGATAAAATCGGCCCATCTGTTTTCCCAATTTGGCGCGACCCCGACGTCCTCGACACATGGTTCTCCTCTGGTCTCTGGCCATTCGGCACGCTCGGCTGGCCCAACGACACGCCTGAACTGGCGAAATACTTCCCCGGTGATGTGCTGATCACGGGCCAAGACATCCTGTTCTTCTGGGTCGCCCGCATGATGATGATGTCGCAAGCCGTCATGGGCAAGGACCCGTTCCACACCGTCTATCTGCACCAGCTGATGCGCGACGCGAAGGGCGAGAAGATGTCCAAAACCCGCGGCAACGTCATCGACCCGTTGGTGATGGTGGATGAGTACGGCGCCGACGCGCTGCGCTTCACCATGGGCCAAATGGCGGCGCTTGGTGGTGTGCTCAAAATCTCCGAGGACCGCATCAAAGGCTACCGTAACTTTGGCACCAAACTTTGGAACGCCTTCAGCTTTGCCGAACATTACGAGATCCCGAACACAGGGACGCATGCGCTGCCCAAGGCTGAAAACACGCTCAACAAATGGATCATCGGCGAGACTGCCAAGGTGCGCGAAACGGTCGACGCCGCCTTGGAAACCTACCGCTTCAACGACGCCGCCAACGCGCTTTACGCCTTCACATGGGGCAAGGTCTGCGACTGGTACGTCGAATTTTCCAAGCCGATCCTGCAAGGCGAAGACGCGAGCGCCAAACTGGAAACCGAAGCCACCCTACGCTGGGTCCTCGACCAGGCCCTGATCATGCTGCACCCGATCATGCCCTTCATTACAGAAGAACTCTGGGGCCAAGCAGACAACCGCGCGAACCTGCTGGTCACCCAAGAATGGCCCACATTCACCGCCGCCGATCTGGTCGACGCCGACGCCGACCGCGAGATGAACTGGGTGATCAACCTGATCGAAAGCGTGCGGTCCGCCCGCGCCCAATCCCACGTCCCCGCAGGCGCAAAAGTGCCGCTGGTCGTCATGGGCTTGGATGCCAAAGGCCAGTCCGCTTGGGATAACAACAGCGCATTAATCATGCGCCTTGCGCGCATCGAGACGCTTGAGCATGTCGAGACCTTCCCGAAGGGCTGCGTCACAATCCCGACGGAAGGCGGCACGTTCGGCCTACCCCTTGAAGGGCTGATCGTCGTGAAAGAAGAAATCGCACGTCTGGAAAAAACCATGCAGAAATTGGGTAAGGAATTGGGTGGCTTGCGTGGCCGCCTGAACAACCCCAACTTCGTGGCATCAGCACCCGAAGAGGTCATCACGGAGGCCCGCGAAAACCTCGCCCTGCGTGCAGAAGAAGAAGCCCAACTCAAAGCCGCCATCGCGCGACTGGCCGAGCTTGGCTAAATCAATCAGGCGGCCCCATCATCGGGCCGCCCCCCGCCTCTTTGGTTTGGAAATATCCCCGCCGGAGGCCTGAAATCTCTTAAGGCACAACGCGCGCCGCGACCCCCCGTGCCCACCAGAAATCCTCCTCGGTTCAACGGCCTCACGAACCCTCCATTGCGCACCCTTCTCATGCATCTACGAAAATCGCGATTGCAAGCCCACGCAACATTGGCCAAGTTACTGATATGAGTACTGATCCCCGCCTGACGCCCCTCGCCGCCTCCCTGCCCGCTTCCGTGCCTTTTGTCGGGCCAGAGGCGCAAGAACGGACGCGCGGCGCGAAATTCACCGCCCGCCTCGGGGCCAATGAGCTGGGCTTTGGTCCCTCGCCGCTCGCGATCAAAGCGATGCAAGATGCGGCCTGCGAGGCATGGATGTATGCAGACCCCGAAAGCTACGATCTGCGCGATGCGCTGGCGGTGGCTTACGACATCCCGCCCGAATGTATCGTGATCGGCGAAGGGATCGACGCTTTGCTTGGCAATTTAGTGCGGCTGTTCGTGACCAGCGGCGATGCGGTCGTCACCTCAGCAGGGGCCTACCCAACCTTCAACTACCACGTCACGGGCTTTGGCGGCACGTTGCACACCGTGCCCTATGCGGGCGATCACGAGGACCCCGTGCGCCTGATCACCAAGGCCAAGGAGGTCGGCGCAAAGCTGATCTATATCGCCAACCCCGACAACCCGATGGGCTCGGCCCATGATGGTCAAGAAATAGCGCGCATGGTCGCGGCGGTGCCAGAGGGCTCCCTCTTGATCCTCGATGAGGCCTATATCGAATTCGCAGCCAAAAGCACCGCCCCCGCCATTTCCCCGCTGGACTCGCGCGTCATTCGCATGCGGACCTTTTCAAAGGCCTACGGTCTTGCGGGCGCGCGCGTGGGATATGCCGTCTGCGCGCCCGCCGTCGCCTCTGCGTTCAACAAAGTGCGCAACCATTTCGGCATGTCGCGGGTTTCGCTCGCAGGGGCCTTGGCGGCGCTGTCTGACGACGCGCACTTGGCCCGTGTTGTTGAAAGCGTAGCAAAATCCCGCGCGCTTATCGCGTCCATTGCGCTGGATAACGGGCTGACGCCGCTGCCGTCGGATACGAATTTTGTGACGATCGACTGCGGCAAAGACGGCGTTTATGCGCGGCATATCGTTGAAGAGCTTGGCAAACTCGGCATCTTCGTGCGCATGCCTTTCGTGGCCCCGCAAAACCGATGTATCCGCGTCAGTTGCGGGCCCGTGCCAGGGATGTCGCTGTTTGCACAGGCCCTGCCGCAGGCGCTCACGGCCGCGCAATCTTACACGAAACTGTGACTTGCCCTCCAGCTAGTGGAAGGATGTTAGATGGCTCATCATCCACTTAAAGGGTTGTCTCCAATGACCAAATTGGCACTTGTTACACTTCTCGCTTTCGGCCCGATCGCGGCTTTCGCCGATCATTCACCCGCGACGACCGAGCAGGCCCAGATTGCCTCTGAGGCCTTTGCGATGGTGAACCATAAAATGCACGCCGCAATGGGCGCACCCAGTACTGGCGATGTCGACGCAGATTTCGTCATTGGCATGCGCGCCCACCATATTGGTGCAGTCGAAATGGCCGACGTCCTTCTGGCCCATGGCACTGATCCCACGACCCGCGAGCTTGCGCAGACCATCATCGACGCCCAAACCGGCGAGATCGCGTGGATGACCGAATGGCTGGTGAGCCACGGTTACGAATAAGCCCTAGGCCGTTGCGGCGATGACGCTTGCGGCGGCCTCAAGCGCGCCTTTGCCGTGCGGTATCTTGAGCGCGGTCAGCCCCGCCTCCATCGTCCCCAGAACGCCCATGATCATATGGGCGTTCACATGGCCCATATGGCCGATCCGGAAATAGGCGTCTTCAGGGGTACGCCCCAGACCGATCCCGAGCGTCAGCCCCGCCTTCTGCTCACACCAGCGGCGTAGCAGGTCGCCATTGGGCGAGCCTGCAATCACAGAGGTGACGGCATGCGAGCGTTTCGACGGATCGACGATATTGAGCTGGAGTGGCCCCTCTTGTGACCAGCACGAAAAGGCCGCCCAGACGGTCTGCGCGAGTGCTGCATGGCGCGCAAAAACCGCATCAAGCCCCTCGGCTTTGATCATATCGAGCGCCTTGCGCAACCCGTACAAATGGTGTGTCGGGGCCGTGCCGTCAAAATACTGGAAGTAAAACGCGGGGTCGGTCCGCGCCCGCCAGTCCCAATAACGCGTCACGCGATCACCGCGCCGCGCGTCAGCCTTGGCATTGTACCAGACAAAAGAAATCCCCGCCGGCGTCATCAGACCCTTTTGACAAGCGGCAACCATGACATCGACGCCCCAAGCATCCATCTCGAAGCGGTCACACCCCAAGGACGCGATACAATCGGCCATCAAAAGCGCGTCATGTCCAACCGCATCAAGGACATGCCGCAAGCCTGCGATGTCATTCCTGACGCTCGTCGAGGTATCCACGTGAACGGCCAGTATCGCTTTGATCTTGCCTGCCTTATCGGCGCGCAGCGCATCTTCGACGCGGGCAAGATCAATGTCCGACTGGTCTCCATAGTCGATAGTTTGCACGGTGATGCCCATATCCGTCGCCATTTCGCCCCAACCGATACAAAACCGTCCCGTGGCCAAGACCAGCACCGTATCGCCCGCCGACATCGTATTGGCCAAAGCGGCCTCCCATGCGGCATGACCGTTGCCGATATAAATCGCAACGTTCTGATTGGTCATCGCCACGGCCTTCAGATCAGGGATCAAGCTATGGGTCAGATCATGCAGCTCTCCCTCATAGATATTGGGCGAGGCGCGGTGCATTTCGCGCAAAACCGCGTCAGGAATGACCGATGGGCCGGGAATTGCGAGGTAGCTTCGGCCGTTGGCAAGGGTCATCTGAAACACTTTCTTTCTGGGGTTTGGGCGGACAGTACCAAGGGCGCGGGCCGCGTCAAGCGTCCCCAACTTGCACTGGATCCCCTTTTGCCGATAGACCAGTAATAGCAGTTCAATGTAAGGCGACCGATGCCCACCTCACCCAAGCCACAATCCACCGCTTCGCTCTTTTCGTGGCTCTGGCGCGACTATCTGCGCCCGCAAAAGTTCACGCTGGCAGCGGCTGTGTTCTTTATGGCAATCGAAGGCTCAATGCTCGGCTTTCTGAGCTATATGATCCAGCCGATGTTCGATAATGTGTTCTTGCAAGGCGAGCAGGACACGCTGTGGTGGGTCGGGCTAAGTATACTTGCGATCTTCACCGTGCGCGCCATCAGCTCTGCGGCCCAAAAGATATTGATCACAAAGGTCAATCAGGCCGCCGCTGCGGGGATGCGCAGTCACCTTCTGGCGCATCTCATGGTGCTTGACGGCGGCTATCACCAAGTGAACCCGCCGGGTCAGTTGATTGAACGCGTGCAAGGCGACGTGACGGTGGTCAATCAAATCTGGTCGACCCTGCTCACGGGGGTCGGGCGCGACCTGATCGCGGTCGTTGCGCTGTTTTCTGTTGCCCTGTCCGTCGATTGGCGCTGGACGGCGATTGCGCTGGTGGGCATCCCGTTTCTGGTCTTGCCCTCGCTGATCGCGCAGGCCTATGTCCGCCGCCGCGCGAGCCATGCACGCGACCTTGCGGGGCGCATGTCAACGCGGCTTGACGAGGTGTTTCACGGCATCAACGCCATCAAGCTCAACGCGCTGGAACGCTATCAATCCAAGCGCTACGACGACCTTGGCCACGCCCGTGTAGACGCAGAGGTGCGCGCAGCGGCAGGCCAGTCAGCAGTGCCTGCATTGATCGACATTATGACAGGCTTTGGCTTTTTAGGCGTGCTCGTCTTTGGCGGTGCCGAGATTATCGCAGGCGAAAAAACCGTGGGCCAGTTCATGTCGTTTTTCACCGCCATGTCACTGGCGTTTGAACCGCTGCGCCGCTTGGGGCTGATGTCGGGGCAATGGCAAACGGCTGTGGCCAGCATTGAGCGGCTGCAATCGGTGCTGCATGAGACCCCCTCGCTGACCTCGCCCGCCATACCAAAACCGGTCCCACAAGGTGCGCCAGAGATTGCCTTGCACGATGTGAGGCTCTCTTATGGCGACCTGCCCGTGTTGCGCGGCACCACATTCACCGCCGCTGCGGGGAAAACCACCGCCTTGGTGGGGGCTTCGGGTGCAGGGAAATCGACGGTCTTTAACGTGCTGACGCGGTTGATCGACCCGACAAGTGGACGCGTCACGATTGACGGCACGCCGACAACGGCGCTCTCCCTGCCGGACTTGCGCGGCCTGTTTTCGGTCGTATCCCAAGATGCCGCCCTCTTTGACGAGACCCTGCGCGACAACATCCTTCTGGGGCGCATGGATGTGAGTGATGCGCAACTCCGAAGCGTGCTCGACGCCGCCCATGTCAGCGATTTTCTGGCGCAGCTCCCCGACGGGCTCAACAGCCCCGCGGGCCCGCGCGGCTCGAACCTGTCGGGCGGACAACGCCAGCGGATCGCCATCGCCCGCGCCCTTCTGCGCGATACCCCGATCCTCTTGCTCGACGAGGCCACAAGCGCGCTCGACACCAAATCAGAAGCCACCGTGCAAAGCGCCCTTGAGGCGCTCTCAAACGGGCGCACAACGCTTGTGATCGCGCATCGGCTGTCGACGGTCCGCAACGCACATGCGATTGTGGTGATGGATCAGGGCCGCGTTGTGGATCAGGGCACACATGACGAACTTTTGGCGCGCGGGGGCATCTACGCCGACCTGCACCGCCTGCAATTCAGCCAAGAAAAGGCCGCACCATGAGCAACCGCACCGTTCTCTCTCTGACAGGCAAAGACCGCATCGAATTCCTGCAAGGTCTGATTACCAATGATGTCACGCGGGCGGTGGGCGGGATCATCTATGCCGCGCTCTTGACGCCACAAGGGAAATTCATCGCCGATTTCTTTGTCATCGGGCAAGACGACAGGCTTTTGATCGACGTCGCCTCCAGCGTTGCAGCCCCTCTGTTCCAGCGGCTCTCCATGTATCGGCTCCGCGCGGATGTCACCCTGAGCGAAACGGCCCTCGTCGTCTCGCGCGGGACAGGCGACGCGCCCGGAGGTGCCCTGCCCGACCCGCGTCACACGGCGCTTGGCTGGCGGCACTATGGCCAGACAGACATCAGCGACACAACCGACTGGACAGCCCTGCGCATCGCCCACCTGATCCCGCAAACGGGGGTGGAACTGACCCCCGAGACCTATATCCTTGAGGCCAACTTCGAGGCACTACATGGCGTGGATTTTAAAAAGGGCTGCTTTGTCGGACAAGAAATCGTCGCGCGCATGAAGCACAAGACCGAGCTCAAGAAAGGCTTGCGGCGCGTCCACATCGCAGGCGAAGCTGCGACCGGCGACGCGATCACCTCGAACGGCAAACCCGCAGGCACACTCTACAGCATCAGCGGCGACCAAGGCCTCGCCTACCTGCGCTTTGACCGAACCGACGCGATGGAAACACAAAAGGCCAGCCTCACATTGCGAGACTGACCTTCTTTTGGCTCTCAATACCTCCGCCGGAGGCATTCGGATCTTTGATCCGAAATCAGGCGCGCTCGACGTATTCGAACAGCTCTGTGTTCACGACGATATCTTCATCGGTGCCAACGAATGGCGGGATCATGACACGCACGCCATTGTCGAGGATCGCGGGCTTAAAGCTGTTTGCGGCGGTCTGGCCCTTCACAACAGGCTCCGTTTCCACAACCTTGCACACGACCTTCTGCGGCAAAGACACGTTCAGCGCTTCATCACCGTAATATTCGATCTGCACGATCATGCCATCCTGAAGGAACGGACGACGATCACCCAGCAATTCCGCAGGCAATGCAATTTGCTCATAGGTTTCGCTGTCCATAAAGGTCAGCATATCGTCGACCTCAAACAGGAACTGCTGGTCCTTGGTGTCCAGACGAATGCGCTCGACCTTATCGGCAGAGCGAAAGCGCTCGTTCAGCTTGCGACCGTCGCGCAGGTTCTTCATTTCGACCTGCGCAAAGGCCCCGCCTTTACCTGGCTTGACGTGGTCCACTTTGACAGCGGCCCAAAGGCCACCATCGTGCTCCAGCGTGTTGCCGGGTCTGATTTCATTTCCGTTGATTTTTGGCATGTTTCACTTCGTGTCAAAATTAGGGCAAAAGGTTGATAGAAAGTTGTTGAAGCCTATATCTTGGTGACGAAGACCTGGCAAGACAACTAAATGCGGCCTCTTTAGGACATAAGCCATGCAATTTATGCATAGCTGCCATTCCAAAAGAGAACCCCCGAATCATTTTATATGTTGCATAACGAGGTCCACGCCAGAATGACAAGAGCAATAAAAGGACGCACTATGAGAGATTTCGTTGACGGCACAGCATTTAACAACGAGCAGGGTAACCGCGCTCGCAAACTTTTCGCTGCTGTCGTACTCGCTGCTCTGGATGATGCAATTGCGGATGACAAAAAATACGGCAATGGCCCCGAACAGATTGCACGCTGGGCACGCTCACGCGATGGCCGCGAAGTGTTGTCATGCGCCGGGATCGACCCGAACGAACGCGTCGTTTCTGGTCTGATGGATTTTGTCGGCAAGGGTGTCCGCACCTCCGTGGCGTTGTCACGTGAAGAGAGCGAGCGCCGCAACGCAGCCGAGATCGAAGCGCGCGCGGCTTAAGCAAAAATAGACCCACCCTGCCAGGTGCGGTTATCTGAAACGCGGCCCTCTGCTCGGGCCGCGTTTTTTTATGCCTGATCAGCGGCGCATCTTCCTCCATCAACTGACCCCTGCGCAAAATCAAATGCGCAAGGAGATACAAGCGCTTCCCTCTGCGCACGGCCCCGCTTAAACATATCCCCGAAGGGGAACATGATGACCAAAGCGATTATGATCCAAGGTGCGGGCTCGAATGTCGGGAAATCCATGCTCGTTGCAGGGATTGCGCGCGCCTGTGTGCGCCGCGGGATATCCGTAGCCCCGTTCAAGCCGCAGAACATGTCCAATAACGCCGCCGTGACGGCAGATGGCGGCGAGATCGGGCGGGCGCAGGCGTTACAGGCCTTGGCCTGCGGTCTTGAACCGGTGGTTGATATGAACCCCGTCCTGCTGAAGCCCGAATCCGATATCGGCGCGCAGGTGATTGTGCAAGGCAAGCGCTTTGCCACGATGAAGGCCCGCGACTACGGCAAGCAAAAACACCTTCTGATGCCGGCCGTGCTTGAGAGCTTCCATCGCCTTGCCGGCCGCTATGACCTCGTGATCGTCGAAGGGGCCGGCAGCCCGGCCGAGGTTAACCTGCGCGCGGGCGATATCGCCAATATGGGCTTTGCTGAGGCTGCGAATGTCCCGGTGATCCTTGTCGGGGATATTGATCGTGGTGGGGTGATTGCGCAGATCGTCGGCACGCAGGCGGTTTTGCCGGACGCTGACAAATCTTTGATAAAAGGGTTTGCGATCAACAAGTTCCGAGGCGATCCTCAGCTCTTTGATCAAGGCCTGTCCATCATTCAAGACATGACAAAATGGGCCTCTTTGGGCGTCATTCCATGGTTTGCCGATGCGTGGAAGTTGCCCGCCGAAGACGTCATGGACGTCGCCTCGCGCAAGGGCGGTGCGCTCAAAATCGCGGTGCCGCGTCTCAACCGGATTGCAAATTTCGACGACCTCGACCCGTTGTCAGCAACCCCGGAGGTGAGCGTCGAGATTATCGAGGCAGGCCGCCCCCTGCCCGGAGATGCGGATCTGGTTTTGATTCCCGGATCGAAATCGACCATCGCCGACCTCGCCCATTTCCGCGCGCAGGGTTGGGATATCGATCTGACTGCCCACGTCCGGCGTGGCGGGCGAGTTCTGGGGATTTGTGGCGGCTATCAGATGCTGGGCAAGCAGATCATCGATGACGACGGCATTGAAGGGGCACCTAGCCGAGTCGACGGCCTCGGGCATCTCGACATCACCACCGTCATGAAACCGCACAAACGGCTCGCCCGCTCAACCGCCACCTATCTGCCCACGGGCGACACGGTGCGCGGTTATGAAATCCACATTGGCGAGACTACGGGCCCCGATTGTGACCGCGCTTGGCTTTCGCTTGACGGACGCGGCGAAGGGGCTGCCACGGCAAACGCCCAAATCAGGGGCTGTTATCTGCACGGGCTTTTCACCGCAGACGCATTTCGCACCGCGTTTCTGGCAGAATTGGGGGCAAGCCTGCCCGCATCGCATTATGCAAAAGGTGTGGAAGACACGCTTGATGCGCTTGCCGCGCACCTTGAGGCATATGTGGATATCGACGCCCTGTTAGGGCTCTCGGGCACGGTTCAGTCGTAGGTATTCGTCTGCATCGCGTGCAAAATTTCGCGGCGTACCAATTTGCGGACGTTGCGGGTGATCCGCTCGCCCAAGTCGCCGCGCAACTCCTCGCGCACAACTTCGACGACCAGCTGCCGGATTTCCGCGCGATCAAGGGCCGTGCCACCCGCGATATAGGCGGCAAGCGTTTCGTCGAGATCATCAGGAAGCGGCATACCGTCGTCATCGGTATCACGCATCTCGTCGCCGTAATCGGTGTCCTCGTCGTCAGCCTCCGCCTCGGTCACCGGCGTATGACGGAATGTCGGCTCTGCACGCTCCGGATGCAGATGGACCACGCGCTCGGCGGAGGCCTCTTCTGCATCTTCATCGTCGTCTAGAGCGGCAAAGACTTCGGCAAATCCGGCGTTTGGCGCCGTTTCGCTGCCGTCCGGTTCCCATTCGTCGTCCGCCTGAAAAGTGACGGCAGCCTCAAGCTCGGCAATCGTCGCTTCCAGACTGGCCCGCTCGGAGGGGCTCATGTTGTCGTGAACCAACGTCTCGCTCAGCATCGCTTTCGGCTTCAAAACAAGCGGTTCGGCTGCGGGGGCCAAAATCGCATCCACGAGTTTGACCGTCCCTGCCGCAGCATTGTCGTCGTCAGCCTGGGTATCCGGCAGATCCGCCTCAACAGGCGCTTCGGGCACCCGTAATGCAGGTGTCAAGACAAAACGCTCAACGGGTTTGACAGGCGCCGCGACGCTGGGCGCTACGGCTTTCGCCGCGACATTAGGCTTGTTGCCCTCCGCAACCAAGCGGCGGATTGACGACAAGACGTCCTCGATTTCAACGTTCGTGACTGGGTCGGACATGTTTTGATCCTGCTTTGCCTCAGGTCAACCTTAACCCGACTTCGATTTCCAAACAACCAGTCCGAAAGAATTTGAACTATTGACCTATGGCCTTCAAAACACGGTCGAGCGCCTGCCCCTGATCGGAGGTGACTGTTGGCGCATCTTTGACAAGATTATAATAGGCTGCAGGGTCATATTGCTGCACGGGCAAGCGCAAATGCGCGGCGGTCAAAAGACCCATCGTGGCCAAGACCTGATACGAGGCTTTCACCTCTTCGGAGCGCGCGCTGATCAATTCGGCTTGCGCTGTCAGAAGCTCTTGCTCGGCATTGAGCACATCAATCGTTGTGCGTGCGCCTAAGGTCGCCTCTTCGCGCACACCGTCAAAGGCGACGCGGGCGGCTTTGGTTTGCAGGTTATAGGCTTGGATCGACGCGCGGGCCACTTCCAGAAAGCTATAAGCGCTGCCGACTTGCTGCTCGATTGTCGCCGCCGTCAGGTGGAGCTGGGCGCGGGTTTGATCGCGGCTGGCCATCAGCTTGCGCACAACGCTCGACAGTTTGCCGCCATTATAGATCACGCCGCCCACTTCGACACCGATTTCGCTGGCAATATTGCCGTCTTGATCAATGCCCGCGCGCCCCGTCAGCTTTGCCTCAGGAGACATCGCCGCCTCGCCAATCCTGATCGCCAGTTCAGCCGCGCTCACGCCATGCTGCGCCTCACGCAGGCGCGGGTGATTGCGCATCGCATAGGCTTTCGCTTCGGTCAGACTTTGTGAAACAGGGGCGGCAAACACAGCCTGCAAGGATGCAGGACGGCGGCCGACAGCCTCGACATAGGCCTCTGCCGAGCGCGCGAGGCTACCTTCAGCCGAGGCCAGCAAGCTGCGCGCGGCAGCAAGCCGTGCTTCGGCAAGCGCCACATCGGTGCGGGTCACTTCGCCCACATCAAAGCGGTCTTGCGCCGCCCGCAACTCTTGCGTGATGACGCGCACGTTGCTCTGGCGCAAAGCGAGATATTCCGTGTCAGAGAGCACATCCATATAGGCCGACACTGCGTCGAGCAAAACCCTCTGCTCAATGTCGATCAAGGCCTGACGCGTCCCCAAGACCAGTTCCTTTTTTGCCTCAACGCTCATTTGTCCGGCACCGGCATCGTAAAACACATAGCTGGCCGAGATCGCGGCTGTGGCTGATGTTGCATCAGAGACGGAGTTGCGCGACGCATTGACCGCCCAGAGCACAATCGGCAATGTATCCGCAACAGCCTGCGCTACATCCTCGTCGGCGGCCCGCAACAAGGCGCGGTTCTGGTCCAGAAGCCCGGAGTTATTGTAAGCATAAGTCAGCGCATCTGCGAGGGTCTCGGCACTTGCAGATGCGACAAAATTGATGGAAAGAGCGACAACAGCCGCAAATCCGGTGCGAAAACCCATGATCACTCAGTCCTTTTATGCGCATTCCGCACCGACCGCCAAAGCGGCCGCAAGCATCGCTTAAAGCGTGAATGCAGCTTCTTTTTCAAATCCGGCCAAAACAGGTGCGCCCGCGTTAAATGCATAGCGCCAATTCACCACACCGTCGATTTTATGGCCGATGCGGACTACGCCCAAAGCCCCTTCGGCAAAGACACAGGCGATCCGCCCGCCTTCGCGCAACTGCGCCAAAATGGTATCGGGCACCGTCACAACCGCGCCTTGAATCGTAATAATATCGTAAGGGGCAGATTTGGCAGCCCCTTCGGTCAGGGCACCATTGAGAACAGCCGCGTTATCAATGCCCTGCCCTGACAACAGGTTCTGCGCCTGTGTGGCCCATTCTGCATCATCTTCGACCCCGACAACGAACTCGCACATCTTCGCCAGAACGGCGGTAGAATAGCCGAGCCCGCAGCCGATATCGAGCGCCACATGCTCGGGCGCGATTGACAATGCATCGAGCATTTTGGCCAATGTGCGCGGCTCGAGTATCACGCGATTAGGACCAACCGTGAGGTTTTCACCCACATAAGCCGCTTCACGCAAGGCATCAGGAACATAGCCCTCGCGCGGAACCGACAGCATCGCATCGATGATCGGAAATTTGGTGACATCCGACGGGCGAACTTGGGTATCAACCATCATGGTACGGCGGGCTTTATAGTCGGTCACGCGCTCAACTCTCTTTGGGTTCAGAATCCGTATGCGGCTTGATGACATATCCCGCGCAATTCAGCAACGGCACTTTGGCAACATTGGGATCTTGCGCCCTCAGAAAGCTTGGTATATCCCGCCCCATGAAGGCGAGTGGGCAGGTAGGTTATGCAGCGGATTGCAAATCCGTGTAGACCGGTTCGATTCCGGTACTCGCCTCCAATCCCCCCTATTACCCTTAAAATCATACCATGCTAAGAATTTAGACGCCAACAGGCACTAAAGAAGGCACTAAGCATGGCACTAAATCAATCGCTAACAGC
>CBFHTU010000004.1:0-78673 GCA_965658825.1 Yoonia sp.
CAATGCCGCCGCAGCCCTGATGGTTGCAGATAAGGCGAGCTCTTTGCCCGAAGGCGTTGAACTTGCACGGGACAGCATTGATAGCGGCAAGGCGCTGGCTTGCGTCGAAAAACTCGCTCTGATTACACAAGGCAAAGCATGAACGTTCTCGATAAAATCAAGGCCTATAAACTCGAAGATGTCGCTGCGCGCAAAGCGGCCGTGCCGATTGCAGAGGTCGAGGCCCGTGCCCGCGAGGCAAGCCCTGTGCGCGGTTTTGCGGACCGCTTGCTTGAGGCAACGCGCGAAGGCTACGGCCTGATCGCAGAGGTCAAAAAGGCGAGCCCGTCAAAGGGCCTGATCCGTGCCGATTTCGACCCGCCCGTTTTGGCGAAAGCTTACGAGGAAGGTGGCGCGACATGCCTGTCCGTGCTGACCGACGGCCCGTCGTTTCAAGGCGACGACAGCTATCTGGTTGCCGCCCGCGCAGCCACATCCCTGCCCGCCCTGCGCAAGGATTTCATGTATGACACCTATCAGGTCGCCGAGGCCCGTGCGCTCAACGCCGATTGCATCCTGATCATTCTGGCCTCTGTGAGCGATGCCCAGGCGCAAGAGCTTGAGGAGGCTGCGTTTTCTTGGGGTATGGATGTGCTGCTTGAGGTTCATGACGCCCCTGAACTGGAGCGCGCAAGCCTGCTGAAATCTCCGCTCATGGGGATCAACAACCGCAATCTCAAGACCTTCGAGACCAGCTTGGATACCACCCGCACCCTCTCGCGCATGGTCCCTGCGGACCGTCTGATTGTCTGCGAAAGCGGGCTGTCCACGCCTGCGGATCTGGCCGATATGGCCCGCTACGGCGCGCGCGCCTTCCTGATTGGCGAGAGCCTGATGCGCCAAGAGGATGTGACCCAAGCAACCCGCACACTTCTGGCCAACCCTCTCACCGCAGGGGCGATGTGATGGGCGGCAAACTCAGCCATTTTGACGAGGCCGGACAGGCCCATATGGTGGATGTGTCTGAAAAGCCGGTCACGTCGCGGATCGCTGTGGCCGAGGGCCATATCACGATGACTGCCCAGACGCTGGCGCTGGTCACCGAAGGCCGCGCGGCCAAGGGTGACGTGCTTGGTGTGGCCCGTCTGGCAGGCATTATGGGCGCCAAGAAGACCGCCGAGCTGATCCCGTTGTGCCATCCGCTCCCGATCACGAAAGTCACCGTCGATCTGACCCCCGACCCCGAACTACCCGGCGTACGGATCGCCGCCACGGTCAAAACGACAGGCCAGACCGGCGTGGAAATGGAAGCGCTGACGGCTGTTTCTGTCGCCGCCCTGACCGTGCACGACATGGTCAAAGCGGTGCAAAAAGACATGGAAATCGGCGGCATTAAAGTGACGCTGAAAGACGGCGGCAAATCAGGGCGATTTGAAAACCCATGATCTCTACCGCCGAGGCTCTCGCCCATCTCTTTGATCTCGTAGAGGTTTTACCCGTCGAGCGCGTCTCGTTGCGTCAAGCCTGCGGTCGTGTGCTGGCCGAGGATGTTTTTGCCACCCGCGACCAGCCTCCTTTTGCGGCCTCTGCGATGGATGGCTATGCGGTACATGCCGAGGATGCGACATCAGGCGCTATCTTGCGGGTCATTGGCGAGGCGGCTGCGGGACACGGGTTCGCGGGCACGCTCAAGCGCGGCGAGGCGCTGCGTATTTTCACAGGTGCGCCCTTGCCTGCTGGTGGCAACCGCGTCGTGATCCAGGAAGATGTGACCCGCAACGACGACAACATTATCCTCGGTGATACCCTCGACAGCGCCCAATATGTGCGGCCAGCGGGCGCCGATTTCCGCCACGGCGACAAAATCACCGCGCCACGCCGCCTCGCCCCCGCCGATATCGCCTTGCTGGCGGCGATGAACATCCCATCGGTCCCCGTGACCAGAAAACCGAAGGTTGCGATCATTGCGACAGGCGACGAGCTTGTCCAGCCGGGCGAGGTTCCCGCCCCCGATCAGATCATTGCCTCCAACAGTTACGGGCTTGAGGCGCTCTTGCGGGAACATGGCGCGGCGGTGCGGCTTTTGCCGATTGCCCGCGATACCCATGCGTCACTGACGCTCGCTTTCGATCTGGCTGCGGATGCAGACCTGATCATCACGATTGGCGGAGCATCGGTCGGAGATCACGATCTAGTCGGCGCGGTTGCTGCCGCCAAGGGCATGTCGCGCGCGTTTTACAAGGTCGCGATGCGCCCGGGCAAGCCGCTTATGGCAGGGCGCATTGGGCCGGCTGCGATGATCGGATTGCCTGGCAACCCTGTGTCAGCCATGGTTTGCGGCCATATCTTTGTTCTGCCCGTCCTGCGTAAAATGCTTGGCCTCGGAGCGACGTCTGCACCGCGTGAGACTGCCAGACTGAGCCATCCGACAAAGCCCAACGGGCCGCGCGAGCACTACATGCGCGCGCGCGTCGATGGACAGAACCTAAGCGTTTTCGAGCGCCAAGATAGTGCCCTCCTGACGGTTCTGGCTCAGGCCAACTGTCTCGCGATCCGCCCGCCAAATGATGGCGCGCGGCTGCCAGATGATCGTTTGGAGATCATTCGTATCTAACATACCCTGTGATATGTTGACACAAAGCAGGAACATGCATAGAACATATGAAAAACGTGCAACATATATCGGGAGCCCGCCATGCTGACGAAGAAACAACTCGATCTGTTGGAATTCATTCACAAGCGGGTGCAGCGTGATGGGGTTCCGCCGTCGTTTGACGAGATGAAAGAGGCGCTTGATTTGCGCTCGAAATCAGGAATTCACCGTTTGATCACCGCCCTTGAAGAGCGCGGATTTATCCGCCGTCTGGCGCATCGGGCGCGGGCCTTGGAAATTGTGAAGCTGCCCGACTCGATGCAAGCCAAGGCAGGCTTCAAGCCACGGGTGATTGACGGGGATCGGCCCGAATCCGTACCGACAAAAGCCATTCCCGTTGAAATCGCGGCGATTGAACTGCCCGTAATGGGGCGGATCGCTGCGGGCACACCGATTGCGGCCATTTCCGAGATTTCCCACAACATTGCCGTGCCGCAATCTATGCTGGGTAAAGGGACGCACTATGCCCTTGAGGTGCGGGGCGATTCGATGATTGAGGCGGGGATTAACGATGGCGATATCGTCGTGATCCGCGAGACGCAGAATGCCTCGAACGGCGATATTGTGGTGGCCTTGGTCGAGGATCAGGAAGCGACACTCAAGCGGTTCCGCCAGACTGGCAGCACAATCGCACTCGAACCCGCCAACGCCGCCATGTCCACGCAGACTTACCGCGACGATCAGGTGAAGGTGCAAGGCCGATTGGTCGGTCTGATCCGGAATTATTCCTGACCGTCCAATAGGGCGCCCCCCGTCAAGGTCTGACTTGGGAGGCGGTCGCCCTTGGAGGTGTTCCAAGGGCGCGCACCTGCGGCATCCGATGCCGTTGAAACCATAAGGTTGCCTGCCTCGTCGAGATCAAGCGCTAGCGCCCCTGTGTCGCGCAGAGCGACCAGATCGTAGACCAAACACGGGCGCACAGTGTTGTCCTCCACACTCGCAATCAGCAGGTCTGCCCCTGCGCAGCCATCAAGGCTTTCCAGCGCGGTTGTGCCGGTGACTTGAAGGACCGTCCACTTGCCCAATTTTGCGGTCGAGACGCGGGCGGCTTGCGTGATCCCTGCTCGCTTGGCCGCCGCCTCCTGCGCCACTGGGTTGCCATCGTTTTCAAGCCAGATTCCGGCTACGAAACTGCTGCCTTTAGCCTTGGACAGCGCCCGACCCTTCGTCCCCATCACGCCAATCAATCCGCCATTGTCCGCGACCAGTATCGCAGGCCGTGTGCTTTGTGTCCAAAGGGCCAGAGCCGCGAGCGCAACCGCAAGCCCTGCGAAACGCGCCTTACCTTGCCAGAGCGCCAACCACAGCAGACCCAACGTCAGGATCGGCAGAACAGACGCATGGGGCGCAATGATATGCCCGACACCATTCTCGATCGAAGCCACCCGCGCGGCCACGTAGAGAATCCACAGCAGCCCCTTTTCCATCACCAAAAGCCCGACAGCCCAGCCTCCGATCGGCGCGAGGCACACAGCCAGCACCGCAGCAGGCATCACGACGAGCCCCATGAGCGGGACACTCAAAACATTGGCCACTAGACCATAATGGGCGAATTGGTTGAAATGCGCAGCGGCAAAGGGCGCCGTGGCAAAGCCTGCCACCGCAGAGGACAAAACCACCGACAAGACCACCCGCGCCCATTTGGGCAGTCGCTGCGTCTCAATGTGGCGCATTTGACCGAACACAAGCACCAGCGCCGTTGTCGCGGCGAACGACATCTGAAACCCCGGACCGACGAGGGCTTCGGGTTGCAGGATCAATACGACCGTCGCGGCCATTGCCACTGCGCGCAGCGTCAAGGCCCGTCGATCGAGCAACACAGCCACAAGCATGACGGCCACCATGATGTAGGCCCGCTCGGTCGCGACGCTGCCGCCAGACAGCGCCAGATACGCCCCCCCAATCACGAGCGCGAAAACGGCGGCGACTTTCTTGGTCGGGACCCGCAGCGCGACCCAAGGGATCAGCGCCAGCCCAAAACGGATGACCCCAAAGACAAACCCCGTCAGCAACCCCATGTGCAGCCCCGAGATGGCCAGCAAATGCGCAAGATTGGTGGCCCGCAGGGTCGTGATCGTCTGTTGCGACATGGCTGACCGGTCCCCCGTTATGATCGCGGCGGCAAAGGCGCCTGCCTCGCCGTCGATCTGTGCACGCACGGCCTGCGACAGCGCAATGCGCTGGCTGAAAATCCACAACTGGACTCCGCTGGGTTTTGCCGCCGCAAGGCGCACGACGGGGTTGCGGGTATATCCGACGCCGCCAATCTGCAAAAACCATGCATGTCGTTGAAAATCAAAGCCGCCAGGCTCGGCAGGGCCAGAAGGTGGCGACAAATGCCCTGTCGTCATCACAATGTCGGCTGGGGTGATCGTGGCAGGAACAGCCTCGCCATGCAGCGATATCCGCACTTGGGCAGGCGTCTTTGCAGGCGACATCCGCGCCAGCTTGACCTGATCGAGCGTCAATCTCACGGCGTCGCTGCCAGAACGGTCGATATTGACGATCCGCCCCTCTATCGGCCCGTAGTAGCGGAACCCGAGCACGGGAGCGGCCACATGTTCGCTGCGAAATTTCGCAACACCCGCGCCTGCGCCGATGATGCAAAGCGCGACCCAAAGCGGCGCCACCGAGATGCGCACAATCCGTGACAGCGCATAGATCACCCCGAACGGCAGGAGCATTGCAACAAGAACGAGGGCATCAGGTTCAAAAGGGAGCCAGAAATAGCCGCCGATCCCGATCCCAAGGCACACGGGCACCCAACAAAACAACTGCCCGCGCTGCGCAAGCAAGGCATTTTCAATGTTCGCAAGTGCTCGCACTTGTCACGGCCCCCTAGCCTTAGTATCCCCACACCACACCAGTCATCATTCGTTCATGATGATGAATATGAGGTTAATTTCATGTCACAGTCGCCAACGCCCCAAGCCCCCGTCGTCACCCGCTTTGCCCCGTCGCCCACGGGCGCGCTCCATATCGGCGGCGCTCGCACAGCCCTCTTCAACTGGCTCTATGCCCGCGGCCGCGGTGGCAAATTCCTGCTGCGGATCGAAGACACGGACCGCGCCCGCTCCACGGATGAAAACCGTCAGGCCATCTTAGATGGTTTGACGTGGCTGGGTCTCGATTGGGACGGCGAGCCGGTGAGCCAAAACGACAACCTCGCGCGTCATGCGGAAGTGGCCCATCAGATGCTGGCCGACGGCACGGCCTATAAATGCTATGCCACACAAGACGAAATCGAAGCCTTCCGCGAAAAGGCCCGTGCAGAGAAGACCTCGACCCTGTACCGCTCGCCTTGGCGCGATGTGCCCGAGGCCGAGCACCCGGACCTGCCGTTTGTAATCCGCCTCAAGGCGCCACGGACCGGCACGACCACGCTGCACGACGAGGTGCAGGGCGATGTGACATGGTCGAACGACCAGCTTGACGATATGATTCTGCTGCGCTCGGATGGCACCCCTGTCTATATGCTGGCCGTGGTTGTCGATGACCACGATATGGGCGTGACCCATGTTGTACGGGGCGATGACCACCTCGCCAATGCGTTCCGTCAAAATCTGATCTACGAGGCGATGGGCTGGGCCAAGCCTGTTTTGGCACATATCCCGCTCATTTACGGCCCTGATGGCAAGAAGCTCTCCAAGCGCCACGGCGCAACGGGGGCTGCTGAATATCAGGCCCTCGGCTATCCGGCCGCAGGGATGCGGAACTATTTGACCCGCTTGGGCTGGAGCCACGGCGACGATGAGTTCTTCACCGACGCGCAAGCCCGCGAATGGTTCGATCTGAGCGGGATCGGCAAATCACCCGCGCGCTTTGACACCAAAAAACTCGAGAATATTTGCGGACAGCATATGGCCATCGCCGACGATGCTGCGCTGCTGCATGAATTGCAGGGCTACCTTGCGGCGACGGGAGCGGCACCTTTGACACCAGCACAATCTGCTGGGGTCCTTGATGCGCTGTATTGCCTCAAGGAACGGTCCAAGACATTCCCGGAACTCATTGAAAAAGCTGAATTTGTTCTAACATCGCGCCCGATTGTTCCCGACGAGAAGGCGCAGGCGATGCTGACTAATGTATTCCGTGGTATACTGTTGGAATTGACGCCGCACCTGCAAAATGCTAGCTGGGACCGAGACACGCTCGAGACGGTTGTTTCAGAGGTGGCACTGCGCCACGACATGAAACTTGGGAAGCTCGCAGGGCCGCTTCGTGCGGCACTTGTAGGGCGCCCAGTATCTCCGAGTGTATTTGACATGATGTTGGTGCTCGGTCGGCAAGAAACGATCGCACGATTGACAGATGCCAGCGACTGAAACCATTTCGTTACGATTTATCGTTAACGAAGAGGCAGACAGAATTTGACACCCGCTTGCCAGAACGGCTTGCGGCTTACTTTGGGAAATGAACATGGCAGAATCTACGAAAAACGCGACGCTGACAATTGATGGTCAGTCTTATGAATTGCCCATCTTCTCACCGACCGCAGGCCCCGATGTGATTGATATCCGCAAGCTATACGCGCAGGCAGGTGTCTTTACCTACGATCCGGGCTTCACCTCGACTGCCGCTTGCGACAGCACCATCACCTTCATTGACGGCGACAAGGGCGAACTCTTGCACCGCGGCTATCCGATTGACCAGTTGGCCGGACAATCCCATTATCTCGAAGTGTGCTATGCTCTTCTTTATGGTGAATTGCCCAGTGCAGAAGAACTTGAGGCATTTGAAACGCTCGTCACCCGTCACACGATGATCCACGAGCAAATGCACATGTTCTTCCGCGGGTTCCGTCGCGATGCGCACCCGATGGCCACAATGGTGGGCGTAGTTGGGGCGATGTCGGCCTTCTATCACGATTCGACAGATATCGACGATCCGCACCAGCGCGAGGTTGCCTCGATCCGCTTGATCGCGAAGATGCCGACGATTGCGGCGATGGCTTATAAGTACTCCATCGGCCAACCCTTTGTTTATCCGCGCAATGATCTGGATTACGCAGCGAACTTCCTGCACATGTGCTTCTCGGTGCCAGCCGAAGAATACCATGTGAACCCGGTGCTCGCCCGCGCGATGGACCGCATATTTACGCTGCACGCCGACCACGAGCAAAACGCCTCCACATCAACAGTGCGCCTCGCCTCCTCCTCTGGCGCGAACCCCTTCGCTTGTATTGCTGCAGGTATCGCCTGCCTCTGGGGCCCTGCGCACGGCGGTGCGAACCAAGCCTGCCTCGAAATGCTCAAGGAAATTGGCACGGTTGACCGCATCCCCGAGTTTATCGCGCGTGCAAAAGACAAGAACGACAGCTACCGCCTGATGGGCTTTGGCCACCGCGTTTACAAAAATTTCGATCCACGCGCCACAGTGTTAAAGCAATCCGCCGATGAGGTTCTGGAACTCTTGGGCGTTGAAAACAACCCGATCCTTCAGGTTGCCAAAGAGCTGGAGCGTCAGGCGCTGGCCGATCCGTATTTCGCCGAGAAAAAGCTGTTCCCGAACGTCGATTTCTATTCGGGCATCATCCTTGAGGCGATGGGATTCCCGACATCCATGTTCACGCCGATCTTTGCTCTGGCACGGACAGTCGGCTGGATTTCCCAGTGGAAAGAACAGCTTGCCGACCCACAACTCAAAATCGGTCGTCCGCGTCAGTTGTATCTGGGCGAAACCGCCCGCGACTATGTCGACATCGAAAAGCGCTAAGAAACCGGGCCGCAATTTCGCGGCCCTTTTCTTTTGATGTGCACCATAAAACGACCCAGTCAATTGACTGAACAAGCGGGAATTTCAAGAAACGCGCGGCGCGCAAACGACGGGGGCTGATCCGATGGCGTCTATCTCGCCGTGCCGCCCTCGACATCCGATCGCGCTAGCGACAGCAGGGGTCTGCGACGCTACTGCCCCTTAAACACCGCAGGCCGCTTTTCCAGAAACGCCGTGACCCCTTCCATAAAGTCGTGAGTTTCGCCGCATTTGCCCTGCAACTTTGCTTCCAAGGCCAATTGCTCGTCCAGCGTATTGTCAAATGACGTGCGGATCGCCGTCTTGAGATGCGCATAGGCCGCTGTCGGTCCCTTGGCCAAATGCGCAGCGCGCGTCTGCCAATATGCACCAAATTCGGCGGCGGGGATCGCCTCGTAGATCATCCCCCAATCGGCCGCCTGCCGCGCACTGATCTTATCGGCGAAGAGCGCCGCCCCCATGGCCCGCGCAGAGCCGATCTGGCGCGGTAACCAATAGGTGCCCCCTGCATCCGGGATCAATCCGATCCGCGTGAAGGCCTGCAAGAAGAAGGCATCCTCGGAGGCAATCACCACATCCGCCGCGAGGGCCAGATTGGCCCCCGCGCCAGCCGCAGGGCCGTTCACAGCCGATATCGTCGGGACTTTGCAGTCGAAGATCGCCTTGAGCATCGGAACATATTCGTCGCGCAACGTGCCTTCAAAATCGAGAGATGTGGCCAAGCCACTGTCGGTGAGATCCTGCCCCGAACAAAACGAGCGCCCCGCCCCTGTTAACACAATGCAACGTGCCGCAGATTCTGCCGTCTTCACCGCCTGCGTGATCTCAAGGCGCATCTGCGTGTTGAGCGCATTCATCAGATCAGGCCGATTAAGGGTGATAACACCCACGTCGTTTTGGATGTCCAGAGTGATTGTTTGATGGTCCATGTGCCGCACCTCTATGAGTTACAGCGACTTTAGCAAGGTAAATCGCGACGCAAAGCGCGACGGCGCGTCAGTCGCGCAAGATTTCATCAAGCCGCGCCTGTTCGGCCTCGCTCAGTGTCGCGCTGCGGCTGTCATTGCGACGCCGCACCGTCAGTGCCCCCAAGATCAGCGCCATCAGCAGCATCGCAGGCCCTGCGCCCCAAAGCAGCCAGTTGGACCCGTTCGCCAAAGGCTTCAGCAGGATATACTCGCCGTAACGCTGCACCATATAGTCGACCGCCTGGGCATCAGTGTCGCCGGCCGTCAGCCGCTCGCGCAAGATAATCCGCAGCTCTTTCGAGAGCGCCGCGTGGGATTCATCAATGCTCTCATTGCGGCAAATCGGGCACCGCAGCCCTGTCGATAGCTCGCGCGCCCGTGCCTCCAACGCAGGATCCGCGAGCATTTCGGAGGGTTCGACCGCCCAAACAGGCCCCGCGAGCGCGCAAAGGAGCAGAAGTAAGCGGATCATGCCTTAACCGCGCTTGCCGCAGGCTTGGCCGCTCCGGCCGCCATGCGCAGCCTGCGGTCCATCAAGGAGAACAGCCCGCCAAGCGCCATCAACATCGCCCCTCCCCAAATCCAATTGGCAAAGGGTTTGATGTAAACGCGGACCGTATATCCGCCGTCGTCTTGCGGATCACCGATCACCACATAGATGTCGCGCAAAATCCCATTGCGGATCGCGGCCTCTGTGGTGGGCATATCCGCGACGGGGTAATACCGCTTTTCAGGATAGAGCACGGTCACGTCGCTTGCGCCCTTGAACACTGCGATTTCGCCCATTGTTGTGCGGTAGTTCGGACCCTCAAACTCCGTCACATCACGCAGCTCAAAGGAATAACTGCCGACCTCAAACCGCTCGCCGATCTGTGTGACGCGGATGTCTTCTTGCTGCCAAGCCGTGATGCCTGCCACGCCAAAGACCATGACCCCCAAGCCGATATGCGCCGCGGCCTTGCCCCAATCTGCGCCAGGCAGTCGGGTCAAACGGGCTAGACGGCTCCCAAGGCTGCCGCGCCCTGTCCGCTGTGCGATATCAACCAAAGCACCCATCACCGTCCAAGCGCCAAGTGCGGTGCCAATCGGCCCCAAAGCAGAGCGGCCTGTCTGCATGGCATAGGCCAGGCACCCCAAAGCAAGCGCAAAAATCGCAAAGGGCCAGACCTGCGCCCAAACCTTACCAAGTGATGCCCGCTTCCAAGACAGCATTGACCCCAGCGGCAGCACAAGGGCCAGCGCAACCATGAACGGTGTGAAGGCCGCATCAAAGAACGGCGGGCCCACGGAGAGGGTGCGGCCAAAAGTGAGCTCGGCAATCAAGGGCCAGATCGTCCCTATGAAAACCACAAAAGCGCTCACAGCCAGCAAGATATTGTTCAGCACAAGCCCGCTTTCACGGCTTACTGCGCCGAAAATACCTTTGGCTTCCAGCGTGCCTGCGCGCGCGGCGTAGAGCGTCAAAGCGCCGCCCGTGAAGACACCCAAAATGATCAGGATAAACACGCCCCGCTCGGGGTCGTTGGCGAAAGCATGCACCGAGGTCAGCACGCCAGAACGCACGATAAACGTCCCCAAAAGCGAGAAGCCGAAAGCCAGGATCGCCAGCAGAACCGTCCAGCTTTTCAATGCCTCGCGCTTTTCCACCACGATGGCCGAATGGAGCAATGCCGCCGCAATCAACCATGGCATGAACGATGCGTTCTCAACAGGATCCCAAAACCAGAAACCGCCCCAGCCCAGCTCGTAATAGGCCCACCAGCTTCCCAGCGCGATGCCGACAGTCAGGAACATCCATGCCGCCAGCGTCCAAGGGCGCACCCAACGCGCCCAAGCCGCATCAACACGCCCTTCAATCAGGGCAGCAACGGCAAAGGAAAACGACATGCTCAGGCCAACATAGCCGAGATACAAAAACGGCGGGTGAAACGCCAAACCGGGATCTTGCAGCAAAGGATTGAGGTCCAAGCCGTTCAGCGGCGGCACAGCAAGGCGCGCGAACGGGTTAGAGGTCAGCAAGATGAAGAGATAAAACGCGACCGAAATCGCGGCCTGCACCGACAGCACACGTGCGCGCAAACGATCAGGCAAACCTCCGCCAAACCATGCCGCAGAAGCGCCAAAGAGCGTGAGGATCAGGACCCACAAAAGCATCGAGCCCTCATGGTTCCCCCAAACCCCGCTAATTTTGTAGAGCAGCGGCTTGGCCGTGTGGGAGTTGTTATAAACCAAGGCCAGCGAGAAATCCGACTGGATAAACGCCCACATCAAAACGCCAAACGAAAAGCCCACCAAGATAACCTGACTGGTAGCGGCAGGTTCGGCAATAGCCATCCATGACCGCCTGCCCGTCGATGCCCCGACCATTGGCAAGATCATTTGGATTAATGCGACCCCGAGAGCGAGAATCAGCGCGAAGTGTGCAAGTTCATTCAACATGGTGAATGTTTACGCGATTTCGGAGCCAAACAACATAACAGAGTGATCAAATGTTTTTGTACCAGCCCGCGCAAATAGCCGCAGGGTCAGCTCACAAAACCGCCCTGCACCGCATAGGTCAGAGCGGCCATGAGAATACCGCCAATAATAAGACGCACAAGCCAGCTTAATGCATCTTCAATCGCCCCAAGCCGCACGCTGACATTGCCCCGATGCACATCATCAACAGCATTGCGGGTTTCCAGCGCCGACAGCCGGCGCTCCAGCTCAATTGGATCCATTTTGGGCCTGCCAATCCAATAGCGCTGCATTGTCCGATACGTCGGGATCCGCCGCAGCGTGTTGCGCAGCCATAGGCACAGGCCTTGCTGTCGTCACGGCTTTTGCGATCGAGGCCTGAAACTCTTGCCCCTTCACCTGATAGCGCGCCCCGAAGTAGAAACTCACAATCGCGCCCATCAGCCACCAAAGCGGTTCTGGCACCAAGGCCACGCCAACCATACGCGACCCGAACCATGCGGGGTCCACCATCGCCGCGACAAATAAGGCAATCGTTCCCAAGGCGAGCAGAGGACGGGGCAACCGGTTGAGCCCGTCCACAAAGCGGTCAAAACCGCTGCCTGCGGAGCGGTCAAACTCTGCGGCGAATTGAGCAAGTGCTGCCGCGTGCAGATCAGTGCCGCGCACTGCCGCTTTCTCTGCGTTTTCACGGAAAACCTCGACCGTCTCGACGACAGCATTGCGTTTACCGCCAAAAATCAACGTCATGATCTGTCCGATCAACCCCATGCTGCGGTCCTTTCCTGATGTGCGGCTGCACTTAAATGGTATTTCGGTGACACAAAGGCCTCTGCGCGGGCGATCCAGCCCCCCTTGCCACCGTCATTGCGACGGGCATATTTGCGGCTGGCACTGCGGGCATCGGCGAGCGCGTAATAGTAATTGCGCCGCGCGATCCCGTAGGCATCGACGAAGTGATCTGGGGCTGCGGCCATTGCTTGGGATGCGGCCCTTGCCGTTTGCGGGCCAATCACCCCGTCAACCGCAACCGACAGCCGCATCTGATTGAGCAGGCGTTGCAGGATTTTCACCGCATTGCTGCCCGCGTTCACATACATATCAAACACAGTCGCCTGCAAAGGCGGCGGCAATGTATCCAACTTCGGTCTGTGAAAGTATTCATCGATGAAAATCTGCACCGCGCGCTGTGCTGTCAGAACCTTCACATCATCGGCGTCGATCACTCCGTCACCGTTCAGATCGAGCCCCAACCGGCGCATCGTATGCACCGTGACCCCGTGGTTTGTCGCCCCGCCAGGATCATCGGGATCATTCACATATCCGCCCTCGCGGGCCAGAATGTCTTGAGCAATTGCTTGAACAGTTTGCATGGCGCACCTCTCGTCATTGTCGAGACGAAGATGCGGTACAATTCGTTAATTGGTTGCGTCGGCACCGTCCGGCGCAACGTAGACACCTTGCTCTTTCAGGGCGTCGACCACCTCTTTTGGCATGTAAGTCTCGTCATGTTTGGCAAGAATTTCAATGGCTTCGAAGGTGCCGTTCACAAGATTACCCTGCCCGACCATGCCCTGATTTTCTGCAAACAGATCCGGCAGAATGCCCGCATAAGTCACCGGAATCGACGCGCCGCCATCGGTCACAATAAACGAAACCTCATGACCATTGCCGCGCTTGATCGAGCCCTCCTCAACCAACCCGCCAATCCGAAAGGTCTCGTTAGGCGAGGGCGGTTGGGCTGCCACTTCGCTGGGCGAGCGGAAATAATTGATCCCGTCGCGCATTGCATAACCGATCAAACCCGTCGACAGCGCCAGTGCGGCAAAGGCCAAAACGATGACCTGAATGCGCCGCTTTTTCTTGAGCCCGTTCATGGGTAGACCGGCGCTGCCATCAGGCCCGCCGTCTCTTCAAGTCCGAGCATCAAATTGGCATTCTGCAACGCCTGACCGCTCGACCCTTTGGTCAGGTTATCAAGCGTCGCCACAACGATGGCGCGGCCGGCAATCCGGTCAGTAACCACACCGATGTGGCAGAAATTGCTGGCGCGAACATGTTTGATCGCAGGGGTTTCGCCGAATGGCAGGACCTGGATAAAGGTCTCGGCTTCATAGGCTTTTGCCAGCGTCTCGTGGATCGTTTTTGCGTCCCCATCAACATAAACCGTCGCCAAAATCCCGCGGTTTGCAGGGATCAAATGCGGCGTGAATTGCACCCGTACGGGGCGACCTGCGATCGCACTGAACTCTTGATCAAACTCGCCCAAATGGCGGTGAGTCCCGCCCATCGCATAGCCATGCGCGTTTTCCGACAACTCCGCATGCAGCAGGTTTTCCTTCAACGCGCGCCCTGCACCCGAAACCGCCGCCAGCAGATCAATCACAATCCGGTCGAGATCAATCACACCCGCTGCAATCAGCGGACGCAGCGCATATTGGCCTGTCGCGGCATTACAGCCCGTTCCCGCCACCAACCGCGCACCACGAATCTCTTCGCGATAAAACTCGGTGAGGCCGTAAACGGCGGTCTTCTGCAGCTCGACTGCTGCGTGATCCTGACCATACCACTTCTTATAGTCAGAAGGATCACGCAGCCGGAAGTCTGCGGACAAATCCACCACTTTTACCGACGCAGGAAGCGCGGCGATCACCTCTTGCGATGTGGCATGTGGCAAGGCGCAAAAAACCAGATCAATGTTATCAAAGTTGACATCCTCGATCGTGGTCAGGCGCGGCAGGTCCATATGTCGCAAATGCGGATAAACCTCGGACATGGCCATTCCCGCCTTGGAGTTACCCGAAAGCGCAACGATTTTCATCTCCAGGTGGACCGCGATCAGACGCACCAATTCTGCGCCTGTATAGCCTGATGCGCCCAAAATAGCGACGTTCTTGGTCATGGTCGATTTCCCCTATTCAGGATGACGTGTTATGATCAACGGTAACGATTAATCACGCAGATTCAAATGTGATCTGACGCCGCAGGAACTGCGTCGCACGCGACGAGACCTTTTTCGGATCACCCGTCGTCAAAAACGCGCTTTTTGTGCCTGTCCCGATCATCTCTGGACGGCGGACCAGATAGTCGGCAAGGCTTTCGGCAACCAGATTGGCTTGGCTCAACACGCGGACATCAGGGCCAAGAGCCTCTTGGAACACGTCCTCCATCAACGGGTAATGCGTGCAGCCCAAAATCGCGGCATCAGGGTTTGGCATCTTCCGCTTGAGAGCATCCACATGGCTGCGCACCAGTGCCTCTGCCAGAACGTAATCACCATCTTCGATCGCATCGACAACACCACCGCAAGCCTGCCCCTCAACGTCGACACCAATCGCACGGAACGCCAGTTCACGCTGGAATGCGCGGCTGCTGACCGTGGCGGGGGTCGCAAAAAGAGCAACATGCTTGACCGCGACCTCACGCGGCGGCGAGTTATCGCCCCACTGCCGCTCTGTCAAAGCTTCGATCAGGGGCACAAAGACCCCCAAAACCCGTTTGTCTTTGGGAATCCAGCTTTCTTGCATCCTGCGCAAGGCAGCCGCACTCGCCGTGTTGCAGGCCAAAATCACAAGATCGCAGCCCTCTTCAAACAAGCGCTGCACAGCCGCAGTCGTCAGGTTGAAGATGTCATCTGGCGTGCGCACACCGTAGGGCGCATGGGCGCTATCGCCCAAATAAACGAACGGCACATCTGGCAGCCGCTTTTGGACCGCATCCAAGACGGTCAAACCGCCCAAACCACTGTCGAAAATACCTACTGCCATTGTCTCGCGCCCTTAATGTTATCGCGCGTCCTTCACGAGTGACGCTTGCGTGCCTTGCCCTGACAATAAGACCTCCCAACGCAGAAATCCATGGGCGAAATATCACGGTAGCGGCATGGCCCCCGCTTGGTGCATTTCCGCAAGAATCTCTTCGCGCCGTTTGGCAGCCTTGCGTACATTGGCATCTTTCACAGGGCCAAAACCACGCATGCCCATCGGCAAGGCAATCAATTGGGCCGCAAGGTCCGCAGGCACCTCAGGGTCGGCCAAAACCCGCGCCAAATCCTCCTCAAACCGGGCAATCAAAGCACGTTCCATCTTGCGCTCGGCGGTATAGCCAAACGGATCAAACGGCGTGCCACGCAAGCCCTTGAGTCGCGCCAGATACGGAAAGACTTTTTCCATTAGTCCGCCAAAAGCGCGTTTCATCGGGCGGCCATCCGCACCCTGCTTGGACAGCACGGGCGGTGCCAGATGATAGGTCAGCTTCAAATCGCCGTCGAATGTTGCCTGAGCCTGCGCACGAGTCTCAGACAACAAGCGCATAACCTCATATTCATCCTTATAAGACAACAGCTTATGATACGATATTGCCACAGCTTCTTGTAACGGACTATCGGCAAATCTGGCCACCATCGCCGCATAGCGGGCCGCAAGATTGCGCCCCTGATAAGCTTCGAGATGTTTGACGCGAAACGCGATGATGTCGCCCAACGACTTTGGCGCAACGTGCGCCGCGGGGGCTGTTACCGCAGCCGCCTCTTCAGGGAATAGATGCGCCCAACGACCATAGGCAAATGCACTCAGGTTCTGCGGCACTGACGCGCCGTTCATCTGAATCGCACGGGTGAGCGCGGCCAACGAAATCGGCACGGCTCCCATCTGCCACGCCGCCCCCAAAACCATCATATTGGAATAGATGCTATCGCCCAAAAGCGCCTGAGCCAGTGCAGAGGCATCAAACATCTGCAACTGGTCTTGCAAGCGCGCCTCAAGTGACAAATGCAACTGCTCGGTCGGCAGTTCAAACGCTGTGTCTCTGGTAAAATCGCCCGTCATAATTTCGTGACTATTGACCACACCGCGCGTCTTACCCGCCTTCATAAGGCCAATCGTCTTGGCGCCCGCGCTGACCACCAAGTCACCACCAACAAGCGTATCACATTCGCCAGTTGCGACCCGTATCGCATTGATATCACGCGGTTCATTCGCAATACGGCAATGGATGTGCACGGCGCCGCCCTTTTGTGCAAGGCCCGCCATCTCCATCATGCTGGCCCCCTTGCCGTCCAGATGCGCGGCCATCGCGAGCACCGCGCCAATCGTGACAACACCCGTGCCACCGACGCCCGTAATCACAAGGTTATGAGTGCCCTTTATCACAGGTAAAATCGCGTCCGGCATCTCTGGCAGCGCAATTGCGGCAAGCGGCTCTTTGCGGATTTTGGCGCCTTCAATGGTGACGAAGGACGGACAAAAACCATTCACGCAAGCGAAATCCTTGTTACACGACGATTGATCAATCGCGCGCTTGCGGCCCAATGGGGTCTCCACAGGGACGATGGACACGCAATTCGATTGCACGCCGCAATCCCCGCATCCTTCACAAATATCCGTGTTGATAAACACCCGCTTGTCGGGGTCTGGGAACTGATGGCGTTTGCGGCGACGGCGCTTCTCGGCGGCGCAAGTCTGAACATAAACAATGGCCGATACACCTTTGATTTCGCGCATCTTCTTCTGAACAAGCGGCATCTGTGCCCGCTCAAACATCTCAAGCCCTTGCGGGAAGATCGAAAAGTCAATTTCTTCTTTTTTATCATATACAAGAGAGACGTTCTTGACTCCCATTGCCAATAACTCGCGGCAAATCTGATCAGCGGTCAACCCGCCATCATTGCCCTGACCACCCGTCATTGCGACCGCATCATTGAAAAGGATTTTGTAGGTGATCGTGGTGCCCGCCATCAGCGCAAAGCGGATCGCCTGCACACCTGAATGGTTATAGGTGCCGTCTCCCAAATTCTGGAACACATGGTCCCGCTTGGAGAACGGCGCCTCGCCAACCCAATTGGCACCTTCGCCGCCCATCTGCGTAAAGCCGACCGTGTCGCGATCCATCCACTGCACCATATAATGACAGCCGATCCCCGCATATGCACGGCTGCCCGCGGGAACTTTGGTTGATGAATTATGCGGACAGCCCGAGCAGAAATACGGCAAGCGCGCTGCGATCTCAGGGGCATTGTCGGCCTCGCGCGCGGCGGCCAATTCCGCGAGGCCGGCGGTCACGCCGGACGAGCCGCAGCCCTCCTCAACCAAAATCCCGCCCAGCTTTTCCGCAATCAAAATCGGGCTCAAATCGGCACGGATCGGAAACACTTCTTCGCGCCGTCCTTCGGAATGCTCGTCACCCTTGTGCCAGCCGTAAACGCGGGTGCGCGTGTCATCAAACAGCGCCTCTTTGACCTGCACTTCAATCAGCTTGCGTTTCTCCTCAACCACCACAACAAGATCAAGCCCCTCGGCCCAATCATGAAACGACGCCATATCGAGCGGCCAAACCTGACCCACCTTATAGGTCGTAATCCCCAGCCGCTCGGCCTCGGCCTCATCAATGCCAAGCAAAGACAGCGCGTGCACAAGATCAAGCCAGTTCTTGCCCGCAGCCACAAACCCGATCCTCGCGCCCGCTCTGCCCCATTTGCGCTGATCCATCTTGTTGGCGCGGCTGAACGCCTCTGCGGCAAAGCGCTTGTGATCGATCATCCGCGCCTCTTGCAGCTGCGGCGTGTCGACCAAACGAATGTTCAATCCATCAACCGGCAATGCAATTTCAGGCGTCACAAATGCCTGCCGGAACGGATCACCATCAACGACAGATGTGACCTCGATTGTGTCCTTCATGGTCTTGAGGCCGACCCAAACCCCCGCGAACCGCGAAAGCGCCCAGGCATAAAGACCGTAATCCATAATCTCCTGCACCCCCGCAGGCGAAACAATCGGCATATAGGCATCCACCATCGCCCAATCGGACTGATGCAAAGTCGTCGAACTTTCGCCCGTGTGGTCGTCACCCATCGCCATGACAACACCACCCAAGGGCGAAGTACCCGCCATATTCGCGTGGCGCATCACATCGCCAGAGCGGTCAACGCCCGGCCCTTTGCCGTACCAGAGACCAAAAACTCCGTCGAATTTACCCTCGCCTCGCAGTTCGGCCTGCTGACTGCCCCAAAGCGCCGTCGCTGCCAAATCCTCGTTCAACCCTGGCTGGAAGGTCACCTGCGCTTGAGCCAATTCCTTGGCGGCACGGGTCATCTGCATATCCACAGCGCCAAGCGGAGAGCCACGATAGCCTGTCACATAGCCAGCCGTATTATGCCCCGCCGCCGCATCTCTGGCGCGCTGCATCAGCATCAACCGGACAAGCGCCTGCGTGCCATTCAACAGGACCTGCGATTTCGTGAGATCGTAGCGATCATCGAGCGAAACATCGTGGCGTGTCATGAAAAACCTCCCTCGGCACCATGGCCTTACGCATGATTATAGGTCAAAATCACTGACCTACCAAGATAATTGTAAGACAGACGGCCGATTGCATGGTATTCGAGGTCACGCGTAACTATCTGAGACGATGACTGTCTAAGAGTTTCGGGAAAGTGTTTTGATGGACTGGGATAAGCTTCGAATATTTCATGCGGTCGCAGATGCGGGGTCATTGACCCACGCGGGCGACACATTGCACCTGTCGCAATCTGCAGTCAGCCGCCAAATTCGCGCGCTCGAAGAATCGCTCAGCACTACCCTCTTCCACCGGCATGCCCGTGGTCTGATTCTCACCGAACAGGGCGAGCTTTTGTTTGATGCGACCAAATCCATGAACAAACGGCTGGAGGCCGCAGCGGCGCGGATCAAAGACAGCGAAGAAGAGGTCTTTGGCGAATTACGCGTTACAACAACCACGGCCTTCGGCACACTGTGGCTGGCGCCAAGGCTGCCGAAACTCTACGAAAAATACCCCGATCTGAAAATCGACCTGATGCTGGAAGAACGCGTTCTCGACCTGCCGATGCGTGAGGCCGACGTCGCGATCCGCATGAAAGAGCCGTCGCAGGCCGATCTCATCCGTAAAAGGCTGATGTCGGTGCGGATGCGACTTTACGCCTCGCGTGCCTATCTCGCAAAGAACGGGCCGATCGAAAATATCGAGGATATCGGACGCCACAGGCTCATTTGCCAGAACCTGAATGCCCCGCAGGTCGCCGCGGGATCGTCACTTGTGCAACACTTGCTGACATATGACGTGCCCAGCACCTTTACGGTCAACAATTACTTTGGTGTACTGCAAGGCGTCCTTAACGGGCTCGGGGTTGGGGTTCTGCCCGACTATATTACCGAGGACTTCCCCGATCTTGTGCGGGTTCTGCCCGAGCTGGAATCCGGCGAAGTGCCTGTTTTCCTGGCATATCCAGAGGAATTGCGGCAATCCAAGCGGGTCAGCATCTTCCGTGACTTTGTCCAAGAGGAAATCTTTGCACACCGCCGCAAAATACGCGATGCAGCGGATCAAATGCCTGCAAAATAGGCATCCAGCAGCAAGCCATGCATTTCACGCATGGCGGCTTTGCAATTATTTTATCTCTTTTTTCTTGATTGGTCAAAAAACCAGCCCTATCTCCAGTCTCGAAGGCGGTGATGCTTTAACGCTCATCATCTTCACCTCCCTGTTGGACTTCGCCGGGCCTTAGTGCCCGGCATTTTTTTGCGTTGCTGCATTTTTGCGCAGGTCCAGTTGTCTAATGCGCCTTTCCCTTGGGCAAGCTCTCGCATAAAAGAAGCCAAACCGCACTGGAGGCCCACAATGCAAGATCCCGTCATCACCGAAGACCTCATCGCCGCACACGGGCTTAAGCCTGACGAATACGCGCGTATCCTCGAGATCATCGGGCGGGAGCCGACCTTCACGGAACTCGGCATTTTCTCGGCCATGTGGAACGAGCACTGCTCTTATAAGTCGTCCAAGAAATGGCTGCGCACCCTGCCCACGACCGGCCCGCAAGTCATCTGCGGCCCGGGTGAAAACGCAGGTATCGTCGATATCGGTGACGGCCAGTGTGTGGTCTTCAAAATGGAAAGCCACAACCACCCCTCCTACATCGAGCCCTACCAAGGGGCGGCCACTGGCGTGGGCGGTATCCTGCGCGATGTCTTTACGATGGGTGCACGGCCTATCGCTGCGATGAACTCCCTGTCGTTCGGTGAACCAAGCCACCACAAAACCCGCCAGCTTGTGAACGGCGTAGTGGCTGGCGTCGGCGGCTACGGCAATTGCTTTGGCGTGCCCACAATCGGGGGCGAAGTCCGCTTTGATCCGGCCTATAACGGCAACTGCCTTGTGAACGCTTTCGCCGCAGGCTTGGCCGACACCGACAAAATCTTCTATTCGGCCGCCTCTGGCGTTGGCATGCCCGTCGTTTACCTTGGCGCCAAAACAGGCCGCGACGGCGTTGGCGGGGCCACTATGGCCTCCGCCGAATTTGACGACACGATTGAGGACAAGCGCCCCACCGTGCAAGTGGGCGATCCGTTCACGGAAAAACGCTTGATGGAAGCGACGCTTGAATTGATGGCCACGGGTGCCGTGATCTCTATTCAGGACATGGGCGCTGCGGGTCTGACCTGCTCGGCCGTTGAAATGGGCGACAAGGGCGGCCTTGGTGTGCGCCTTGACCTTGAAAAGGTGCCGCAGCGCGAAGAGAACATGACCGCCTACGAGATGATGCTCTCCGAGAGTCAAGAGCGTATGCTCATGGTCCTCAAGCCAGAGCTTGAGGCCGAAGCCCGCGCCGTCTTCGTCAAATGGGATCTCGACTTTGCCATCGTCGGCGAGACCATCGCAGAGGACCGCTTCCTTGTGATGCATAACAACGAGGTTAAGGCTGACCTGCCGCTCGCGACCCTCTCCGGCTCCGCCCCTGAATACGACCGCCCATGGGTGCCCACACCAGCCGCAGCACCGCTGGGCGACGTGGTGGGCGTAAACCCCATCGACGGCCTCAATGCCCTGATCAGCAGCCCGAACTACGCGGGCAAGCAGTGGGTTTACGAGCAATACGACCAACAGGTCATGGGCGATACCGCCCGCACACCCGGCGCAGGCTCTGGCATCGTGCGCGTGCACGGCACCGACAAATCGCTGGCCTTCACTTCTGATGTGACCCCGCGCTACGTCAAGGCGAACCCCGTCGAGGGTGGCAAGCAAGCCGTGGCCGAGGCCTATCGCAACCTGACCGCCGTCGGCGCGACCCCTCTTGCCACAACTGACAACATGAACTTCGGTAACCCTGAAAAGCCGGAAATCATGGGCCAGTTCGTGGGCGCGATCCAAGGCATCGGCGAAGCCTGCATCGCACTCGATATGCCAATCGTCTCGGGCAACGTCTCGCTTTATAACGAGACTGACGGCAAAGGCATCCTGCCGACCCCTACCATTGGGGCTGTCGGGATCATCATGCACCCGGACCATATCATCAGCGGCAATATCCGCGATGGTCACGTCCTGCTGCTGGTTGGCGAAACAAAGGGGCACCTTGGACAGTCCGCCCTTCTGGCCGAGGTTTATGGCCGCGCCGAAGGGGACGCGCCCCCCGTCGATCTGGCCGCTGAAAAACGCAACGGCGATTTCATCCGCGCCAACCACCACCTCATCCGCGCTTGCACCGACCTCTCCGACGGCGGGTTGGCACTCGCGGCCTTCGAGATGGCCGAGGCCGCAGGCGTCGGCGTCACGCTCGACGCCGAAGACACGCCGACGCTGTTTGGTGAAGACCAAGCCCGCTACCTGATCGCATGCAACCTCGACATGGCCGACGCGCTTATGGTCGCGGCAGGTCAGGCAGGCGTGCAATTGCAGATGGTCGGCAAGGTTGGCGGTGATCACATTGCGTTTGGCAGCCACGCCGCGCCACTGGCCTCCCTCGCGGCAACCTTCCGCTCTGCATTCCAAGAGGCAGTGGCCTAAAGCACAAGCCGCGCCACTTGCCGAAATCAGGCGGCGCGCCTACCTATGAAGAAACGAAACACAAGGACGCATCATGCCCATCACAGCCCACGAGATTGAAACGCTCATCCGCGCCGAATTTCCAGACGCACAAGTCACCGTGCAGGGCGACGACGGCGCACATTTCGCGGCCGAAGTCATCGACGCCAGCTTCAAAGGGATGAACCGCGTCCAACAACAACGTGCCGTCTACGCCGCCCTCAAAGGGAAGATGGACGGCAGCAACGGCGAGCTTCACGCTTTGGCGCTGACGACCAAAGCGCCAGTATAAAGGACGACAACAATGACGACTGCAGACCAAATCAAAGAAACCGTCACCAGCAATGACGTCGTGCTTTTCATGAAAGGCACCAAATCCATGCCACAGTGTGGCTTCTCGTCCCGCGTCGCTGGCGTCCTGAACTTCATGGGCGTTGATTTCGCCGACGTGAACGTGCTGGCCGACGAAGAAATCCGCCAAGGCATCAAAGACTATTCCGACTGGCCCACCGTGCCACAGCTTTACGTCAAAGGCGAATTTGTCGGCGGTTGTGACATCGTCACCGAGATGACGCTTTCAGGCGAACTCGACACGCTCTTTGCCGAAAACGGCGTGGCCTTCGACAAGGCCGCTGCTGACAAGATCCGCGAAGCAAACGGATAAGCCCAGCACAAAAAGGGCCGATCACTGTCACGGTGATCGGCCCCTTTTTTCATATCTGATCTGCGACCTAAGTCTCGAGGCGGCTTTCGACCTGATCGGCGACAGCTTCGGCACGAGCGGCCAATTCAGCAAGTGTTTCGGTGATTTCCGCAGGAATAACAGGTACTTCGACCCGCTCGGCGGGGCGCGATTCCAGCATGTCAATCCGCGCCTGAAGCAGGGCCATTTTACCGTCGGCTTCCTTAACTTTATCCTCAAGGCCTGCGGTCTTGTCAGCCAGCATCAACCCCGCCATCAGCAACATCCTTGCCTCGGTGATCCGGCCCACTTGGCTCGCCATGCGCGCGGCTTCGACATCCAGCATCGCTGCGGCGGACTGCAAGAAATGCTCCTCGCCGTCCTGACAGGCCACTTCAAAATTGCGACCACCAATCGTGATTTCAACTTGGGGCATGGTTACGCCTCCTCAATCAATGGTTTCAACTCGGTAATAATGGCGTCGATCTCGGCCACATCCGTGGCACGTTGGGCGGCAAGCGCCTCGACTTCGGCAATTGTGGCGCGGTTGATCAACTCCGGTGACGTGGCGCCATCTGATGCGGCACTGCGCAACTGCGCGTTCAACTCGCGCAACTCCGCGTTAGAGGCCCGCAGGCGCTGCAATTCGGCATCCAAGCCAGCCAGGGTTGCCGCTTGCGTCTCGACCCGCTTTTCCAGCTTTGCGATATTGCCGTCCTGACGCTCTTTGAGCACGCGCACACGCTCTTCGAGCTGGGCATTTGCCGAGCGCTCCTCTTCCAACTGGCCGCGCAAGGCATCGGCATCGGCGACTGCCGTGCTTGCGGCTTGCGGCGCGGCCTTATTGAGCTGCGACACCCCTGCACCGATCCGATCAAGTGCGGCGGTGATGCGCCCCTGCAAACTATTAATGTCACTCATTTGCCCGTCCTTTCCAACGCCCAACTGGAACGTTGTCTCGTTATTTCGGTGGGACCGAGATACGCGCATGCCACCTGCCCCACCGAATCGTGCCTCTTTGTGTCCAGACTATGCGATCGGGCTGCCACCCGCAAACGACCACAATCTAAGGATATGAAACACTTAAGAAGCGCGCTTGATCTTAGATGCTGCCCTGATATGAGACACCCCAACAGCCAACTACGTGCCAGAATAGGACTTTTGCCTTGGATATTGCTCAACTACGCTCCGCCCACCCTGATCACTGGATGAAAGCCGCGGCAATCCGCACGCTGACCCTTGATGCCGTCGCAGCCGCTAACTCCGGCCACTCTGGTATGCCAATGGGCATGGCCGACGTTGCGACTGTTCTGTTTGAAAAGCACCTGAACTTTGATCCAAAAGCGCCGGATTGGGCGGATCGTGACCGGTTCATTCTGTCGGCAGGCCACGGCTCCATGCTGCTTTACTCGCTGATGTACCTGACGGGCTACGAGGACATCACTCTTGAGCAAATCAAAGACTTCCGCCAGTGGGGCGCAAAAACTGCGGGCCACCCTGAATTCGGGCATGCGCGCGGCATCGAGACCACAACCGGCCCGCTCGGCCAAGGCATCGCCAATTCTGTGGGCTTCGCGATTGCCGAAGAAATCCAGCGCGCGCGCTACGGCAAGTCCGTCGTCAACCACTACACCTATGTGATCGCAGGCGACGGCTGCTTGATGGAAGGCGTGAGCCAAGAAGCCATCGGTCTTGCCGGCATGCAAGAGCTTGGGCATCTGATTGTGATGTGGGACAACAACAACATCACCATCGACGGCACAGTTGATATCGCCGACAAAACCAACCAGCCAATGCGTTTCGCCGCGTCCGGCTGGCATGTTCAGGAAATCGACGGCCACGATCCGGCTGCAATTGATGCCGCACTCACAGCCGCCAAAAACGACCCGCGCCCGTCCATGATTGCCTGCAAAACCCACATCGCGTTGGGCCATGCGGCACAAGACACCTCCAAAGGCCACGGCGCTTTGACTGATGCGGCCCAAATGGCCGCGACGAAGGAACTTTACGGCTGGCCCTCAGGCTCCTTCAACGTGCCCGCTGACGTGAAATCCCAATGGGAGGCCATTGGTGCCCGCGGCGCGGCGACCCGCGCGGCTTGGGAAGAGCGCTTTGCAAAGCTTTCCGGCGCCAAACAGGCCGAATTCACCCGCGCCTATGCGGGCGAGGCCCCAAAGAAGCTGATCGCCGCGATCCGTGCCTTCAAGAAAACTGTCTCCGAGACAGCGCCGAAATACGCGACCCGCAAATCCTCTGAGGAGACCCTCAAAGTGATCAACCCGATCATGGCCGAGACCATCGGCGGCTCTGCGGATCTCACAGGCTCCAACAACACCAAAACCGGTGACATGGGCGTCTTCCACCCTGACACGCGCGCTGGCCGCTACATCTATTACGGTGTGCGCGAGCATGGCATGGCGGCAGCGATGAACGGCATGGCCTTGCACGGTGGCGCACGCGCTTACGGCGGCACGTTCATGTGCTTCACCGATTACGCGCGCGGCTCCATGCGCCTGTCTGCGCTCATGGGCGTGCCTGTGACCTATGTCATGACCCACGACAGCATCGGCCTTGGCGAAGACGGCCCGACACACCAACCTGTCGAGCACCTCGCCATGATGCGCGCCACGCCAAACACCCATGTGTTCCGCCCTGCGGATACCGTGGAAACCGCTGAGGCTTGGGAATTGGCGCTCACATCGCAAAGCACCCCTTCCGTGCTGTGTCTGTCCCGCCAAAACCTGCCAACCGTGCGCACCGAGCATAAGGTCAAGAACCTGACGGCACAGGGCGGCTATGTCTTGGCTGATGCTGACGGCAAACGTCAGGCGATCATCATGGCAACGGGTTCCGAAGTCGAGATCGCCCTCGCTGCACGTGACCTGCTTCAGGCCGAGGGCATCGGCACACGCGTTGTGTCCATGCCATGCCACGAGCTGTTCCTTGAGCAAGACGAGGCCTATCGCAAGCGCGTCCTGCCCGCAGGCCCCGTGCGCGTCGCGGTTGAAGCTGGTGTAAAAATGGGCTGGGAACGGTTCCTTTGCGCAGAGCGCGGTGCAGCCAAGAAAGCGGCCTTCGTCGGCATGGACAGCTTCGGCGCCTCCGCACCCGCCGAGACCCTGTTTGAAAAGTTCGGGATCACCGCCGCACATGTGGCAGCCCAAGTGAAATCCTTGCTCAACTAAGTAGGATGGGTTTTAATCCATCACGGATCGGGGCGCAGGCAATTGCGCCCCGATTTTTTATGCCTTGGCGAAAAGACCGAATACACGGGTCACAATCGGGATCAGCAGCAAACCAATCCCGAACCCGATCACACCATCGGCCACAGCCGTCACAGTCCAGCTGACAAAGCCCTGCCAGCCAGCACCGACATTGGCCGCAGCACTTTGGGCCAAATGATGGATCGCCTCATAAGGTGCCGCCCACACATGCGTGACCTCCAGCCCGTGCAAAATGATCGAGCCGCCAACCCACAGCATCGCCGCCGTACCCACAACCGAGATCACCTTCAGAAAACGGGGCATTGCACGGACCAATCCGCGGCCAAACCCGCGCCCCAATGAGGTGCGACCTGCGCGCGCCATCCAAAGGCCCACATCATCCATCTTCACAATGAGCGCCACTGATCCATAAACCACGATCGTGATCGCGATACCCACAACAGCTAAGGTTGCGGCCTCAAGCCAGAACGTCGCCGCCGGAATCGCCGCCAGTGAAATCGTCATAATTTCCGCAGACAAAATAAAATCGGTCTTGATCGCTCCCTTCACGCGGGTCTCTTCCAGATGCATCGGATCTCCCACTGCAAAGTCCGCCTCAATCTGCGCATCCGCGTGCGGTGCCAAAGCATGCACAACCTTTTCCGCGCCTTCAAAACACAAATAGGCCCCGCCGATCATCAACAGCGGGGTTACAAGCCAAGGCGCAAAGGCATTCATCAACAACGCCACTGGCAACAAAATCACAAGCTTGTTAAAAAACGACCCCTTGGTGATCTTCCAGATAATCGGCAATTCGCGGTCGGCCTTAAACCCCTGCACATAGGTCGGCGTCACGGCCGCATCATCAATCACGATGCCAGCGGCCTTCGTGCCCGCCTCGGCCGTCATGCTGGCAATATCATCGACAGAACTGGCCGCCACTTTCGCAATCGCCGCCACATCATCTAGCAAGGCTAATAAACCACTCATACGAATCTCTCTTTCACAATTTAGCCAAGGTAATGGTGCATATGTGCATATTCCGCCCGAGACGTTATCGCAAACTGTTAGCGCAACCAGACACAAAGCCTGTCATTTATCGCTAACATATTGGAGAAATTCACATTAATCCTTCCCGCATTGGCGGTCATTTGACATAGAACACCCAACGGAATCGCTGCTACGAGGTAAGACCAATGACTGTCACCATCGGGATCAACGGATTTGGCCGCATCGGACGTTGCACTTTGGCCCATATCACCGAGGCCGCGCGCAATGACGTGCAAGTTGTCAAGATCAACGCAACCGGCCCCATCGCCACCAATGCGCATCTGCTGAAATACGATAGCGTGCATGGCCGCTTTGGCTCTCCGATCACAGTTTCCGGCAACACAATGGATCTTGGTCGCGGCCCGATTGATGTGATGTCGACTTATAACCCCGAAGAACTTGACTGGTCCGGTTGCGACGTCGTGCTGGAATGCACTGGCAAATTCAACGACGGCAACCGCGCCGACGTGCACCTGCGCCAAGGTGCGAAAAAGGTGCTGATCTCTGCGCCCGCCAAAAACGTTGACCGCACGGTCGTCTACGGTGTGAACCACCGCGACATGCTGGCAGACGAGCGGATGATCTCCAACGGTTCGTGCACCACCAACTGCCTCGCGCCACTCGCCAAAGTCCTCAATGACGCCATCGGCATCGAGCGCGGCATCATGACCACGATCCACAGCTACACAGGCGACCAGCCCACGCTGGACCGCCGCCACGACGACCTCTACCGCGCCCGTGCCGCCGCGATGGCGATGATCCCGACCTCGACAGGTGCGGCCAAAGCGTTGAGCGAAGTGATTCCCGAACTGGCCGGCAAGCTTGACGGGACCGCGATGCGGGTCCCGACCCCCAACGTCTCTGCCGTTGACCTCACATTTGAAGCCTCGCGCTCTGTCTCTGTGGCGGACGTGAACGCGATCATGGCAGAGGCCGCCAACGGGGCCATGCGCTCTGTGCTGGCCTATGACGACGAGGCGAAAGTCTCCATCGACTTCAACCACACCACACAATCGTGCATCTTTGCCCCCGAGCAAACCAAGGTCGTGGGCGGGCGCACAGTGCGCGTGCTGGCATGGTACGACAACGAATGGGGCTTCTCGGCGCGCATGGCCGATGTGGCTTCTGCGATGGGCCGCTTGTTGCACTAAGCCGATCAAAATGCAGACCAAACGGGACCGGGGCACCATTTATTTGGCGCCCCTTTCTCTTTGGCGAATTGCGCGATACACCCCGGATATGACCAATACAATTGCAATCTGGCTCGGCTGCATCATCGTGGGTATTTTCGCCCTCGATTTCTTTGTGCTGCACCAGGATCTGCCACAGCAGGTAATTCATGGTCTGATCTTCTTGATCGAGAAAGTCGCTTTTTGGCGATAACCTGCCACATTTAAGCAGTGAAGCAGTTGACCTTTTGCCAGAAATGGCAATGTTAGCGCCAACAGTGGGTGTTTTCCCACCATTTTACCATTTCAGGAGACCGCGTCATGGCAGTCAAAGTAGCAATTAACGGCTTCGGCCGTATCGGGCGCAATGTGTTGCGGGCCATAATTGAAAGCGGCCGTACCGATATCGAAGTGATCGCGATCAACGATCTTGGTCCCGTTGAGACAAATGCGCACCTCTTGCGCTTTGATTCCGTGCATGGCCGCTTTCCCGCGACTGTGACCACAACTGAAGATACGATCGACGTCGGTCGTGGTCCGATCCGCGTGACCGCCATCCGCAACCCAGCCGATTTGTCATGGGGTGATGTGGATATCGTGATGGAATGCACAGGCATTTTCACGTCCAAAGAGGCCTGCCAAGCGCATCTCGACAACGGCTCTTCGCGCGTTCTGATCTCGGCCCCTGGCAAAGACGCGGACAAAACCATCGTTTACGGCGTGAACGACAAGACATTGACCAAGGACGATATCGTCGTGTCCAACGCGTCTTGCACCACCAACTGCCTGTCCCCCGTTGCAAAGGTTCTCAACGACGCCGTTGGTATCACCAAGGGCTTTATGACGACGATCCACAGCTATACCGGCGACCAGCCCACACTGGATACCATGCACAAAGACCTTTACCGTGCGCGTGCGGCGGCCTTGTCCATGATCCCGACATCGACGGGAGCGGCGAAAGCCGTTGGCCTCGTGCTGCCGGAACTCAACGGCAAACTCGACGGTGTGGCGATCCGTGTGCCCACACCAAACGTCTCGGTCGTTGACCTGACATTTGAGGCCTCGCGTGCCACAACAGTTGAAGAAATCAACGCAGCCATCGTTGAAGCCGCCACAAACGGCCCACTCAACGGCATCCTTGGCTTCACCGATCAGCCGAATGTAAGCACTGATTTCAACCACGATCCACGCTCCTCGATCTTCCATCTGGACCAAACCAAGGTGCTGGACGGCAATATGGTGCGCATCCTGACATGGTACGACAACGAATGGGGCTTCTCAAACCGTATGGCCGATACCGCCGTCGCGATGGGTAAGCTCATCTAATCACTAGAAAATAATAGAACATTGCCGGTCCTGCGGGGCCGGCTTTTTTATGCCTATGCGCCAGACGCAGAGCGGGTAGTCACACGCAGCATTTGAAAGTCGGGGCGAGCGGGCATAGGTGCAAGCCATACAGAAACCGCCTTATATTTGGACAGTCCGATGACTTTTATGACAAAACTCCGCGCGATCGCCGCCTACCTCAGCGGCAAAACCGTTACACACCGTGCCTGTGATATCACCCGTGCTGAAGCTGCACGCATCATGAACATCGGCGTCTATAGCTAGGCAGTCAGCTTTTCTATCAGGGCCGATTTTACCGCAGGCGGTACGAACTTTGTGACGTCACCGCCAAGGCGTGCGATCTCTTTGACAAGCTTTGACGCAATCGCTTGGTTCTTGGCATCAGCCATCAAGAACACCGTCTCAATCGAGTTATCCATCGATCGGTTCATCCCAACCATTTGAAACTCATACTCAAAATCTGCGACAGCGCGCAGGCCTCGGATGATCACATTCGCCCCCACATCGCGGGCGCAATCGATCAGCAGGTTCTCAAACGGGTGGACAATCACCTCGCAGCCGACATCTGCCCCCAATGGGACGCACTCCGCCTCGACCATCGCCACACGCTCTTCGAGGCTGAATAACGGGCCCTTGTCGCGATTGATCGCAACGCCAATCACCAAACGGTCCACAAGCGTGCAGCCGCGCCGGATAATATCCAAATGGCCATTAGTCACAGGGTCAAATGTGCCTGGGTAAAGTCCAACGCGCATGGCGCACCTCATCAGTTAATTCGTTGGGCGCACGCAACAATATTGCGCGTCAGATTGCAAGGGCTAGTGCCCCATGATCATGCCTTGCAAGGCATCCTTTTCCATCGACAACTCTGACAGGCGGGCTTTTACCACGTCGCCGATAGAAATCAGGCCGACCATTGCGCCATTGTCCATGACTGGCAGGTGGCGAAAACGGCCTTCTGTCATCATTTCCAAGACCGTATCGGCGCTGTCGCTCGGCGCACAAGTGACCAGCTTTGCCGTCATAATCGCGCTGACCGGTTCGGCAAGGCAAGCGACCCCGCGACGGCCCATCTCGCGCACAATATCGCGCTCCGACAAAATACCGTCAAGCGAGGCACCATCATTGGACACAACCACGGTGCCGATCCGTTTTTCGGACAATATCCCGACAGCCTCTGAAACTGACGCATCCGACTTGACAGAAATCACACCGATATCGGCCTTGGACTTAAGGATTTGGGATACAATCATCGACGCGCTCCTATGGCATTGGGTGTCCGTCCTCTAACTGTCTCAAATCAAAGGCGCATCTGTCAAGCGTGCTGCAGCTTCTAATCCCGCCACTTCGGCGCGCATCCCCTTCATTAAGGCCTCTGCGAAACCTGTCAGTCGCGCCGAGGACCGGTCAGACGCATGCCGGACAAGGTAAAAGGACCGCGTGAGAGAAATTTGATCGACCAGCACGCGCGTCAACTCCGGCACGGACGGCAAGGCAAAATCATGCACGATCCCAACGCCCGCATGTCGCACCATCTGCATCTGGACGGCCACAGAATTGGAGGCAAGCTGCACCCCGTCCACACCCAAATTTCCGAGATAATCCAGCTCCTTATCAAAAATCATATCAGGGATGTAGCCAACAATCGGACGGCCTTTGATATCCGCCAACGTCCTGATCGGCACCGCATCCCTGCGGGTTGCCAGATGCAACTGATAGTCCGTCACCTTTTGCACCGTCAGCCGCCCTGTGGCGGGTGGGCTGACGGTGATCGCCAAATCGGCCTCGCGCCGCGACAGATTGACCACACGCGGCAAGGCCAGAATTTGAACCTCCAAATCGGGGTTCTCCCTTTGGATCGCGGCACAGACCTGCGGCAACAGAAAATTCGCTGCCCCATCCGGTGCCCCGATGCGCACCTGCCCTGACAGGCCAGAGGCAGGCCCCTGCCCGATCTCGACGGCCTGCGCCAAGGCCACCTCAGCCTCGACCGCACAATCGCGCATCCGCTCGCCAAGGCTGGTCAGCGCATAGCCCTGCGGCGATTTCACAAACAACGCCCCGCCGATGCTCGCCTCTAATCGTGCGACCCGCCTGCCCAATGTCGCCGGGTCCATTTTGAGGACAGGGGCTGCCGCCGTCAGCCCCTCAGCCCGCGCCACTGCCAAAAACACGCGCATATCGTCCCAGTTCATCCTTGCACCTACATATTTGCAAAATGGTTTTGACACATTGCCTCTGTTACAGACAAATTCGCAAGTCTATTGTGAGCCCAACCAACCGGAGGACACCCCATGCAAGAGCTGACCCATTATATCAACGGCGCCCACGTCAAAGGCACGTCAGGCCGTTTCGCCGACGTCTACAACCCCGCTACTGGTGAAGTGCAGGCAAAAGTGCCGCTCGCAAATGCTGCCGAGATGGATATCGCTGTCAAGGCCGCAGCAGCAGCCCAACCCGCATGGGCCGCCGTCAACCCACAGCGCCGCGCGCGCGTCATGATGAAATTCGTCGGCCTCTTGAACGACAACATGGACAAGCTCGCCGAGGCCCTTTCCCGCGAGCACGGCAAGACCCTGCCCGACGCCGCAGGCGACGTGCAGCGTGGCCTGGAGGTTGTCGAATACTGCATCGGCGCGCCTGAGCTGCTGAAAGGTGATTTCACAGACAGCGCTGGCCCCGGCATCGACATGTACTCCATGCGTCAAGCGCTTGGCGTTTGTGCCGGTATCACACCGTTCAACTTCCCCGCCATGATACCGATGTGGATGTTCGCGCCCGCCATCGCTTGCGGCAACGCCTTTATCCTCAAGCCATCCGAGCGCGATCCGTCCGTGCCGCTGATGCTGGCCGAATTGATGGAAGAAGCAGGCCTGCCAAAGGGCATCCTGCAAGTCGTGAACGGCGATAAAGAATCCGTCGACGCAATCCTTGACCACCCAACCATCCAATCCGTGGGCTTCGTCGGCTCCACACCCATCGCCGAATATATCTATGGGCGCGGCTGTTCCAATGGCAAGCGCGTGCAGTGTTTCGGTGGTGCCAAAAACCACATGATCATTATGCCAGACGCCGACCTCGACCAAGCGGCTGACGCGCTGATCGGTGCAGGTTATGGTGCGGCTGGCGAGCGCTGCATGGCTATCTCCGTGGCGCTGCCCGTCGGCGAGGAAACCGCCGACCGCCTGATCGCCAAACTCGTGCCCCGCATCGAAGCGCTCAAAGTCGGCCCCTACACATCTGGCAATGACGTCGACTACGGCCCCGTGGTAACAGCCGCCGCAAAGGCGAACATCCTCAAGCTCGTCGAATCCGGCGTGGAGCAAGGCGCAACCCTCGTCGTGGATGGCCGCAACTTCTCGCTGCAAGGCTATGAAGACGGCTTTTTCGTCGGCCCGCACCTGTTCGACAACGTCACACCGGACATGGACATCTACAGAAAAGAGATCTTCGGCCCTGTCCTGTCCACAATTCGTGCAGGCTCTTACGAAGAGGCGCTCGGTCTGGCGATGTCGCACGAATATGGCAATGGCACCGCGATCTATACCCGCGACGGCGATACCGCCCGCGACTTTGCCAACCGCGTCAACGTCGGCATGATCGGCATCAACGTGCCAATCCCTGTGCCGCTTGCCTACCACACTTTCGGTGGCTGGAAGAAATCCGCCTTCGGTGATCTCAACCAGCACGGGCCCGACGCGTTCAAGTTCTACACACGCACCAAGACCATCACGTCCCGCTGGCCTTCGGGCATCAAAGACGGCGGCGAATTCAACTTCAAGCCGATGGAATAGCGTTTTTCTTAAAAAACATGTAGGCTGGTGAAACTTATTTGAGCTGGCCTACATGGCTCTACCGAAAGCAGCACTCAAAACGGGGCTGCACGTCGAGAGAGGACTGACTATGACCAATCCAACACGCCGCGATGCACTCCGCCTTGGCGCATCCCTTTTGGCCCTGCCACTGGCCGCCGTCACTGCAAACGCCGCATCCCATGCCACATCTCATACGGTCGTGATAAAGGGCATGAAGTTCACGCCAGCCGATCTCGTGATCAACGCAGGCGATACGGTGATGTGGGTCAACGAGGACAGCGCGCGCCACTCCGCCACCGATTTGAATGGCGCATTTGACACGGGGCTTTTGTCCAAAGGAGCTTCCGCAAGCCTCACGTTTGGCGGCGCGGGAACTTTCAATTACCGTTGCACGCCACATGGTTCAATGCGCGGCACAATCACCATAAATTAACGACAATTCGCACACTTTTAACGTGACCTCACCGTGCCCGCGCGCTAGTATTTGAACAAGCGTTCATTTACTAGCGAGGCCGCAATGGACTTTGCCCTTTCCGAAGAACAAACAGCCATTTTCGATATGGCAAAGGCGTTTGGCGCAGAGCACATCGCGCCCCATGCGCGCGACTGGGAGGCCGAAGGCACCATCCCGAAAACCCTGTGGCCTGACCTTGCCGGTCTCGGTTTTGGTGGCCTCTATGTCTGCGAGGACAGCGGTGGGACGGGGTTGTTACGCCTTGATGCGACCCTTGTTTTCGAGGCGCTCTCCATGTCCTGCGCCTCTGTCGCGGCGTTTTTGTCGATCCACAATATGTGCGCGAAAATGATCGACGATTACGGCTCGGACGATCTAAAATCCCGCGTGCTGCCCCGCGCCATTTCTATGGATACCGTACTCTCTTATTGCCTGACCGAACCCAACTCTGGCTCCGACGCGGCGGCTCTGAAAACGCGTGCCGTGGCGACCGAGACAGGCTACAGCCTCACAGGCACGAAGGCCTTCATCTCTGGCGGGGGCTATTCGGACGCCTATATCGTCATGGCCAGATCAGGGACGGACGGCCCGAAAGGCATCAGCGCATTTGTGGTTGAGGACGGCATAGAAGGGCTTTCTTTCGGGGGGCTAGAAGAGAAAATGGGCTGGAAATCCCAGCCGACCCGCCAAGTGAATTTCGACAATGCGGCCGTTACCACGGGCAACTTGCTTGGCGACCTCGGACAGGGCTTCTCCTACGCGATGAAGGGCCTCGACGGCGGGCGGCTGAATATCGCGGCGTGTTCCATCGGAGCGGCCCAATCGGCCCTCGACCAAACGCTGACCTATATGAGCGAACGCAAGGCTTTCGGCCAGTCCATCGACCAATTCCAAGGGCTGCAATTCCGCCTTGCGGACATGAACATCGCCCTGCAAGCGGCCCGCACTTTCCTGCGGCAAGCCGCTTGGAAGCTCGACACAGACGCCCCCGACGCCACCGCGTTTTGCGCCATGGCGAAAAAGCTTTGCACCGAAACGGGGTCGGAGGTGGCGGACCAATGCCTGCAATTGCACGGCGGCTATGGCTACCTCGCTGACTACGGGATCGAGAAAATCGTGCGTGATCTGCGCGTCCATCAAATCCTTGAAGGCACCAATGAAATCATGCGGCTCATTACCGCCAGACATATGTTGCGCAATGACTGACTTAATTATCCGAAAAGCGGGCCGTGCGGGTCAGATTACTCTCAACCGACCGCAAGCGCTCAATGCACTCACCTACGAGATGTGCCTCACACTTGAGGCGACCCTCGACGCGTGGCGCGATGACCCCGATGTGCGGCTCATCCTGATCGACGGCGCAGGCGAGCGCGCCTTTTGCTCGGGTGGCGACATCGCCGATATGTATAGAAGCGGCCAAACGGGGGATCTGTCTTACGGGCGTAATTTCTGGCGCGATGAATATCGCCTCAACGCCAAAATCGCGCGTTACCCCAAACCAATCGTCACCTTCCTGCACGGTTTCACCATGGGCGGCGGCGTTGGTGTCGGGTGCCACGCCAGCCACCGGATTGTCTGTGAAACCAGTCAAATCGCGATGCCAGAGGTCACAATCGGCCTGATCCCCGATGTGGGTGGTTCACTTCTGCTGGCCAATGCACCTGGGTTCACAGGCACCTACCTTGGCCTCACGGGCGAACGGATGGATGCGGGCGACGCGATCTATGCAGGTTTTGCCGACCACTTTACCCCGCAAAGTCAATGGGATGATCTGAAGTCCGCCTTAATCGAGACCGGCAAGACGAACCAGATCGAACCACAAAGCGCACCCGATGCGCGACTGAAGTCGTGGCAAGCCGACCTCTATGCCGCCTTTGCAGGCGACACGCTCGCAAGCGTCTACGCCAGCCTCAGAACGCGGCCAAAACTGGCGCACGCGCAAAAGTTGATGGATCGCAACTCCCCGCTTGCCATGGCAGCAGCCATCCCGATTATCAACGCGGCTCGGTCGGCCAAATCCATCGAGGCGGCCTTGGAAATGGAATACCGCTTCACCTACCGCGCGGTTGCTGACTCCGATTTTATCGAAGGTATTCGCGCTGCCATTATCGACCGTGACCGCACACCAAAATGGCGCCACGCCTCTTGGACGGATGTCACTGAAGACGAAATCGCCAAAATGACCGCACCACTCGGCGCGGAGGCACTCGACCTTTCTGGAGGAAAATCATGAAAATTGGGTTTATCGGCCTCGGCAATATGGGCGCGCCTATGGCCGCAAATTTGATCAAAGCGGGCCATGATGTGACGGGCTTTGACCTGACGGCCAGACCCGAGGGGATCGCTCTCGCCAGCACCGCCGCCGAGGCTGCCAACGACGCGGATGTCGTGATCACGATGCTGCCAAACGGCACGATTCTGCGTGCTGTCGCATCCGATATGCACGCCGCCATGAAGATCGGCGCGTTGCATCTAGATTGCTCGACTGTTGACGTAGACTCTGCGCGGGGCGTCTCCCAAGCCGCTGAAAATGCAGGAATTCTCGCCGTTGATGCGCCCGTTTCTGGCGGCATTGGCGGGGCCACGGCAGGCACGCTTACGTTCATGGCGGGCGGCTCTGACGCCGCATTCGCCATGGCGAAACCGCTCTTTGATATCATGGGGCAAAAGGCCGTGCATTGTGGTCCTGCGGGCAACGGGCAAGCCGCGAAAATCTGCAACAACATGATCCTCGGCATCACCATGATCGCCACCTGCGAGGCCTTCGTTCTGGCCGACAAATTGGGCCTCGACCGCCAAGCCATGTTCGACGTTGTTTCTACCTCCTCTGGCGCGAGCTGGTCGATGAATGCCTATTGCCCTGCCCCGAACATCGGCCCGAAATCGCCTGCGGACAACGACTATATCCCCGGCTTTGCGGCTGAGCTCATGCTCAAAGACCTGAACCTGAGCCAGATGGCCGCCGAGGCCGTGGACGCGGACACCCCCATGGGCGCAGCTGCAACGGCGCTTTACAAAACTTTCGTTGAGGATGAAGCTGGACTGGGGCGAGACTTCTCCGCGATGCTCCCCCGTTTTGCCGCGCGGAGCCGCAAGGACAGCTAAATGGATGCAACCTTCGCCGAGTTCGCCGCGGGGCTGACGCTCAAAGAGATCCCTGACGACGTGCTCGGCATGATGCGCTGTTCTTTTCTCGACACGATGGGCGTCGCAGCGATCGCCAGCACAACGGATATGGCGAAAATCGGTGTGAAGGTTGCCCCGATCATTGGCAACGCGGGAAAGTCATCCGCCCGCATCCTGATGAATGGGACGCGCGTCAGCACGACCGCTGCCGCCATGGCCGGGGCAATGACCATCGACAGCGTGGATGCCCACGATGGCACATCGCCGTGCAAAGGCCACGCGGGTTCCGCCGTTTTCCCCGCCCTGCTTGCTCTCGCCGATACCATGCCAATGGACGGCCCAAGCTTTGCAACGCTCCTGACCATCGGCTACGAAGTCAGCTACCGCGCGGGCCTTGCGCAGCATGCGGCCTGTGCCGACTACCACACCTCAGGTGCATGGACCGCCGTTGGCGTCAGCACGGCCTATGCCCGCGGGCTTAGCTGTCATGCCAGCGTTATCCGGCATTCTGCGGGAATCGCGGAATATCACGGCCCTCGAAGCCAGATGATGCGCTGTATTGATCACCCGACGATGGTGCGCGATGGCGTTGGCTGGGGCGCGCCCTCTGGCGTTGCTGCCGCCTATCTCGCGCAGGCCGGTTTCACAGGCGCACCCGCCCTCACCTGCGAAGACGCACCGGAATTCTGGGCCGATCTCGGCCGCGCGTGGCGCATCACCTCCGACACGCATTACAAGCCCTACCCCTGCTGCCGCTGGGCGCACCCGTCTATCGACGCGGCCCGTGACCTGATGCGCGACAACGCACTTTCGCACAAAGACGTCGCACGGGTTGAGATCAAGACGTTCCACATGGCGACACGGCTCGCAGGTCAAGCCCCCGCGACGCCCGACGAATTCGCGTATGCCATCGCGTTTCCCGTCGCAACGATGATCGTGCGCGGACAAATCGGGGTGCCAGAACTGGCAACAGATACACTACAAGACCCTGAAATCCTGCGCATTTCCCGCAATACACATCTCATAGACGATGCGCATTTAACCGCCATCAGCGTCGGTAAACGTTGGGCCGAGGTCTCGATCATCCTGCATGATGGCAGGCGCTTTGACGCAGCCCCGCGCAGCCCGCGTGGGGATACAGACATGCCGCTCTCGGACGCGGAAATCGGCGAAAAGTTCCACCTTTTCGCGGACCCTGTTCTTGGCGAGACCCGTGCAAACGAGATCGAGGCCCTCACCACCAACTTTGACTGCCTCAAGCAGCCGGACTTCGCCCGCCTGCTTGACCTTTGCCTTAGCGCTGCGCCGCAAGCATAGGTTTCAGATACCGCCCCGTGTGGCTGCCCTCAACTTCGGCAACCTCCTCAGGTGTGCCCGTGGCCACAATCCGACCGCCGCCATCACCACCCTCGGGACCGATATCAATGATATAATCAGCGGTCTTCACCACATCCAGATTGTGCTCGATCACGACCACCGAGTTCCCCTGATCGACCAATTCATGCAGCACTTCCAACAGCTTACGCACATCTTCAAAGTGCAGACCCGTCGTTGGTTCATCCAGGATATAAAGCGTGCGACCCGTCGATTGCCGCGCCAGTTCTTTTGACAACTTGACCCGCTGCGCTTCACCACCCGACAATGTCGTCGCCTGCTGACCGACCTTGATATAGCCCAGACCAACCCGCATCAGCGCGTCCATTTTGGTGCGGATCGATGGCACAGCCGTAAAAAATCCCTGCGCATCCTCGACCGTCATATCGAGCACGTCGGCAATTGATTTACCCTTAAACTTTATTTCCAAAGTCTCGCGGTTATAGCGCGCACCCTTGCAGGTCTCGCAGGTCACATAGACGTCAGGCAAGAAGTGCATCTCGATCTTGATGACACCGTCGCCCTGACAGGCTTCGCAACGCCCGCCCTTGACGTTAAAGCTGAACCGACCCGGCTTGTAACCCCTTGCTTTCGCTTCAGGAAGCCCCGCAAACCAATCGCGGATCGGGGTAAATGCCCCCGTGTAAGTCGCAGGGTTGGAGCGTGGCGTGCGCCCAATCGGGCGCTGGTCAATGTCGATGACCTTATCCAGATGCTCGAACCCTTTGATCGTCTCGCAGGGCGCAGGCGTCTGGCGCGCGCCGTTCAATTTCATTGAGGCATTCTTGAACAGCGTTTCAATCGTCAGCGTCGATTTACCACCTCCTGAAACGCCCGTCACACAGACAAACTGCCCCAGCGGATAATCCACCGTGACATTCTGCAAGTTGTTCCCCGTCGCCTTCACAACGGTGAGTTTCTTCTTCGTTGCCTTACGTCGGACCGCAGGAATATCAATCCGCCGCGCCCCCGTAAGGTATTGACCCGTCAGCGAATTCGAGTCGGCCATCACCTGCGCAGGCGTCCCCTCAGACACCACGCGGCCACCGTGCACCCCTGCCCCCGGACCGATATCAAAGACATAATCGGCCTCGCGAATGGCCTCTTCGTCATGCTCAACCACGATCACGGTATTGCCCTGATCGCGCAGGTTCTTCAGCGTCGTCAGCAAGCGATCATTGTCGCGCTGGTGCAGACCGATCGATGGCTCGTCGAGCACATAAAGCACACCTGTCAGCCCCGACCCGATCTGGCTCGCAAGCCTGATCCGCTGGCTTTCGCCGCCCGACAACGTGCCGGAATTGCGGCTCAATGACAGATACTCTAGCCCGACGTTATTAAGAAAACCCAAACGCTCGCGGATTTCCTTCAAGATCGCCTTACCGATCTCGTTCTTCTGCTTGCTCAGGCTATCGGGCACGGCCAGACACCAATCGTAGGCTTCCTTGATCGAAAGCTGCACGACATGGCCCACATGCTTTTCGCCAATGCGCACCGCCAAAGCCTCTTGCCGCAGACGGAACCCGCCACAATCGGCACAGTGGCGGTTGTTCTGGAACGCCTCGAACTCTTCGCGGATCCAGTTGCTATCCGTCTCGCGGTAGCGCCGCTCCATATTCGGGATCACGCCCTCAAAGGCCCGCTCAACCGTATAAACACGGCCGCCCTCGTCATAGCGGAACTTGATTTCTTCCTTGTCAGAGCCGCGCAGGAAAACCTCCTGCACCTTCGGATCCAGATCTTTCCAGCGGGCGTTTTTGTTAAAGCCGTAATGCTTGGCAATCGCCTCGATCGTTTGCAGGAAATAGGGGCTTTTCCCCTTGCGCCAAGGCGCCAGCGCCCCATCGGCGATCTTGAGCGTCACATCCGGCACCACCAGCGTCTCGTCGAAAAACAGCTCAACCCCAAGCCCGTCACAGCTGGGACAGGCCCCAAAGGGCGCGTTGAACGAAAACAAACGCGGCTCGATCTCGGGGATCGTGAAGCCACTGACAGGGCAGGCAAATTTCTCGGAAAAAGTGTAGCGCTCCGGCTCGCCCTCGGCAGGCGCGGTCTCCAAAATCGTGATCCCGTCAGCCAGATCAAGCGCCGTGCGGAAGCTATCGGCAAGACGCGTCTCCAGCCCCTCACGGACAACAATCCGGTCCACAACCACATCAATGTCGTGCCGCAGTTTCTTATCAAGCGTCGGCGGCTCGTCCAACTCGTAAAACGTGCCGTCAACCTTCACGCGCTGGAACCCCGCCTTGCGTAACTCTAGGAATTCCTTGCGATATTCACCCTTCCGGTCGCGCACAATCGGGGCCAACAAATAGCCGCGCGTCCCGTCCTTAAGCGCCATGACGCGGTCAACCATATCCTGGACCTGCTGCGCCTCAATCGGCAGACCAGTCGCGGGCGAATAGGGCGTGCCAACGCGGGCAAACAGCAGTCGCAGATAGTCGTAAATCTCGGTGATCGTGCCCACGGTCGATCGGGGGTTCTTGCTCGTGGTCTTTTGCTCGATCGAAATCGCGGGCGACAGCCCCGAAATGTGATCCACATCGGGCTTTTCCATCATATCCAAGAACTGCCGCGCATAGGCGCTCAGGCTCTCGACATAGCGGCGCTGCCCTTCGGCGTAGATCGTATCAAACGCGAGGCTCGATTTGCCCGACCCAGACAAGCCAGTGATCACCACAAGCTGATCGCGCGGGATATTCACATCAATATTTTTCAGATTGTGTTCGCGCGCACCGCGCACTTCGATGTTCTTCAACTCAGCCACTGATCAGCCCCCGCAAATGGTCTTGCCTTACATAACCCGAACAGATGGAATTGCCAGAAGATATCGAGAACATTAAAGGAACATCGGGCAGATAATACGGAGAAAACCGGACTGAATTGGTCTACTTTTCCGGGCGTAGGCAAAAATCCGCTTCCCATTCTTCCGCAAAGTTACCTAGGATGTACAAGTTAACAAAAGGAAAAGTCATGAAACTTATTAAATCTTGCGCAATTATTGCAGTCACTGGCCTTGCTGCCTGCGTGGCGGTACCGATCCTGAAGGGGGCGTTATTACAAGCGGCATCTTGACGGATGTCTCGGTACCCAGTGACGCAGAACTCCAAAACGTTCCGCAACCGGTAAGAGATCTTGTTAGTGAATTTGTACGTTTGAACGAAAGTTATACCCGCACCGAAGCGATGCCGACCGGATCGGGGTCTTACACCGGCAACTGGGGTATCGGCTTTGACGACAACGATGTTGTGATCATCGGGGATATGGCGCTCAACGCTGATTTCGACGGCAATACCCTCACAGGAACAGTCAGCAACCTGCAAGGTGATGAAAACGGGACCGCGCTCGATATTCAGAACTCCCTGAGCATCACGTCTTCAATTGCTGCGAATAGTAGGCTTCAAGGTACCGCAACGGGTGTTATCAACGTCGAAGGCGAGAACTACAACGTTGAGAGTAGCTTGGAAGGTGCCTTTGGCGGCGAGAACGCGGACGCCTTTGTCGGGACTACTAACGGCTTGGTGACCAACCCTGACAACTCCCAAGATTCCTTCAGCGGTTATTTTGCGGCTGAGCGTGACTAGTCAAGACGCGAAAGCCCGCCCTGATAAAGGGGCGGGCTTTTTCCATCGTGGTGCACGCTTGGTGCAAGACATCACATGTGGATGACGCGGCCGTAAGCGTCCAATACGCTCTCGTGCATCATCTCGGACAGTGTCGGGTGCGGGAAGACCGTGTGCATCAGGTCTTCTTCTGTTGTCTCCAACTGGCGCCCGATCACATAGCCTTGGATCAGCTCGGTGACTTCTGCACCGACCATATGCGCGCCCAAAAGTTCGCCGGTTTTCGCATCAAACACCGTCTTGATCATACCCTCAGGCTCGCCCAAGGCAATCGCCTTGCCGTTGCCGATGAAGGGGAAGCGCCCGACCTTCACGTCAAAGCCCAATTCCTTGGCCTTCGCTTCGGTATAGCCCACGGAGGCGACCTGCGGATGGCAATAGGTGCAGCCCGCGATGCTTTCTGGTTTCACAGGATGCGCGTGCATCCCTGCCATCAATTCGGCGACCATGACGCCCTCGTGGGATGCTTTATGCGCCAGCCAAGGCGCGCCCGCGATATCGCCAATCGCATAGAGGCCCTCAACGCCCGTGCGGCAGAATGCGTCGGTCACAACATGGGTGCGGTCGATCTTCACGCCCAGTTCCTCAAGGCCCAGATCCTCGCAGTTGCCCACGATCCCAACGGCAGAAATCACCGTGTCGAACGTGTGTTTTTCAACCTTGCCGCCCACTTCGATATGCGCGGTCACGGTGCCTTTGCCACGATCAAGCTGCTTGACCATCGCTTTTTCCATGATCTTCATGCCCTGCTTTACAAACTGCTTTTTCGCGAAGGCAGCAATCTCGGCGTCTTCCACAGGTAGCACGCGGTCCATGACCTCAACCACGGTCGTATCAGCACCCATCGTGTTGTAAAAGCTGGCAAATTCGATGCCAATCGCGCCCGACCCGATGACCAACAGCTTCTTTGGCATATGGGGCGGTTGCAGCGCGTGGCGGTAAGTCCAGACCAGTTGGCCGTCAGCCTCAAGACCCGGCAATTCGCGTGCGCGCGCGCCTGTGGCCAGCACGATATTCGTGGCGGTCAATTCCTCAACGCCCTTTTCGGTCGTGACAGAAACCTTGCCCTTGCCGGTCAATTTGGCCGTTCCCATGACGGTCGTAACTTTGTTTTTCTTCATCAGGTGGCTGATACCGCCCGACAATTGGCCCGCAACTTTACGGCTGCGCTTGACCACTTCGCCCAGATCGAAATTCGGCTTTTCAACGGAAAGGCCGAACTCTTTGGCGCGGTGCATCAGGTGGAACACCTCGGATGAACGCAGCAGGGCTTTCGTCGGAATACAGCCCCAGTTCAGGCAGATCCCGCCCATATTCTCGCGCTCCACAATCGCGACGTTCATACCCAATTGGGCCGCACGGATAGCCGCAACATAGCCCCCGGGGCCTGCACCAATAACGATCAAATCAAAGTTCTTCGCGGCCATATTCGGTCCTCCAAATCTCAAGTTAGTTTGATGTTAAACTATATTTCAGCAGACCTCTAGTGACCTTGGGTCATGGCAGCCATACGGTGAGCGCAAGGCGCGTTCAGTCCGTATCGCGATCCCGATAGGCAGCGCCATAACCGCCGTCATCCATAAAGGCCTGCTCGGAGGCCGTATTGGTCCGCCCCAAGGCCGCATTACGAAACGGGAACCTGCCAAACTTGCGCACGATCGCCCTGTGAACTTTGGCATGTGACAGGGTGCTGTCGCCGTCGTTTTGCAGACGGGTATGGATCAAGCGCACGGCGCGGTCCTGATCAACAAGGTTTTCAGAATGCATCAGCGGCATATAGAAAAACAAGCGCTCCGGCTCAGGCACGGCCATGTCCCAGTCCCGCTCGATCGCCATTTTTGTCGCGGCACGTGCATGTTTATCAGACGCAAACGCCTTGGCATCTGCGCGAAACATGTTGCGTGAAAACTGATCCATCAAGACAACATAGGCCAATGCGCCCCTTGGGTCTGTCAGCCAAGTGCCGCAACTGCCCCCCATGGCATCGTGCCAAATATCTTCGAACCGTGTGCGAATGGCGGCATCTAACGCGGCGTCGCCGCGATACCAGCCTGCGGGGCCAACTTCGTCGAGCCAATACGATAAAACCTGCTCTTGCGCGCTCAAACTCACCCCTCCCTAGGATTGTCTTGTCAAAAGAAAGACATAGGAAGGGCAGTGTGACAACCCGTTATGATGCCTGCGGCTGGTTTTCCTCGGCTTCCTCTTCTTCAACATAAAGCTCTTGGGCAACCTCGACCAAGACGGGAGAGGATGCCGACGACACAGCAGAATAGCTGGTTTGCTCAAGATCAAGCGCGCTCCGGCTCCGGCGGGCCATCCGGTAAATGGCGTAAATTCCAACGAGAAACATGAGCGCTGAAGAGAACAGCCAGAACGCGTTCGCGCCCAAAACGTCCATCATCCACCCCACAATCAGAGGCCCTGCAATGGCCCCGATTCCGTTGATAAACAGCAATCCACCAGAAGCCGCCGCCATATCCTCACGCTCCAGATAGTCATTGGTATAGGCGATCAAGAGCGCATAAAGCGGGTTGGATGTGCCACCCAAAAGTGCCGCGCTGATCAAGATGACTGTAAAGTTTCCGGGGAAAAAGAAGGCAATCAGCGCGCCCGCGCCGCCAAGCATCGCGATCCACAAAATCAGAATGCGGCGGTCAATCTTGTCCGAAATCCAGCCGATCGGATATTGCGCCACCAAAGCCGCCACATAGATGACGGAAACAAACAGCGAAATCTGGCCAACCGACAGGCCAATCTGGCTGCCGTAAACTGCCGACATCCCGAACTGCGCGGAAAACACGCCGCCCAATAGGAACATACCCATGCAGCCCAGTGGCGAGGCTTCGATCAGGCGCCGGATCGACATCGGTTTGGTCTGCGAAAACTGCGGGGTCGGACGGATCGACAGCAAGATCGGCGCAAAGGCCATCGACACAAGGATCGACGGGATGATGAACAAGGCATAGCCGCCCACGTCGCCTTGGCTGACGATATATTGCGCCGCCACGATGCCCGCCATTTGCACCATCAAATAGATCGACAGGGCCTTGCCGCGTGTCTCGTTGCTTGACGCATCATTCAGCCAGCTTTCAGCGGTGATATAGACGCCACAAAAACAAAAGCCGATCACAACACGGCCCAAGGTCCATGCCCATGGTTCGACCAAGACCGGATACATGATCAGAACGGCCGAAATCGTCGATCCGAGGGCCGCAAAAACGCGCACGTGGCCGACCCTGCGGATCAACTTTGGCGTGACTTGCGAACTGAACAAGAAGCCCACGAAATAGGCGGACATGATGATTGAGAGGGCAAATGTGCTGAACCCCTCTTGGTTACCCCGCAGGCCCAGCAACGTCCCCTGAAGGCCGTTGCCGACCATCAACATAAACATGCCGAGGAACAGCGCCCATGATCGGTTCAAAACTTGTAGCATCGGCGTCTTCCTTACTCTCGTTCACTTGCTGCAGTAGCAGTGATCAGCCAATTCAAAAAGGGGGCTTCGCGACACCTTACGAGCAAGGAGCGCCTAGGCACAATTACCGCGGCAAAAGCAGTGAGGCATCTCCATACGAGAAGAACCTGTATTCTTTGTGAATAGCATGGTCGTAAATCTTTTTGACCGTCTCAACCCCCATCAAGGCCGAGACGAGCATCATCAGTGTCGACTTGGGCAAATGGAAATTCGTCATCAGCGCGTCGGCCACATGAAAGGTAAAACCCGGCGTGATGAAAATATCCGTCTCACCCGTCCAAGCGGCAATTTGACCACTGCGCCCCGCGCTCTCGATCAGACGCAGCGCTGTTGTCCCCACAGGGATCACCCGCCGCCCGTCGTCCTTGGCACGCGCGATGGTTTGCGCCGCCGCAGGCGTCACCTCGCCCCATTCGGCATGCATCTTATGGGTGCTGATATCGTCGACCTTCACTGGTAGAAACGTGCCCGCCCCTACATGCAGCGTCACATGCACGAATTCCACGCCGATCTCGGCCAATTGCGCCAAAAGCGGCCCGTCAAAATGTAGCGAGGCCGTGGGCGCCGCGACCGCCCCCGCATTTTTCGCCCAATAGGTCTGGTAATCGGTTTTATCGGCCTCGTCTGCGGGGCGTTTGGCAGCGATATAGGGTGGCAAAGGCATCGCGCCGACCGCGTCTAACGCGGCATCAAAATCATCGCCCACAAGATTGAACCGCAAGCGGGCTTGGCCCTCTGCACGGCTCTCCACGACCGCAGACAACACCTCCGAAAACACGATCTCTTCGCCGTCGTTGATTTTGCGCAGCGGCTTGATCAAGGCGCCCCACGTGCCGTCTGCGCGCGGGTCAAGCAAGGTCACATCCATCTTGGCCGCCGTCGGGCCAAACTCGCCGTCGCGGTGGCGCTGACCTGTCAGGCGGGCCGGAATGACCTTCGTGTCATTGAGCACCAGCACATCACCCTTGCGCAAAAGCGACGGCAAATCCGCCACACTATGATCCGCAATCTGATCGCCCTGAGCGACCAGAAGCTTCGCCGCGCTGCGCGGTTTGGCGGGGCGCACAGCGATCAGGTTTTCGGGCAATGCAAAATCGAAATCAGACAGCTTCATTGCGAAACCTCGGGCACGGGGCGGCGGAAAATCTCGCGAAACATCCCCGGGGTGAAAGCGGACAAAGGATTGACGCGCACATTGGGGGCCGCAGACGGCCCATCAAGATTAAAGTTAAAGCCAATCAAGCCTTCGCCCTTTCGCGTAAAAATGGAGCCGATCCCATTAAGAATATAGAACGGCGACACAACCCCTTGGAAATCCAATTGCTTGGAGGCCAGCATGTACGTCCCGTCAAGCGAAATGCCAAGCCCCGGACCGACCGCACTCGCTTGCGTGACGATGACCTCGCGCGGGGTCAGGCGGAATTTGGCCTCGACCTCGTCAAAGGCAAGGCCCTGCCCGTCCAATTGCCGCAAGAGCCCCGCGACACTGATCGCATCCAAAAGCGAGGCCATCGCTGGCGCATCCCTGACCCGCAGATTGCGCACGCGCAAATCGCCGTCAAACTCGCCAGCCCCCGCCGCAGGCAAAAGCGTGAGATCAAGCGTGCCTGACGTGGCATTCTTGATCAGACCCGCCGCCGCCGCCACGCCACCCGCATCCGAACTCTGGATACGGATCGCCGAGCGTCCGTTTTGCGGCACGATCACACCGATCACCGCAGGGCCGCCATTCAACTGCCCCGAAAACCCGCCAGAGAACCCGCCCTGCCCGTCAAATTCACCGCTGAAATTGGTGAGCGCAATGCCTTCGGTGATCTGCAATCGGTCGAGTGACAGCCTCATCGGGCCGCTCTGAGCGCCGCCCCCGCCAAACCGTGCGCCGCGCAAATCGACCGTGCCCGACCCCAGACGCACGCCAACAGGGCGCCCCTTGCCGCGGCCTTGCACCGTCACGGGAGCGTCCAGCCAGGACCCTATGCGGACCTCGCTGAACTGGGCTGCATCCAATTGCCCGTCCTCGGTGAGCACCACCCGCCCTTTTGCGGTCAAACCGCCGCCGCTGACCTCAAGCCTGTCGATCTGCGGCACCGCCCCAAGCGCGCCTCTAATCAGCAAGGCACCGCCCGCCTCTGCAGGTTTACTCCACCCAACCGCAGGCAGCGCCAAACCCACGCCGCGCAGACCGGAGGTCAGTTCAAACGCAGGCGGCGCGCCGCGCACAAGATCAATGACCATCTCGGCAGGCCCGGCCCCCGTCACAGACCCTCTTGGCAAATTGATCTTGAACGCCTGCAAAAGCGGCTCGGACAGTGTCAACTGCGCTTGAACCTGACTGCGCCCCCGAAACTGCGGGCCAAAGCGCTGCTCCCAAGTGGCATTGAGCGCCACGCCATCAAGTTGCAGCGGCCCCGAGATCCGCAACCCCGCATTATCGGTGGCAACCTCCAGTCGGGCGGCCTGCAAACGCCGCCCCTTGATCAGGGTCTCACTTCGGACATCGCGCAACTGCGCGACAATATCAAAACGAACCTCGCTTGGCGGCACCCCCTTGCGCAACGGGAAATGGACCTTACCGCTCACAGTTGCACGGCCATCAGCCAGCGTCACAGGCTGCCCTGCCTTGGTGATAAACTGAAACGGCTCGCGGTCCAAAAGCGACAACAGTGATGTGACAGAGCCATCAAGCGCCAGATCGACAACCGCATCCCCGCCCTTCACGCGGGTATCGACAATCACCATCGACGTCCCTGTCAGATCGACCCGTCCGCCCTGCGGCGCAGGCACATGGCCACGATCAAGCGAAAGGATCATCTGGTTGTTTTCAATATAGCCGACGCCGGCCGCATCTTGCATCAGGGGCATTGTGCGCATGAATTTGATCGTCCCGTCGGCAATCCCAAATCGGGCCGCAATCACCGCAGGCACCCCCTGACGGGCGCGCAGGTTAAAGGTCGCGTTTTGAATTTGACCTTGCGACACATTCGCGGCCAGCCAGTTGCGCGAGCCCGGTTTCACCGATGCCGGCCAAAGCGCCACAAGCCGCGCAGGCGCGATCTGGTCAACCGCGCCATCAACCGCAACGGCCCATCCCTCATTTGTCGCAGCAATTTTGCCTGACGCGGTCACATGGGTATCCCCGTCCAACAGGGCCAATTCGCCGATTTCCACCGAAAACGGCTTGAACCGAAGACGCAAATCCACGGTCGCGGGCGGCAGATCCAACCCCGTTTCATAAAGGCTCCCCGCCGTGAGCGAGGCCGTCGGAACCGAGAACTGGGCGACCAAAGTCTGCGGCACACCCGCTATAATATCGCGCAGATAGGCGCGACCGGTCGCTTTCATGGCCCCCTGCGGCGCCTCGAGCTCCACGTGATCAAAGCGGATCAACTGGCTTGCGGGGTCATAGGTCATATAGGCCTTGGCCTGATCAAAGGCCAAAGGCTCGGTCGCGGCGTTGGGTTGCAGGGCCCCCTTGCCCAATTCGAGCGTGGCACTCAACAGGCCAAGCGCGCCGGTGTCATCCAGACTGGTGCGCAGGGCCGCGGTGATCGGGGCATCAATCTCTGCCAGAAACTGCAGCGCGGGCGATTGGGTCGCAATGTCGCGCGCGCGCGCATCTCGCAGCGTCATGCCAAGCTGTGCCGCCCTTGCGCCGCGCGGGCTCTCGTAATCAAAAGCGAGACGCGTAATTTCGGTGCCACCTGACAAAAGGTTAAAATCACCGCGCAGCGCCGTCTTGTTGTCGCGCAAATCCAAGACGATCTCGCCGCCGTCAACCGTCCATCTGCGGCCAGCCCGAATGTCCGTGTAGTTGACGATCACGCCAGTGGCCGACGCGCTCTCCAGCGCGGCCAATGCAGGATGCTCGAAAAACGCATCACTTTGATCCAGCAGCGCCGCAAAGGAGGGCGCGCCGTCAAATCCACCCTCTGGGCCAAACGCCATCGCAAGGGTCCCGTCCGCGGCCCGCGTCAGGCTGATCTGCGCGCCGTCAAGTGCAACGTCCTGCATCAAGAGGCTGCCCTCAAAGAGAATGCCACGCGGGGAAATCCCGCCCTCAAGCGAAGAGGCCCGCGCGATCTGACGGCCCTCGGCGTCTTTGACGATCGTATCAACAAGCCGGACGCGCGGGTGAAGGTCACGCCCTATCGTGATGTAAATATTGGAAAATGCGACCTCGCCGCCCTGCATCATCTGACTGGCGCGCGCCTCGATCCGCGAGGTGAGCCAATCGGGGGCGTCAATGTCCTGCCCGATCATCAACACGGCGGCAACGACTGCGAAAAGCACCGGCAAAAATGCAACCAGCACCACCGTGCGCAACGCATGCCAAAGCCAGCGCCAAGATTTGCGCACCTTCGGGTCTGAGGAAACCTCGTCTTGCATGGCGACCTTATGTTACCTGCACTTTATCTTTGCCTGAGTTGGGCTAAAACAAAACCATCAATCTGGCGCAATGGGAGAAATCACATGCAAGACCTCAAAATCGGCGACAAAGCCCCCCTTTTCAGTGCCTCGCGCGACGGCGGCGACACCGTCAGTCTCACAGACTATGCAGGCCAGCAGGTCGTACTCTACTTCTACCCCAAAGACGATACGCCCGGCTGTACCAAAGAGGCGATCGGCTTCACCGAAATGGCCGAAGCTTTCGCGCAGTCGGGTGCGGTTGTGCTTGGCGTCTCCAAAGACACCGTCAAGAAGCACGAAAAATTTGTCGCAAAACACGGGCTCAAAATCGCGCTTCTGGCCGATGACGCGGGCACGATCTGCGAAGATTACGGCACATGGGTCGAGAAATCGATGTATGGCAAAACCTATATGGGGATCGAACGGGCGACGTTTCTGATTGGGCCTGACGGGGTGATCAAACAGATTTGGCGCAAGGTCAAAGTGGCAGGCCACGTTGAGGCGGTTCTTGAAGAAGTCCGCGCAAGCACATGATAAACCTGACAGAAATGGCCGTCGAGGTCCTCAGCACGGCTGACGGTCGCACCAAAACGGCGCTGTCGCGCTCCCATGCGGCCACATGGCAAGCGGCGCGCAAGGCAGGCCATACGCCCGCGATCGGCACCGCTTGCCCGCCCGAACAGCCCGCGCGCCCTGCTCGGCCTGCGCTGCTTGATCCGCGCGACGTGCCAGTGCGCAAACCCGGCACGCCCGAGGGCCGCATCGCTCTTTTGCACGCCGTGGCCCATATCGAATTGAACGCCGTCGATCTGCATTGGGACATCATCGCGCGCTTCGCGCACATACCGATGCCAATCGGATTTTACGACGACTGGGTAAAATCGGCCGATGAGGAATCCAAACATTTCAATCTGATGTGTGACTGCCTTGAAGCAGCGGGCAGCTATTACGGCGCCTTGCCTGCCCATGCCGGCATGTGGCGCGCCGCTGAAGACACAGCGACCGACTTCATGGGACGGCTTGCCGTTGTGCCCATGGTGCTTGAGGCCCGCGGGCTGGATGTGACCCCGAATATGATTCGGCTTTTCAAGCAGGCCAAGGCGACCGATGCGGTTGCGGCGCTCGAAATTATCTACGCCGAAGAAGTGCACCATGTGGCTTATGGCTCCAAATGGTTCCATTTCTTGTGTGGCAAGAACGACCTTGACCCGACGCCGACCTTTCACACCTTGGTCAAACGCTATTTCCACGGATCGCTGAAGCCGCCTTTTAACGAGGAAAAACGCGCCGAAGCCGGCATCCCGCCAGACTTTTACTGGCCGCTTGCAGAGCAAAACGCAGCGCGCGGCCCGAAATAGTCGGCAGATTCACGCCGAAACACGAGATATTTCGCTCAATTCCATATATGGTGCAGCAAAGAGATTGCGATACCGGAACTGGGTGTCTAACACCATCTGGCGGCGCTAGAGGGTGTGGGAGCCTGTCGTGTAAAGGGACGGGACAAGGACAGTAACATTGCGATTACGGCTCACAACAAAATTTCACGGGTGGCTTGAACGCCATTTCCCCGAAAAGCGACTGTTTTTGCGGTCTGACAGCGAGACGCGGTTTATCCGCCTGACAGCTGAAACCCAACTGGTCGCATGGACAGGTGGAACGCTGGTTGTCGGCTGGACGATTATCGCCACGGCGATTTTGTTGATGGACAGCATCGGTGCCGGCAACTTCCGCGCACAGGCCCAACGCGATCAAATGATCTACGAACAGCGCCTCAACTCGCTGTCGTCCGAGCGTGACCTGCGGGCCGAAGAGGCGGTTGCCGCCCAACGCCGCTTTAACTCCGCGCTTGAACAGATTTCGGTCATGCAATCGGAATTGCTCAATACCGAAGACAAACGTCGCGAGCTGGAAACAGGGCTTGAGGTGGTGCAATCCACCCTGCGCGACACGATGAAAGCCCGCGAAGAGGCCCGAGACAAAGTGGCGACGCTCTCCGCTGACGGCGCTGTGGCCAATTCGGGCGCGATTTCCGCCGAAACCTCTGGCACGATGAATATTCTGGCCGATGCGCTGCGCGAAACCGCAGCCGAACGTGACCTGATCGCAGCCGACGCCGTTTTTGCGCTCGATCACGCCTCCGAAATGGAAAACGAACTGCGCCTGATGCAGGAAAAGAACGACGAAATCTTCCGCCAGCTTGAAGAAGCCATGATGGTTTCTGTCGAGCCGCTGGACAAAATGTTCCGTCAGGCAGGCCTGAACCCCGATAACCTGCTCAGTGCCGTACGCCGTGGCTACTCTGGCACAGGCGGCCCGCTGACACCGCTGCAGTTTTCGACCAAGGGTGGCGGACCTGATCCCGACGCGAGCCGCGCAAACGGCATTCTGGACCGGATGGACCGCATTAACCTCTACCGGATCGCCGCCGAGCGCGCGCCATTCGACATTCCGGTCAAGAGCAACTTCCGCTTTACCTCTGGCTTTGGCCAGCGCTGGGGACGCTTGCATGCGGGCACGGATTTTGCCGGCCCTGTCGGCACGCCAATCTATGCAACCGCCGACGGCGTTGTTGTCAGCGCCAGCTGGTCCTCCGGGTATGGCCGCCTGATCAAGATCCAGCACGAGTTTGGCATTGAGACGCGGTACGCACATTTGAACGCGATGCATGTTTCAGTTGGTCAAAGGGTCTCGCGCGGACAGAGAATTGGTGATATGGGCAACTCAGGCCGGTCCACCGGACCCCATCTTCACTATGAGGTCCGCGTCGGTGGCTCTCCTGTCAACCCAATGATTTACATAAGAGCTGGACAAGATGTTTTCTAAATCAAAAATCAACGAGCCTGCCCCGAAAGCAGAAGAAGCACCAAAGATGCCAGCGGCAGCGCCCGCTGCACCTGCGTCAGATTTCAAGGCAGCCCCTCTTAAGGCAAAGCCTGCGGCATCCGTGCTGTCCTCTGACCTGTTGGTCACAGGCAATCTGAAAACGACTGGTGACATCCAGATCGAAGGTCAGGTTGACGGCGACATCCGCGCGCATTTGCTCACAGTTGGCGAAGGTGCCACAGTCAAAGGCGAAGTGATTGCTGACGACGTTGTGGTCAATGGCCGTGTGATCGGTCGTGTGCGTGGCCTGAAGGTCCGTCTGACATCCACCGCGCGCGTTGAGGGTGACATCATCCACAAAACCATCGCCATCGAATCCGGCGCCCACTTTGAAGGCTCCGTGCAGCGTCAGGACGATCCACTGACAACTGGTGCAGGCGGTAAGGCAAAGATGCCGATACCAGAGGCAAAGTAAGGTCCCCAACCGTGGGAACGATCAAGGGCGCCTGACACCAGTCAGAGCGCCCTTTTTCTTGGGCAGCGCCCGAATATTCTCCAAATAGGGCCATACTCTCGCCACGACACAGCTTCAGATTGTACCCGAACCACTGCAGGAACGGAGCGCCGACATGTACCGTCAAGATCAAAGCGAATTGTCCACAATCTTTCGCGATACCTCTGGCCATAGCTATTCCGTCAGGCTCAAATTTATCTGGGCGGCGCTCCTCTTTGGGGCGCTCACGTTGATCAACATCGCCACGCACTATTACTACCTGATGATAACGCTCATTTTCTACGCGGTGCCGCTGCAACTTTTCTTCGCGGGGGTGAGCGAAGTTGTGGCCCTCAAGCGTGCAAAGGCGCGTCACCTAGAGGGCTACGACGACCTGCCGCCCGCAAAATCCACCACGAAGTTGACGCTGATCGTCTTCGGCATCGCGGCTTTGGTCGTGCTCTGGTCAATGAACTCCCCCAACGCGGGTTACGCGATTGGGCCACTCGTCTTCCTCGTGATCGTCAGCTACCGCATCTATCTGGTGATTTTCCGGCCCAATACGGGCCTCACGCTCAATCCAAGCCGCAGCGAAGCGCGCGCGCAAACCAGACGGTTGGCAGCGAAATGGATCAGCGGATCAACCCTGCATATCGTCATGATTGCCGGCCTCCTTCTGGCTGCCATGTTCTACTTTTACTACTGGCCGAGCTTTGGCGCGCCGCGAGAGCCGAACCTGTTTTACTAGGCCCCGTGCCACGCTTGCCCGAGCTGCAACAGCGCCAGATCCGCACCGCGCGGACCGGCAAGCTGCAATCCCATCGGCAGGCCGGATGCCCCGCGACCCGCTGGCACCGCCAGACACGGCAGGCCGATCAGGCTTGCGGGCACCACGACCTCCATCCAGCGGTGATAGCTATCCATCTGCACGCCTGCGATGTTCTTGGGCCAATCCCACGCGACGGGGAACGGATAACATTGCGCCGTTGGAAGGACGAAGGCATCGTAAGTCTCAAATAACTCTGCCGCCTTTGCGAACCAGCGCGAGCGCGTGACGCTCGCGGCCTGCACCTGTGCGAGGCTCAAGGCCCTGCCCCGCTCGATCTCCCAGATGGCTTCCGGTTTGAGCGCGGCGCGCATCTTGGGGTGGTCATAAAGCGCACCAAGGCTGACCGAGACCGACCATGACCGCAATGTGATCCAAGCCTCCCACATCTGGGTTGCATCAAGGGGCGCGGATAGGGCTTCCACGACGCATCCCAGTGCCTCAAAGGTTGCGACTGCTGTTGCGGCATGATCCAGAACGCCCGCCTCCATCGGATAGGCGCCGGACCAATCGCCAAGCCACGCAATCCGCCGCCCGGATATATCCGCATCCAACCGCCCCGACACAGGTTGATGGTGCAGGCTCCAAGGTTGGCGTGGATCGCGCCCCGCTTGCACATCCAGCAACAGCGCCAAATCCGCAGGGCTGCGCGCCATCGGTCCGTTGGTCGACAGGTGGTGCAAAAACGTGTCCGCCTTCGGCTCTGACGGCACAAGCCCCCAAGTGGGCCGTAACCCGTAGACTTCGTTCCAGCCAGCAGGGTTACGCAGGCTGCCCATCATATCAGAGCCATCCGCGATCGGGATCATGCCCGCAGCCAATGCGACAGCAGCCCCGCCACTTGATCCGCCCGCGCTGCGGCTGGGATCAACGGCGTTGCGCGTCGCCCCGAACACAGGATTATAGGTATGCGAGCCAAGGCCGAACTCTGGCGTGTTGGTCTTGCCAATCACAATCGCACCTGCATCAATCATGCGCTGCACCATGATATCAGAGGTCTTTGGCACCATCCCCGCCAAGGCAGACGAGCCCATAGAAGTCGGAATCCCTGCGACATTGGACAGGTCCTTGACGGCAATCGGCAGGCCGTGCAGCGGCCCTTTAGAAGGGTCTGCGTCAGCGCCCCGCGCCTTTGCAATTAAGGTCTCGCGGTCCACGCGGCTTACGATCGCATTGAGCGCAGGGTTCACCGCATCCACGCGGTCCAGCGTGGCACACATCAGCGCCTCAGCCGTCAGATCACCACGGGCAATCCGGGCCGCCATAGCCACGGCATCACAATCCAATAGGGTTTTCATCGGGTCAGAAAAGCGCGAGTCAGGCTTTCTGACAAGCCTTAATCGCCTTGGGCATCCGCACGTGATTTGCCGGAGACGGCCAAAGCCAAGGTCGCCGCCATAAATCCGTCAAGATCACCGTCCAGGACGCCTTTTGTGTCCGAGGTCTCGTAGTTGGTGCGCAGGTCTTTCACCATCTGGTAAGGCTGCAAAACATAGGAGCGGATCTGGTTGCCCCAGCCCGCATCGCCCGCATTCTCGTGCACTTCGTTGACCAAGGCAGACCGCTTGTCCAATTCCATCTGATACAGACGGGACTTCAGCGCCTTCATCGCGATATCGCGGTTCTGGTGCTGCGACTTCTCGGAGGAGGTCACAACGATCCCCGTGGGGAAGTGGGTGATCCGCACCGCAGAGTCGGTGGTGTTGACGTGCTGGCCACCTGCACCGGACGAACGGTAGGTATCAAGACGGATATCGGAGGGGTTGACCTCAATCTCGATATTGTCATCGACCACCGGATAAACCTTCACGGAGGTAAACGACGTGTGGCGCTTGGCGGCGCTGTCAAAGGGTGAGATGCGGACCAAACGGTGCACGCCGCTTTCGGATTTCAGCCAGCCATAGGCGTTCGGGCCCGATATCTTGTAAGAGGCTGACTTGATCCCTGCCTCTTCGCCCGGTGTCTCGGACTGCAACTCGACCTTATAACCCTTTTTCTCGGCCCAGCGGACGTACATCCGCGCCAGCATATTTGCCCAGTCGCAGGATTCCGTGCCGCCAGCACCCGAGTTGATCTCAAGGAAGGTGTCATTGCCGTCGGCCTCGCCATCCAACAGCGCTTCAAGTTCTTTGGCGGCGGCGACTTTTTCCAGCTTTTTGAGTGCGGCTTCGGCCTCGGCGACAACCTCGGCGTCGTCCTCCATTTCGCCCAATGCGATGAGCTCGACATTGTCGGCCAAATCCTGACGGATGCTCTCGTAAGACCCCATCGCATCAACCAGCATCTGGCGGTCGCGCATCAATTTTTGCGCGGCCTCCGGATCATCCCAAAGGGTCGGATCTTCGACACGGGCGTTGAATTCTTCCAACCGGTAAGGGGCGGTTTCATAATTCAAACGCTGCGCCAAGAGGGCCAGCGATTTTTCAATCGCGTCAACGGAGTTTTGGGTATCTGCGCGCATAATGCACCTATCTGATCAATCGGCTAAGCGGGGTCATAGCAAGGGAATTTAGTAAAGGCCACCCGAGGAAAGCGATCCAAAAGACGCCTTTGGTCCGACCTGTGCCGTGCCACCCGACGAGGATTCCACCTGACGTGTCTGACGCGGGACAACATCGAACAGTGGCAAATCGGCCGCCATGCCAAAACCACCATCGAAAGTCACACCAAAGATCGGCTCTTCACCCGGGCGGAAACATTCGGCAATCACGTTTTCGCCGCCCGCGTCATCGGGCAAACGCGCGCCCGTAAAGCGGTCGATCTTGATGAACTGGCACTCATCGGGCACATTGAAGGCCCCGCCGCCAAAGGTCTTGATCGCTTCGGTCATAAACTGATTGAAGACGGGTCCACACAGAGTGCCACCAAAGGCCCCTTCGCCCAGACTGCGCGGGTTATCAAAACCGATATAGCAGCCTGCGACAATATTGCTGGAAAAACCTACGAACCACACATCTTTGGCGTCGTTCGTCGTGCCTGTCTTACCTGCAATCGGCACCGGCAAATTCACGGTCCTGCTGGCAGAGCCGCGCTGGACCACGCCTTCCATCATCGACGTGAGCTGATAGGCGGTGATCTCGTTCATCACGCGCTCGCGGTTCGAAGTGATGAGCGGGGATTGGCCAAAGGGTAGGTTTAAATCGCTACAATCCTCGCAAATGCGCTCGTCGTGGCGGTAAACGGTCTTGCCGTAGCGGTCCTGCACGCGGTCGACCAAGGTCGGCTCCACGCGCTCGCCGCCATTGGCAAACATCGCATAGGCCGCGACCATTTTGAACAGGGTCGTTTCTTGCGACCCCAAGGCGTTGGCAAGCACGGGCTGCAACTTTTCATAAACGCCAAACTTCTCGGCATAGCGGCCCACAACATCCATACCGACCTCTTGCGCCAGACGAATGGTCATCAGGTTCCGCGATTGCTCGATCCCGGTGCGCAAAGGCGTGGGGCCATAAAACTGGTTGGACGAGTTTTGCGGGCGCCACACACCCTGCGGCGTGTTAATCTCAATCGGCGCGTCGACCACGATTGTCGCGGGCGAATAGCCACTGTCGAGCGCGGAGGCATAAACAAACGGCTTGAACGAGGAGCCGGGCTGGCGCTTGGCCTGAGTGGCGCGGTTGAACACCGACGCCTGATAGGAGAAGCCCCCCTGCATCGCAATCACGCGGCCTGTATTGACGTCCATCGCCATAAAGCCGCCCTGCACTTCTGGCACTTGGCGCAGCGTCCAGCGGATAAAGCTGCCGTCGGAATCCGTATTCATACGACGGACATGCACGACGTCACCAACGTCGAAATTCTCGATGAAATCGCCACGCATCCAGTCGATGTCAGCGCGCGGAATGACCTGTGGTTCGGCCTCGGTGACGGCAACGTCTTCGATGCCGACCTGCAATTCATTCTCGCTCACGCCCAAAATGACGGCAGGATACCATTTGCTCTCCAGCGTCACGTCGCGGGCCACGTCAACTTCGCGCAACGCAGCGCGCCACGCGTTTTCGGAACCAAGCGCCTCAACGGCAATCGTCTTGCCCGTGCCACGCCAACGGCCCGCGCCACGGTCGTATTGCTCGAGCGCGCGCTGGAGCGCATGGGCCGCCTCGACTTGCATATCGGGGTCAATGGTCGCCCTGATTGACAAGCCGCCGTTGAAAAACTCGTCCTCGCCAAAGTTCTGGCTCAACTGGCGCCGGATTTCATCGGAGAAGTAATCGCGCGACGGGCGTTCGCTCGCGAAAGACGGGAAGTCGCCGTTTTGTACCGTGCGTAGCGGATCGGCCAAAGCCTCCTGATAGCCCGCTTGGGTCAGATACCCGTTCTCGTACATTTCACGCAGAATGAAATCGCGCCGCTCCAGCGCCGCTTCACGGTTCTTGACGGGGTGATAGCTATAGGGCGCTTTGGGGTGAACCGCCAGAAACGCAGCCTCGGCTGGGGAAAGGTCGGCCAAGGGCTTGTAGAAATAGCTCTGCGCCGCAGCCGTTACACCAAAGGAGCGCACACCAAGATCAATCTCGTTGAGATACAGTTCCAGAATGCCCTCTTTGCCCAAAGTCGCCTCCAGGCGCGGTGCAAGGATCAGCTCTTGGATCTTGCGCTCCGCGGTCCGCGATCCGTCGAGCAAAAAGTTCTTGGTGACCTGCTGAGTAATCGTCGACGCACCGCGCAATTCACGCCCGCCAGATTTGACCGCATCCACAAAAGCAGCAGCCATACCGCGCAAATCGTAACCGGGGTGGGAATAGAAATTCTTATCTTCCGCCGAAATAAACGCCTGTTTGACGATGTCGGGAATTTCTGCAGAGGGCGTGAACAAACGCCGCTCGGTTGCGAATTCGTCGATGATCCGGCCCTCGGCGGAATAAACGCGGCTGATCGTCTTCGGAGCGTATTGTGACAGCACGTCATATGAGGGCAAGTCGCGGCCATAAATATAGAAAATCGCGCCCAAGGTAAGCGCCATCATCGCGAGGCCCAGCGTCAACATCGAAAAGATGCCGCCAAAGAAAGACATGATAAAGCGCAGCACGGCCAAAGCCCCCAATAAGTTGATTGGCTTATAGGCCGAAGGGATCAAATGGTCAAAAGCCCAAACGCGGATTTTGGCGCTAATTCGCCTGCTATTTCATCACTTTTCCACGAGATCACCTATTGTCGCAATAGCGCGGCGCGCGCCGCCTCGTCATCGGCCCATGCCCGCAGCGCCGCCACCAGCCCCGCAACCATCGGTGCACGGGTCTTTGCACTGCTGAGATTGGCGCGGTCGATGTCAGAGGACAGAAATCCGATCTCGACCAAAACGCTGGCGAAATCAGGTGCATTGAGCACGGCAAGCCTGCCCTTGCGGCGCGGCTTGCTGTTCATCCGCACACCATTGTCGCGCAGGCCGGTCACGACCGCATCCGCGAGCCTTTCGCCCGCAGGCCCCGTCTCAAGGCGCGCCAAATCCATCAAGACGGTGGCGACCCGATCATCTTGCCCCTGCAGATCAAGCCCTGCGAGCAAATCACCGCGCTCGTGACGCTCGGCCATCCGCTCGGAGGCGGTCTCAAGCGCCTCTTGCGACAAGGTATAGATCGAGGCACCTTGCGCGTCCCCCTCTTCCAAAGCATCCGCATGCAGCGAGACAAACACATCCGCACCTGCCGCGCGCGCGCGCGTCATCCGCGCCTCCAGCGGCACAAAGAAATCCGCGTCGCGGGTCAGCACCGCGCGCATGACACCCGTGCGGTTAATGGCATCGGCGACCTCAATCCCCAGCGCAAGCATCAGATCTGCCTCGCGCAACCCGGCTCGCTCGGCCCCCGGATCAATGCCGCCATGCCCTGGGTCAATGGCAACAACCAACGGGCCATCGTCTTGTTTCGGGGCTTCGGTTGCGGTCTGCAATGCGGCGAGAGCCTCCCAGCCTTCCTCCACGGGCGCACCTGCGTTTTCAGCGAAACGAGCCGCGTCAACCGGGATCAAGACGACCTGCAAAAATGCGGTGCCTGTCTGGGTCTGTACGGACATGCCCGCCTGTGTGACAGCCATAGGGGCCGCCAAATCCACCACCATCCGCGACCAGCCCGGACGCAGCGGACCAAAGCGCAAGTCGCTGGCCGCGTCGGCATTCAGCAACCCCTCTCGGCTGGCCCCTGTCCAATCCACTTCGCGAAAATCCAGAACCAAGCGCCGCGGCGTATCAAGTGTGAAGACGCGGTAAGGGATGGGCTGGCTCAAATACAGATCAACCTGCAAATCAGCACCATTGTCGCGGATCTGGCTCTTGGCGACGTCCAATCGGGCCAAGGCGCTAAAATCCTGAGCCACCGCCGCACCCGCCCAGAAAACCACGCAGGCTATCAGCCGCCAGATCATCGACGTGCCTCCATGAACGCCTGCAAACGGGCCACGCCTTCGACGATATCCGCCGTTGCACGGGCATAGGAAAACCGCAGCCATTTGTGCCCTTCAACAGGATCAAAATCCAAGCCGGGGGTGACTGCGACACCTGCCTCTTCCAGTATCAGCGTGGCAAAGCCATGCGCATCATCGGTATAATCGGATACATCGACATAAAGGTAGAACGCCCCGTCAGGGGGCGCGAATTTGCCCAAGCCCGCCTGCGTCAGACCCGTGATCATCACATCGCGATTGGCCGCATAAACTGCCAGATGCCCGTCCAGTTCTTCGGCACAGTCGAATGACGCAAGCGCCAGAACCTGAGACGCGTGGGGCGCGCAGATAAACATATTCTGCGCCAAACGCTCGACCCGGCGCACATGATCGGCAGGCACCACCATCCAGCCCACACGCCAGCCCGTCATCGAGAAATACTTTGAAAACGAGTTGATCACATAGACGTCGTCAGTGACGCTCAGCGCGGTCACCGATTCCTTGTCGTATGAAATGCCATGATAAATCTCGTCTGAAATGAAGGCCGCCCCTTGTGCGGCACAGGCCTGCGCCAAGGCTGACAACTCATCCTTGCTCAGCATCGTGCCCGTCGGATTGGCAGGCGAGGCCACAATCAGCCCGTCCAGATCGAATGCAGCAACGTCGGCGGGCTGCGGCTGATACCGGCCCTGCGCGGTGGTGGGCATCTCGACGGGCTTCAGGCCCACTGCTTTCAAAATCTGGCGATACGAGGGATAGCATGGCAAGCCCAAACCGACCCTCGCCTCATTGTCGAAAAGCGCAGAGAAGGCGAGCAGGAACGCCCCCGATGCCCCCGCGGTGATGACCACACGTTCTGCCGCGATATCAACGCCATAGACCTGCGCGTAATGGCGGGCGATCCGCTCCCGCAACGCAGGCAGGCCAAGGCCAACGGTATAGCCCAAAGGCTCTGCCAAATGGTCGGCCAATACCGAGCGCGCTCCGCTCGGCGCGCCTGTTCCGGGTTGACCCACTTCCATATGGATAATGTGACGGCCAGCTTCTTCGGCTTTGCGCGCCGCTTCCATCACGTCCATCACAATAAAGGGATCAACCTCGCCGCGGGTTGAATGTCTCATAGGCTGCCTCTTATAAATTTGGTCACTTGTGCCTCTTGCCATAGGGGTGCGTCAACATCCGACCTTGGCAGCCCCGCGCAGATGTGATCTGCAAGCGGGAAATCGCAGATGAAAGAGACCCAAATGAAGTCAGCAGCCCTTTTTCTCGCCATGACATTGGCGACACCCGCTCTCGCTCAGGAGGCCATGTCCGACGCCGAGCGTTCCGCCTTCCGCGACGAAGTCCGCGCCTATTTACTCGAAAACCCCGAAGTCGTCATGGAAGCCATCAGCGTGCTGCAACAGCGCGAAGAGGCCGCCAAGGCCAATAACGACGTCACCCTTGCCCGAACCTACGCAGAGCAGTTGCATAACGATCCGAACTCCTTTGTCGGCGGCAACCTTGAGGGCGATATCATCATCGTCGAGTTCATGGATTACAAATGCGGCTACTGCAAAAAAGCCTACCCGGAGGTCGCGAACCTTCTGACAACAGACGGCAATATCCGCTACATCGTCAAGGAATTCCCGATTTTGGGTGAGCAATCCATGCTGGCCGCGCAATTTGCGATTGCCACAAAGATCGTAGCTGGCGACGACGCCTATGAGACCGTGCACAATACGCTGATGGAATTCCGTGGCGACATCACCCCTGACATGCTGACAAAACTTGGCGAGAGTCTGGACTTGGACGTAGCAGCCATCACCGTCGAAATGAACGGCGCCGCTGTCGCAAAGGTCATCAACGACAACCGCATCTTGGGTGACGCAATGCAGATCAGCGGCACGCCGACATTCGTCGTCGAAGATCAGATGCTGCGTGGCTATGTGCCCTTTGATCAAATGGTGCAGATCGTCGCGCAAATCCGCAACGACAGCTAAGGCCGGACGAAAACGCCGCCCCGACTGATGGCGGCGTTTTCCCCTCCGCAAGGTTCTTGCTATCCGCGCGGCCCGCACCTAGATTTTCGGGACAGACCGCAAACTGCTTTAGGAACCCTGCCTGATGTGTTTTTCCGCGACGGCCAGCTTCACCACCGCCGTCATCTTGGGACCGGTGGGCATCTATACGATAAGAGCAGCTCTCCAAAAGGACCGCCGGTTTCTGGGATTTGCAGTATTCCCGCTCTTGTTTAGTGTGCAACAAGCTCTGGAAGGTGGCATTTGGCGGGCCATCGGTATTGAAAACGCACAACAATCGCAAACCCTTGCCTTAGGATTTCTGTTCTTTGCCTATTTGGTCTGGCCGTTTCTGGTGCCCTACTCGGCCTTTCTGGTAGAGCGATCCAGAGGGCGCAGGACGCTCTTTCTTGGGCTGACAGTATTTGGCGGATTGTTAGGATTGTCCCTTTTCGTCCCATTGCTACTGCACCCCGATTGGATTCCGATCACGATCGAGCGGCATTCCATCGACTATGACTCCCGACTGATCTGGGAGGGCATCGCGTCGAGTTCCTTGCTGCGGGTGACCTATGCGGGGATCGTTTGCATCCCCCTTCTGGCGTCAACGGTGAAGCCCATTCGGGCGTTTGGCATCCTGATTACACTCTCGGTCATCGTCGGCTTTGTGTTCGCAGAATATGCCTTTACCTCGGTCTGGTGCTTTATGGCTGCGATCATATCGGCCTTTATTCTCATCGTGATGTGGCAGGTGAAACCCCGTTGAATTGAAAGAATCCGGCAGGTCAGCGTGACTTGCCCGGACGGTGCTCTATTTGATGCGTTAACCGCAACCCAAGGAGTGCCATCATGCAAACACGTCGCCATTTCCTCGCCAGTTCCGCAGCGCTTGGAACAATCACCTTGCTGCCCTACGCCGCCATGGCCGCAGCCCATAGCACCGACACCTATGCCACCGCAAACGGGAGCGTCACGGTCCACCCGATCTCGCACGCCTCAATCGTGCTGGAAACACCTGCAGGCGTGATCTACGTCGATCCAGTGGGCGAAGCCGCGCTTTACGAGGGCAAACCTGCGCCTGACATGATCCTGATCACCCACGAGCACGGCGACCACTATAACGCTGAAACGCTCGCCTCCCTCGCAGGTGACGCAACGCCGATGATCGTGAACCCTGCTGTTCTTGCGCTGATGCCCGCCGAGATGCAGAGCCGCGCCACTGCCTTGGCAAACGGCGAGGCCACCACATGGGAAACGGTCAACATCGACGCGATCGCCGCCTATAACACCACCGAAGGGCGCGAAAATTTCCATCCCCAAGGGCGCGATAACGGCTATGTATTGAGCGTCGACGGCCTGCGGTTCTATATCTCTGGCGATACCGAAGGCACGCCCGAGATGCGCGCGCTTGAAAACATCGACGTGGCGTTTGTCTGCATGAACCTGCCGTTCACCATGGACGCAAAAGCCGCCGCCGAAGCCGTGAGCGAATTTGCCCCCAAATACGTCTACCCCTACCACTACCGCGGGCGCGACAACGGCACCCAAGACCCCGCCGAATTCGCCGAAATGCTCACAGCTGCCATCGAGACCAAATACGGCAACTGGTACGGCGACCAATCCTCCTGAACGCCAAAACGAAAACACCGCCCTCAACGGGGCGGTGTTTTTCCACGGGTTTGCCGCTATCCGTCTCGCCCAGGTTCATTGGGGTCGCTTGAAAACAGCGCGATCTTGTTGCCTTGCGGATCACGCAGGTAGCCCACATAAAAATGCGGACCATAAGAAGTGCGAAATCCCGGCTGGCCCTCGTCAGTCCCACCTGCGGCAAGGGCTGCAGCATGAAGAGAGCGCACTTGGCTTTGACTGCGCGCCTCAAAGGCAACCATCGTGCCATTTCCAGCAGAAGCAGGGCGTCCGTCAAAGGTCGGCTTCACATAGAAATCTGGCAAAACAGGTGCCTTCCCCGCGGGCACAGGCAGCGCATAGCTAAGACCCTCTGGACCCTGCTCACAGCCGTAACCAAGTGCAGGAAGGACAGCATCATAGAATAGCTTCGCGCGCGCCATATCGTCAGCACCGACAGTGACATAAGCAATCATAAGCGTTGGCTCTCACACATGTTCGCGTATTTCCCTCACATCGACAACCGAACGAACCGCGTTTACGAAATCGCAGCCGCCTCAATCTCCGCCGCGCGGCGCTCGACCTGCTCCACGATATGTTCGATCATACCGTCATTGGAAAGCTTATGGCTTTGCTTGCCAGCAAGATAGACCATCCCCGACCCTGCGCCGCCGCCGGTAAAACCAACGTCGGTCATCAGCGCCTCACCAGGGCCATTCACCACGCAGCCGATAATCGACAAGCTCATCGGCGTCTTGATATGCTCCAGCCGCTTTTCAAGCGCCTCAACTGTCTTGATCACGTCAAACCCCTGACGGGCGCATGACGGGCAAGAGATAATATTCACGCCGCGATGGCGCAGGCCCAGAGATTTCAAAATCTCGAACCCCATCTTAACCTCTTCCACAGGATCGGCAGAAAGCGACACGCGGATCGTGTCACCGATGCCAGCCCAGAGCAAATTACCCATACCAATTGCGGACTTCACAGTGCCAGATATCAAACCACCAGCCTCGGTGATGCCGAGATGGATCGGCGCATCGGTGGCCTCGGCTAACTGCTGATAGGCAGCGGCGGCCATAAACACATCGGATGCCTTCACCGAAATCTTGAATTCGTGGAAATCATTGTCCTGCAAAATCTTGATGTGATCGAGCCCACTTTCGACCATCGCATCGGGGCAAGGTTCACCATATTTATCCAGCAGGTGCTTTTCGAGCGAGCCCGCATTCACGCCGATCCGAATCGAACAATTATGATCGCGTGCGGCCTGAATGACCTCTTTGACCCGCTTCTCGTCACCGATGTTTCCCGGATTGATACGCAGGCACGCGGCCCCCGCTTCTGCCGCCTCAATGCCACGCTTATAGTGGAAATGAATATCAGCGACGATCGGCACCGAGACCTCGGGCACGATCAGTTTCAACGCCTTGCTTGACGCCTCATCCGGCACCGACACGCGCACGATATCCGCGCCCGCATCCGCCGCCCTCTGGATCTGCGCAATCGTGCCCTTCACATCTGTGGTCAGCGTGTTGGTCATGGTCTGCACCGTGATCGGCGCATCGCCACCAACGGGCACATTGCCCACCATGATCTGACGGGATTTGCGACGCTCGATATTGCGCCAAGGACGGATGTGGTTAAGCGACATCAGACAGGCCTTTGTAAGGACAATAAAACTCACCCCCTACCTATGGAGGCAAGGCAGGTTCAGCAACCTTTTCTATGGTTTTATTCGGTCGGAAGTACCGCGCCTTCAACTGGTAAAACCGCTTCGGCCACGAGGCTTACAGCTGCGGCAAGCCCCTGATCCGACGTCAAATCGGCCACCTGATAGGTTTCGGTCAAATGGACGGCAGATAGCGGCAAATTGGACGTGACAGAGCCATCCGGACCAGCAGGCCCGTAAGCCATGCCATTCACCGCAAAGTAAACCGCGCCACTTTCGCCGACGCGCAAGGTCGCAGGTTCTTCGGTAGCGGGCAGGGCAAATTTGTCACCTGCATCCATGATCCCTTCAAAGATCACCGAGCCGTCAGCCGCGCGCACACGCACCCACGCTGGGCGCGCTGCGACCAGTTGGACCTCGGGCACTGGGCCTTCGTTCACCTGAATAGCAGGCACATCAGTCGCAACATCTGCGGCCGCAACAAGCACGGCTTCAGACGCCTGCTGTCCCTGCAAAGTCCCGCCAAGGTTCGGGCTCAGGGTCGAAATCGGGCCGTCTCGCGCGACGAGCACAGGCACTTCGAGCGCCTGCGGACGATACAGCCGGTCAAGCGCCTCTGGCGACGGCGCATCATAAGCCGCAACAGTTTCAAGAGATTGCTCCGACTGCCCCATCACATTGGTCGCACCTGCAAGTGGATCAAGATCCGACACCACGACCGGCGTCTGGTCAACAGGGGCAAATTGCACTTTCTGGACTTCTTGCAAGACCGTCCAGCCGCCGTATCCCAATCCGCTGATCAAAGCGATCAAGACCGCAATGGAGCCAATCGCGCCCGGTTCGATATGCGACAGCATCGCGTCGCCGACTGGGACGAATGGCGTCGCCGATCCCGAGAAAATATCTTTGCCTGACCCACCTAGTCCGAACTCGCTGCGCGCAGGCTTGGTCGAAGAGGCCTGTGCAGACATGCCATGGGCGGTAACGAAACCGCTTTCGCGGCAGAATGTCTCGAAGGCCCAATCGGGGTCCATATTCAGATAACGGGCATAAGAACGGACGTAACCCGCAATAAAGCCAGGCGTATCAAAGGCAGACGGATCGGCGTTCTCGACAGCGGCAATATAGGCTGCCTTGATCCGAAGCTCGCGCTGCACATCCAACAAGCTCTTGCCCATGGTCGCGCGCTCACCGCGCATCAAATCGCCAAGACGCAGGTCAAACCCGTCAAAGCCTTTGGCTTTCACGTCCTCAGCTGCTTTCGCGCGCCTGAAGCTCTTTCCGATCATTCTCTATCCCGAAGCCTGCCTGCCCAAATAAGCCGACGAATCGAAGCGTCAACTTTCGTTACCGCGATGTTACCACAGGGCTAGCCCTGTTGCACATGCAGAAAGGCTAGCCGGTTAATTCGGCACGATTCAGCGCACAGTGGGACCAAAGATTATCCAAAGCACTGACAAGCGTATCAATTTCACGCGGCCCATGCACGGGCGACGGGGTGAAACGCAAGCGTTCTGTGCCACGCGGGACCGTCGGGAAGTTGATCGGCTGGACGTAAATCCCAAACTCGTTGAGCAGCATATCCGACAGTTTCTGGGTGTGCTTGGGGTCGCCCACAATCAGCGGAACGATATGGCTGCCATGGTCAATAATCGGCAGGCCAAGGCCCTTGAGGCGCAACTTGAGAATTTTGGCTTGGGTCTGATGCGTGTCACGCAGACCCTGATCATGCTTCAAATGCGCGACCGAGGCCGCAGCCCCCGCCGCAACAGCAGGCGGCAAGGATGTCGTGAAAATGAAACCTGGTGCGTAAGAACGGATCGCGTCGCACATCTTAGGAGATGCAGCAATATAACCGCCCATGACGCCATAAGCCTTGGCCAAGGTGCCGTTGATGATATCCACGCGGTGCATCAATCCGTCACGCTCGGCAATCCCGCCACCGCGCGGGCCGTACATGCCCACCGCGTGAACCTCATCAAGATAGGTCAGCGCGCCAAACTCTTCGGCCACATCACAAATCTCTTTGATCGGCCCGAAATCGCCGTCCATAGAGTACACACTCTCGAACGCAATCAGCTTTGGCGCGGCAGGGTCATCCGCTGCAATCAGTTCGCGCAGATGCGCCACGTCATTATGGCGGAAAATCCGCTTTGCTCCGCCATTGCGGCGCACGCCCTCGATCATCGAGGCATGGTTCAGAGCGTCAGAATAAATAATCAGACCTGGAAACAGCTTTGGCAGCGTGCTGAGTGTCGCGTCATTGGCGATATAGGCCGAGGTAAACAGCAGCGCCGCATCCTTGCCATGCAAATCCGCGAGCTCGGCCTCAAGACGCTTGTGATACACTGTCGTGCCCGAAATATTGCGCGTGCCGCCAGAGCCTGCACCCGTCGCCTCAAGCGCCTCATGCATCGCAGCAAGCACAACAGGGTGCTGGCCCATGCCAAGGTAATCGTTGCCACACCACACCGTCACAGGCGCTTTGCTACCGTCAGGTTTGTTCCACACCGCATGGGGGAATTGACCGCGCGTGCGCTCAATGTCGATAAACGTGCGATACCGACCTTCCGTATGGAGGTTTTCAATCGCGTCGTTCAGCATCTGGTCGTAATCCAAAAGCCTTCCTTTCGTCTCTCGCCTGCACCGTCAAGCGCGCAGATTGGAATTATTCTAGGCCTCATATAGAGCCAAAAGCCAGCGGGCAATACGCTACAATCTGTCGCCCCCCTGCTTGGCCTTATGCACGCAGCGCGCTAGGCTTTGATTGATCCATGTCAAACCTCTGCAAAAAGGCCGTAAATTATGACCCTAGACCCTGTCCTCGCCAGAATCGACGCCAATTTGGGTGCCGCAACGGAAAGGCTATGCGACCTCTTGCGCATCCCGTCAATCTCCACAGACCCCGCCTATAAGGCGGATTGCGAGACAGCGGCCGATTGGCTCGTCGAAGACCTTAAATCCATAGGGTTTGAGGCCTCCAAGCGCCCCACCCCCGGTCACCCGATGGTCGTCGCCCACTCTGGCGGAGACGGCCCGCGCATCCTGTTTTACGGCCATTACGATGTGCAACCCGTGGACCCGCTTGACCTGTGGGACAACGACCCCTTTGATCCGCAAGTTCAGGACACCGCCAAAGGGAAAGTGATCCGCGGCCGCGGCTCTTCGGACGATAAAGGACAACTGATGACGTTCGTCGAGGCCTGTCGGGCGTGGTCGGAAATTCACGGCACCCTGCCTGCCAACATTACCATTTTCTTCGAGGGCGAAGAAGAATCAGGGTCCCCGTCGCTCACGCCGTTCATGCGCGAGAATGCCGTAGAACTGACCGCCGACATCGCGCTGATCTGCGACACGGGGCTTTACGGCGAACATACACCTGCAATCATCACGCAACTGCGCGGGCTTTTGGGCGAAGAGATCACCATCACAGGCCCCAACAAGGACCTGCACTCTGGCATGTATGGCGGCTTGGCCATGAACCCTGCCCGCGTCTTGGCCAAGATCATCGCCTCCCTGCACGACGAGGACGGACGCATTACGGTGCCGAACTTCTACGACGGGGTGCCAGAGCTTTCCAATGAACTCGCCGCCGCTTGGGACGACCTCAAATTCGACGAAAAAGAGTTTCTCGGAGCGGTCGGCCTTTCCATCCCTGCTGGCGAAAAAGGCCGCCGCCCGCTTGAGATGATCTGGTCGCGCCCCACCTGCGAAGTGAACGGGATGACATCAGGCTACACAGGCGACGGTTTCAAAACTGTACTGCCCTCCAAAGCCTCTGCCAAAATCAGCTTTCGGCTTGTGGGCACTCAAGACCCGCTGAAAATCCGCGAGGACTTCCGCAAAATGGTCGAGGCGATGATTCCCGCCGATTGTTCGGTCACCTTCAAAGACCACGGCGCAGGGCCAGCGGGACAAATGTCGACCGACGACCCCGCCTTCGCCAAGGCGCGCGCGGCACTCACCGACGAGTTCGAGCACACCGCGGCCTATGTCGGCTGTGGCGGCTCGATCCCGATCGCGGGCTACTTCAAAACCATTCTGAACATGGATGCGATGCTGATCGGCTTTGGCAAGGACGACGACCAAATTCACTCGCCAAACGAGAAATACGATCTGTCGTCTTTCCACAAAGGGACACGGTCATGGGCACGCATCCTGCACGCCCTCACGAAATAAGTGCGTTGCCCCCTTGCCCGAAGGGCGCAAGGGGGCAACACCCCAGCTAGCCGCGCAGTGCCATCCGCGCAAGCTTCGCCACGAGCAACAGCCACGGCACGCCATGTAGTAGCATATCAAAAATATCGATCGGCTTGGTCAAATCGCCAGCCACCAGCATCTTCAGCTTTTCCCAAATATGCGGCTCGGGAAAGAACGGCGCGAGACCAAGGGTCAGGCATGCCAGTGCCAGCATCGGCATCGGGATCGAATCAAGAAATTGCATCTGGGAGGCCCCTTCCAATAAGCATGGGGCAAACTAACAAATCAGCGCAGGAAATACATTCCAAATTAAAAATATATTGCTTTCACTGAAAGGGGGAGAAATGGCGCGGTTGACGGGGCTCGAACCCGCGACCCCCGGCGTGACAGGCCGGTACTCTAACCAACTGAGCTACAACCGCGCATCTCTAGCTCGTCAAATCCGAATTCTAAGTGGCGCGGTTGACGGGGCTCGAACCCGCGACCCCCGGCGTGACAGGCCGGTACTCTAACCAACTGAGCTACAACCGCGCATCTTAGAAATCCAGTCTTTCGACGAGACGTGAGGGGCTTCTATGCGCCCCGAATTGCAGCGTCAAGCAGTCTATCGCGGAAAATTTCACTTACATCGTTTCTGTGGAAATATCGCCGCATATGAAAGGCGGCAAACGATCCGTTTTACAGGCACGCAACGCCACTCTCGGCACCTCACCAGACAGCAGAGACGATACAAGTGAAAAAGGTAAACGCCTAAAATGTCTCTGCCGCCCAACAAGACCAAAGTCTTATCTTTCGACCATCGATCATTGTGACTAAGCTAGACCCAATTTAGATGAAGTCTTGAAATGAATGCCTTAAAAATGATCCCAAAAGAACTGCTTTGTCATGAAATGCACTTCTATGACGTGTTTTGCAGACATTTCACGGTCTCGGTTGAGGAATATGTGTTCCACCTCACCGCGAGCAAAACCTATCAGTTTTTGGCGCTCACGCTGATCCTCCTTTTTGCGATTGATCCCTTCGGGCTGCGGGGAAATCTGCCAATAGGATATGTCCTTTTGATTTGGATCGTCGCGATGATGGTCTTCTTGGGGATGTGCTGCATTTTGGTCCTGACCTACATCGGTCTGGGAACCAAATTTCCGAAAATCAAAATTTTTAGCTGGATGATTTCCTTGGGAGGGTACTTTCCCGCCCATTGGACGGCCGTGGAATTGGCTGTTGATTTGTCAAACGGGCTCTACACGCTGACTGCGGCGATCCAGACCGGCTTTCTGGCGCTGGCGATTGTGATGATCGAGACAATCTATTTTCGCTTTGTCATGCCGCATGCCGCCGCCGGGAGACCTAGACCCGCGCCCCTGCCCGATGACTCAGCCCGACCGCAGGCCACCATAACGATCGGCACCCGAACAGTGCGCCGCGAAGTCTTGCAGTACATCGTCTCTGAAGAGCATTACGTGCGCGTGGTCATGGGCCGTGACACGATTGTGCAACGGGCCCGCCTCGCCGACCTTGTGGCCCAAATGACCTTTACAGACGGGGTCCAGCCGCATCGGTCATGGTGGGTCTCGACCAACGCCAAGCCACGCATGACACGCAAAGACGGGAAACGTGTCTTGGTCCTTGCGGATGGAACATTGGTGCCCATCGCTCGAGGCCGGATCAAAGATACGCAGGCGTGGATCGACGCACATGCGAACTGGAACACAGGCCCCGCGTCGAAACAGATCCAGGACGCCGCCGAGTAAACGCAAAAGGTGACGCAGTCAGAGCAGGTTTGTGCAGAAAACGCACGCACCCACCAAAGGGAATATGAACATTTGAAAATGAAGTGTGGTGGGTGATGAGAGGCTCGAACTCCCGACATCTTCCGTGTAAAGGAAGCGCTCTACCAACTGAGCTAATCACCCGATGGCCGTCGTTTAGAACACCTTCGCGGGCAGTGCAAGCGTCATTCGAGAACTTTTTGCACGCCGTCCTTCAAATGATAAATTGTGCCCTGCCCGCCATGAATTGATGAGGGCCTTAGTGTAACTGGACCAATAACCAATTCGCGCAACACACGGCTTGTGATGCCGTGGGTAACAAGCACCGCAGGCCCTTTTAAATCAGCCAAAAACGCAGCTGCGCGGCGCTTGACGCCAGCCAGCCCCTCGCCCCCGGGAGCGGCTTCATATTGCGCCATATAGGGGTCGGGCACATCTTCCATTGGCAGTTCATCGCGCAGCCGGCCTGACCATTCTCCGACCGTAATTTCCGCCAAACGGGGATCTGTGAGGATAAAATCCGCCACGCGGGACAAAGCGATTCCCGCAGTTTGCACAGCGCGGCCTTGCGGTGAGCAGATGAATTGAAACCCCGCCAGATCAAGGCCTTGCAGAATAGCCCCTTGGCGGGCCGCTTCTCGCTCGCCCTGCGCGGTCAGGGGGGAGTTTAGCGCGCCTTGCATGCGCCCTTCGGCATTCCACTCGGTTTGACCGTGGCGTAAAATGTAAAGTTCGGGATGCATTAGCAGCGACAATGACAGCCAAAATCAATCATCAGAATCGTCATCGTCCCTATGAGCCATTGGATCCGCACCCAAACCTGCGCCATCTTTCATCGTGCGTAGCTTTAGCGTCAAGACTTTGGCGCCTTCACCCAAATCCTTGGATTTCACGACTCGCAATTTGCCCATCGGCGGCAGGTTCAATTCCTCACCATTTGACAGCGCCTCGGCGAGCACCGCCAAAGCCGCCTCAATTGCGGGTTTCGCATCACGCTTTTTGACGTCGGTCCGGCTGACGGCGCGATCCAGAAACTCCGCTTTTTTGAGCATTTCGCCCTGAGGCACCGCGACGGCGGCCCCCACGACCTTGGTCTCGGGGGCCTTAACATGCAGAGGCGTGACAACGGGGGCGGGCACAATCGTATTCAATTTAACCGTTTTAGACGTAGATTTTGACGTGCTGGACATGAAAGGCCTCCTGTTTTGGCTCGAGCCATATTAGAAGGCAGACTGACATTTGCACATAAGCGATTGCGAAAAAGTCGAAAAATATTGGAGATCGTGCTCCTTTTGGCCACGAAAAAGGGCGCGCCATTTCTGACGCGCCCTCGTTTCCAAATCAACGGCTTAATGCGCCGTGGCACCCTGCACGCCTGCACCTTTTTCTCGCAGTGCGGCGGCAGCGGCCTCTTCTGCCGCCTCGTCCCATTCAATCGGCTCCGGCTGGCGAACCAACGCATGCTTGAGCACCTCTGAAACATGCTTCACAGGGATAATCGTCAGCCCCTCTTTCACATTATCGGGGATCTCAGGGAGATCCTTTTCGTTGTCCACAGGGATCAACACCGTCTTGATCCCACCACGCAATGCGGCCAGCAGCTTTTCTTTCAAACCGCCAATCGGCATCGCGTTGCCACGCAGTGACACCTCGCCCGTCATCGCAATATCCTTGCGCACGGGGATATTCGTCAGCACCGACACGATCGAAGTGACCATCGCCAAACCGGCACTTGGGCCATCCTTTGGTGTCGCGCCATCGGGAACGTGCACGTGAATATCGATGATATCAAACTTGGTCGGTTTCACGCCAATCTCGGGAGCAATCGAGCGGACATAAGACGAGGCCGCATCAATCGATTCCTTCATCACATCGCCGAGTTTCCCCGTTGTCTTCATCCGCCCTTTGCCGGGCAAACGCAGCGCTTCGATGTTCAAAAGTTCGCCACCCACAGAGGTCCAAGCGAGGCCCGTGACGACACCAACCTGATCTTCGTCTTCAGCAAGGCCGAACTTATACTTTTTGACGCCCAAGTAATCGTTCAGATTTTCGGCATTCACTTCAATGACTTCTGCCTCTTTCTTCACGATTTTGGTGACCGCCTTGCGGGCAATCTTGGCCAATTCACGCTCTAGGTTCCGCACGCCGGCCTCACGGGTATAAACCCGCACCATCGACAGCAAAGCATCCGCAGACACGCTAAACTCTTTCGCCTTCAGGCCGTGGTTTTTCATGACCTTTGGCAGCAAATGCTGGCGCGCGATCTCGCATTTCTCATCTTCGGTGTAACCCGACAATGAAATGATCTCCATGCGATCCAAAAGCGGGCCAGGCATGTTGTAAGAGTTCGCCGTCGTCAGGAACATCACGTTCGAGAGATCATATTCGACCTCCAGATAGTGATCCACGAATGTGGCGTTCTGTTCCGGATCAAGCACCTCAAGCATCGCCGATGCAGGATCACCACGGAAATCTTGACCCATTTTGTCGATTTCATCGAGCAAAATCAGCGGGTTCGTGGTTTTCGCCTTCTTCAGCGCCTGAATGATCTTGCCAGGCATCGAGCCGATATAGGTCCGGCGGTGACCGCGGATTTCGCTCTCATCGCGCACACCACCGAGGGAGATACGGATAAATTCGCGCCCCGTTGCCTTTGCAACCGATTTGCCCAGCGAGGTTTTACCCACACCTGGAGGACCGACCAAACACATGATCGGGCCTTTCAGCTTTGCAGAGCGCTGCTGCACGGCCAAATACTCGACAATCCGTTCCTTGACCTTCTCAAGGCCATAGTGGTCATTATCAAGCACAGCCTGAGCGGCATTCAGATCCTTTTTGGTGCGCGATTTCACGCCCCATGGCACGCCCAAAATCCAGTCCATGTAGTTGCGCACAACTGTCGCTTCCGCAGACATCGGCGACATGTTCTTGAGCTTTTTCAGCTCTGCATCAACCTTTTCACGGGCTTCTTTGGACAGTTTGGTCTCGGCAATCCGCGCCTCAAGTTCGGCCACTTCATTCTGACCTTCCTCGCCGTCGCCCAACTCCTTCTGAATGGCCTTCATCTGCTCATTCAAATAGTATTCGCGCTGGGTGCGCTCCATCTGGGATTTCACGCGGGTCTTGATCTTTTTCTCGACCTGCAGCACCGACATTTCGCCCTGCATCAAGCCGTAAACCTTTTCAAGACGCTCGGACACCGACAGGGTCTCAAGCAAGCCCTGCTTCTGGTTCACCTCGATCCCGAGATGTCCGGCAACCAAATCGGCAAGCTTCGCAGGCTCCGTGGTGTCACCCACAGCCGCCATCGCCTCTTCGGGGATGTTCTTTTTGATCTTCGCATAACGCTCGAATTCGGCAGCGACATTGCGGACAAGCGCTTCGGTCTCGTCGTCATTGCCGGGCACCTCGTAAAGATACTCGGCGGCGGCCTCGAAATAATTCGGGTTTTCGACGAACTCGGTAATGCGCACGCGGTCGCGGCCCTCGACAAGCACCTTTACGGTGCCGTCGGGCAGCTTCAAAAGCTGCAAGACATTCGCCAAAACGCCGGTCTTATAGATCCCTTCACGCGCCGGGTCGTCCTCGCTCGGGTCGATCTGGCTGGACAGCAGGATCTGCTTGTCGTCCGCCATCACCTCTTCGAGGGCGCGGACGGATTTCTCACGACCCACGAAAAGCGGCACGATCATATGTGGGAAAACCACGATATCGCGCAGCGGCAGGACGGGATAAGATGAACTCAATGGTTCTTTCATGCTCTTTCCTTTTTTTAGCAGACCAGATGCGCCCCGCTTAGCGGCAACACCAACTGATCCCTTGGAAGTCATAAGATGGGGCGACAGCCCGCCCTTTTCAACTGTCCAACTATTTTGTGACACTGTGCCTGTGCAGGCAGGGCACCGCAAGGGAGCTTTACTTAAAACTTGTGACTTTCAGGGGGAATTCAGGGCATTTTGACATCAACGCGCCCCTCAAAACTGGACCGTGCTGCCAATGACCTTTACTTTTTCAACCAGAAATTCAGAAATAATCCGGGCAGGGAACACCAGTGCCTTTAGAAAACGTAACCGCAGAAGACGTCTACGCACGCCTGCGTGACAACAAAGCCCGCATTTACCCTATCCGACAAGCGCGGCGCCGAGCGCCTTATGCCATTTGCGGCGCCCACAATCGAGGCCGGTTTCCAGTTCAACAAAGATTCCGCGATTTTCGCCACGGGCTCGTGTTTTGCCCGTAACGTCGAGAAATCGCTGCACTTCATCGGCGCAAATGTCGTATCGAGCCCAATCGAAATCCTGACAGACCACAAATTCGCATGGGGAAACAAAGACTTCCGCCACGTGCGCCAAGCAACAGTTGACCGCATCATGGCCGAGGTGCTGCGCGCCTATGTCGGACCATCTGACAAACATCAATTGCTCTACGCACAGGCGCTCCGCCAAGTTGGACGCCGCGAAGACAGTATCGCGCAATGTCGCCTATTGATGAATTTGAACGTCGGGCAATCCCAGTCAGCAGGCCGCACCGCCGTCAACACCATGCGCATGCTCAAAAATCCAGAGGCCTAGAGGCCCTCAAGAAGGAGTTCTTGGCGGTGTTTCCTCACGATTCCAAATTCATCGAAGGTATCAAATGACTACAACGGGTCGATGTCACCCTGTGCACGCCCCGCATGAAACTCCGCTTCCCAAGCCGCAAAAGTCCCCGCTGCAATAGCGTCGCGCATCCCCTGCATAATATCCTGAAAATAATGCAGGTTATGCCATGTCAGCAGCATCCCCGAGATCATCTCTTGGGCGCGGAACACATGGTGCAGATACGCGCGTGAATAGTTGGAACAGGCAGGACAGGTGCAATTCTCATCAAGCGGACGCGGATCATCCGCATGGCGGGCATTCTTAATATTGAGCACACCACGGCGCGTGAAAATTTGCCCCGTGCGGCCCGACCGGCTTGGCAAAACGCAATCCATCATATCGATGCCACGCTTGACCGCGCCCACAATATCGTCAGGCTTGCCCACGCCCATCAGGTAACGCGGCTTGTCCACGGGCAACTGGTCTGGTGCGAAATCAAGCACGCCAAACATCGCCTCTTGTCCCTCGCCCACGGCCAAACCACCCACCGCATAGCCGTCAAATTCAATCTCTCGAAGCGCCTTGGCACTCTCCTCGCGCATGTCCTGTTCAAGGCCGCCCTGCTGGATGCCAAACAGCGCATGACCCGGACGGTCGCCAAAGGCATCACGCGACCGCTGCGCCCACCGCATCGACAGGCGCATCGATTCCTCGATACGCTTACGATCCGCGGGCAGCGCGGGACATTCGTCAAAGCACATCACAATGTCAGAGCCCAAAAGCTTCTGGATTTCCATCGACCGCTCGGGCGTCAACTCGTGCTTTGAGCCATCAATATGGCTCTTAAACGTAACGCCTTTCTCGGACATCTTGCGCAGGTCAGCGAGGCTCATCACCTGAAAACCGCCGCTGTCGGTCAGGATCGGCTTGTCCCAATTCATGAACTTGTGCAGGCCACCCAAGTTGGCAATCCGCTCCGCCGTCGGGCGCAGCATCAGGTGATAGGTGTTGCCCAGCAGAATATCGGCACCTGTTGCCGCCACGCTTTCGGGCATCATCGCCTTGACCGTGGCAGCTGTGCCGACAGGCATAAAGGCAGGCGTGCGAATGTCGCCACGCGGGGTGGAAATCACGCCAGTGCGGGCCTTGCCGTCCGTGGCCTTGAGATCAAATGTAATACGCTGTTCCATGCGCCCCTCTTGCCGCAACTTGTTCAAAAGGAAAAGGGGCATCCGTGACTAAATCAAACGGCTGGCCTTTGTCAGAAGCCCGTCAATGCAAGACATGTGACCGCGACGCGACTGTGCCTGCGCGATCCGCAGCAGTCCAGAACTTATCCAAACGCCCGTCCCCTTGCTGCGGTATGGGTCGGGCAGCATGCTTGCGGCGGCGCGACTTGATCGTAGTCTGGACCTTTTTAACAGAAAGACACACACGTGCTGGGGGGCCGTTCAACGTTTCTTTCGCAGCGGTCTTTGCACCAAAAATTGCCTCTAAGTCACGCCGTTCTTTGGCGGTCAGGCCCTGCCACACCATCGGCCCCAACAACAAAGATTCTGTCAAACAGCCATTCGCGGTAACAACCTCATGGCGGTCGCACGCAAAATGTACCCATATGATATGCCGCTTGCCCGCCATATGGCGCACGCCACTCAAAGGGGTCAGGGCCTTAGCGGCAACAAGGCCCTCTTCGTCGAAGTCTGACGCAAGCTGTCCGGACCCGCCAACCAAAATCCGGTGATTGGGCGACACAATCAGATCTTGGGACGGCACACCTTCCCCTATCGATCCCGCCGCGATGAGCATGGGTTTTGCGGTCCGCTCGACACCGTCCAGAGGACATTCGTGAAAATGGATCCAACGGATCGGCTGCAATCCATGATCCAGCGTCATCACCAGATCTCCGACCTTGAGGGTTTCGACAGGCTGCTCACCTTGCTGGGTGGTGATCTTCGTAC
>CBFHTU010000004.1:78683-94677 GCA_965658825.1 Yoonia sp.
TTCGTACCCAAGGCAAAACAGACAATCGTCGCGCCTTGAACATCGGAGGCACCGCGATTGATGCCGGCCGCATCAGACGTATTCAAACTCACCAGTGAAATCGACTGGATCGCCAGACCGTCAAGGGGAAAGGCTGGATATTCCGAGATGAAAACATCGCCATTGGCCGCTTGAATCACCAGCACGGGCACCGACATTGTCGATCCATCACCCAAAAGAATGTCGGCATTGTAAAGCGAGGTACTGTCCAGCGCAGTGCTCACCGTGCCGCCACCTGTGTCATACTGCAAATAATCGCCCGTCGCATATTCGTTGTCATAAATGACACTATCGTCGTCGACATCGACCTCGGAGACCGCTGTAATGACAAGATTATCATAGGTCCCCAAAACATACCCAGGCTGTTCGTTGGTCTGATTACCCTCGAATGTGTCCATATCGGCAAAATTGCCCGCATAGAACATCTGGACTGTGCTGGTCGTTGACATGTTGGCTCCGCAAGTATCATGTTTCGTCGCCGTCAGGCTCGCGTTTTAAGATGATTGTTCAGTTAAGCCGGCCGCAAAACATAGCAGCAAATTAGTTCAACTTTGTGCCTTGTGCCGCACCGCAATCCCAAATTTCCGGTGCAGGCGCCACGCGGATATCGCGCCGCCCTTTACGACCCCGTCGCTAAACCCTATATGAACACTCAGGAATAGCAGGACAGACCACATGACAGATGCAAGCCCCCCCGTCGAACCCGTCGAAGGCACGCCACTGATCGCGCCATCAAGCACAGATCACCCCCTTTACGAGCCGATTGTCGAGGCCTGCCGCTCTGTCTATGACCCTGAAATTCCGGTGAATATCTATGATCTCGGCCTGATCTACACGATTGATATCTCCGAGGATAACGCGGTCAATATTACAATGACCTTGACCGCGCCCGGCTGTCCTGTTGCGGGTGAAATGCCCGGCTGGGTCGCAGACGCAGTCGAGCCCTTGCCAGGTGTCAAACACGTCGATGTGGCCATGACCTTCGAGCCACAATGGGGCATGGAAATGATGTCCGACGAGGCCCGCCTCGAACTTGGTTTTATGTAAGCAGGTTCAAGCCCGTCAAAGGGCTTGGAATGCAGTACGCGCACCCCTATCTTTCAAGGGGTAAGGAGACTTCTCATGTTCGGCATCCCAGGAAAACAAGCGGTTTCGATCACCGACAAAGCCGCCGCTCAAATTTCAAAACTCATGGCCAAAGACGGCTCTGAGGGCCTGCGCATTGGCGTGAAAAAGGGCGGCTGCGCGGGTATGGAATACACTATGGAATATGTCAAAGAAATCAATCCATTGGACGAGGTCGTTGAGACATCTGGCGCGCGGGTGATGATCGCGCCAATGGCGCAAATGTTCCTGTTTGGCACGGAAATCGACTATGAAACCAGCCTGCTGGAGTCAGGGTTCAAGTTCCGCAATCCGAACGTCGTAGATGCCTGCGGCTGTGGCGAGTCGATCAAATTCAACGACGCACTCTCCGCCCCGAAATAACCGGCACGGCAGACCCGCGGGAGTAGCCCCGATCTACGCCTTCTGTAAATGAACGTAGGTTTCGTCATAGCGCTTCTTTAAATGCACCCAAGCCTCAATCGTTTCGCCCGATCCGATCGGGGCCACATTGGCATCGTGGTTCGGATTAAAGAACAGCGGGACCGAGATCCGCTCGGACTTTGTGCCGATAACACGGTGCGGCGTCGCCTTGATCTTGCCTGACGTCCACATCTCAAGCATCTCACCAAAGTTGATAACAAACTCGCCCGGAGGCGCCGAAAGTGGAATCCACCCCCCGCCCCGCTTGCGTACTTCCAACCCCGGCGAGCCATCGGTCGCAAGCAGTGTCAAACAACCATAATCGGTATGGGTCGCAATCCCGAAATCTTTCTCAGTGGCCCACGACGGGCGCTCGGGATAATAATTGCCGCGCAAAAGTGCCATCGGACGGGTGAATTTATCACGGAAATAATCGCCGTCCTCACCGACAGACACGGCAATCGCACAAAGCAGGTCCAGCGCAAACGCGGTACTTTGGGTATAATAGGCCTGCAAAATATCGGCAAACCCTTCGGGCTGGTCGGGCCAGACATTTGGCGCATAAAACGACAGGTTCTCATCCGCAATCGGATCATCCTGCACAAGGGTAAAGCCGCAATCAAACACCTGTTTATAATCAGGGTTGGCATTCGGGTCGACCTGCTCGGCCCCAGCCGCGCCCCAGCCGCGGTTCGATCCGGTCTTGGCCATATCAAATGCCGCTTTCTCAGCGGCGGGCAGATGAAAGAACGCAGCATAGGCATCAATCACGGACTGCACCGACGCGGGCGATATCGGCGTATTATATACGGTCATGAATCCCACGCCCATCGCAGCCTCTGCCACCATGGCCATCGCATCTGCATCGCCCGCCAAAAGCTTGGCCGCATTAATCCGTGGTATCATCCGTTCACCTCACAAGTTGGACGGTAAATGCGCGGCACAAACGCAGAATGCAACCCCACTGGCATTTTCCATGTCCCCAAAAACTCCCGCCGGAGGCTCGGCGCTCAATATAAAAAGGCCCCGCGTGTTTACCAAACGGGGCCCCTCGGCATGCTATCATATCCTGCGCGCAAGCGCTCCTTTACTTCACGATCAATTCCGGTCCCATGAACAGGGTCGGCAAATAAGTCGAGATAACCGGGATGTAGGTGATCATAATCAGGAACACGAACAACACAGCGAGGAACGGCAGCGCAGCCCGCACGACGGCCATCATCGGCATCCCTGCAACACCCGAGGTGACAAACAGGTTCAAGCCGACTGGTGGCGTGATCATGCCGATCTCCATGTTCACGACCATGATGATCCCGAGGTGGATCGGGTCAATGCCCAGCGAGATGGCAATCGGGAACACCAAGGGTGCCACGATCACAATCAGGCCCGATGGCTCCATGAACTGACCGCCAATCAGCAAGATCACGTTCACAACAACCAAGAACATGACAGGGCCCATGCCCGCACCAAGCATGGCTTCGGCGATATGCTGCGGGATCTGTTCGTCGGTCAGAACATGCTTCAAGATCAAAGCGTTCGCGATGATAAACATCAACGTGATCGTAAGCTTTGCACCTTCAAACAAGGTCTTGCGAGTGTCGGCATGAAAAAACCCTGTGACCAGCACCCAAGGCTTCTTGAGCAAGTTCGAGGCCTTTTTTCCGTCTTTGGCTGCCAATGGCCCCATATCGCGGTAAATGAACGTGGCGACAATATAGGCGTATACGGCAGCCACGGCAGCGGCTTCTGTCGGCGTAAACGCACCCGGTTTCCATGTCATTGCACCATCCATGATCCATGGGTGGCCGTAAATGCCGCCCATGATGATGACAATCAACAACAAACCCCAAAGCGCATCGCGGAAACTGCTGAAAATCTCACCCCAGCCGAGCCATTCGCCTTTTGGCATGTTCTTGATGCGCGCCATCACATAGATCGTGACCATCAACATCACACCCGCCAAAATGCCCGGAATAACGCCTGCAAGGAACATACGGCCCACCGAAACATCCGTGGCCGAGGCATAGACCACCATCACGATAGATGGCGGAATCAGAATGCCCAAGGTGCCTGCGTTACAGATCACGCCAGCGGCGAATTCCTTGGTATAGCCCGCTTGCGTCATCGCGGCGATCACAATGGACCCGATGGCCACAACCGTCGCAGGGCTCGACCCTGACAAGGCGGCAAAGATCATACAGGCCAACACGCCCGCAATCGCCAAACCACCTTGCAAGTGCCCCACACAGGCAATCGCAAAGCGAATGATCCGCTTGGCCACGCCGCCCGTGGACATAAAGCTCGACGCCAAAACGAAGAACGGGATTGCAAGCAGCGTATAGTGCCCCGCCATCGCCTGATAGAGCGACTGCGCGATGGATTCGAGTGATGTTTCTGACATCACCAACAAGAACATCATTGACGACAGGCCGAGCGAAACCGCAATCGGCACGCCGATCAACAGAAAGCCCATGATCATGACAAAGAGAATAAGGACTTCCATGGCTTATGCCCCTTTATTTAAGGCCGCAGCCTCTTTGACGGCCTCTTCGGCCTCGTGACTGACGATCAGGCTTGACGATTGACCATTCCAAACGCGGACGACTGCCTGACAAATCCGGAACAGCATCAAAGCGGCGGCAACAGGCAAAATCGTATAGGGGACCATACGGGGGAGTTTGGAGTAGCTCTCGCCGTAATTGATCATATCCTCCAAAAACCGCAGGCCTGAGAGCATCGGAATTTGATCCGTCTCAAAGAAGCTCCGACTGCGGGCGGCAAAATCCAGCCCTGTCGGGAACCAGCGGCCCGTGGTGGGCGGCAGGTCGGCAAACGGCGCCCAGTAATCCCAAGACCCTTTCAGGATCAGCACGCCGTAAAGGATACAAACCGCACCCGCGATCAGTGCCAAAATCTTTTGCACGGGAGGCGAAAACATATTCGTCAGCGCGTCAACACCAAGATGGGCGGTCACTTTGAACCCATAGGAAATCCCGAATAACACCAGCCATGCAAACATGACCAGCACCACTTCAAGGCTCCAAATAATCGAATTATTAAAGACGTATCTCATGATCACATTGGTAAACGTGAGCAGAGTCATACATCCCATCAAGGCCGCAATTGCCGTTTCTTCGAAAGTATCGACGAACCGGCCAACTGGCCCCGCCGCTTCATATTTGCCGCTCATGCGCTGTCTCCCACCAAACTGCATTTGCAAAAAGCGCGGCCCAAGCAGAGCTTGGACCGCGCAAAAGTCCGAAAACTTACATAGACTCGTTGATCGCCTGTGCGGCGTCGATGTTCTCTTGGCCAACTTCTTCCGCAAACTGCGTCCAAACCGGCTTCATCACATCAACCCAAACCTGACGCTGCTCTGGTGTCAGCTCGACGATTGCGCCGCCTGCGTCCAGAATGGATTGACGTGCTGCAAGGTCAACGTCGCCAACCGCTGCGTTACGCTCAACAGTGACTTCGTTCAGAATTGTCAGGAACTGGTCACGGACCGCAGGATCAAGGCTGTCGAGGAAATCTGTTGATGCAACAACAAGATAGTCGATGATGCCGTGGTTTGTTTCTGTGGTGCCATCTTGCACTTCAAAGAACTTCTGACCGTAAATGTTGGACCATGTGTTCTCTTGACCGTCCACAACGCCCTGCTGCAACGCACCGTAAACTTCGGAGAACGCCATCGCTTGTGGGGAGGCGCCAAGCGCTTCCATCTGGGCAACCAGCACGTCAGACGGTTGCACGCGGAACTTGAGGCCGTTTGCATCAGTTGGCGCGACCAGTGACTTGTTTGCAGAAATCTGCTTCATGCCATTGTGCCAGAACTCAAGACCCTGAAGGCCGCGGCGCTGCATGCTGTCTTTCATTGCTTGGCCAGCTTCAGACGACTGGAATGCGTCAACCGCTGCGATGTTCTTGAACATGAATGGAAGGTCGAACAAGCGGTAAGACTTGGTGATCGATTCAAACAAGGACAAGGACGGCGCAGCAAGCTGAACGTCACCCTGCAAAAGCGCTTCGATAACCTGCTCGTCTTTGTAAAGTGTCGAGTTCGGGAACACTTCCATGCACATTGTGCCGTTCATTTCGGCGTTGATACGGTCCATCAACAACTGTGCCGCAATACCCTTTGGGTGCTTGTCGGTGTTGGTCACGTGGCTGAACTTTACAACCACTTCCCCGTCGTCACAGCCGCCTTCTGCATATGCAGCATTTGCAGCAACGGACATCGCGGCCAGAATAGCCATTTTCTTCAAAAACTTCATGTGAGTTCCTCCCAGAACTTTTGCCTTCGCCCCTCCCATGGGGCGGATGCCGACATAAAGCGTGCTAAACGCCACGGTAGCAAGCGGAGTTTTGCCCGTTGAGCTGCAGGCGCTAAAGTGTTGTAAATGCATAAGTTTTAGAGTGTCAGCAAAAATTGCCAAAGAGTTTGTGCGGAAAACCACACATGCGTTAAGGCTAACTGTGCGACATTTCACACACCCTTACGCAGGCCTAAAATCCTCTGCGCGCAAGCCATGTCGCGCGAGCTTGTCATAAAACGTCTTGCGCGGGAGCTGCAAATCTTGCGCCGTATCCCCTGCCCGCCCATCGTGACGCTGCAACGCGGCAATCAGCAAGGACCGCTCGACTTGCGCCATCTGCTCGGCCAAGCCCCGCCCCTTATCCTCAACCGCATCCCCCAGACCCATCGCAAAACGCATGGCCGCATTCATCAAAGCCCGCGCATTGCCCGGCCAATCCTGGGCCATCAACCCTGCGATCACCTGCGCGCCAATCTCAGGCTGTGGCAGGTTGGCCTGTTCGCAGGCCTGCGCCACATAGTGCCGAAACAGCAACGGAATATCCTCGCTACGTTCACGCAAGGGCGGAATCCGCACGGACATGACCTCGAAATGATAGAAAAGGTCTTCATGAAAACGGCCTGCCGCAACATCTTCTTCCAGGTCTTTGGTCGCGCCTGCCAAAAGCCGCAGATTCAAGCCATCCTCGATCTTTGCCAAAAGGGCCAATTGCACGTCGACGGCTAAACGGCTCACCTCGTCAAGATAGAGCGTACCGCCCTCGGCGGCATGTATGACGGTGTCCAGCCCCGCCAGATCAAGCAGCCCCGCCGCTTGTTTGACAAAGGGGCGCGTGGCCGTCTCGGAGAGCAAATGGATCACCTCAGCAACCTTTGACGTGCCTGATCCGCGCTCGCCTTTGATCAGGGCATCAGTCCCCGCACGGGCAATCTGGCGCAGACGGGCGCGCAGCTCGCGGACCAAGGCAGAGCCGCCAAAAAGCATCCGCTCGGCCGCATCGCCTTTCTCGATGACACGCGCCAAGCGCCGGTTTTCCAACACCAGCGCACGCGCCTTCACCGCCCGCGCGATGACCGCCAAAAACGGCTTGGGTCCGCAGGGCTTTTCCAGAAAATCATAAGCACCCTTGGTCATCGCCTTCACAGCCATCGGAATGTCGCCCTCTCCCGTCAGCAAGATGACCGGCAGATCAGGGTCGGCTGCATGGGCATGGTCCAACAGATAAAACCCGTCACGACCGGGCATGCGAATATCGGTCACGACCACGCCGTCGAAATCTTGGGTCAGCCAGTCCTTTGCCGCCACAAAAGAGCCCGCCAAAACAGGTTCCAACCCCGCAAGCTCCAGCGTCTGCCCTAAAGCTTCGCGGATCGCGGGATCGTCATCGACAAGCAAAACACGGGTTGTCACGCGGGTCTCTCCTGTACAGACGGGATCAGTTCGACAGTGAATATAGCACCGCCTTGCGCCAGATTGCGACCCCGAATAGCGCCGCCGAAGCTTTGCACAAGACCATAGGAAATACTCAGGCCAAGCCCCATCCCCTCGGCAGCGCCCACGGCCTTGGTCGAATAAAACGGATCAAAAATCTTTTCCGGCTCTTTGATCCCCGGCCCCGTATCGCGGACAGAAACGATCGTTTTTTCAACGCCTTGCACCACGTCTATCGTCAATATCTTGGGATCGGATGCCGCCATGGCATCAATCGCATTGGCCGCCAGATTAAGGACAACCTGCTGCAATCGGACCTCGCCACCGCGCACGATCACATCACTCGGACGGGTCCATTCAACCGCAACACCCGCTTCGGCGATTTTTGGCCCCAAAAGCTCCAACACCGCATCCACCACCTTGCCAATATCCACGTTTGTGAAAGGCTCGACCTCTTGGCGGGAAAACGCGCGCAGGTTGCGGATGATACGGCCCATCCGATGCGCAAGCTCGGAAATGCGGCTGAGGTTCTGCGCCGCCACATCCGTGTTGCCGCGCTCCAGAAAGCCGACTCCGTTTTCAGCAAACGACTGGATCGCCATGAGCGGCTGGTTCAGCTCATGACTGATCCCTGCCGACATCTGGCCCAAAGCCGACAGCTTTCCGGCCTGCACCAAATCGGCTTGCGCCTTGGTCAATTGGGCCTCTGCGGCGCGGCGCTCTGCCACTTCGCGGCGCAAATCCGTGTTCGCCTCCAGCAATTGCGCCGTGCGGCTTTTGACACGGGTCTCAAGCTTGGCATTGGCCTCTGACAAGGTGCGCCTGCGCTGCGTGGCCAAAAACAGGAACGCCCCGAAGGCGAGGCAAAGCGCGCCCACAGTCGCCGCTTGCAAGAAGGCCAGCTGGCGAACGGGGGCGGTATCGATCATAATCTCGCCACGCATCGCGATGACAGGCAGCTCTTGGGTCAGATGCAGCGCCTGCCGCGGCAAATAGCGCCCGCCGTCGACCTGCCAGACATCAAATTCGCGCACCCGACGTGCGTTATAGCCCACAAAAGACCCTTCCGGCACCGAGGACAAAACCATTTCCGAGCGCGAGGCCACAAAAACAACCCCGTCCGCATCGGTGAAAAACAGGACCGCCGCACCAGCCCGCCACGCGACCTCAACGGCCTCGACGCCAGCGGCCACAAGAACGGCGCCGATGACTGGCCCGTCTTGGGCAAAAACAGGCGCCGCAAAAACAAACATGCGCTCGCCCGAACCCGCCCGCAGCATATGGTCCACACCAAGGGCGCCATCCAAGGCGCGCTCAAAATGCGCGCGGCCCTGCAATGACGCCCGATCCGCCCCCAATGTCGCGGCCAATATCTGACCGGAGACATCTACGAGAGCAATCTCCAACGCCCCCGTTTTATCGGCAATGCGCTGCAAGACGGGTTCCACCGCCGCGGCATCATCCAATCTGCGCAAGACGTCCAGCACCAGCGGATGGTCCGCCGTCATCACCGCCAACTCGCGAAACCGCGCAAGTTCGCCGACCAAACTGTCTGCAGCCAAGGCCAAATCCGACTCGGCCCGCTTGTCCAGTTGCGCAAGGCCCGCGCCGAAACCGTAAGACCAGACGCCCATGACCAATACGGCAATGCCCACCAGATAGGCGATAATTCCGATCAAACTGTTCCGGTAAGTGGCTGTCATAAGGGTAAGTTTAGCTGCGACATCTTGCATTGACCAGCGAGGCTCGCCAAAGATTGCGCCATGGAACATTTCGCGCAAAACCCCAAAGACCCCGCCTTCGTGCAAGACCCCTACCCGTTTTACGAGCGGTGCCGCACCGCAGGCGATCTGTTCTTTTGGGACGATTATCAAATGGCCTGTACGGTCAGCTATGGGGCCACCCAAGCTGCCCTACGCGACAAACGCATGGGCCGTGAATGCCCGCCCGAATTTGAACCCGCCATTCCCGAGGCGCTCGCCCCCTTCTACGCCATCGAGGCCCACTCGATGCTGGAATTGGAACCCCCGCGCCATACCCGCCTGCGCGGTCTTGTGCTCCGCGCCTTTACCAGCCGCACGATTGCCGCCCTCGCGCCCGATATCGCAGACCTGTGCAACCAAGCCATCGACACTTTCCCGTCCGCGCCCTTTGATCTGCTCACCGCCTATGCGCAGCCTGTGCCCGTGCGCATCATTGCCCGCCTCTTGGGCGTACCAGAAAGCCACAGCGATGACCTCTTGCGCTGGTCAAACGCGATGGTCGCCATGTATCAGGCGCGCCGTACGCCCCAGATCGAGGCCGACGCCGTCGCCGCAACAAAAGCCTTTAGCGCCTTCATCCACGATTATATCGGACACAAACGTAAAAATCCGGCAAATGACCTCATTTCAACCCTGATCGCAGCCAATGAGGCGGGCGACAAGCTGACCGAAGACGAGCTCATTACCACTTGTATTTTACTGCTCAATGCGGGCCACGAGGCCACTGTGCACACCCTTGGCAACGGCGTAAAAACCTTGCTGGAAATCGGGCATAAATCCACCACGCCAGAAGTCGTCGAAGAGGTGATCCGCCACGACCCGCCACTGCATATGTTCACCCGCTATGTCTATGAAGATATGGATTTTTACGGTCACGCTCTTAAACGCGGCGACCAGATCGGCTGCCTCCTTGCCGCCGCCAATCGCGACCCTGCGGCCTATGACGACCCGACGCAGTTCGCCCCCCGACGCGACGGCCCGAAGAACGCCAGTTTCGGCGGCGGCATCCACTTTTGTGTGGGCGCCCCTTTGGCGCGACTGGAGCTGCAAATCGCACTGGAAACCCTTTTCACCCGCTGCCCCGATCTGCGCCTGACAGCGCCGCCAAAATATGCCGATGTCTACCATTTTCACGGGTTGGAGCGGCTCATGGTGCAGGCCTAGATCGGCAGGGCAAACGTCGATTTGATCTCTTCCATCGAAAGCAAGGCAGTGACGTTAAACACTTTCACCTCGGAAATCAGCGCCTGATAGAACGTGTCATAGGCCCGCGCATTTTGGACGCGCACCTTGAGGATATAGTCGATATCGCCCGCCAAGCGGTGCGCCTCTTGCACCTCGGCCCGCACCATCAAGGCTGCCAAAAACCGTTCCTGCCAGCCCTTGTCATGCTCGGAGGTGCGGATCAACACAAAGAAGCAAGCCTCAAATCCGAGCGCCTCCGCGTCCAGCATCACCGTCTGTTGGCCAATGATCCCCGCCTCGCGCATTTTGCGAATCCGGTTCCACACAGGCGTCTTACTTGACCCCACAACGCGGGCAATTTCGTCCAAAGACTGCGCCGCATCCGCTTGCATCGCCCGTAAAATTTTCCGGTCCATCTCGTCTATTCGCACCGACATTCTGTTTTCCCCGTTCCTATGGAAAGATCACACTGATTTGCACCGCATGGCAAACATACGTCCTTACCTATACCCACTACTCTGCCAAATCCAGAACATATGTTCTATATTGCGGTAAGAATTTAGAGGAGACGGACCATGAAGCACTTTCCAATCTTTCTTGCGGTCGAAAACAAGCGCATCGTTTTGTCAGGCGGCGGCGACGCTGCTCTTGCGAAGCTGCGCCTTTTGATGAAGACCGAAGCCAAGATCTGTGTCGTCACCGAAAATGCTGCCCCCGAAATCCATTTCTGGGCTGCCGACGGCAAACTGACCCTCACCCAACGCGCCCTGACGACAGGTGACGTGAGAGGCGCGGTCCTTTTCTATGCCGCCGATGAGGACGCCGATGAGGACGCCCGCACCGCCGCGATTGCAGCCTCCGAGGGCGCGTTGGTGAACATCGTTGACAACCTCAATGACAGCGCCTTCATCACCCCTGCCATCGTGGACCGCGATCCTGTGACTGTGGCTATCGGCACCGAAGGCGCGGCCCCCGTCCTCGCCCGCGCCATCAAGGCTGAACTGGAAGAGACCCTGCCCGCCGCCCTCGGCATTCTTGCGAAAACCGGCAAGTCCTTCCGCCATGCCGTTGACGTGCTGCCCATGGGCGCAAAACGCCGAGCCTTCTGGTCAGAGTTCTATTTCGCCGCAGGCCCCGCCGCATTGGATGCGCAGGGCGAAGCGGGCATTCTTCCGGCCCTGGAGGCCCTGCTCGACAAGCACATCATGTCCGCCGCCAAGGCAGGCCACGTCGATTTCGTAGGCTCCGGCACGGGCGATGCGGAGCTGCTGACCCTCAAGGCCCGCAAAGCCATTGATAAGGCCGACATCATCATCCACGACGATCGCGTGACGGCTGCAGTTTTGGAACTGGCCCGCCGCGAGGCCACCGTCATCGACGCAGGCGCCGACGATGCCGCAGCCTTGGTGCTTGCGCATGTGGCATCGGGTGCGCATGTTGTGCGCCTCAAGCACGGTGACGGGCGCATCAACGCCGAGGCGGAAACCATTCTCGCGGCTGGTGTCTCGACGGGCTTTATCGCGGGGGTTTCGGCGCCAGAGGCGGCACAAATCATCCCCTTCCCCGTGCAGACGCGCAATTTCGCATCCCCATTTCTCGCTTCGGAGGCCATCTGATGTCCCGCACTTTTACACCCAAGGTCATCACGGCTAACGCCCTTCTTGAAGGCGACGCGATCTGGTTTACCGAAAACGACACATGGACCCGCGACATCGCAGAGGCCGAGTTGATCACCGACGAGGCCCACGGCGACATCCGCCTGCTTGAGGCGAAAGCGGACCAAGGCATCGTGGTTGGCGTCTATCTCGCGGAGGCCAAGGCGACAGACACAGGCCCCGCCCCAATCCACTTTCGCGAGGCCTTCCGCACGCGCGGTCCATCCAACTATGCACACGGCAAGCAAGAGGCCTAAATCATGTATGTTTACAATGACTTCGACGAGGCTTTTGTGCGCGAGCGCGTCGCCCAGTTCCGCGCCCAAGTGGAGCGCCGCATCGACGGCTCCCTCACTGAGGACGAGTTCAAACCCTTCCGTCTGATGAACGGCCTTTACCTGCAACTGCACGCCTACATGCTGCGCGTCGCCGTCCCTTACGGCACCCTCAACGCGGCGCAAATGAACCAGCTCGCCCACCTCGCCGACACTTACGACAAAGGCTATGGCCACTTCACCACGCGCCAGAACATTCAATACAACTGGCCGCAATTGCGCGATGTGCCCGACATGCTATCTGACCTCGCCGACGTCGGTATGCACGCGATCCAGACCTCGGGCAATACCATTCGCAACGTGACCGCCGACCATTTCGCAGGTGCTGCCAAGGACGAGGTTGCGGACCCCCGCCCCGTGGCCGAACTCTTACGCCAATGGTCCACCGACCATCCCGAGTTCCAAGGTCTGCCGCGCAAATTCAAAATTGCTGTCACAGGATGTGAAGCCGACCGTGCCGTGATCCGCGCCCACGACATCGGCATCCAGGTTGTGCGCAATGATGCCGGCGAAATCGGCTATAAGGTTATCGTGGGCGGCGGCCTTGGCCGTACTCCGATGATCGGCAAGGTGCTCAATGACTTCGTCTCAAAGGCAGATCTGCTGCCCTTTTGCGAGGCCATTGTGAGCGTCTACAACCTGCTGGGTCGGCGCGATAACAAGTATAAAGCGCGGATCAAAATCACGCTACACGAGAACGGGATTGAGAAAATCCAAGACCTGGTGAATGAACGTTTCGCACAAATTAAACCGCTCTTTTGCGGGATTGACCGTATATTACTTGCAGAAATCGAACATTCTTTCGCTTTGCCCGAGTTCAAGACGGCCTCAACAGACGGCTATGAGGCCGCACGCCTAGCCAACCCCGCCTTCCGCTCCTGGACAGACACGAACCTGTCAGACCACCGCGCAGACGGCTACGCCATCGTGTCGATCTCGATCAAGAAACACGGCGCGACACCGGGTGACGCGACCTCCGCACAAATGCGCGTCATGGCGGAGCTCGCGGCGCAATACGGCCACGACGAGTTGCGCATCAGCCACGAGCAAAACGTGATCCTGCCGCATGTGCACAAATCCGACCTGCTAGCCATCTACACCGCCCTGCGCGACGTTGACCTTGCGACCGCAAACATCGGGTTGATCAGCGACATCATCGCCTGCCCCGGCATGGATTATTGCGCGCTGGCCACCGCGCGCTCGATCCCCGTCGCCCAAGAAATCGCCACCCGTTTTGACGCGCTCAAACTGGAGCATGAAATCGGCCCGCTGAAGGTCAAAATTTCGGGCTGCATCAACGCCTGCGGTCACCACCACGTGGGCCACATCGGTATCCTCGGGCTCGACCGCGCTGGCGTCGAGAACTACCAGATCACGCTTGGTGGCGACGGCACGGAAACCACAACAATCGGGACGCGCGCTGGCCCGGGCTTTGGCGCGGACGAGATTGTGCCTGCAATCGAACGCTTGGTCTTGGGTTACCTCGACCTGCGAATGTCTAAAGAAGAAACCTTCCTGCAAGCGTATCGCCGCCTTGGTGCGGCACCCTTCAAAGACATTCTCTACCCAGAAAAGGCCGCTCAAAATGCCGCTTAAAGAACTCGCCGAACGCCGCAATCTCTTGCACCGCAAATCCGACCCGCAAACCATTTTGCGCCACGCTTTGGACGATCTGCATATCGGCCCCGTGGCCGTTGTCTCCAGCTTTGGCGCCGAAAGCGTCGTGTTGTTGCACATGGTCTCACAGATCAACAAAAACGCGCCTGTGATCTTTCTCGACACGGAAATGCTGTTTGACGAAACCCTGCAATATCAAAGGACTGTCGCACAAAAGTTTGGCCTCACAGATATCCGCGTGATTACGCCGAACCGCGACGCAATCCTCGAAAACGACGTCGATGGCCTGCTGCATCAAGCCGACACCGACGCCTGCTGCCACCTGCGCAAGGTGAAGCCCTTGGAAGATGCGCTCGCTGATTTCGGCGGCTGGGTCACGGGGCGCAAGCGGTTCCAATCGGGCAGCCGCGCGGATATTGCGTTCTATGAAAAAGACGCCCGCAAGATCAAGATCAACCCGCTGGCCAACTGGACCCGCGACGATCTGGCCAGCTATATGACCAACCACAAGCTGCCGCGTCACCCTCTGGTCGCCAAAGGCTATCCGTCCATCGGCTGCATGCCCTGCACGACCCGTGTGGGCGCGCACGAAGACCCGCGGGCGGGCCGCTGGAAAGGTCTGGGTAAGACCGAATGCGGTATTCATTTTCAGGACGGCAAGATCGTCAAACAAGGAGTCGCCGCATGAACGTGATTGTCACCGATACAGGCTTTGCCGCCGACGATTGGGCGCATGGATACCGTGCCGCTGACACCAGCCCAGCCAACGATTGCGCCTGCGCGGTTGATCTGTCCTCGGACACAGCACCTGATGCGCTGGATAAACACATCAGCGCGCCGATGATCTGCATCGATTTCCCAGGTTCAGCCGATGGGCGCGGCTTTACCCTTGCCGCGATGCTGCGCCGCGCAGGGTTTACGGGCCGATTGCGCGCGCGCGGCCATGTGCTCGCAGATCAATATGCGATGGCGCGCAGGTCCGGCTTTGACGAGGTTGAAATCATTGAGGCCCTCGCCGCCCGCCAGCCCGAGGAGCAATGGCTCGCCCGCGCAAACTGGCAATCGCACAACTATCAGGCACGACTTCGCGGCTAAGGCTTCCCCTGACACAGATCAAAGACTAAACGGAGGGCGGCCCCTATCAGGGTCGCCGATGGAATTATGACAGAGCAAAAACCAGTGAATATCGAAACAGCCGCCAAAGTGCCCGCCCTGCCCGACGCGCAGACCGTGACCGCCGTGACCCATTACACCGACACCCTGTTCAGCTTTCGGGTGACGCGGCCGGCCTCCTTGCGGTTCCGCTCGGGCGAGTTTGTGATGATCGGCCTGATGGGCGACCCTGACCCCAAAACTGGCAAACAGCGCCCCTTGCTGCGCGCCTATTCCATCGCCTCCCCGTCATGGGACGAGGAATTGGAGTTCTATTCGATCAAAGTGCAAAACGGGCCGCTGACCTCCAAATTGCAGCACCTGAAGGTCGGCGACGAGATCATCCTCAAGCCAAAACCTGTCGGCACCCTCGTGCACGACGCGCTTTTGCCGGGAAAGCGGCTCTATTTCTTCTCGACGGGCACAGGCTTTGCGCCATTCGCGTCCTTGCTGCGCGAACCCGACACTTACGAGAAATACGACGAGGTCATCGTCACCCACACCTGCCGTGATGTGGCAGATCTGACTTACGGGCGCGACTTGATCGAAAACCTTAAGCACGACGAGATGATGATCGAACTTTTGGGAACTGAGAACCTCGCCAAGATCCGCTACTACCCGACGACCACCCGCGAAAAATCGCCCAAGATGGGTCGCATCACGACACTGATCGAGAATGGCGCGCTGTTCACCGATCTGGGCGTGCCTGCGCTCAACCCCGAGACCGACCGCGCGATGGTCTGCGGCAGCCTTGCCTTCAACCTCGATATCAAGGCGCTCATGGAAAAAGCAGGCCTGCACGAAGGGGCCAATTCCCAGCCGGGACAGTTTGTGATCGAGAAAGCTTTCGTCGGTTAAACGACCGATAACGCAAAGAAAATGGGCCGCGTCAGTGATGACGCGGCCCTTTGTTTGCCGGCAGTAGCGCGGGCCTACATGCCCAGTGCTTCTTTCAGACGTGTCAGCGTTGCGTA
>CBFHTU010000004.1:94776-128308 GCA_965658825.1 Yoonia sp.
AAGCAAAGCCGGGTTCTCTTTGACCGCTTCAACAGCGCCGGTCAGAACTGTCTTCTGAACAGCAGACAGCTCGGAGTTGTTGATCATCTCAGCAACTTTATCGGCATCAAAGCCTTCAGGTGTCAGCAATGCGGCCATGCCTTCAGCGGCTGGTGCTTCTGCGGCAGCAGCTTCGGCAGCTTCTGCGGCGGCGGCTTCTTCAGCGGCAGCGGCTTCGGCGGCAGCAGCGGCTTCCGCAGCGGCAGCGGCTTCCGCAGCGGCAGCGGCTTCCGCAGCGGCGGCGGCTTCTTCAGCGGCAGCGGCTTCCGCAGCGGCAACTTCTGCAGCAAGTGCTTCGGCGGCAGCAGCAGCCTCGTCAGCAGCGGCAGCAGCTGTGTCTTCAACCGCGTCTGTCGCTGTTTCCACAGCATCGGCAACGGCATCAGTTGCGTCGGCGGCAGCAGCTTCTACAGCAGCAGCGGCTTCGGCGGCAGCAGCTTCGGCAGCGGCGGCTTCGGCGGCGGCCGCTTCGGCGGCAGCAGCTTCGGCAGCAGCGGCCTCGGCGGCAGCAGCTTCGGCAGCAGCAGCTTCGGCAGCGGCGGCCTCGGCAGCAGCGGCAGCTTCAGCGGCAGCGGCTTCGGCCTCAGCTTCAGCGCCTGTCAGCATTGCAATCACAGCCGATGGGCCTTTGCCATTTGCAGCATATTGATAGCCGAAAAAGCCAAGAATCGCCGCAACGATAAGAATAATGATCGCTCTCATTGGTCATGTCCCTCCAATTTAGTCTCATGACGGCCCCCAGTGAGCCTTATCGCCCATATGTCAGAACTCCGCATCAAGGGGAAGCGGTGTTTTACGGGGAAATTCGGGCCATAATAGGCTTTTTTGCGGGTTGTATGCCTCGCCTGTGAAGTTTACCTTAGGCTTCGCACCCTTAGAACGACAAAAGGATAAAGATCATAGGACGCAGACCTCATAACGCGCCACCACAGCGCGACACCGGCCCCCGCATCAACGAACGTATTCGCGGGTCAGATATCCGCCTGATCGGGGCTGACGGCGAGAACGTAGGCGTGGTCACGCCAGACCGAGCCATGGAAATGGCAGAGGAAGCGGGGCTCGACCTCGTCGAGATTTCGCCAAATGCGAACCCGCCCGTCTGTAAAATTATGGACTATGGCAAATTCAAATACGAGACTCAGAAGAAAGAGGCTGAGGCTCGTAAGAAGCAAAAGATCATCGAGATCAAAGAGATCAAGTTCCGCCCCAACACCGATAGCAACGACTATGAGGTAAAGATGCGGAGCGTGTTCAAGTTCTTGGAAAACGGTGACAAGGTGAAGATCACACTGCGTTTCCGTGGCCGCGAAATGGCTCACCAGGAATTGGGACGTGCGCTGCTAGAGCGTGTGGCCGAGGACACTAAAGAAGCTGGCAAGGTCGAGAACTTCCCGAAAATGGAAGGCCGCCAAATGGTCATGCTGATCGGCCCGCTTCCGAAGTAAGCACTGCGATGAACGTCAACAAAGGCCCTGCATCTGCGGGGCCTTTGTGCGCTTGGACGGGTGCGCGCTTTAAACGTTCACCCCGAACAGATGACCGACCCCTGCAGTGACCGCCATAGCGGCGGCGCCCCAAAACAAGACGCGGGCCGTTGCACGCGGTTTTGGCGCGCCACCGACATGGGCACCCAACGCACCCAGCGCTGCAAGGCAGATGAGGGTTGAAATCACCACCGTCGGAATAATTTGACCAGTTGGCGCCAAAATAGCCGCCGCAACGGGCAATGCTGCTGCCCCTGTAAACGTCAGCCCCGACGCGAGGGCGGCTTGCAGCGGATTGGCCGCATGCACCTCAGACAGGCCCAGCTCGTCGCGCACATGTGCGCCCAGCGCATCCTTGACGGTCAGTTCCCGCGCAACCAGTGCTGCGGTTTCCACCGAGAGCCCGCGCGCCTCATAAATCGACGCAAGTTCCGCCTCTTCCGCTTCCGGAGTGTCGATCAGCGCCTGCTTTTCGCGGGCGATATCAGCGCGCTCGACATCGGATTGAGAGCTGACCGAGACATATTCGCCCGCAGCCATCGACATCGCCCCCGCCGCAAGGCCCGCAGCGCCCGCCACCAAGATGGCCGGAGGGTTGGGGTCGGCGGCTGCAACACCGACGATCAGTGAGGAGACCGACACAATCCCGTCGTTGGCTCCCAAAACGGCGGCGCGCAGCCAGCCGGCACGGTTGATGTAATGGATTTCTTCATGCGCGGATTCGTAAGTCTGGGTCATTGGGGGCTCCGTCGTGATTGGGTTACTTTGTGGCCAAATTGGATCGCAGCATGAAAGCCGCGCGCTTGGCCCGCAAGAGGTGAGGTGAATTTCAGCGTGCAAGCGGTCCGCTCGGCGATCTTTTGCACGATTGCCAGCCCAAGGCCACTCCCTTGGCCTGAATGATCGCCCCGCACAAAGCGTGCCGACAACCCGCTGAGGGTCTCAGCGGGAACGGCAGCGCAATCATTTTTGACATGCAACCAGCCATCGTCGGTCACGGTGACTTGGACCGGACCGTCACTGCCGTGTCGCAGGGCGTTTTCGATCAGATTGCGGGCAACAATCGCGATAGCATCCGGCTCCACTTCGGACAGCACTTGCGTGAGCGGCAACGTCAGGTCGATCCGCTCGCGATCCGCCTGCGTCAGATCATCAACAACCAGTCGCAGCACGATGCGCAGGTCATGTGGCGGGGCTGCGGTGAATTGCGCCCCTTCCGCGCGGGCCAGTTGCATCAACCGTTCGGAAAGCCGCGTCAGGCGTTTGAGTGTCACTTCAACCTCCTGCGCCCGTCGGGCGGTTTCCGGCTCGGTCGTCTGTTGGCGCAGGCGTTGCACCTGCGCGATGGCCCCTGCCAAGGGCGTGCGCAATTCATGTGCCGCATTTGAGGCAAAGCTCCGTTCAGCGTCAAACGCCGCGTGAAGCCGTTGAAACAGCGCATTCATCGTGCTGGCAATTGGGTGCAGCTCTGCCGGAATGCCATCGGTCGGCAAGGGTGCCAGATCATTTGCGTCACGCCGCGCCAAATGGCTGCGTAACTGCCCCAAAGGACGCAACCCGAACCCCAGACTATAAATGATGCCGAGAATACTGAGCGGAATGACAAAAAGCAGCGGCAACCCCAATCCCATCGCAAGCTCGCGCGACACGCTTTGGCGGTGCGAGAGCGGCTCGGCGATGATCAGGTTGATCGTGCCGCTAACCGCCGTTTCCTGATAAAACCGGAACGCATCTGACTGGTGAAAACCGGTCCGGGCAAAGTCCGGAAATTGCGCAGGTTCGGCGCGATGCGACGAGAGCAAAATCCGCCCCAGATTATCCCGCACCAAATAGGTGAAATATTCCTCATGTTCATCCAAGGCCATGATATGTTGCGTCAACCCGACCTCCTCGCGGCTCAAGACATCAATGACCGCCAGTTCCAGGATCCGCTGTCCGGTCTCTTGCAGCGCCGCATCAAAGACTTCGTCCATCTCGTCGGACAAAAGCCGCGACGTCACCGCCGCCGTCACAAGCCACATCGCGGTCACAAGGACCGACAGCGCAAGGGCCGAACGAAACTTGATCGATCGCGGCGCGGTCATGCCTGCCCCAACCGATACCCAAGGCCGCGCTCTGTCGTGATCACTGCCGCACCCAGCTTTTTACGCAGCCTGCTGATATGCACCTCGATGGCATTGCTCTCGACCTCGCTGTCGAACGAATAAAGCCGCTCTTCCAATTGCGCCTTTGAGATCAGCTGCGCGGGGCTTTGGACAAAGGCCTCGAATAAGACCCACTCGCGCGCGGTCAATGCAATGGCCTTGCCAGCGCGCGTCACATGACGCGCCGCCATATCAATCGTCAGCCCTTGGAGCGACAGAACAGGATTCGGGTTACCTGTATAGCGCCTTGCGACCGCCCCGATCCGCGCTGACAGTTCGCTGAGGTCAAATGGTTTCACGAGATAATCATCCGCGCCCGCATTCAGCCCTTCAATCCGGTCGGAAATTTGATCAAGCGCCGTCAGGATCATGACAGGCACCTTGCTGCCCGCGCGGCGCAGCGCCTTTAAAAACGGAATGCCGCGGCCATCGGGCAACATCAGGTCCAGCAAAAGCAGGTCAAAGCGAGCCCCCGCGCAGGCATCTTCCGCTGCATCAAGCCGCATCGCCCAATCCACCGAATGGCCGTCACTTTCAAGCTGCTCGCGGATGGCGGAGCCAATAACTTTATCGTCTTCAATCAAAAGAATGCGCATGGGGGTCCTTGTCGTGTCGTCACTATGACCGCTTCTTCTTGTGGCGTCTATCGGACGAAGCTGACAGCATCCTGAAGCACTTTTTTATTTTGCTTCAGGATGCTGTCAGTTTCGCCCTGCATAAGACGACCATGAACACAAGAACCGGAGCCTCGCCCATGAAACCAATTGCCGCCCCTCTCTTCTTTGTAAGCCTCCTGTGCGCAGGCATGGCAAAGGCCGAAGTGGAATGTGCCGTGCCCATGACCCAATGGCAGCCACGCGACGCCGTCATGCAACTCGCGATCACGAATGAATGGGCGGTCCGGCGGATCAAGATCGATGACGGGTGTTACGAGCTTTACGGCACCGATGCACAGGGGCGCGAGATCGAGGTGAAAATTCAACCCGGCACGCTCGCCATTCTGGAAATTGAATACGAATACGACGATCACGACGATCACGAAGACTAGGCACACGCACATCATTGAAATGAACCACTTACGGCCCTCCGTAAGCCAAAATCACTCTGCCTGAAAGGACCCCGAAAATGAAATTTTCTCTTGCTCTATCCCTCATGGCCACAGCGCTAGGCACAACCGTTTTGCTTGGCAACGATGCGGTCGCCCTACCTGTGGCAAACCCATTTGTAACAGCCACAACATCGCAAGCGGCGACCGAAGCGTCACTGCTGCACCTTCAAAACGGCGCGCAAGTCAGCGACTGGCTTATTCTTGCGAGCGATGATGACGATGACGACAACGATGACGAGGATGATGATCACGACGACGATGACGACGATGAGCGCGACGATGATAACGCATACTGCGACGACGATGATCACGGCGAAGACGACGACGAAAAAGGCCCATGCCTAGGTGCCGCGATGAGCCCAGCGCCAGCAGGCTCTGTAACCCCGCCCGACAACGGGCTTTTCGTGACCGGCACGACCCCGCAAGTCAAATCGAACTGACGCCTGCGACATTCAACTCTCGGAGATATGCGATGAAAAAGACCTCTCTTCTTGCGGCCCTCGTGCTTTCGACCGCAATGACACTGCCTGCTTTGGCTCAGGCAAAAACAGTCAATCTGACAACCCAACTCAACAGCTATGGCGGTCAGGGTGCCTATCTGGCGATATACGTCAAAGATCCTGCGGGCGCCTATGCGGGCAGCCTTTGGATGGCGGGTGGAAAATCGAAATATTACAAGCACCTGACTGATTGGACAGGGTTTACTGGCGGCAATGCGGGGCAAGTCAACGGCATCACGGGCGCAAGTGTGGGATCGGGCAGAACCCTTAATCTCTCGATGGAGCTGTCGGATGCCTTGTTCGACGCGGGCTATACCTTACACATCGATGCGAGCGTTGAGGACATGCGCGACAGCCCCAACGAAGTCGCCGTGCCGCTGACAACCGCAGGTGCGGGCGTGGCCACCAAAGGCCGACGCTACGTTTCCAGCTTCCGCTACGACTTTTAAGTGCAGGTGTTCCTATGATCCGTCAACTCCATCGCTGGCCCGCGCTTTTTGCAAGCATCCTGTTGATTATCCTATCGCTGAGCGGCGCGGCCTTGTCCGTGTTCCCCGCCCTTGAGCGTGTGACGGCACCTGCCGCCTCACAGGATCAATCAGTTGCAGCGCTGGCCGCGATGGTACGTGACGCACATCCGGGTGTCGAACAGATCAAGCGCGCGCCCTCCGGCAAAATCACCGTCTGGTGGTTCGAAGGCGACGCCCCCGGCTCGGCGGTATTCGATCCTGTCACAGGCAGGGATGCGGGCAGCGCTGACCCGTCGCAGGTCGAGCGGTGGTTGGTGAATTTTCACCGCGCGTTGTTTCTGGATGACACGGGCCGGATCGTGATGGCAAGTGCTGCGGGCGCGATGCTTGTGCTTACCATCTCGGGGGCGTTGCTCGTTGTGCGACGCGTTGGCGGCTGGCGCAAATGGTTCGCCAAGCAAAACGGACCAAGTGCCGGACGCTTGCATACTGTAATTGCACGGATTGGGCTGCCCTTTCTGGCGCTATCCGCAATCACGGCGCTTTGGATGGCGGCCTCCACCTTTGATCTGCTGCCCAGCGATACGGCCGCTCCGATGTTTCCCGCGCACGTCAGCGGCGACACCGGTATGGCCGTTTCGGCAATTGAAACGCTCCAGACAACCGCCGTGGCCGATCTGCGCGACCTCACATTCCCCGCAGCGGGAGATGCGAGCGACGTCTATACACTGACCACTGCGACAGGTGCGGGATTTATCGATCAGGGCAATGGCACATTGCTCGTTTGGGAGACTGCGGGGATTTGGACCACCCTCTTTGATTGGGTCTATCTGCTCCATACAGGCCAAGGTGCAGCCCTTTGGGGGCTGATCCTTGGGGTGAGCGTTCTGTCCGTGCCCGTGCTGACCGTGACAGGCACATTGAGCTGGCTACGGGGACGACGCAACCGTCCGCGCCTGCAAGGGATGGCCACAGCCAGCCGTGCCGAAACGGTGATACTGGTCGGCTCCGAGGGGGGCAGCACTTGGGGCTTTGCCACAACGCTCGCCAAAGACCTCCAGTCGGCCGGGCAATCTGTCTATATGGCGCCGCTGTCAGGATTTGCCCCGCAAACCTACACTGGCGCGCAGCGGATCATCGTTATGACTGCAACATGGGGCGACGGCACGGCGCCGACCTGTGCAAACGGCGCTTTGGCCCGCCTTGCGGCTGCAAAACCGACCGTGCCGCTTGCGGTGCTCGGCTTCGGCGACCGCAGCTTTCCGGCGTTTTGTGCCTATGCCAAAGACTTCGAGGCCGCCGCCCGCGCAAATGGCTGGTCGCTTTTGCTGCCCTTGGGCGAAGTCGACCGCCAATCCGATCAGGATTTTGCACGTTGGGGGCGCGCACTGGGTGCCTCCCTCGACCTGCCGCTCACACTGACCCATCGCCCCGTGGCGCCGCGATCCCTGCCCATGACACTGGTGTCGCGGCGCGAATACGGCGAAGCGGTGCAAGCTCCTGCCGCGATCTTGCGCTTTGCTCTGCCGCAGGCGGGTATATGGCAACGGGTGACAGGGCGCGGTTTCGGAAAGTTTCAGGCCGGAGACCTTCTTGGGATCGTGCCTGAGGGGTCAACCATTCCGCGTTTTTATTCGCTGGCGTCTTGCAATGCGGACGGCTTTATCGAAATTGCGATCCGCAAACATCAGGGCGGTTTGTGTTCGGGGCAACTCATTAACTTGCAAGTGGGTCAATCTGTGCAAGCCTTTGTGCGCCCGAACCCCGTCTTCAGAGCCGACCGCACCCGTGCGCCACTCATTCTGATCGGTGCGGGCACAGGGATCGGGCCTCTGGCAGGATTCATCCGCGCGCAAGGCGACCGCCGCCCCGTCCACCTCTGGTTCGGGGCACGCCACCCTGATACCGACCTTTTCTACGGCGAAGAACTGGCGCAATGGACCAATCGCGGACACCTCGCTGGATTGCGCACAGCCTTTTCGCGCAGCGGCGAGCGGCACTATGTGCAGGACGCTTTGCGCCGCGACGCCCGGACCGTTCAGGACCTGATCGCAAGCGGGGCCAAGATCATGGTCTGCGGCGGGCGCGACATGAGTGACGGGGTGCGCGCGGCCTTGGCCGACATCCTCTCGCCACTCCGCCTGTCCGTCACAAACCTCAAGTCAGAAGGCCGCTATGTCGAAGATGTCTACTGACACCAACCATACGCAGCTTGCCGGTGCCACGATGGGCACCCGCTGGTCTGTCATTATTGACGGACCCGACGCCCAAGAAACGCCCGCCCTGCAAGCCGCCCTGCAACAAGCTGTGCAGGACGTCGATACCCAGATGTCGACATGGTCTGATGCCAGCGACCTGATGCGCTTGAATGCAGCACCAGTTGGCGATTGGGTCACCCTGCCCGACCACCTGATCCATGTGTTGAAAACCGGCCTTGCCCTGAGCAAGGCGACGCAGGGCGCCTTTGAAATGAATGTCGGCAGCGCCGTGCGGGCTTGGGGCTTTGGCGCAGGCCAGATCGACCTGACGGCCATTCGCGCGGCAAGCAACGCAAGCCGCATTTCTGCCACCGAAGCGCTGAGGCTGGACGAGGACAATCTACGCGCCAGAAAATCCGCCCCACTGGCACTGGACCTCTCTGGGATCGCGAAAGGCTACGGTGTTGACAGGCTCGCGGCGATTGCGGGCCGTTTCGGGGTCCGCCACGCGCTTTGCGCCATTGACGGCGAGGTCAGGGCTGTTGGCACACAAGCGGACGGGACCCCGTGGGCTGTCGCGATCGAGACACCGGATGCGCCTGATCGTGCCCCCCTATGTGTGACCACTGTGGAAGATCGCGCGATTGCCACATCAGGGGACTACAGGCACTTTGTCGAAGTCAAAGGCCACCGGCTGAGCCATACGATAGACCCGCGGCGCGGCGCACCGCTCGTAACCGCACCCGCATCGGTCACTGTCATCATGCAGAACTGCGCGCAGGCGGATGCCATGGCCACGGCTCTCATGGTCATGGGACAGGAGGCAGGGCGCGCTTTTGCGCGCGCAAACGGGATCAGCGCCTTGTTTGTGATGCGTGAGGGGCAAGGTTTTCAATCCTTCGGGTCTGGCGTTTTCGCGGCATAAGCTTGTTGGGCTGCACTCAACAACCACCATCAGGGCGCTGCCGACCCAATCCAAAATCGCGGCGGCGCCCGCGTCCCCGATGGCAGAGCCGACAAGCCCCACCTCCGTAACCGTCACAGGCAGCGCCTGTGCGAGCACGACGGCACCTGCGTCCCCCAAATCAGGATAGTAGCTGGCGCTGAAAGACCGCAGAAAAACTCTGCCCGACGCTGACAGGCCTTGCAGCCCCTCGCCCAAGGTTTGCGCGTCCTGCACGCCCAGTCCTGCGCCGCGCAGATGCAAATCGAAAGCCGCGCGTTCTGTTTCCAGCGCCCTCGCGGCAGTTTTGCACACTGGCCCACCAATGGCGAGAAGTGCGGCGATCAGGGCGTTCATGATGCATTTGCCCGTAGCACCTGCGTCACCTGCGCCATGATACTCACCGCGATTTCCGCCGGATGCCGCCCCCCAAGCGGCAGGCCAACCGGCCCGCGTACCCGCCCGATCTGCGCGGCATCAAATCCGGCCGCAGCAAGGCGCTCCAAGCGCTTGGTATGGGTCCGCGCAGAGCCCAGCGCGCCGATATAAAATACATCCGACCGCAGGGCCGCCATGAGCGCGGGATCATCTATTTTTGGGTCATGGCTCAGTGTCACCACACAAGTCCGCGCATCAAGGCCAATCTCGTCCAGTGCCTCATCGGGCCAGTCCTGCATCATCTGGGTTTCGGGAAACCGCGCCGCGCTGGCAAAGCCGCTACGCGGATCGACGACGATGGGCACGTAGCCGCAGTCGCGCGCCATGCGCACCAAGGCTTGCGCGATATGCACCGCCCCCACGATTACCATGCGTAGGCCGGGGTTTTGGACCACCACAAAAGTCCGCCCGTCCGCCTCGACACCAGAGCGGTCGGCTCTGAACCTTTCGGGGTAATCCGCGACGCCTGCCAAATGCCGCGCCGCAGTCTTGAGGTCCGCGACATAGGCCACAGGCGCCCGCGCCGCCTTGGCGGCATTGAGAGCGCGCAGTATCTCTGTCGGGATCACTTCCACCAAAACGCGGATCCGCCCACCACAAGCCAGCCCCACGGCAAAGGCGTCATCGTCGCTCACGCCGTAATCAAGCAACCGCGCCTCACCTGTCACGATCACCTCTAAGGCCTCCAGCACGACGGCTCCTTCAACACAGCCTCCCGAAACTGAGCCTTCCATCTCGCCCTGCGCGTCGATGACCATCCGGCTGCCGACAGGGCGCGGCGCTGAGCCCCATGTCTCGACAACCGTGGCGATTGCGATCTTGCGGCCCGCCTCATGCCACGCCAGCGCAATCTCAAGCGCATCTCTCATGTCGCTGCGATCTCCAAGTGAAAGCATATGGTCCAACCCTCAAGGCCTGTGCCGATGCATTTGCCCCTCCCTACAGGAGCGCTGCGACAATGCCGACCCGAAACTTGCGCCTGTTAGCGCACACAAGACATTGCCCCTGCCCTGCGCCCCGCCTATCGTGCGGACAAACGAAAAGGATATCGCCATGAGCAACGCATCGCATGACACCAAGGGCTTCGGCCCCGATCTGAACGCTTTCGATTGGAAAGACCCCTTCCGGCTTGAGGATCAACTCTCCGAAGATGAGCGCATGCTGCGTGATGCGGCCAATGCCTATGCGCAAAGCGAACTGCAACCGGGCGTGACACGCGCCTACCGCGACGAGGTCACAGCGCCCGAGATTTTCAAAAGCATGGGCGATGCGGGCCTGCTGGGCCTGACGATCCCCGAGGAATACGGCGGGCTTGGCACGACATACGTCACCTACGGCCTTGTTGCGCGCGAGATCGAGCGTGTAGATTCGGGCTATCGGTCGATGATGTCGGTCCAGTCGTCCTTGGTGATGTATCCGATCCATGCCTACGGATCGGAAGAGCAGCGCCAGAAATACCTGCCCGGTCTGGCCGCTGGCACGCTGATCGGTTGTTTTGGCCTGACAGAGCCCGACGCGGGCTCCGATCCGGGCGGGATGAAGACCGTGGCCAAGAAAACCGGGACAGGCTACCGCCTCTCCGGCTCCAAAATGTGGATCTCCAACGCGCCGATCGCCGACGTTTTTGTGGTCTGGGCCAAATCCGAGGCGCACGGCGGCAAAATCCGTGGATTTATCCTTGAAAAGGGCATGACGGGCCTCTCTGCCCCGAAAATCGGCGGTAAGCTATCGCTGCGCGCCTCCATCACGGGCGAGATCGTGATGAAGGATGTCGAGGTCTCCGAGGAGGCCCTGCTGCCCAACGTTGAAGGCCTCAAAGGGCCGTTCGGCTGTCTGAACCGCGCGCGCTTTGGGATCTCTTGGGGTGTGATGGGCGCGGCAGAGGCGTGCTGGCACGCGGCACTGCAATACGGACTTGATCGCAAGCAGTTCGGCAAGCCGCTGGCCCAAACCCAGCTGTTCCAAAAGAAACTGGCAGATATGCAAACCGAAATCACGCTGGGCCTGCAAGGCTCGCTTCAGGTCGGGCGATTGATGGACGCCGGCAAAGCGGCGCCTGAAATGATCTCGATGATGAAACGCAACAACTGCGGCAAGGCTTTGGACGTGGCGCGGATGTCACGCGATATGCACGGCGGCAACGGGATTTCCGAAGATTTCCAGATCATGCGGCATATGGTGAACCTTGAGACCGTCAACACCTATGAGGGCACCCATGACGTGCACGCCCTGATCCTCGGGCGCGCCCAAACGGGTTTGCAAGCGTTCTTCTGACGTGTAATTTCCTCAAAACGGGCAGGCCAGTTACCCATTTTTGACACAATGGCCTGCCAGTTAACCTCAAAGAGCAACCGGCATTTACCGGATCGGAGAGCAGTGATGAAAGATATGCGCCTGAGTTTTGAGGCTGAAATGACGAGGCTTGCGCCGGACGACTGGCTTGCCCGCCTTGAAGAGATTGCCGACGATCTGGGCTATTTCGAACCTCTTGGCAAAGATCACTACGCGGCCTTTCTGGACGCAGGCCCGAACCTGCTTGTGACCTTCGAGAGCATGGAAGCGATCCAGAAGTTCAACAAAAATGCCGAGCCGCGCGGTTTTCACTACGCAAAACACGAAGGCTGGTCGCATCTCGCGATCATTAGCGAAGGCGATAGCTGGTATCGCGATCCAGCGATTTACCGCTATTTCGACCGCCTGATCGACGACGGCTTTTTCGAAGATTTCGACAATGTGCTTTTTCACGGGGTGCATGGCGGTGGTTACGCTGCTGCGGCCTATAGTGTCGCGGCCCCCGGATGCACGGTGCTCGCGCTCCGGCCCCAAGCCACGCTTGATCCGCGCATCGCGGGCTGGGACACGCGCTATGCCTCCCAGCGCCGCCTGAACTTCACCGACCGCTACGGTTATGCGCCTGATATGATCGACGCAGTCAACCACGCCTACATCATCTTTGATCCGCTGCAACGGCTCGACGCGATCCATGCCGCAATGTTTACCCGTGCCAATATGACACCGTTACGCGGCACAGGCTTGGGCAACCGTCCCGACGCGGTTCTTGATGCGATGGGCGTGCATCACGACCTGATCGTGCAAGCGATGAACAAGTCACTGACCGAAGAAGAGTTCCACGATGCAATGCGCGCCCGCCGCGATTATCCGCCCTATTTGCGCGTGCTTTACATACAGATGATAAAGCGCTCGCATCCTGTCATGGCGGCGAATGTCTGCGCCTATGTGCTGCGCGGCGGAGATGATGCCTTTTTCGCCAAAAAGCTCGCAGAACTGGAGAGCGAAGGGCACACTCCCAGCAAACCTGTGAAATACTCAGCCGCTTGATCGGTCAGCCAAGACAACAAAAGGCCGCGCCAATTCAAAATCAGCGCGGCTTTTTCATTTTAAAGCAGATGCTTAGATGTACATCTTATCGCGGAAAACGTGACGCACGATGTCTTTGCGCGCGATTCCGATGTCGGCCAGTTCACGATCGGTCTTGTTGTTCAGGACTGCGATGATCCTTGCGCGGCCATTGGCTTCTGCCAATTTGACGAAAAATGCACCGATTGCTTTCGCGGCTTTGGAAAAGACGCTCTGCACGGGTGCAACGATATGTGTGTCTGTGACGTATGCCATGTTATTTACCTCAATTTCGGGTGATCCCCGGATGGAGGTGGATAGCGCAAATGCTGCGCCGCAGAAACATACATTTCCGCATTGCGGCATTGCATGGCACGCATGGCGCTTAAGAGTCGCGCCGTGCGTCCATGATTTCGCGCAATGCGACCAGCAATCGGGCGCCGAAATAGCCCAGCGCGCCACCAAGGATCACCCAAAACGTCATCCCGCTGTGTAGCAATGCACTCGCCACACCCGCCGCGAGCATCGCCACGATAAACGCGACCAAGCGCGTCTCGGAGGCCTCAAGCGTGATGTGTTTTTCCATCTGTTTGACCAATGGGCGGGCCACAGGACCCTCCAGATATGGAGTCGCAAAACCTGCGGCAATGGCAACCAAAAATCCAAGCATTGTCTGTCTCCAAGTATAAAATGTGTCACAAGCTGTATCAGGCGTGAAGAAAACCTGTGCAACAACGAATAATCCGTATCTAGTCAGCGGCGCGACAAACGTGTAATCGGGCAACATGACAATGAAGAATACAACATCTGTGACGATCCGCCAACCGGACGACTGGCATTTGCACCTGCGCGACGGGGCAATGCTGCAGGCCGTCCTGCCTGAAACAGCCCGCCACTTTGGCCGCGCGATCATTATGCCAAATCTGGTGCCGCCGGTTGTGACCACAGCCCATGCAGCGGCCTATCGCGACCGGATCATGGCCGCCCTGCCCGCTGGCTCCGCGTTTAAGCCGCTCATGACGCTTTACCTCACCGAGGCAACCGATCCGGAGGATGTGGCCGCCGCCCATGCCGCAGGTATCGCGACCGCGGTAAAGCTCTATCCCGCTGGGGCCACTACAAATTCCGCCTCCGGCGTGCGCGACTTTGAAAAAGTGCGCCCCGTGCTTGAGAAAATGGCCGAGATCGGCATGCCGCTTTGCGTGCACGGCGAAGTCACCAATGCCGATGTCGACATTTTCGACCGTGAGGCCGTGTTTATCGACAAGGTGCTCAAGCCCCTGCGCAAGCGTGTGCCCGATCTGCGCATCGTGATGGAGCATGTGACGACGCAGGACGCGGTCGACTATGTGCGCGACACCCATAAGAACCTTGCCGCCACGATCACGACGCATCACTTGATTATCAACCGCAACCATATCCTCGCGGGCGGAATCAAGCCGCATTACTATTGCCTGCCCGTGGCCAAACGCGAAATCCACCGCGTGGCGCTCGTGCAAGCGGCAGTCTCTGGTGACAAACGCTTCTTCCTTGGCACCGATAGCGCGCCGCATACAGACCCCAACAAGCTGATGGCTTGCGGCTGTGCGGGCTGCTTTACCGCGCCAAACACCATGTCCTGCCTTGCCGAAGTTTTCGACGCTGCAGGCGCATTGTCCAAGCTGGAGGCTTTCACCTCGCTCAACGGGCCTCGCTTTTATGGTTTGGAACCCAATGAGGCGACGATCACCCTGACCAAGGGCGATCCCGTCACCTACCCTGACAAAATCGACACTGCAGACGGTCCTGTCACTGTGTTCGATCCCGGATTCGACCTGCATTGGTCCGTCAAAGTTAACTAAACGAAAGCGCCCGACATGATCCCCTCGACCTATCCGACCAAAGACGAAATCGCACGGCTGACCGCAGGGATGCTCTTGGAAATCGGCGCAATCACGTTCAATGCAATAGAGCCGTTCACACATGCCTCTGGCAAGCAGGCCCCGACTTACGTGGATTGCCGCAAGCTGATCTCCTTTCCGCGCATCCGCTCCACCTTGATGGATTTCCTCACCGTCACGATTATGCGTGAAGCGGGCTTTGAGGCCTTTGACAATATCGCTGGCGGCGAGACCGCTGGCATCCCCTTTGCCGCTCTCGTGGCCGAGCGGATGGCGCTGCCGATGAGCTACGTGCGCAAAAAGCCCAAAGGTTACGGGCGCAATGCCCGCATCGAGGGCGTGATGACAGAAGGCCAGCGCGTGCTGCTCGTCGAAGACCTGACCACCGATGGCGGCTCCAAGCTGTCATTCGTGGACGCGATCCGGGAAACTGGTGCCACATGTGCGGCGACTGCCGTCATCTTCTACTACGGCATCTTTGAAGGCGTCGAAAAGACGTTGTCCGACCACGGCGTGCAACTTTTGCATCTGTGCACATGGTGGGACGTCCTTGAGGAGGCCAAGGCGCGCAAGTCCTACGATTCTGCGACCTTGGAGGAAGTCGAATCCTACTTGCGCGATCCTGCTGCTTGGTCGGCGGCGCGCGCAAAGTAACCTTGCGGGGAAAAATATAAATGATGTGGCAAGGTTAACCCTACTGCCACATCATATAGCGCATTCCTAGCCACGCGCCCCCATATCTGCTAGGCTCCAAGTTATCCACAAAACATACAATTTGCGCGGACCCGTCTCGTTTTGTAAGAGACCCCAAGCAAGGTTTGGTCGATCCGGGGTGAAGCAATGAACGAAGTCACAACATTTAATGCAACCGGCGTGGCCGAGGCCTCCATCGACACTATGCCGCATTCCATCGAGGCCGAGCAGCAACTGCTTGGCGCGATCCTGACCAATAACGATATCTTCGACCGCATCGCCTCGATCGTCGGGCCAAAGCATTTTTACGACCCCGTGCATGCCCGCATTTTCGAGACCGCAGCGACCCGCATCGCCAAAAACGCGCTGGCCTCGCCTGTGACGCTCAAGACATTCCTTGAAGACGATGAGGGTCTGAAGGAATTAGGCGGCCCCGCCTATCTCGCCCGCCTTGCAGGGGCTGCAATTTCAGCCTTTGCCGCGCGCGACTATGCCCAAATGATCTATGATCTGGCGACACGGCGCGAGCTGATCCAAGTCGGCCGCAATATCGCGGACAAAGCCGCCAAGATGGATGTGCTGTCAGAGCCGCGCGAGCAAATTGTCGAGGCCGAGCAAGAGCTTTACCGCTTGGCCGAGCAAGGCTCGTCCGAGACAGGGTTCCAATCCTTCCTCAAGGCCGTGACCGAGGCCGTGAATGTGACCAACGCCGCCTATCAGCGTGACGGTGGGCTGTCTGGCATCTCCACAGGGCTTGTCGATCTCGACAAGAAACTGGGCGGCCTGCACAAATCCGACCTTCTGATTCTTGCGGGGCGTCCGTCGATGGGGAAAACCTCGCTTGCGACCAACATCGCCTATAACGTCGCCAAGGCTTACCGCAAAGGCACCCTGACTGACGGGACCGAGGGGGCCGTGAATGGTGGCGTCGTGGGCTTCTACTCGCTTGAGATGTCCGCCGAACAGCTGGCCGCGCGTATTCTGTCAGAGGCCTCCGAGGTCAACTCGCACCAGATCCGTTCCGGTGACATGACCGAGGCCGAGTTCCGCCGTTTTGTCGAGGCAGCCAAGACCCTCGAATCCTGCCCGCTGTTCATCGACGACACCCCCGCCCTGCCGATTTCCCAACTCGCCGCCCGCGCCCGCCGCCTCAAACGCACGCACGGGCTTGACGTGCTGGTCGTGGACTACTTGCAGCTTGTGCGCGGCACGGGCCGGTCCGAGAACCGCGTGAATGAAATCTCCGAGATCACGATGGGCCTCAAGGCGATTGCCAAGGAATTGCAAATCCCCGTCATCGCCCTGTCACAGCTTTCGCGTCAGGTTGAAAACCGCGAAGACAAACGCCCGCAACTCTCCGACCTGCGTGAATCGGGCTCCATTGAGCAAGACGCCGACGTCGTGATGTTCGTGTACCGCGAGGAATACTACAAAGAGCGCGAAAAGCCCGGCGATCACGAGCACGACAAAATGGCAGCTTGGCAGGATGAAATGGAACGCCTGCACGGAAAAGCCGAGGTCGTCATCGGCAAGCAACGCCACGGCCCCATCGGCACCGTTGGCCTGTCGTTCGAGGGTCAATTCACCCGCTTCGGCAACCTCGCACAACCATGGCAAGGCACCCCTTCCGAGGAATATTAACGCAAGGGACCAGAAAGCATGCGACAGCCGCCTTGCAGGGCAAAGCTGCGGGCGTCTGGGTAAATCTGGGCGAAAATCTACGCAATCACCCTCATTGGGGAATGCAGAGCCACTTTGCCCCCTTGTCGCAACACAAAACCCCTGACAAAAGAACGCCATGAGCACTGGACATATCACAATCGACCTCGACGCCATTATCGCAAACTGGCGTGCGTTGGACAAAATGAGCAAATCCGAGACCGCAGCGGTGGTTAAGGCGGATGGCTATGGCCTTGGTGCTGGTCGGGTGGCCAAGGCGCTTGCCAAGGCAGGGGCGCGCAAGTTCTTCGTGGCCGTCGCCGAAGAAGGTGCGATCTTGCGTCAGACATTGGGCGAAGGCCCACAGATTAACATCCTGTCCGGGCATATGCGCGGTGATACCGATATGATCGGCGATCTTGACCTGACGCCGATGCTCAACTCGATTGACCAGGTCTCGCGGCATTTCGAGGCCCTGCCCGGCCGCACCTTTGGGATCCAGCTTGATACAGGCATGAACCGTCTGGGCATGGAATGGGACGAATGGGGCGCCATCGCGGAAATCGCGCTTGCCCAACGCCCGACGCTTGTGATGAGCCATCTTGCCTGCGCCGACGAGCCGGACCATCCGATGAACGCCTACCAATTGGACGTTTTCCATCAAATGACCGACGGGATCAGCACGCCGCGCTCGCTTGCCGCGACTGGCGGCATCTTGTTGGGCAAGGACTACCATTTCGATTTGACCCGCCCGGGTATCGGGCTTTACGGCGGCCAACCTTTTGCTAAGGCCAAGACCGTCGTGCAGATGGACCTGCCCGTGATCCAAATCCGCAACCTGAACGCAGGCGAGGTCGTGGGATACGCCAACGCATGGCAGGCAGAGCGGCCCAGCAAGATCGCAACCGTTGCCGCAGGCTATGCCGACGGTTTGCTGCGGTCGATGTCCGACAAGGCCACTTTCTATTACGGCGACGAGCCTTGCCCGCTTGTTGGGCGTGTCTCGATGGACCTGATCACCGTAGATGTGACAGAACTCTCCGAGGAGCCCCATGCGCTTACTCTGCTAGGCCCCCGTCAAACCGTCGATCAGTTGGCCCAAGCGGCAGGCACGATCGGCTATGAAATCCTGACCTCACTCGGCAACCGCTACACAAGGCGGTCCAAGGGCGGGTAAGCCCCGAGCCGTCCGCCTTGACCAGAGCCAAATCCGGAACCTGATAGACAACAGCGTCGTCATTTTGGCGCAAAGACCAGCGGCGGAGCCATCCAAGATGCGCAAAATTCTGATCGGTGCAAATCTCGCCCTTCTCATAGGTTTCCCAGTTGCATGGTTCGCCCCCCTGATGCGCGCGGGGCTGCTGCCGCTGTTTTCGCTTTCCGAGATCAGTGTGATTTCAGGGCTGCAAAGCCTCTGGGGCTCCGATGTAATCTTGGCACTTCTCGTCACGATTTTCGCGCTTTTTGCGCCTTACGTCAAAACCATCGGGCTGGCGCTTATTCACTTCAACCTGCTCAGCGACAAACTGCTTCCTGTGCTGGCTTGGTTGGGAAAGCTGGCGATGGCGGACGTCTTCCTCATCGCGCTTTATATCGTCGTCGCCAAAGGGGTCGGGATCGGCAAACTCGAAACCGCATGGGGTCTTTACATTTTCACCGTCTGCATTCTTGCCTCCATTGCCATTTCCGCTCTCACTCCACGGTTTTTTCCACGTAAAGATATGCCCGCCGGAAGCGCCTAACATTTCCCCATTGCCAGACAATGGTTAATGGGGCAAAACATGAACATGGCAAAACAAAACATCTTTACCTGCAATGAATGCGGCGCGTCCCATACCAAATGGTCGGGGCAATGCGATGCGTGCAACGCGTGGAACTCGATCCAAGAGGATAAACCGCTTGGCACAGGCCCCGCGAAGAAATCCTTGGGCGGCATGCGCGGCAAGCGTGTGACCCTGACCGATCTGGCCTCCAAAGAACCGCCACCGCCGCGCACAATGTCTGGCGTCGACGAGCTTGACCGCGTGCTGGGTGGCGGCTTGGTCAAGGCCTCTGCCCTGCTGGTGGGCGGTGATCCGGGGATCGGGAAGTCGACGCTGCTGCTGCAAGCGGCTGCCCGCTTCGCGCGCAACGGCCTCAAGGTCATTTATATCTCTGGCGAGGAATCCGCAGGCCAGATCCAGATGCGCGCCGAGCGGCTTGGCCTGACCCAAAGCCCCGTGCGCCTCGCGTCCGAGACAAACCTGCGCGACATTCTGACCACGCTAGAGGCGGAAAAGCCCGATCTGGCGATCATCGATTCGATCCAGACGATGTGGGCGGATAATGTCGACTCTGCGCCCGGATCTGTTTCTCAGGTCCGCGCCTCGGCGCATGAACTGACCACCTTTGCCAAGACCAACGGCATCTCTGTGATCATGGTCGGGCATGTGACCAAAGACGGCTCTATCGCGGGGCCGCGGGTCGTCGAGCATATGGTCGACACCGTACTCTACTTTGAAGGCGAACGCGGGCACCAGTTCCGCATCTTGCGCTCGGTCAAAAACCGCTTTGGGCCCGCTGACGAGATTGGCGTGTTCGAGATGACGGGCAAAGGGTTGGCGGAGGTCAAAAACCCCTCGGCCCTGTTCCTGTCTGATCGTGGCAAACCCGCGCCCGGTTCGGTCGTTTTTGCCGGAATAGAAGGCACCCGCCCGATGCTGTGCGAAATTCAGGCGCTGGTTGCGCCCTCGCCGCATAGCCAGCCCAAACGGTCCGTCGTGGGGCTTGATGGCGGCAGGCTTGGCATGATCCTCGCCGTGCTAGAATCGCGCTGCGGCGTCCCGTTCACAGGGCTTGATGTCTATCTCAATGTCGCAGGCGGCATGAAGATCAACGATCCAGCCGCCGATCTCGCGGTCGCGGCCGCATTGGTTTCTGCACGCGAAGATGCCGCTTTACCCCATGATGCCGTCATTTTTGGCGAAATAAGTCTCTCAGGCGCACTCCGCCCCGTCGTTCAGACCGAAAATAGATTGAAAGAAGCGCAAAAACTTGGTTTTACGTCCGCAATCACACCGCAACAGACCAAAAAGGTCGCGGTGGCGGGGTTGAGCTTGCGATTTACGCAAGACTTGGCCACGTTTGTGGCTGAAACATTCGGGGATCGTGGCCCCGAAAAGTAAAAAGTGAGAGACGTGCATGGAAGGTTTCACAATCATCGACGGAGTCGTGGCCGCCGTGATCGTCGTGTCGGCACTGCTGGCCTATAGCCGCGGGTTTGTGCGCGAGGCGATGGCGATTGCAGGGTGGATCGGGGCAACACTCCTCGCCTTCATCTTTGCGGATTCCGTGCAGCCGATTATACGTGGCCTGCCTGTGATCGGTGACTTCATCGGTGATAGCTGCGAGCTGTCGATCATCGCCTCTTTTGCGGCTGTGTTTGCGATTGCGCTGGTGGTCGTTTCGATCTTTACGCCGCTGTTTTCCAGCCTTGTCCAACGCTCGGCGCTGGGTGGCCTGGATCAGGGGTTCGGGTTCTTGTTCGGGGTGCTACGCGGTATCCTGCTCGTTGCCGTTGCTTTCTTTGTTTATCAAACCGTACTGTCCACCCAGAAGGTCGATATGGTTGAGAACAGCCGTTCGGCAAAAGTATTCAGCCGCCTGACAGGCCAGATCGAAGAGCGCGACCCCGAAGCGGCGTTGGGCTGGATCACAACTCAATACGAGCAATTGGTCGGCACCTGTGGAGCCGCCGCGCAATAAACGGAAGATGGGTTAAAACCCATCCTACGTCATTGTTCTGTTACAACAGGTCTTTCGCTGGGTGACACTTGGCGCAAGACCCCTTAAGAGGGGTGCAACTGACACCCCTCGGATTCGGAGCTGCCCGCCTTGTCCCATCAGATGCCCCCCGCCCATCCTTTTGACGATGACAAACTGCGGGAGGAGTGTGGCGTGTTCGGCGTTGTCGGCGTCACCGATGCCGCAAACTTCGTAGCTTTGGGCCTTCATGCCCTGCAACACCGTGGACAAGAGGCTGGCGGCATTGTCACCCATGACCCCGTCAACGGGTTCAACCAGCAACGGCGCATGGGCCTTGTGCGCGACAACTTTACATCGCCTGCGATGATCGCCTCGTTGCCAGGCACCATCGGCATTGGGCATGTGCGCTATTCGACGGCAGGTTCCAAGGGTCAGACCGCCCTGCGCGATGTGCAGCCGTTCTTTGGCGAATTCTCCATGGGAGGTGCAGCCATTGCCCACAATGGCAACCTGACCAACGCCGACGCCCTGCGCCGTGAACTCATCGACCGCGGCTCGATCTTTCAATCCTCCTCTGACTCCGAGTGCATCATCCACCTGATGGCGCGCTCCATGGGCCAGAATATCCCCGACCGAATGGAAGAGGCCCTGCGCAAAGTCGAAGGCGCCTTCTCGATTGTCGCCATGACCCGCACGAAGCTGATCGGCTGCCGCGATCCTTTGGGCGTGCGCCCGCTGGTGCTTGGCAAGATCGGTGAGGGCTATGCTTTGGCATCCGAAACCTGCGCGCTCGACATCATCGGTGCCGAGTTTGTCCGCGAAATCGCACCGGGCGAAATGGTCGTCATTAACGCAGAGGGTGTCTCCAGCCACTTCCCCTTCCGCCCTGCGAAATCGCGTTTCTGCATCTTCGAGAACGTCTATTTCTCGCGTCCTGACAGTATCTTGGGCGGCAAATCCGTTTATGAAATCCGCGAGAACATCGGCCGCGAGCTGGCGAAAGAGGCGCCCGTCGAGGCTGATCTCGTCTGCCCCGTGCCTGACAGCGGCACACCTGCGGCCATCGGCTATTCGCTGCAATCAGGTATCCCCTACGCTATGGGGATCATCCGCAACCAATACATGGGCCGGACCTTCATCGAGCCCACGGAATCGATCCGCAACATGGGTGTGCGCCTTAAGCTCAACGTGAATCGTGCGCTGATCAAAGGCAAACGCGTGATCCTTGTGGACGACAGCGTTGTGCGCGGGACCACTAGCCGCAAGATCAAGGAAATGATCCTTGATGCGGGTGCTGCCGAGGTCCACTTCCGCATCGCCTCTCCGCCCACCGCCTGGCCCTGCTTTTACGGTGTGGATACGCCAGAGCGTGAGAAACTGCTGGCCGCGACTATGTCCGAGGAAGAAATGCGCGTGAACATTGGCGTCGACAGCCTCAAGTTCATCTCGCTGGACGGCCTCTATCGCGCCTCTGGCGAGGCAAACGGCCGCAATGCCAAATCCCCTGCCTTCTGCGACGCGTGTTTCTCTGGCGAATATCCGGTGAAGCCTTCCGATATGATCGCAAAAGGGTTCAAACCCAACGTCGCCGCCGAGTAGTCCGATGAAAACAGCACTTATCACTGGCGCATCTCGCGGATTGGGCGCGGCTCTGGCCGTCGCCTTGGCCCCGACGCACCACATTATCGCCGTGGGCAAAACCACAGGCGCGCTCGAAGAGATCGACGACCAGATCAAGGCGGCAGGCGGCCAAGCCACCCTCGCGCCCATGGACATCACCGTCGACGCGGCTATGCAGCAGCTTTGCCGGTCCATTTTTGATCGCTGGGGCGGTCTGGATCTTTGGATTCACACGGCAATTCACGCAGCACCCTTGGCCCCCGCTGGACATATCGGCACCAAGGACCTCGCGAAATCGATCACAATCAACATCGAAGCCACAGCGCGCCTGATCGGCTATGTCGGCCCGCTTTTGGGGCAAAACGGCCATGCTGTCTTTATGGATGATCCACGCGGCGGGGCGCAATTCTTTGGCGCCTATGGTGCCACGAAGGCAGCGCAAATTGCCCTCGCCCGCTCGTGGGCAGCGGAATCCGCCAAAACGGGGCCGCATGTGCATATCCTCACGCCAAATCCGATGCCGACAGCCACGCGTGCGCGCTTCTTCCCCGGAGAAGATCGCAGCCCGCTGGCCTCGCCCACCTCAGAGGCCGCGCGACTGCTCGGCCTGCTCTTCTTCTAAGGAAACCCCATGACTGCGACGATCACAGACCTTCTCGATACGGCGCATAAATCGGCGGCAACTTTAACAAAACCGGCGCAAATCGAAGCCGCCTGCGTGGAACTCGCCGCCGCATTCGAGGCGCGGATGCAGCACCATTTCAAGCGCGGGCCATTCTACAAAAAGCTGTATAAGCTGTTGATTGAAAGCGAGAATCCAGCACTTGCGACCCGTGTGCATGCCTACGCCACTGCCGTCAGCGTCATCAAACACGGACCAGGGGCCAGCTACCGCGAGCTGAAATCCATCCCCGATCTTCCCTTCGATATTCGTATTCCGGCGGCTGAGCCGCACACGCTCGTTGACGTCACCAGCGGCCATTTCTTTGTGGCGCTGGTCGAGACGCTTGAGCAGGCGCATCAGTTCCTTGAGACGCGCAATTCCGACTAGACAGATGAAGGTTCCCCCCCCCTTCTCATGCGGACGCAATATCGCCGTATCTCGGGCCAGAGCCTATTTGCCCGCGCTCAAATCGCTTCTGTTAAAGGCTTTGACGGCAGTCCTTTTGATGTCCACACCAGCGATCGCGGACGAGGAAATCAACTGGACGCAGGGGACTTGGGGGCACCTGTCGCAATACATCGGCACCTATAATTACGGGGCGGTTCTCGGCGATCAGGCTGTCGCACAGGCTCTTTCCGAGCGCCTTGGCAGCAACCTGCCGCGTCTCTCGGGCCAGCTTCAAACGGTCGCCCCGATTGGGTTTACGGATGATTGTTTGGTTCTGACCGGCAGTGCAGACCACAAAAGGTTTCTAAATGCCGCCTATGTAAATGTCTGCATCTATCGGGGTAGCGTCGATGTCGTTCTCACCGACGGGCCAGAGGTTCAGGTCTTTTCCGCAAATACCCAATATCGGCATCTGTCGTCCGCACTGCGGTCATGGATTGGCCACTACAAAGCGACGGACCATCTCAACACTCTTCCCGACGGCGTCAGCCTGCAATAGCCCGCACCAAACTCAATCCAGATAGGAATCCGCCCGCTTGCCGGCCCGCTCGTGGTGTATGGGCAAGGTGCGCCCGTAAAGCTGCATGGTCCGCTCCGGTGCGCCCACCATGTCAGGTTCGCCCACGTAAGAGAAAATCGCGACATAGCGCGGCACTTCTCCCGTGAGGGGCGCCACGCGGTGCAACGAATACCGGCCACGGAAAATCTGCAAATCGCCGGGTACGAGGTGCAGCACTTTGACCTTGTCCGACGTGCCGTCCAAAACCCGAGACACCTCGGCAAAGTTTTCATCACCCTCGCGAATATGTGGCGCATATTCGAACGCCCCGCCGCCTTCGGCATTCTGGATCGCAAGGGTCACGGTGAAGTTGTTGGTATCAAAATGCCAAGGAAAACCATTGCCCGCCTCGGCCAGGTTGACAATCACATCCGCCAGCGGATCCGCATAACGGTAAAAATCTTTCTCTTCCAAGCAGTCTTGAATAAAACGGTCAAAGCCAGCGCTGTCATGAATGGTCCGCAACGGGCCGTCCTTGGCAAAATTATCGGCGGGCACAAAGGCATTGGAGCGATCAAAAAACTGGCGGCGCGGATCACCGGCAGGCAGAGAGGGATCGTCTTTGGTGAAGTAGACATTCGTACGGTTAAAGCTGCGGTGCCCGTTGCCGGCCACGCCATCCGCCTCGGCCCTGAGCGCGGCAATCCCCTGCGAGGTCAAGAATTGTTTGATCACTGCGCATCCGTCCCGCGCCAGATCCGCGCGTACCCGCGCCAGAAGTGCCGCCCGTGCGGCCCCCTCTTGTGCGACAGGATAACGGTTATAGTCGATCAACTCTGCGCTCGTGTGGCCCATCGCCCAACTCCCTGAAACCTTGTGTCATCCTCCCCACAGTGGCCTGCACCCGTCTGGTTCGTTTTCGACGCCACATGGCGCAAACGGTCAAAACGTCAAAAAATTGCACGGCACGCAGGTTGCTGAGGACGGTTCCTGCACTGGCGAGCAAAACGGGGCAATCCTGTCCCATGCGCCCTGCCAAACCATCAAATCGCGCAGGCTACGCTTGCCCCAACCGCTTGTCCGCATTAGGGGTAATGCAACAGCAAAAGGCGGGTCTCATGCGCATTCTTATCACCAACGACGACGGCATTAATGCACCTGGCCTCAAGACCCTGCACACCATCGCCACCGAGATCGCAGGACCGGACGGCGAGGTTTGGACCGTCGCCCCCGCCTTCGAGCAATCCGGTGTCGGCCATTGCATCAGCTACACCCACCCCACGATGATCGCGCAACTGGGCGAACGGCGGTTTGCCGCCGAAGGCTCACCTGCCGACTGCGTGCTTGCGGGGCTCTATCATGTGATGAAAGACAGCCCCCCCGATCTGCTCCTCTCGGGGATCAATCGCGGCAATAATGCAGCCGAGAACACGCTCTATTCAGGCACGATTGGTGCCGCTATCGAAGCTGCGTTGCAGGGGATCCCCGCCGTGGCACTCAGCCAGTATATGGGTCCCGACAACAAAGACCTCGCAGACCCGTTTGCAGCCTCCGCAGTGCATGCCCCGCGCGTGCTGCGCGCACTCTTGGCGCAGGGCATCTGGCAGCAGGATGCGGACTATTCGATCTTCTATAACGTCAACTTCCCGCCCGTCCCCGCAGCCGCTGTCAAAGGCACCAAAGTCGTCACCCAAGGCCGCCGCAAAGGCGTGAACTTCTCCGTGCAGGCAGACACCTCTCCCACGGGTCGCGACTTCATGTGGGTGCGCGGCGGGCCGCAGCATGGCACAACCGCCCAAGGGAGCGACGCACAAGCGAACCTCGACGGTTATACCTCGGTCACACCGATGCGCGCGGACCTCACGGCCCATGATACTTTGAGCGATCTCAAAGGGTTAGAGACGTGAGCGCCTCTGCCGAAATCAAGATGCAATTCCTCTACGCCCTGCGCTCCAAAGGCGTGACCGATACCCGTGTTCTGAACGCCATGGAGCGGGTCGATCGCGCGGCTTTTGTCAAAGGCATCTTTTCCGGGCGCGCCTACGAAGACATGCCCTTGCCGATTTCTTGCGGCCAGACCATCAGCCAGCCGTCTATCGTTGGCATCATGACCCAAGCGCTGAACGTGCAGCCGCGCGACAAGGTGCTGGAGATCGGCACAGGCTCCGGCTATCAGGCGGCGATCCTGTCCCACCTTGCGCGGCGCGTCTATACGGTTGACCGCTACAAGCGGCTCGTGGCCGAAGCTCAAGCGATATTTTCGGCGCAGGACATCACGAATATCACGGCCTTCACCGCCGACGGAAGCTACGGCTATCCGGAACAAGCCCCCTTTGACCGGATCCTGCTGACCGCCGCCTCCGAAGACCCGCCCGGGCCATTGATGGCGCAATTGCGGGTCGGTGGGATCATGGTTTTGCCCGTCGGACAATCGGACGCGGTGCAAAGTCTGATCCGCGTCACCCGCACCGAAAACGGCTATGATTACGAAGAGTTGCGCGCTGTGCGCTTTGTGCCCTTGCTTGAAGGGCTCGGCACGGATTAGAACTACTGCAAAGGCGAGAACCCATAAGAACAAGGGCCGCCGCGGTATGAGGAGACGAGTAGGATGAGCATGAAACACCTGTTGATCACGGGCGCTGCAATCGGGCTTTTGACTGCCTGCGATAAGCCGTTTGATTTGGATATGCGCGACGTGGCCAAAGGGTTCGACACCAGCCAAGCCGTCGCCGACATGCCCTCGCGCCCGCGCCCTGATGATCGCGGTGTGATCTCTTATCCCAACTACCAAGTCGTCGTCGCCAAGAAAGACGACACCATCACACAGATCGCGACCCGCCTTGGGGTGAATGCCGCAGAGCTGGCGACGCACAACGGGATCGGTGCCGATGTGAAATTGCGCCGCGACGAATTGATCGCCCTGCCCAAGCGGGTGGCCGAACCGTCTCCGGCAACAGGCGCGGCGCAAACCGGTCCGATCCAGCCAGCGACCGCCCCGCTAGATGTCGCAGCGATTGCCACGACGGCGCTTGACCGCGCGGGGCCGCAGACGCCTGTGACCGGTGCGCCCATGGCGACCTTCCCGACCCGTGTCGGATCTGAACCGATCCAGCATAAGGTCGCGCGCGGTGAAACCGTCTTTACGATTGCCCGACTTTATAACGTCCCTGTTAAAGCCATCACCGAATGGAATGGCCTCGGAGCCGACCTCGCCGTGCGTGAAGGCCAGTTCCTGCTCGTGCCCCAAACGGGCGACAGCGCACCAGCGCCGGCACCTGTCGCGGCCGTCGCACCTGCACCAGAACCTGCCCAACCGGCACCAGGGACAGGCAGCACAACACCCGTGCCCCCAAGTGCGGCCACGCCGCTCCCCGACGAAAAACCCTCTGCGCCAGTTCCCGCCGCATCAGTGCCAAAAGCGCCAGATCTGGGGGCACCGACCCCCGCCGCACAGCCCGCCGCAGCGTCGAGCGCGACCTTTGCCTACCCTGTGCAAGGCGCAATCATCCGCGCCTATGCGGCAGGCCGTAACGAGGGCATCGATATCGGCGCGCCCGCAGGGGCCACCGTCAAGGCCGCAGGCAGCGGCTCTGTGGCTGCCGTCACGACCGACACCAGCGGTGCCGCGATTGTGGTGATCAAGCACGACGGTGGACTGCTGACAGTCTATACCAACCTTGAGGGTGTCACCGTCGCGAAAGGTGCCTCTGTCAGCAAAGGACAGTCGCTCGGCAAAGTGCGCGCAGGTGATCCGAGCTTTTTGCACTTTGAAGTGCGGCGCGGGTTGTCGTCCGTCGATCCGGCAGATTTCCTGCCATAAGTAGCGGCCGCAGGGACGTCAGGAAAGCTGCACGCCCCTGCGCCCTGCCAGATCTGTGAAATACTGCCACGCAACGCGGCCCGACCGGCTCCCGCGCGTGGCTTGCCACTCGATGGCCTCTGCGCGCAAGGACGCGTCGTCAATCGCGACACCGTGGGCGTCGCAATACCCACGGATCATCGCCAAATATTGGTCCTGATCACAGGCATAGAACCCCAGCCAAAGACCAAATCGGTCCGACAAAGACACCTTTTCCTCAACCGCTTCCCCCGCCGAAATCGCCGTCGAGCGCTCGTTTTCGATCATGTCGCGGGGCATCAAATGGCGGCGGTTTGAGGTTGCATAAAGCACGACATTCTCAGGCCGCCCTTCGATCCCGCCGTCCAAAACCGCCTTTAGCGATTTATAATGGGCGTCGTCGTGACCAAAAGACAGGTCATCACAGAACATAATAAACCGCTCGGGCCGATTGCGGAGCATCTCCAGACAACGGCCAATGCTAGGCAAGTCTTCACGCTGCACCTCAACGATCTTCAGATCCTCATGTGATGCATGAACCTCACCGTGTATCGCCTTGACAAGGCTGGATTTTCCCATACCACGCGCACCCCACAAAAGGGCGTTATTGGCGGATAGGCCTTTGGCAAATTGCACGGTATTGGCCATCAGCGTGTCACGCGAGCGATCGATGCCCACCAACAAATCAACCGCGACGCGGTTGACGCGGGCCACAGGGGCAAGCCGGTCAGGGTTCGCGTGCCATACGAAAGCAGAGGCCGCGGCAAAGTCCGGGGCCGCGGCAGGGGCCGGGCTCATCCGCTCCAGCGCCGCTGCAATCCTCTCCAGCTCGGTCACGCCTTTGGTTCCTCGTCGTCGTCAAGATCGCCATGGATATCATCGTCCCACAGGCCTTCGGCGCGCAACTTTGCTTCACGCTGACGCTCGACACGGGCCACAAGCTGGATCGAAATTTCATAAAGACCGTAAACCACCGTGAACAGGATCACCTGCGAGATCACATCCGGCGGCGTTGCCAAAGCGGCCACAATCAGGATGCCCACCACCGCAAACTTGCGCGTGCCGCGCAGGCCCTTGGCCGAGACCAGTCCAGCCTTACCCATCAGCGTGAGCAAGACAGGCAGTTGGAAACACAGCCCGAATGCGACGATGAATTTGATTGTCAGCGACAGATACGCCTTTGCCGAACCTTGGAAGATAATGCCCGCAGCAACGGCCGTGGCGTCTTGATCCGAGGTCAGAACGTTTTCCTGCTGGAACCCGAGAAAGAAGTTAAACGCGAGTGGCGTGATGACGTAATAGGCAAAGGCCGCACCAAGGAAAAACATGACGGGCGAGGCCAGAAGGAAAGGCAAAAAAGCGCCCTTCTCGTTTTTGTACAGACCAGGCGCCACAAAGCGCCACATCTGGTAGCTGATAATCGGAAAGCCCAAAACGAGCCCGCCCAAAAGCGAGATCGAAATCGCGACAAAGAAGCCTTCTTCAAGCGCGATGAACTGCAAATCGCAAGATTGCCCACGGTCATTAAGCGCGTTGCACAGCGGTTCGGTCAGGAAGTTAAAGACGGGATTCCATACCATGAAACAGATGATCATGCCCACGATAAAGGCGAGGACCGAATAGATCAGGCGCGAGCGTAACTCTGTGAGATGCTCCATCAACGGTGCGGAGCTATCTTCCAATTCGTCATGTGCGCTCATGCGTCACCCTTTGGCTTTGCGGCAGCTTTTTTCGCGGCGGGTTTCTTTGCAGCGGGTTTTGGCGCTTCTGCAGGCTTCGCGGCCTCTGCGGCGGCGGCAGCTTCACGCTCTTTGCGTGCAGTTGCAGCCTTGGCCATCGCTTCAGAGGCTTGGGCCTTGGCCTTCATGCGCTCTTCGGTCAGCTCGCGGGTCGCAGGGCCGACGGTCATGCCCGAGGCTTCGCGGAGCTTGTCGACGCCGAATTTCTGCGGGTTGGCTGCGGCCTTCAACGACTTGGAAACATCCTTCACGCCGCTCTCATCAGCAGCTGCTTCCATCGCACGGCTGAACTCGCGGGCCATACCGCGCGCCTTACCGGTGAATTCGCCCATCGTGCGAAACATTCCGGGCAAGTCTTTCGGCCCGATCACAATCAGGGCCACAATGGCGACCAGCACCATTTCGCTCCAGCCTAGGCCAAACATCAGCGTATTCCCTCAGGGTTAGGGGTTGGATCAGGCTTTGTCTTTTTCGTCTTCGGGCGTGACGTCTTTGGTGGCCGTCATGCTGTCTTCGAGCTCGGCCTTGCCGTCGTCCACACCCTTTTTGAAGGCTGTGATGCCTTTGCCGACTTCACCCATCAACGACGAAATCTTGCCACGGCCAAACAAGACCAAGACAACAACCGCAATCAACAGAAGACCGGGCAAACCAATGTTATTGAGCATTTCTATTCTCCTTATCACCGACCATCAGTGGCGGCGTGTTAAACTCTTGCCCCACAAATACGGCCAGAACAGCGCCGATGGAAGGCGCAAAACCACCTATTTTGATAGGCAAATGCGGTTTATTGTGACATAAAACTGTCAGCTGTCAGAAAACTGGCAAAGTTATCGACTATTCAAAGGAATCACCCATGCGCCGCGCCGACCGTTTGATGGCCCTGATCCAGCATTTACGCGACGGCGCGCTGCACAAAGCCGCCGATCTGGCCGCCGCCACCGATGTTTCGCTGCGCACGATTTACCGCGATATGGACACGCTGGCCGCGTCCGGCGTGCCGATCGAGGGTGAGCGCGGGATCGGCTACCGCGTGACAGCCGCGATCACCCTGCCCCCCTTGAACCTGACGATGACAGAGGTCGAGGCGCTCCATATCGGGTTGCTGGCGGTCGGGCAAAACGGCGACTCGGAGCTATCCAATGCAGCCCGCACGCTGTCGGCCAAACTCGATGCCGTCATGCCCGAAGACCGCAGCCGCGCGCCATCGGGGTATGGGTTTGCCATCTATCCCTTTGCCGACGCCGCCCGTGGATTCCAATATCTGCCGATGATCCGTCAGGCGATCCGCGCACGCCAAAAACTCAAACTGACCATGAACGAGACCGACCACACCGTGCGGCCATTACAGCTCGATTATTGGGGGCGGCTTTGGACTTGCGTGGTCTGGAACGAAAAGGCGCGCGACTTTGCAGAATTGCGCGTCGACCAAATCACGCACCTCAAAACCCTCCCCAGCCTTTTTGTCGATGAGGCGGGCAAATCGCTGGCGGATTTCAATCGGCGCTGATTTTCCATGTCCACTTAAACTCCCGCCGGAGGCTCAGGGCGCGAGCCAATCGGCAGGGTCAATCAAGGGGCGGAAATAGGCAATCATCCGCCCTTCGTCAGGGCCCGTCCCCTCCCAAGGGGCAACGCCGTGGATCAGGTGGCGATGCAAAAACACCGCCTCGCCAACGACCGTGGGCACTTCTATCCGCGCACATCGCGCGAAAACGTCGCGGCGGGCAGCTTGATAGACGTCCGTGACATCCACATCACCATAGTCTTGCGGCGCAATCCCCGCAAAAGCCGCTTCAAAGGCCGCCTGCATGATCACATGACTGCCTTCCCAGACCACAAGCGGGCTTGCCAGAGCCTCATTGAGCGACACACCGATGATGAACCCGTGCGGCTCGCGCAGGTGGCGCCGCTTTTTCGGGCCTTCAGGTAGCAGCCCGTCCATATGGGCGGCGTCCCGTTTGAGACGAAACAGATGCGCCGCGTCGCTCTCGTCGGCATCGCGCCGGGGATAGCGCGGATAAATGATCGATACCTGCGCCTTGTGCCATGTCGGGGCCATTTGCGCATAAGGCCACGCGACGGCGTCAATCGATCCGTCAGGCGCATTGGGCAGAACATCGACGCCCACAAACCATGTTTTACCGTGCCGCCGCTCTGATGTGTCTAACCTAAGTGCGACTTGCCGCGCGGCATGGGCCCAGCGCGCAACCGTAGGGTCATATGAGCGAACCTCATAGCCAGATCTTACCAACCAACTGCCTTTCTGAGCATATTGAGTGCGACCAAAATCAAGAAAAAGCCGAACACCCGTTTCAACGGTTTCGGGTCCATCCGGTGAGCCAGAGCGGCTCCCCAAGGGGCGGTGATAAGCGTCATCGCGATGACCAAACCAAAAGCGATCAGATTGACCGCACCAACAGAATACGGCGGGGCGACGGCCATATCAACGGTCAAAAAACCGATCACAGATGGGACTGCGATGATTACGCCAAAGCCCGCCGCTGTGGCCACGGCGCGGTGAATAGGCACATTGTAGAGCGACATCGTCGGCACCCCGAATGAACCGCCGCCAATGCCCATCAGCACCGACAAGAACCCCAAGAGCGGCGACAGGATCACGCGCGCAGGCCCCGAGGGCATCGCCTCTGCCACGCGCCAGTGGGATTTTCCGAAGGCCATGTAGAGACCCACAATAATGGCCAATATGCCAAAAATCATCTGAAGCGCAGTAGAGCGCAGCGAGGACGCGATGAAAAAGCCGGTCACGGCCCCGATGGCGATACCCGGCGCCCAACCGCGCAAAATGCCCCAATCGACCGCGCCCTTCTTGTTATGCGCCAACACAGAGCGCACCGAGGTCACGATGATTGTGGCCAGCGAGGTGCCCAGGCACATCTGCATCAATTGCGGGCTGTCATAGCCAAGCATTTGGAACGCATAGAAAAATGCAGGCACAAGGATGATTCCGCCGCCCACGCCCAAAAGGCCCGCGAGCACACCGGCAAAGGCCCCGATCACCAAGAGCATCGCGCCCATGGCCAGTATCAAACTCATCTCCATCACGCTGCCGCCTCTATTACATATGACAATGCCTGTAGCACGGTCGTTTCATCGGCACCATCGCGATGCGCATTCTCCGACAAATAGCGCCGCCACATCCGCGCGCCGATCTTGCCTTGAAACAAACCCAGCATGTGGCGCGTGATCTGGTGCAAACGGCCACCACTGGCGACATGATTTGCAATATAGGGGATCATCAGATGCACAATCTCATGGGCCGAGCGGGTCTCGCCATCCCCGAAGACCAGGCGATCCGCGTCCAGCAGAACCTCCGCAGGACTATGATAGGCGGCCCGCCCGATCATCACGCCGTCAAGGCCGCTCTCCAAGAAGCGCAGGGTTTCGTCCAATGTGGTCACGCCCCCGTTTACCGACAGATGCAGATGCGGGAACATGCCCTTCATCTCATGCACCAGCAGGTAATCGAGCGGCGGCACGTCGCGGTTTTCTTTGGGTGAAAGCCCCTGCAACCAGGCTTTGCGCGCATGGATCGTAAAGCGGTCACACCCTGCCGCACTTACTCTCGCGATGAAATCGGGCAAAATCTCGGATGGCTCCTGATCATCCACGCCGATGCGACACTTGACGGTCACAGGCACGTCGACCACGGCGCGCATTGCGGCCACGCAGTCGGCAACAAGCGGGGCGTTCTCCATCAAAATCGCGCCGAAAGACCCCGATTGCACGCGGTCGGACGGGCAGCCGCAGTTGAGATTGATCTCGTCATAGCCGCAGTCGGCGCCTATCTTCGCAGCCTCGGCCAATTGCACCGGATCAGAGCCGCCCAATTGCAAAGCCACCGGATGCTCTGCGGCATCAAACCCCAAAAGCCGGTCGCGATTGCCATGGATCACCGCAGGTGCTGTGACCATCTCGGTATAGAGCAGGGCATGACGCGACATTTGCCTGTGGAAATACCGGCAATGACGGTCCGTCCAGTCCATCATAGGAGCTACCGAAAGACGGGCCGCGTAAGCTACGGAATTCATTTCACAATCCAAAAAT